>NZ_JBFUPJ010000019.1:0-148589 GCF_041355175.1 Variovorax sp. RCC_210 | reverse complement strand
TTGCCTACGTCGGAGCACAGCTGCAGCCCAAGTGAACCGCGTGCGGCCGGTCAAGATGGTCGGACTGGACGCTCACCACGTGTCCACCAAGAGTTGTTGATGGGGACTAGGCTCCTATGCTCCGAGCAGGCTTTCAAGATGGTTGGACTGGACGCTCACGACACGGACGCGCCCGGCTCCAAGCTTTGTTGTACGAGCTCATGTTTGAACGCTCGGTCGTGATGTCGCCGGCTCGCCTCTTCATGGTGTGCACCATCTCCATTTAGCGCACACCTACAAGCGGGTCTGCGATTCGGGTCAGATGCTTCCCGCAGCCAGCGCGTCAGGCAAGGACCGCCTTCGTCGGACTATTACGTTTGACGGTAGCCGAGGCTGAGTGGCGGACCGAAATGTGGGTCGGGCCGATCTATCGTGGCGGCGTGAGCTTCTCTGCAGATGTGAAATGGGGCGATGTCCTGCGTTGCCGCTTGGTCTACGCGGGGCCAAGGCGCACGAACGCTGAGGTGCATACAGCGCTCGCCGGGCGAGCACTTAGCTGGATTGCGAGCTATGAAGCTCGCCCGAGTCACCCCGCCTGAACATACGGCAACACATCGATTCGCTCGCCGGCCACTGGAAATCGTCATCGGGCCGGACTCGGCGATTCATAGGACCATGGTCGCCTGGCTGGCCGCCGTCGAAGCGGTCCTGCAAGACATCAGCCGAGTCGCAAGGGGTGGGCGACCAGACCCCAAGGTAGCTGCCGAGTTGTTGGCCTGAATGCTCATCATGCTGTTTCGGAATAAGGTGCGTCGCGCTTAGTCTCACCGTAACCTTTTGATTTTCCTACAGATTCCTGACTTCTTGGGCTGATAGCCAAGGTGCGTCGGACCATGCACGAGACGAGATGGCGTTAACGAGCATGTGTCAAGGCAAGCTTCTGGCACCCACGTGCCGGCTGTCTGCGAGCCAGGAATTCGGTCTTACGCATGTTCCTCCACCATTGCTCGAAGCGCTGGCAAACACACTGATTGAAGATCGTAGTGGACTTGTGCTTGGTCGCGTCCCGCGGACCCTAGCGACTTAAAACTTCCCGGATCGCTCATCACTTCGACTACCTGCTTAGCGACAGCTTCGGCATCGAAAAAATCGACCAGCAAACCCGTTCGGCCATGCTCGATGACTTCCCTTACAGGGCCTGTATCGCTACCGACCACCGCGCATCCCGCGCTCAAGGCTTCCACACAACTCCATCCGAGCACGAACGGATAAGTTAGATAGACATGACAAGTCGATACCTGGAGCACCTTGAGATACTCGGCATAGGGCAGTCCGCCCACGAAATGGACGCGGTCCATCGGCAGTTGATCCCCCACCTCTTTAAGCATGACTTCACGCCATGTGCCGCCGGTCGCCGGCCGACGCCCGTAGCTCACATCGTCGCGACCGACGATGACGCAATGCGCATGGGGACGAGCTTTCATGATCATAGGCAGGGAGCGCATGAACGTGTGAAAGCCACGGTACGGCTCAAGGTTCCGATTGACGAACGTCAACACCTCGTCCGCAGGGCTCAGCGTGATGCCGCTCCCCGGGAGGGTCAACGAAGCTTCGGGATCCGGCTTCACCCGCTCCGTATCGATGCCGTCGAAGATGACAGCTGCCTTGTGTCGGTACTCCGACGGCAGTTGGCTATGCTGCCACGCAGTCGGCGCGTACGCCGCATCGCAAGCGTGCAGCGCATGCAACAGCGCAGTGTTCTTCATACGCAATGAGGATCTTGCCGCAGCACTGTCCGTAGAGAACTCCGGGTCGAAGTTGTAGTCGGCGCCCTCGGCATTGTAAAAAAATTCGGCAAAGACTATCAGTCGCGCCGCGGGCCAAACGTCCTTGCAAAAAAGTGGCTCACCCCAACCGGGATGGGCCACGATTACATCCGGGCGAAAGCCTGCTGCATCCAGCTTTTGCATCGCAGCGGCACAGGCGGCGGCCCTTATCAGCTTGACCTCCACATCGCGCATCAGGGGCGCGGAGCTTCGCACCTTCGGGATGGCAGGCTTGTAGCGAAAGTAGCGCACGCCGGGCACCTCGCGTCCCTCGATGCCAAGAGCGACTACCTCGTGACCGTCGCGCGCCAGTGCCCCGGCCAGATGCACAAACTGGCCGGGAAAATTCTGGTGGACAAACAGGAAGCGTCTTCTTGCGCCGGCTCCCTTCATTGCCAATTGGCCGCGATGGTCGGCGCGAGTGCTGTTGAGTAAGCGGCGGGCAAGGTGGTCTGTCCCGCCGCCGGTGGTGAAAACGCTGCCATCGCCTGCACTAGGTTCTGAACCTGCGTGTCACTCAAGGTCTTGTTGTTGCCGGACTTAAAAGTCTCGACGTGATAGTCATTGCCAAGATACCAGCTGTTGATCAAGAACTGGTCGCTCGTGCCGATGATGCTGACCTCCAGGTTGTTGCCGACCTTTCGGAACCACAACTGGTCGTTGGCGACATCGGCTGCAAATCTGGCTGTGTCGTTGTTTGATGCCATGCTGTCGTTCTCGGTGATCTGATCGACACCGTAGCCTCGCCCCAGCAGGTAGACGTCGTTTCCGAGTCCGCCCACCAACGAGTCGTTGCCCGCCCCGCCGTCCAATGTGTTGGCCATCGCATTGCCGGTGAGCGCATTGGCGGTCGTGTTGCCTGTTCCGTTGATCGCACTCGTACCCGTGAGCGTCAGGTTTTCGACATTCGCAGCCAAGGTATGGTTGACCGACGACTGGACCATGTCCGTTCCCTCACTGGCCAGTTCAGTGACCACATCTGCCGCACTATCGATCACATAGATGTCGTTGCCGGCTCCGCCCAACATTGTGTCTGCACCCGCGCCGCCGTCGAGCGTGTTGGCGCCACTGTTGCCGGTGAGCGTGTTGGCCGTGGCATTGCCAGTCGCGTTGATCGCCGCGGTTCCCGTTAGCGTCAATGCCTCGATGTTGGCGCTGATCGCATAGGTCACACTCGACTGCACCAGATCGGTTCCGGCACCGCCGTTTTCCGTCACCACATCGCCGATGTTGTCCACAACGTATGTGTCATTGCCCGCGCCACCGACCATGGTGTCCGCGCCCACACCGCCGTTAAGAGTGTTGTCTGCGCTGTTACCAGTCAACACATTGGCCAGTCCATTGCCAGTGCCAGTCATTGCAGCCGAGCCCGTCAGCAACAGGTTCTCGACGTTGGCGCCCAATGTGTAGCTCAATGCAGTCTGCACGGTATCCGTACCGCCATTAGCGGCTTCAGTGACTACGTCTGTGGCTACATCCACCACGTAAGTGTCGTCGCCGAGCCCACCAGCCATAGTGTCTGTGCCGGCGCCCCCATTGAGCAGGTTATTGCCGGCGTTGCCAACAATGCTGTTGGCCGACGCGTTGCCCGTGCCGTTCACATCGCCAGAGCCCGTCAATGTGAGGTTCTCGACGAAGTTACCGAGTACGTAGGTGACTGAAGACTGGACCGTGTCAGTTCCTTCGGCGTCCAGTTCGGTGACCACATCACCTGCCGCGTCCACGACGTAGGTGTCATTACCAGCACCGCCGATCATCGTATCGTTACCAACATCACCGTTGAGAGTGTTGTTGCCGGCGTTTCCGGTCAGCGTGTTGGCCAAGCCGTTGCCCGTCGCGCCAATCCCCCCGGTCCCCGTCAAAGTCAATTTTTCCACTTCGGCGCTGAGCGTGTAGGTCGCGCTGGACTGAACGGTGTCCGTGCCGCCACTAGCCAGTTCGACAACCACGTCGCCGACATTGTCGACGACGTACACGTCGTTGCCAGCGCCTCCAGACATCGTGTCAGCACCTGCGCCCCCGTCGATCGTGTTAGCTCCGCCGTTCCCGGTGAGGAAGTTTGCCAGCGTATTTCCCGTCGCATTGATCGCAGCGGTGCCCGTCAGTATCAGATTCTCGACGTTGGCGCTCGCGGCGAAAGTAACGCTGGACTGCACCGTGTCCGTTCCCCCGCCGGCCCCCTCGGTGACGATGTCCGCCGAGTTGTCTACAACGTAGGTGTCGTCGCCGAGCCCTCCGGCCATCGTATCCGCGCCTGCGCCGCCATTCAGGACGTTGTCGCCAACACCGCCGACCAAATTATTCGCCAACGTATTCCCGGTACCGACAAGATTAGCCAACCCTGTGAGAGTCAGATTTTCGACGTTAGCGCTTAGTGTGTAGTCGACCGAAGACTGGACCGTGTCGGTACCAGAAGCTGACGCCTCCGTTACCGTATCACCTAGGTCATCGACCACATAGGTATCGTTGCCGGCACCGCCGCTCATCGAGTCTGCGCCGGCGTCGCCCGACAGCACGTTGTTGCCCGCGTTTCCAACCAAGACATTGTCAAGTTCGTTGCCGGTGCCATTGAGATTGCCTGTGCCCGTCAGCGTTAAGTTCTCGATATTCGCGGCTAAGCTGTATGTGATTGCAGCCTGGACAAGATCTATCCCTTCGGACTCGTTCTCGCTGACGACGTCTCCGGAGCTTTCGACCACATAAACATCATTGCCTGCACCACCGGCCATCGTGTCGGCACCTGCTGCTCCATTGAGTGTATTTGCAGCCGAATTGCCGCTTAGCACGTTGGCCAACGCATTTCCGGTTGCATTCACAGACGCACTGCCCGTGAGAATCAGATTCTCAACATTAGATGTCAGCGTGTAGGACACGCTAGAGAGCACGGAGTCGACGCCGGCGCTCGCAGCTTCGGAGACCGTATCTCCAGTTGCATCTACAACATAAGTGTCGTCGCCGACACCTCCAGCCATGTAGTCGTTGCCGATACCGCCGTTCAGGACGTTGTTCCCGCTGTTTCCGTAAAGGAAATTGTTCGCAGATGTCCCGGTCGCGTCGTTGTCTGCTGAGCCGGTCAACGTCAAACTCTCGATATTGGCAGTAAGCGCATAGCTGACCGCTGCCCTGACGGCGTCGTTACCTTCCCCAGCCGCCTCAATAACAACATCGCCTACCTGATCAACAACGTAAGTGTCATCTCCTGCGCCCCCAATCATGGTGTCTGCGCCGGCGCCGCCATCGATCGTGCTGGATCCGAGGCTGCCTGTGATTAGGTTGTCGGCGACGTTTCCTGTACCCTGCGTCACATACCCGACCAGCTCCAAATTCTCCAGATTGTCGCCAAGTACCCACGCAACCGATGTGCGAACTGTATCGATGCCCGAGTTGATCTCTTCGATGATCGTGTCGCTCGCGTTGTCCACGACATAGGTATCGTTTCCAAGACCACCGACGAGGGTGTCGGCTCCTTGGTAGCCGTCTAGAACGTTGTTGCCACTGTTCCCGGTAATCCGATTGGCGCCGCCGCTCCCCCTGCCATCGATGTCCGCCGTTCCGGACAGGGTCAAGTCTTGGTCGATGATGTAGTCGCCCTGGTTCCAAGACACGCTCGAAATCACCAGATCGACTGATCCGTCATAGTCGTCCACGACGTCACCCACGTTGTCGACGATATAAGTGTCGTGGCCAACCCCTCCGGACAGTGTGTCAGCACCCGCTCCTCCATCAAGAACGTTGTCTCCATCGGTTCCGTAGATGTGATTGTCGGAAGCGTTGCCGGTCCCATCGAGATTTCCTTCTCCCTGGAGATAAAGGGTCTCGACATTCGCACTCAAGGCGTAGGAAGCAGTGGCATATACGGTGTCGAGACCTTCGCCCGAGAGTTCGATGATCTGGTCAAGCGAGTCACCCACCATGTAGACGTCGTCGTCTTTCCCGCCGGCGAGCGTGTCGAGGCCCGCGTCGCCGGTCAGATAGTCAACGCCTTCGCCGCCATGGAGCTGGTCGTCGCCATCTCCCCCGTAAAGGTAATCTTGACCGGCACCGCCAAACAGGGTGTCTTCGCCAGCACCTCCGAAAAGTTCGTCAGCCGCCGCCCCCCCGTCGACATAGTCGTTGCCTTCGCCTGCATCAACATAGTCACCATTGACGCCCCTGATGAGATGGTCGTCGCCCGAGCTCGGGAAAAGCGCCTGAATATCGGCCGGAGTCCAAACGATCTCCGGCGCATCGGTGAACCGAAACTTTCCGATTCCAGCAAAGCCCGACCCTGACGAAAAAAAGCTGTCAATGCTCAAAGAGTTCGTGATCGATCGATCTGACGCATTAACGATGTGAAGGATTAGACTGGTGCCAGGATGGCGCTCGCCGTCGACATACTCATAGGTGTCATACGCGACAAGGTTTTCGGGCAGTACTCCGGCGCCAAACTCGATGATGTCACCATCCCCCGCTGCTTGTGCGTAGACATGCTGGCCGTCGCCGTACTTCGCAATCCGATAGGTATCCCGACCCGCACCACCATTGAGGTTGTTGCCTCCCGCGCCCCCATCAAGCGTGTCGTTACCGCCATTCCCAGCCAGGTTATCGTCACCACCCAATCCGAGAATCGTTTCGTCCTCCGCGCTGCCGATCAGATAGTCATCGTTCTCGGTACCAACTACTGTATGGGTCGAAGAATTGGGGAGGTTGTCCTTGGTATATACCGTGCCAGAAGCGAAAACAATCCGCTGCACACTCGACCCTGTGAAGAAGTTGAGGACGCGAATTCCGTCCTGCGAATCATAAAATCCGATACGCAGATCATCGCCTTCTCTGTAGAAGGTTGTCGTGGTTTCGATAACGCTCGGGCCGAAGACCAAATCATCGACATCGGTGGCAAGTGCGCCCTGGTTGTCGATCACGTCAAATCCGTCCCCCGCGTCGTACACGTAGACGTCGTTACCCTGATTTCCAGCGAGCAGATCGTCTCCTGTGCCGCCGCTTAGCGAATCGTTCCCGGCGCCGCCTACGAGTGTGTCGTCGCCGATGCCACCCGCCAAGCTGTCGTCTCCGGCCGCGCCATCAACGAAGTCATTGCCCCCAAGTGTGTCAACTACGTCATTCGCACTGGTAAGTACCAGCGCGTCGTCGCCTTCCGTTCCGCGTGAAAGCGGAAGATTGGCACGCGTGTAAATGACACCGCCTTGAAACAACAGCCGCTCGTTGCCCGCGTTGGAGAAGAATCCAGCAACTGTGACGGTTCCCAGCCCACCTGCCATATGCACGATCAAATCATCGTCTTGCGACGTAAACGTCGTCTCGCTCGCGAGGATGCCAATCCCGAATTCGATGTCGTCAGTTTCGCCCAAAACCGATCCGCGGTTATCTACGAAATCGTCGCCATCGCCAAGTTCATAGCGAACGGTGTCGTTCCCTGCGCCGCCGAGTATTGTGTCATTGCCCGCGCCGCCAACAAGAAAGTTGTTACCCGTGTTTCCACGAAGGACGTTGTTGCCGGCGTTGCCGGCACCATCAACATCGGATGAGCCGAGCAAGGTCAGGCTCTCAACGTTCGCAGCCAGTTGGTAGGAGGCAAGTGCTTGCACGGTATCGAAACCGCCATCCGCGCCTTCGACGACGATGTCGGCCGCACTGTCGACAACGTAAATATCATCACCGGCTCCGCCGGTCATCGTATCGACGCCGAACCCGCCATCCAGCACGTTGTTTCCAGCATTGCCGTTGAGCCGGTTCGCTAAGCTGTTGCCTGTGCCGTCGATGTTTGATAAGCCCGTCAACGTCAGGTGCTCAACGTTGGCGGCGAGCGTGTAAGTCACTAAGGATTGCACGAGATCGATGCCACCGCCACCTAGCTCTACGACCACATCGGCCTGGTCATCCACCACATAAGTGTCGTCGCCACCACCGCCGACCATGGTGTCTGCCCCCATCCTACCGTCTAGCAAATTGGCCCCGGCGTTTCCGGTGAGCATATTGGCTAGATCGTTTCCGGTGCCATTGATGGATGCTGCACCAGTCAGCGTAAGATTTTCCAGAGCTACTCCCAGCCCGTAACTCACACTGCTCTGTACAGAGTCCGTCCCCTGACCCACAGATTCATCGACAACATCTCCGAAGCTGTCCACCACGTAGGTATCATCGCCGCCGCCGCCGGCCATGATGTCGTCGCCGGCGCCACCGTTCAGCAGATTGCTGCCGGCATTTCCAATCAACGCGTTGGCGAGCGCGTTGCCAGTGGCGTCAATATCAGCACTGCCTGTCAACGTCAGATTGTTAAAAAGATTGTTAGCGGCCAGAACGTAGGAGATCGAACTGCGTACCGCGTGCGGCTGGCTCGCGGTGTTCACTTCGATCGAGTCCCCAACGTTATCGACCACGAAGGTCAAGTTCGCGTAGCTTCCTCCGACTAAACGATCCGCGCCAGCTCCGCCGTCAAGCGTCGAGCCAGAGGCACCTGCAGTGACAACGTTGTCGAGCGCGTTCCCGGTCGCAGTTCCAGCACCGGTGAGCGTCAAATTCTCCAAGTTGGCACCAAGAGTGTAAGAGCCGTCCGCAATCACCGTGTCGGTCCCTTGGCCGGCCGCCTCCAGCACCGTATCGCCCGTACCGACGATATAGGTATCGTCGCCGTCACCGCCAGCCAGAACGTTGGCCGCGATATTTTGAAGCCCATCAAGACGGTTACTCCCCGCATTGCCTGTAGCACTGACAGCACTCGATCCGAGAAGCGTCGCATTTTCGACGTTGTCGAAGGTGCTCAAACTTATCGCCTCGAAAGAACGAACGGTGTCCGTACCTCCCCCGGCCAGTTCCACAATGGTGTCTCCCAGGCCCAACAAATAGGTGTCATCGCCGGTGCCACCGCTCAGGAGGTTCGACGCGCTGTTTTGGGATCCGTCCAGCGTGTTATCCATTGCGTTGCCCTGCCCGGAAACTTCATCCGAGCCGATCAGCACCAGTTGCTCAAGTGCCGGGCCTAAGGTGTAGCTGATTGAGCTGTAAACGATGTCGTAGCCACTGGACTCGACGATGACATCCCCAACGCTGTCTACATAGTAGCTGTCGTTCCCATCACCGCCTTCGAGTGTGTCGAAACCAGCCTTGCCATCCAACACATTGTTTCCCGCATTGCCGGAGATAACATTGTTTAGTGCATTGCCTGTTCCCACTAATGCATAGCGCAGCGTATTGGCACCCACCGAATAGTCGTTAAAACTTTCGAGCTTGAGGTTCTCTACGTTGTCGCTCAGCGTGTAGTCGTAAATGCTGTAGACAAGATCGATCCCTTCGCCAGCGAGCTCAACTACCGTCTTATTGTTCAGGCTCGGCGACTCGATGTAGGCCCGGTCAACGGACATCGCAGCACCGTTCGACCTAACCCGCACTTGATTTCGAAGGCCACCGTCGACATAGTAGGTGTCGTCACCTGTGCCACCGTAGAAAGTGGCAGCGCCGGTGCCCCCGTATATGCGGTCCCTCCCAGCGTAGCCATAGAGCACGTTGCTGTTCTGGTTCCCGAACAACAGGTTGTCCTTATTGTTTCCATAGGCTGTCGTGGCAGAACTTCCGCCGAGAAGGCGCAGTTCATCCATCTGGGAACCCAGTGTCCAATTCACCGCACTTTGGACAATCGAGTAGGTTGTGAACACACTGTTCAGAATAAGTACATCGCCTACATTGTCGACTCGAAAAGTCGCTCCTTGCCCACCAATCATCGTGTCAGCGCCGAGCCCGCCGTCCAACGTGTCAAACCTATCCGCACGACCGATGATTACGTTGTCCAAGTCGTTTCCGGTGGCCGTTTGCGAAAAGGAGCTGGAGCCGATCAGCGTAAGGTTCTCGAGGTTGGCGCCGAGGGTGTAATCCTCAGTCTGGTAGACCGTGTCTATTCCTTCGCCCGCGAGTTCTGTAATGAACCTCGCACCGTAGTAGGAGTCGTCCCCGGCGCCACCGATCAGGGTATCGACCCCGCCGCCGCCTGTAAGTACATTGCCTGCTGCATTTCCGATCAGCACATTGTTGAGCGCGTTGCCAGTGACATCGATGCGCAGCCCTCCTGTCAATGTGACGTTCTCAACGTTCGCGCTCGCGGTCCATGTGACCGACGAGGAAACGCTATCGATGCCCTGCCCTACGCCTTCGATGATTGCGTCATCGACGTTGTCAACAACATAGTTGTCGTTGCCGGCGCCACCTGTCATCGTGTTCGCCGTGCCGAACGCAGTTTTTGCTGCAATGTCTGCAGCGTCCCATACGGTACCGTCAAAAAACTCGATTCGCTCAATCTTGCTGTCACCCGACCCGCTGAAATACGAGACGACCCAAGCTTGGTCAAGAGTCGCGTTGTTCAGAATGACAAGGTCGTTCCCGTGCCGCTGCAGTGAAATGTGTGTGGGTTGGACATTGCTGGAAAAGCGCACGGTGTCCATAGCCGGTATGCCTGAATGTCCTGATTCGTAGATGCGATCAAAGCCAGAGCCGTTACCTAAGTGATAGGTGTCTGAGCCCAGATCACCATACAACAGGTCGTCTCCTACGCCCCCTTCAAGCAAGTCATCGCCATCACCGCCGCGCAAGGTATCCGCGCCGTTGCCGCCAAACAAAATGTCGTCGCCACCGAAGCCGCTGAGCGAATCCTCGCCTTCCTGGCCTGCAATGACATCATTGCGGCCTTGGAAGCCGAGCAGCACATCGTTCTTTTGTCCGCCGCTCAGCGCCGCGGCACGAATCATTTCCGAGGTCCAAATAACGCTTGGTTGACCTGCAAAGCGTACGCTGCCGATTCCGCTTGCGCTGACCGCTGTGGCGAACCCATTGGTCACTACTACTGTGTTAATGACGCTACCGCTCACGCTGTCGACTACTTCAAGGACGATGTCATGGTCAACGGCGGTAGTTCCGTTCATCGTTGGCTGATGCCGCACGCGAACATCATCGGGAGACACATCTGTGTCGAACAGGATGATGTCCGCGTCAGAGGACATCTGCTCAGATATGACGGCGTAGCCCCCAGTTCGAGACACCTTGTATGTGTCTGTTCCAGCCCCGCCACTGAGCGTGTCAGAACCAGATCCGGCTATAAGTAGGTCGTCGCCGTCGCCACCCAAGATGATGTCGTTGCCGCTGCCGCCCTCCAACGTGTCGTCGCCGCCGTAGCCGAAGATGGTGTCATCGCCGGCAAGCCCATTGATACTTTCTCCAAAGGCCGACCCTCGTATCCAGTCGTCGCCCGCTGTAGGGGTGTTGCCCAAAGCATAGAAATCAGAGTAGCTGTAGCCCGCTCCTGGATCCGCTTCGAACGTAAACCGAAATAGCTGTTGCGAGGGCAAGGAGAAATCCATAAACCCTGACAACACGAGCGTGGTCGAAGAATTCCGAACCTTGATCTGAAGGTCAGAGCCAACCGCGTGGACGGTCAAATCACTGAGGCGGAGTCCGTCAGCAAATCGAATCGTCTTCGTTTCTCCAGCGATGGTTGTGGCGTTGAGGTACATGGTGCCGCTGGTAGCGGCACTGAATGAAGGCCGCACAACGTAGGTATCATTGCCTCGGCCCAAGTCGATGGTGGGTGCAATAGCGTCGACAATATCATTGCCGCTTCCAGCATTCACCTCTTGCGCTGACCCCGTGATGATGTCGTTTCCGTCACCCCCAAATATGCGATAGGCGCGTGTGTCATGCAACACGTCGTCCCCTGCTTCGCCATAGAGCACGTCATTGTCGCCGTCGCCGCCATTCAGGTGGTCGTCGCCCGCCCCGCCGTACAAAGTGTCAGTGCCCGAACTTCCCAAGATGGAATCGTTCCCGCTGCCACCGTACACAAGATCATCTCCTGCTAGTGCATCGATCGCCTGTCCCGAGGAATCCAGATAGATCGTGTCGTTACCGATCGTCGCCTGCTCCTGTGCCTGCGAGAGAGGCAAATTGGCAAGCGCTATGGATGTCCCGTCTGCAAACTCAACGTGATGCAAAGCATTGGTTGTGAAAGCGCCGAGCACAGTGATCGCGGTATCCGAACTGGTAAGGATTCGAGCAACCAGATTGTCACCAGAACGCACGAAGACCACGTCCGCTAGGGACACGCCGGATTTAAACTTCAGAACATCTTGATCGCCGACCTGCCTGGCGGACTGGACGACAATGTCTTGTCCATCACCAACTCCAAACAGGAAAACGTCGCTGCCGAGTCCACCGTCAACGGTGTCGTTCCCGGCAGCCCCATCGATGATGTCGTCTCCCGACAATGCATCGATTGAGTCGGCAGCAATACGGCCAACGATGCGGTCCGCATAGAAAGTCCCGGAGCCGTCAAAATTGCCGGCGTCTTCAGGCAAATTCACCACAACTCCCTCGGCTTGAAGCTGCTCCCAGGTAACCGAGGACCCATCAGCCAACGCAACTACGTCAAAGGGGCGCTTGCTACCGGAATCCTGATCGCCGGTGAAGTAGATCACGTCACCTTCGCTACCGTACGACAGGCCAAACTTGGGACCGTTGGTCGTGCCCTGCTTAAACAGGCGTAAGCTGGATCTTGCAACGCCTTGCGTGAATCGGAGACTCACCAATTCGCGACCGACCGTATCCTGTTGCAACGAGGCATTCATGCTGTCGCGGCCATCACCGCTGTGCAGGTCAATCGTCACACCACCAACAGTGTTGACCGCGCTCAAGTCGAAAGTGTCGAACCCTGCGCCGCCATATAACGCGACGCCGCTGCCGGCCGCCGTTAATGTGTCATCGCCGGCTGCGCCATACAAGGTCTGACTGGCTTGTGCAGTAAGGTTGACACTCGACGAAGAGTTTTCCTGGAGCCACTGTGCGATCGACCGAGAGTATCCGTTAATCTCGATGTTGCCGATGCCACCGACGTACCCGCCTTTGAGTAAGACGTAGCGGTGATCCTCTGGGGCGCCTATTGCAACAATTAGGTCCCCGCCAGTCCCGCCTACTGCTGTAACCTCGCTGTCGAACGCTACGACGTTGATGCCGAGAAAATCGTCTACAACTTCGACGGTCGCGGCATCCGCGTCAACGTCGGCACTGCTGATCACGTATCGGTCATCGCCCGACCCGCCCTCTAAAGTGTCAGACCCTTTGCCACCGACCAGGGTGTCATTGCCGCCACCGCCGCGCAATTGGTCGTTTCCCTCGCCTCCGTCGAGATAGTCGTTTCCGTGAAAAGAGCTGGCGATGAACTGTGTTTCACTGTCGTCACCGTACAGCGCATCGTTTCCTTTTCCGCCTAGGAGCGAGTCATCTCCGCCACCCCCGACAAGTTGATCATTGCCCTCCCCGCCATCGAGCAAATCGGCGCCATGAAACTCGCCTGCAAGGTGTTGTTGGCTGTCATCTCCGCTGAGGTTGTCGTTGCCCATCCCACCGTACAAGGTGTCATCTTTGCCGCCGCCGACCAGGAAGTCGTCGTCCGCACCGCCATCCAAATAGTCACTTCCGTGAAACGCACCTCCCAACTTAGACTCGTCCTCAGAATCTCCTACAAGCGTGTCGTTGCCGGCTCCGCCGTAAAGAGTGTCGTCCTTGCCTCCGCCGATGGCCTGGTCGTTTCCACCCTCCCCATTCAAATAATCCGCGCCATGATAAATGCCAGGCAATTTGTCAGCATCGGAGTCGTCACCCCAAAGCATGTCGTCATCGGCGCCACCAAAGAGAACGTCATCCTTTCCTCCGCCTAAAATTGTGTCGTTGCCAGTGCCACCGTCTAGGAAATCGCTTCCATGTAAAGTTGCGTCCAGGGATTCATAACGGTCCAGCTTTTTAATTCCGTCGCCGTTCAAATAGTCGTGACCGGCACCGCCTAAAAGGACATCGTCGCCGCCGTGGCCTGTTAATACGTCGTTGTCAGCTCCGCCATCAAGATAGTCCGCGCCAAAACCGCCAACAATACGATCATTGCCGGCCTCTCCGTAGGCGACATCTCCGTCCGTGTCCATCGGGAGAAATCCACCACCGCTTACTGCATAGTCTCCATTGGCTTCAGTGTAGATACCCCAATTGCTGCCCTGAATTACAACCGGCTCGCCGGTCGGAGGGTGCCAGCTGTCGTCGGGGCCGTAACGCAGCGGTATATTGATACCAGTCGCGCCAAAGATATAGTCGTTACCAGCGCCGCCGTACAGGGTGTCCGACCCAGCCCCTCCACCGAGAAGGTCGTCCCCGGCCCCGCCTTCAATGCTGTCGTTACCTGCTCGGCCGTCCAATGCGTCATTCCCGCCAAGGCCTTTGACTACATCATTCCCAGCGCTGCCGAAAATGACATCATTGAAGTCTGGCTCAGACTTCCCGCCGACTAGGTCCCCATCGCTTGCCCAAGAGACTTGACTCCAGTCATAGGTGTTGTAGACGGCACCGTTCTGCGGAATCTCAACCCCGCTTATCAATGCTCGCTGATCTCCAAAGAACGTTCTTGACGCTGTCAGTAGCTCGGTTGGCGAAATCTGCCAAGACTGAGATGAAGCGATAGTGCCATCGCTGTCGACATACGAAACATGCAAAGAAACGGTACCGTCGTCCGCCCCGCCAACATGATGCAACATAAAGCTCGCTTGACTCATTCCGCGGGACAAATCAATTTCGGCGCCGTCGGCAGGGAGTGTCAGGTCTCCTGTTGTTATTTGATAATTTCCAGCAGAAGAGCCTTCCAAGGAAAAAACCAATTTCCCGCTAGATAGAACCGGCAAACTCAAGAACGCGGTGAAGAAGTCGCCGCCGCCGTTGCCTATTTTAATTTGGCCTGCACTTGCGGTATATTCCGGGTCAAAATATGGAGACGCGCTAATTTTTTTCTTTATCGTCACAGCGGGACGCTCTAGCTTAATCCCATTAACCTGGCCAGTAAAGGCCTTTTCCAAATCAAAATCGGCAACGGTAACCGAATTTGTGTTATCTCCTTTTTTATTTATTAAAAGATTTGTGTTTTCCGCATCACCAACGATGCGCAGCACAAATTGCTGAGCATCAACCTTCAAAAGCCACTCCAACTTTCCACCAATGGCTTTGGCATTTCCACTCAGAACGGTGCCTCCGAAATTGAGAATACTATCAACGTCCGCATCGTAAACTACATCTTTTCCGTAAGCGCCGTTGAAAATGTATTGGTCTTTACCTGAGCCGCCGCTCAGCGTGTCGTTCCCCAAGCCTCCATTTAAATTATTGCTAAAATCATTTCCAACAATCTTGTCGGCTTTTGCGCCGCCGATGGCATTTTCAATTACAGACCCGCTGGATATTCCAATGTTGTAGGTAGCGCCGATTGAGCTCAGACTTCCTGGTACGAGCGAAATATAGACTGAGTCGTTTTTATAAAGACTTGCGTCTAACGTATCAATACCTCCGGTGTCCCAAATGCTTTTCCTTTGAGCGCGAAAAATTTCAAAATCTCTTATCCCATTAAAATCGGTCGGCGCCGTTTCTTCCGAAAAAGAATAATTATTCGATCCAAGGGAAAAGGTCGAATTGGACCCATAAATAGCTTGGAGGGCATCAACATCGTGTATGAGGGGCGTTATCGCAGAGATTTCTTTACTGTAATATGAAGACGTATAGGACATTACAGAGGTTGAGCGCCTCTCTGTGCCTGAATTAATGCCCCCGTCAAATGGATGCTTTAGACCGAGAGAATGAAGGATTTCATGAATCAGCGTCTCAACTCCTTTTTTTCCAATTCGAATATCCGAGTCGGCGGCTGCAGGATCGTTCGTAATGTAGATATCGTTGACCGTTGAATTCGGCGGGAACTGTATATTCTGGCCGCCATTAATTGTTTGGCTTACGTTTCCGAAACGGATTGGCGTAGTTGTAGGGTCAGCCCGATCTGCCTCTACAAACTTTAGCGTGGTGATAGACTCAATTTCGTCAAGGATTCTTCTTACCAAAATCCTTTGCTCAGGCGAAAACGGCTTGAATCCAGCTTGAAGGGCAGCTAGTTCTGGATGGCCCGTATAAATGGGCGCGGCCATCAGAAACGAATAGGATACTATTTGACCGGGCGTATATAAAACTGTCGCCGGATCAATAAGAATTCGTGTATCGAAAAATGGCTGCTCCATCATTTTCTCCAGGTATATGGTGGCTTGGCGGCTGCCTCGGCCGAAGCCCTTGCAATAGCTGCGCGTGAAATTGGCAATGGGTCGTCAAGAAGATGAAATGACTGTCGATCTAAAGCATCGCTTTCCGGGCCATCGAACACATTAAGCAAAAACACCTTGCGACCTTCATACAACTTAATTTCTGCCGGGGAGATCACGCCTATGTAAAACGGTTTGCGCAATCTTTTCCTAGCCCTCTTATTCGCGGATAACACTTCGAAATTTCTTACAAGTCCATAAGCCTTATTCGTTGGCTCACTGACCATTTGATATTTCGAGCCAAACCCGTTCGTTGGCGATACGAAGACAAATTTTTCCACTTCTCCAATTATCACGGCATCTTTTGTCAACATTACTTCAGCAAGGGCCGGGTCAACTTCAGCCGCGAACCGCATGCTGTTTTGAGGCGTTTCACCGCGGGTCTGGCCCATTGCAGCAGGCAACGCGATTTGGCTGAAAAGAAAAAATGGGAAAATTAAAAACCAGAATTGCTTCATTTGGTGGTTACTCGATTTGTCAATGGTCTTGATTCAACCCAAAAAGATAGGGAAATTTCTTCCAATACAAAACGCTGGATCATTCGGCTTTCCTAGTGCGCTACGCTTCAACTTTCTCTTTGGGCCCAAAAATTATGATTCGCCGCGTTTTACCGTGTCCATGAATTGATGATTCCTTGCATACGCTATTGGGCGTCGTGCGCCGAGTCATATATGGTGGTCGCAGAGCTTCCTCATCGATTCAAGAGTATTCTTTTCATTTTTTGCTTGAGTCTTTCAGGGTGGGGCAGCTGAGATCAACCGTTTCATTGCCAATCGCTCGAATATCTGTTCTCTCAGGAGCCGTCAGGCTTCTATAGCGATCGGCCTCTTTTCAAGCAGCGCGCCAGTCACCGCTCAAGCAGGCTTGTCATTGCCAATTCGCAGCGATGACCGTGTTCAAGCTGCTCTGGTAGTTCGCCGGCAAGGTCGTCTGCCCGGCCGCCGGCGGCGAGAAACTTGCCATCGCCTGCACCAGGTTCTGCACGTTGCTGTCGCTAAGCGTGTGCCCGTCGCTCGTCCTGAATCGCTCCACGTGATATTGGTTGCCCAGGTACCAATTGTTCAGAGTGAACTTGTCGCTTGTGCCGATGACACTGACCTCGAGGTTATTTCCCGTCTGCCTGAACCACAACTGATCCGTTGCGATGTCCGAACCGAACTGCGCCGCATCGGCGTTACCGGCCGTGGCGTCGTTCTCAGTGATGGTGTCGCTGCCGGAGCCGCGGCCCAGCCAGTAGGTGTCGTTGCCGGCACCACCGATCAGCGCATCGTTGCCCGCGCCACCATCGAGCACGTTGGCGGCCGAGTTGCCCGTCAACGTGTCGTTGAAGCCGCCGCCTGTAAGGTTCTCGATGTTCTGCAGCGTGTCGCTGCCCGAGCCTCCCGTGGTTTGTGCGCTGGCAGAGGCCAGACTCACGGTCACGGCCGAGCCCGCGTACATGTAGGACGCGGTATCGACACCACCCAGGCCGTTGAGCGTGTTGTTGCCTGCACCCGCGTACAGGATGTTGTCGAGCGTGTTGCCGGTGCCGTTAATGGCGCCCGTGGCATTGAGGCGCAGGTTCTCCACGTTGGCTGCCAGCGTGTGCGTCAGCGTCGACACGACCGAGTCGGTGCCCTCGCCAGCCAGTTCCGTCACCACGTCCGATGCGTTGTCCACGTAGTACGTGTCGTCACCAGCGCCACCCGAGAGCGTATCGACTCCCCCGAGACCGTCCAGCGTGTCGTTGCCGCCGCCACCCGTCAGCGTGTTATTTGCGGAGTTCCCCGTCAGAACGTTGTTCAGGGTATTGCCCGTTCCGTTGATGGCAGAAGTGCCGGTCAACGTGAGATTCTCGACGTTGGCAGCCAGCGCATAGCTCACACTGCTCTGCACAAGATCGGTCCCTTCGTTTGCCTGCTCTGCTACCACGTCACCTGCCGCATCAACGACGTAGGTGTCATTGCCCGCGCCGCCGATCATGCTGTCGCTTCCTGCGCCTCCGCTCAAGACATTGTTTCCGGAATTGCCTCTCAAGACGTTCGCCAGCGCATTCCCAGTGCCGTTGAGTGCGGCCGCGCCTGTCAAGGTCAGGTTCTCGACCTCCAATGCCAGGGTCCAGTTGAGCGACGCCTCGACGGTGTCAGCGCCCCCGCTTGCCGCCTCGATGGTGAGATCCGACGCGTTGTCGACGACATAGGTGTCGTCGCCGCCGCCGCCGGTCATGGAGTCGGCTCCGGCACCGCCGTCCAGGCGGTTAGCCCCCGTGTTTCCAAGCAGCGTATTCGCTAGACCGTTGCCCGTGGCGTTCGTGTTCGACGTCCCCGTTAACGTCAACTTCTCGAGCTCGGCGCCAAGGCTGTAGCTGATTGACGATTCAACGCTGTCTGTTCCACCGCCAGTCACCTCGAGGATGACGTCGCCGACATGGTCGACGACGTACACGTCGTTGCCAGCGCCGCCAGTCATCAGATCGGCACCGGCCCCGCCGTCCAGTCGATTGGCTGCAGCATTTCCAGTCAATGAATTCGCGACGGCATTGCCCGTTCCATTGATCGCCCCCGTCCCCGTGAGCACCAGGTTCTCCACGTTGGCGCCCAGCGTGTAAGTCACGCTGCTTTGCACGAGATCGGTGCCCTCGCTCGCAACTTCGGTGACCACATCGCCTGCCGCATTCACGACATAGGTGTCATCGCCCATATTCCCCATCATCGAATCGTTGCCCGCCCCGCCATTCAGCGTGTCGTTGCCATCGCCACCCATCAACTGGTTGTTCGCGCCATTTCCGATGATCAGGTTGTCCAGATCGTTGCCCGTTGCATTGATAGATGCACCACCTGTAAGCGTCAAATTCTCAACGCCGGCGTTGTGCTGCGAATTGACGGATATCGAAACAGAACTCTGCACCAAGTCAAAGCCTTCGTCCAAGTATTCAATGACCGTATCGCCCGCGCTGTCTACGACGTAAACGTCGTCGCCGAGCCCGCCGATCAGAGAGTCGTCTCCAGCATCGCCGGACAGGAGATCGTTTCCATCCCCGCCGCGAAGCACGTCGTAACCGGTCCCTCCGTACAGCGAATCGTCGCCGCCGTTGCCAACGAGTTCATCGTTTCCTCCGAGTCCGTAGATCTTCTCGGCGCGGTCGCTTCCAGTCAGCGTCTGCTCATTGGCGTCGCCGCGCAATGTCGTGACATGTTCGCGAAGCTGCTCCCATGTCCAGACCGTTCCGTCCGCGAAACGGACTTCCTCGATCGCGTTGTCTCGATTGAAAGTGCCGTCAACCCTGGTGCTGTACATCAAGTAGATAGAAAGCGTCCCACCGTCGCTGAACGTGAACTTAACGATGTCCGCGTTCAACTCGACGTCAGAAACGTTGATCAGCGAAATATTGGAGCCGAACTCCACAACGTCGAAACCCGATCGATTCGGATCGGAAGAATCGCCGTCGTCCCAAACAGTATCTTTACCATCGCCCAAGTTGTAGCGATAGGTGTCGTTACCGGAATAGCCGCGAAGTCCATCATCGCCCGCACCACCGTAAAGGGTATCGTTGCCCTTACCCCCCTGCAACTCATCGACGCCCGCATCCCCGAACAGCATGTCATTTCCACCGCCCCCGTTCAACCGGTCATTGCCATCGCCGCCGAAAACTGTGTCGTTGCCGTCTTTAGAATTGATGGCGTCATTTCCCGCATGCCCGTCAATGATCTCCGCAGTGTCAAACGAATTGATCGAATCGTCGCCAGCCGTGGTAATCAATGCCCTCGCTCGAACTTCATCAACGGTCCATATCGTTCCATCTGCAAAATGGATGGTCTCGATCCACGAACCAGCTTGCAGCGCACCCGTATCGCTGTCGAATCTGCCGAAGAAAATGTGTCCTGAAGCTGCTGCAGCGTTAGAGATCTCCACTATTCCGGCCCCGTCAATAGAGACGCTCAGACTACCTGGGTCAACATTGCCCAAGATCTCAATGCGATCCGTCCCACCAGCGTCGTCGACGATCAAGCTCTCGTCAGGGAATTGGTACCGGTAGGTATCATTGCTTACGAGGCTGGAGTCGCGCGCGCTGTCGACACCAGCACCACCGACGAAAGTATCGTTGCCCTCTCCACCGAACATCTCGTCGTCGCCGCTACCACCGTCGAGATGGTCGTTGCCGCCGAGGCCGTACAAGAAGTCGTTGCCGCCGCCGCCAATTAACTTGTCCGGGTTTTCGGAACCATACAAATCATCTCGCGCTGCGGTGCCCATCGCGACCGCCACGACATCGCCGCTCGCTAAAGTCGTTCCGTCCGAGAATTCGATATTCTGAATGGCATTACTTGAATTTGCAGGACCTCCGCCCAGGTAGAACGACTTCACTGTGACGGAGTCAGTGGTGCCTGCGATCTTGAACACCAAGTCACTGCCAACGCGCGTCACATTGATATCGCCCGGCGCAATGGAGGCCCCAAAGCGCAGGACGTTGTCGTCTTCGGAGCTGCCCCAAAGTGCGGCACTGATCTCGTCCTGTCCATCCCCTCGTTCGAAAAGATAGAGATTCTTGCCAACGCCGCCGTTCAAGGTGTCCTGTCCCGCACCTCCGATCAGGACGTCATCGCCGCCATCGCCGTACAACTGGTCGTTTCCTTCGCCGCCTATCAGCAGGTCGTCTCCGTGATACTGGATCGCAATTTCCGCCACATCAAACTGATCTCCGTAGATCACGTCGTCGCCGACGCCGCCTTCGAGAAGATCGCTCCCGCCGCCGCCGAGTAAGAAATCGTTGCCCAGGCCACCGCTGAGCGTATCTGCGCCATGCCAATTGCCGGGAATCCAGTTGGTGACATATCCCCCGTCGTTGTAGGTATCGGTATCGCCGAACATCGTGTCGTTGCCATCCCCGCCCACAAGGTCATCGTCGGCAACTCCTCCTATGAGACGGTCATCGCCGCCTCCTCCAAAAAGCACATCGTTGCCGCCGTCTGCATAGAAGGTCGATCCAACGAAATCGCCCCGCAGTTCAATATCGGCACTTGGTACGTAAGCGCCGTCACCTGACAAGATGTCATTTGCATCGCCGCCTACCAAAAGATCGTCGCCTTCTAGCCCGTTGAGGCCATCCACGCCTGCGCCGCCATACAGCACGTCGCTGCCCTGCGATCCCAGCAACTGGTCGGAGCCGTCTCCGCCGTCCAGAAGGTCGCCGTTCAACGCGTCTAAAGGGTCATAGGACGTGTAGAAGCCCAAACCTGCAATCCAGTCAGCGCCGGCCAGAGACCCGTAAAGCCAGTCGTCGCCACTGCCTCCATCGAGAACGTCACTTCCGTAACCGCCTCGGACGTTGTCATTGCCACCGCCCGCCGAGACATAATCCTCGTCGCTCGTACTCCATGAGTGAGAGACTTGGTCGTACCAAGCACCCACATTGACAAAGTCATTTCCACTACCCAGCACGATCTCATTGTTCGCGGAGGCGGCATTGATCCAGTGCGCAGTTGCGCTCAAGTCGGTGTAACTCGTTCCAGCAACAGTTGTAGGAGGGGGGTTGGCTCCCGCGGCACCCGGATTGCTGGTCCATACGTCGATGCCACCGGCTTCTGCGGACGAGGAGGCGGGAAGCCGAACTCCGGCCAGAACCAGGCCAAGATCGCCATTGCTAAAGTTTTGCACGGTGACACTGCCCTGTACCGTCTGGCGGTTTCCTGGTCCCTTCAACGACTTCGTGATCAAAAGATCACCCTTGCCACCGGCGCCAGGTTTCCAGATCAACGTAATTAACCCCGTACTGTCTCGCCAGACGTTGTCGGTCATCTTGCGAATCGTGCCGCTCAACGCCATTCCATCGAACTTCAGGCTGCCGTCGACGTCTTCGACTACATCGTGGCCAAACTTGCCGTTAAAGATGTAGACGTCGTCGCCCGCGCCTCCGCGGAGTGTGTCCGCGCCAAGGCGCTTAGCACCCGTCGAACTACTCGAGGGAGTAGCCCCGCCGTCTAGGACGTTCTTTAAACCATTGCCAATAATTAGGTCATTGCCCATTCCGCCAGTCGCGTCCTCAATCTCGCTTGCTTCGTAGATTGCAACGTTGTATTTGCCTGCGCCGACGCCAATCGAACTGAAGTAGGCCTTTCCGGTGGTGAAGTCTGTCGCACGCAAATCGATTTCGTTGTCGGTGGTTGTATTGCTCGCGTCAATCTTGTCGTTCTCTCCGCCGTTATCTATGAGAAGTCGACCTTCGTTGCTGTTAGAAAAAACGTAGGAATTCCCGCTACTGGCGTTCACGTTCTCCGTGAGCAAACCCATTGTCTGAAGACCCAAGGCATCGAAGAGCATTGGGGTAATGGGCCGGAAGCTGCTTGAGACCGCTCCGTATGACATGACGGAGTATTGCTGCGTTCCGTATTCGCCCGGCAACGAGCCATCGAGCGTCGGGTGCGATAGTCCGAGAACATGGCCAAATTCGTGGAACATCGCCGATAGGGCTTGGTCTGCGATAGCCCCTTGGGTTAGGCCCGTTATCGACGTGTTAAGGAACACGTCTCCAAGGCGCGGATGATCAGGAAGAGAACCTGGAGCGAAATTTCTGTTGTCTTCGCCTGACAAGCCAACGCGTACATCCGCAAGTGCGGGGTCAGTCACAAGTTCAAAAGTGACGTCGGCGTAAGTCGATTGCCACGCCTTTATTGCTTGATCGAAAACCGCTTGTCTCTGGTTGGCCGATATAGCTGCGAAACCGTTCTGTATCAGCTTGGCATCGCGATACTCGGCTTGTATGTACTGAGTCCATTCCTGGCTTGCAGTGTTTTGTGTGATCTGAGGAAAGTATTTAGCCCAGTAGGTTTCTAGTGAACCAGTCGCATAGTCCGGCGCGATATCCAGAAACGCCACTTTAATCGTCTGGCCATCCGCAACCTGACGCCTCGGCTGAAGGCGGGTGACCTGATCAGCAATTTCCGTGCGGGTCAGCTGGCGAGATTGACCCGTGACTTGATCGACGACTGTCAGTAGCTTCTCCATTCGACGCTCCTTTGGTATATCAGTAAGGTTGACTAAAGAACTGACTCAAACGCGAGCGCCACGGCTGGGTTCTGATATCTCTTACTCGATCAGCTTCGCTTTTGCTCTGTTCAACGCCGCGACCGCCGGCGTAAAGTAGTTGTAACGTTCCGAGGGAGCTATCAGCGCAAGCGTTGTGCATTGCGATCTGACACCACTTGAACGCGGCTGCATCGTCTCTGGGTTGACCTCGTTCGGGATTGCCTTCCGCGGCAGCCCTGCAAAGCCATTCCTGAGCTGCTGCATTGCCGCCTTCTGCGGCTATTTCCGTCCATTTGCGTGAAGTAGCATTAGGGAGCATTGCTTCCTCTACGCACTTGTCACCAATGGTCACTCCCCCTGCGCATGCTGTCGGTTTTGCATTGCTCCACCTCCCGTTGGTCAAATTCATCAGCTCTGTCGCTGCCCACGGATTGCCTTCTTCTGCAGCGGCAACCGCGCTGCGTAGATAAAGCTCGCGCGATATCTCCCGTTGTCTGATTTGCGCGATTTCCCAGGATGCCGTCTTGCTCCCCTGCATTTGCGCTTTCTCTAACCACTGAATGTTGTAGCTTCGGTCCTCAGGGGCGCTCCACTTGCCATCGCGCGTTCTGCGCACCATTCCCAGTCGAAGCTGCGGCCCAACATCGCCGCGCTGCGCGAACCGCTCAAGGTTCCGAAGCTCGACGAGGCTTCCCATCGTGTCAAACCGACTTCGGTTGCTCCAGTCGGCCTCGCATGAGGTTCCGCCAGGTGTCGACTCCTGTCCGTTGGCAGGCAATAGAAGCGAGACATGGATGAGCGCAGTCGCTAAAGTTAAGAAAACTAGTTTGGTTGGTTTCATATTGGTCTATGACGCAGTTGTCGACCCATGGACAGCACTGTGAGCCGGATGCCTCGCTTATCGCTCCCTCAGACTCTCGCTCGTAGCCCGTTGCACAGGACTAAGCAGAAATTCAATGATTCGGCGCTTCCCCGTTTTGATCTCCGCCGTGAGATTCATCCCTGGAGATAGCTTGATCGACCTGCCATCCACATCGATGGTTGTGTTGTTGAGGTTCAGCGTGACGGGAAAGATTGCCCCACGCTTCTCGTCATTCACTGCATCTGCCGTCACGGTCTTCACCGTCGCGTTGACCGTGCCGTAGCGCGTGTACGGGAAGGTCTCCAGCTTGATCGTTGCTTCCTGGTTGGTGTTGACAAAGCCGATGTCCTTGTTGTCCAGCGTCACCTCGGCGGTCATCTGTGCGCCGTCTGGCACGATGACCATCAAGGGCTGTGCTTCTGTGACTACACCGCCGTCCGTGTGCGTGGCCAATTGCTGAACTGTGCCCGCTACCGGAGCCTTCAGCGTTGTCAGGCGTTCTCGCTGCCCGGCCTTGGCTAGATCTTGCGTTCCCTGCTGACGCTTGAGTTCGGCCGCTGCCTCACGTGTCCTCAAACTGTGCTTGGTCTCGGCGAGATAAGCAGCCCGTGTGTTTTCGCTTTCCCTTAGCGTGGCATTCGCCTCAGCCAACCTTGCTCGCTGAGTGGCTAGGTCGCGCTCCAGTTCGATGCGTTCACGCGTGCGATCCTGGTTCGCGTGACTGGACATGAAGCCTTGGTTGGCCAGTTGATGGAAGTCGGCTTCCCTTTGCTTGGCTATAGGCAACGTCGTTTCGAGCTTGGCAACCATCTCGCGTACTGTGGCAATCTCGGCTTGGCGGCGGTTGATTTCGGAGGCCGCCTTTGCGAGCTTGGCCGTGATGTCGCTCCACTCGTCAATCAGTTGTACGCGCGCTGAACTGAGATCAGGATCTGTCCAACCCGCCGGAACGCTTTTGCCCAACTCAGGGCTGCGAGCAGACGCATTAAGCGCTTGCAGCAACGCCCGCGTGCGTAGCACCTCCGACTGCATGGACTTCAATTGTTCATCGATGCTGGTCTTATCAGCGTTTGCACTCGTGGGATCGAGCTCGACCAGCGCCTGGCCCGCCTCAACGTGGTCGCCATCACGTACCAGTACGCGCTTGACAACGCTCACCTCCAGCGGCTGGATGATCTTGGTCCTCTCACTCACGATGATCTTGCCGGGCGCCACGGCCACGATGTCAATCTGCCCGAAGATGGACCACGCTAACGCCATGACAAACAGTGCGATCAACGCGTACGCCAGGCGTCTCGGCGCTGGGTGCACGGGTGTATCCTGCAAGCTCAACGCAGCGGGAAGAAAGGCTGCTTCGTCAGCCAGGCGCCGAGGCCCAGCGAGTTCGTGACGGTGCCTCCACGCGGCGTTGAAGATCGCGCGGTAACGGCCCAACAGCTCGAAGACCGGATGGCGAACGCTTGGCGCATTGGCGGCCGGCGTCGCAGTGGAGACGTCTGTCGTCATACCGCGGCCCCCACTCCTGCGCCCTCTGTGGGTAAGCCACCATCTTGCATTGCCCACAAGTGGGCATAGATGCCATTGGGCCGCGTCAACAAGGTCTCGTGGGTTCCGCCCTCGACGATCCTCCCCTTGTCCATGACGATGATTCGGTCTGCCCGCCGCACCGCGCTCAGTCGGTGGGCAATGATGAAGACCGTTCGCCCCTTGCAGATGTGGGCCATGTTGCGTTGCACGATGGCTTCGCTCTCATAGTCCAACGCACTTGTCGCTTCGTCGAAGATCAGGATGCGCGGTTGGGTGAACAGGGCCCGTGCAATGGCGATTCGCTGGCGCTGCCCTCCTGAGAGGCTTGCACCTTGCTCACCGACCACAGTGTCGTAACCCTCAGGCAGTTCGCTGATGAACTCATGCGCCCCGGCCAGCCGGGCTGCATGAATGATGGCTTCAAGCGGAGCGGCTGGGTCTACGATGGCTATGTTCTCTCGCACGCTGCGATTGAAGAGCGTGTTCTCCTGCAAGACGACACCCACTTGCCTCCTGAGCTGTGCCGCGTCTATGAGGCTGATGTCTATGCCGTCGACCAGCAGCCGGCCTTGCTCGGGCGAGTACAGGCGCTGGATCAGCTTGGTTAGAGTGCTCTTGCCGGAGCCAGAGCGCCCAACGATGCCGATGACTTCGCCGGGCCTCACAGCGAGGCTGACGCCATTGAGCACCGGTGAAGCCTCAGGACGGTACCGGAAGGTCAGGTTGTCCAGCGTGACGCGGCCCTTGAGGGCCGGCAGCTGAGCAGCTGTGCTCGGCGGGACTTCGGTGCGAGTGTTCAGGATGTCGCCCAAGCGCGCCATCGAAATGCCGGTCTGCTGGAAGTCGGTCCACAGCTGCGCCATACGCATGATGGGCTGGGACACGCGTTGGGCGAACATGTTGAAGGCGACAAATTGGCCGACGGTCATGTCGTTGTTCATCACGAGATGTGCGCCGTACCAAAGAGTGGCGGCATTGACGAGCTTGCCAATAAGGTTGACTCCCTCGTGGGCCCAGCTCGCCAAGTTCTGCGTTCTGAAGCTGGCGGAGACATATGCCGCGAGTTGGTTGTCCCATCGGCGTCCGAACGCCGGCTCTAGTGCGGTGGCCTTGACGGTCTGGATGGCGCTGACGGTCTCCACTAGCATGGCCTGGTTCTCCGCTCCGCGGGCGAACTTCTCATCCAGGCGACGGCGCAAGATGGGAACAACAGCCAGGCTCAGACCAAAATACAGCGGCATGCTCACGAGCACGATCAAGGTCAGCGGCACGCTGTAGAACAGCATGACGGCTACAAAGACCAGGGAGAAGACAACGTCGAGCAGCACGGTGAGCGCGTTGCCCGTAAGGAAACTGCGGATGTTCTCGAGTTCGCGCACTCTGGCCACAGAATCACCGACGCGTCGAGCCTGGAAGTAGGCCAGGGGCAACTGCACGAGATGACGGAACAATCGTGCGCCGAGTTCGACGTCGATGCGGTTGGTGGTGTGACTGAAGACGTAACTGCGCAAGCCATTGAGCAACGACTCGAAGACGACAACGACCAGCAGGCCGATCACGAGCACGTCGAGCGTGGTCATACCGCGATGCACCAGCACCTTGTCCATCACGACTTGGAAAAACAGTGGACTGACCAGTGCGAAGAGCTGCAGGATGAAGGAGATGAAAAGCACTTCGCCTAGCAGCTTGCGATGCTTGACCAGACTAGGAATGAACCAGGAGAAGTCGAACTTGGCGAGTTCGCCCGTGAGGCTGGCACGGCTGGTGATGAGAATGAGGCGTCCAGTCCAATGGGCGGCAAAGACGTCTAGCGGCTCGATCACAGGGCGCGCACTGTCCGCAGCAGGATCTTGAAGAAGGGCGCGTTGCGCGTCGCATTGAGCGAGAATCACGAATCGATCGCTACCGTCTTCGTTGCGCATCACAGCCAAGGCAGGCAATGGCGTTGACGATAGACGCTCGATGGTGGTCTGGGAGGACTTGGCTTTAAGCCCCAGGTGCTTCGCCGCCAGGATCAGTGAGGCGGCGTCCGGGACCTCTGAGGAAGCAAGGCCCATTTGGTGCGCCAGCAAAGGCGCATCCGCGGAGACTTGATGAAAGCGCGCAATGGTGCACAGTGCAACGAGCGCCGGCGCAGCAGCAGAGCCTGATTCGACCGCTTTTCGTGGCGCGCCACCGTCTCCGTGCTGTTGCACGACCGTCTCCACCACTCCCATTTTGGGTCCCCAGATTATCTTTTTGAAACATCAAGATACCTGAGTAGGAGCTGACTGACAAGGGGAGCTTGCGGCGCGCCGCCGCTGCGCTGTTTGTTGAAAATCAAAGTTCTCAGAATCCTCGCGCACTCGCCAGGTTCACCACCAGTGAGCGCATTCATAGCTAATTTCGTTGAGGCTCATAGGACCAAAAACTGTTGTTCCCCGACGTGTTAGTGCCGACGCAATCTTGACCAGCTGGGGGTGCGGATAAAAACTTGGACTGGTTTATGCCGCAAGTCCAAGGCTCACCCGGTATTCGATCGGGCTGAGGGAGCCGAGCGAGATCTTGATCCGCTTCTCGTTGTACCAGCGGATGTACGAGTCGACCGCCGCGATGAATTGCTCAATGGTGGCGTTCTTCCAGTCCCGAGGATAGAACAGCTCGTTCTTCAGCCGGCCGAAGAAGCCCTCGCAAGCGGCGTTATCAGGTGAGCATGCCTTGCGGGACATCGAGCGTGTGAGGTTCGCGTCGTTCATTCTTGATAGCCAACCTGGCCAGCGGTAGTGGCCGCCCCGATCGGAGTGAACCACAGGCCGGTCATTCGTTTCGGCCACGGTCTCAATGGCTGCGTCCAGCATCGTGTTGACCAACTCCGCGTCAGGACTGGTGCCAATGGTCCAGCTGACGACCATTCCATCGAAGCAGTCGATGATGGGCGAGAGGTACACCTTGCCAGCCGGGATCTGGAACTCCGTGATGTCGGTGAGCCATTTCGCGTTGGGGACGGCGGCCTGGAAGTCGCGGTTGATGAGGTTCTCGGGCGCTGGGCTGATCTCGCCGAGGTATGACGCATACCTGCGCTTCCTGGGCCTTGGAACAACCAGGCTTTCCTGCTTCATCAACCGCTGCACGACCTTCTCGGAGATCGTGACGTCCTGCCTCGTGAGCGAAGCTTGCAGCCTGCGGTAGCCATAGCAGCGGTGGTTCGACTCAAAGATGTCGGTGATGGATTGCCGTACCTCCAGGTACTTGTCGCCCACCGCTGTACGGGCTCGGTGATAAAAGTACGAACTGCGCGCAAGATCCAACTGTGCAAGGAGCTCTGGCAGGCCATAGTGCTCCTTCAGGGCGTCAATCAGCAGTGTCTTCTCCCGGTTGGACAGGAGCTGCAGGTCGACGCCCAGGCCTTTTTTTAGCAGTTCGTTGGCCTTGTTCAAGAGGTCCTGCTCGAGGCGCAGTTGCCTGACTTCGCGGCGCAGCGACTCGACCTGGCGCTCGAGCTCATCGCGCTCTTGCGACGGCGGAGATTGATTGGTGCTTTTCATGGATGCGGGGGCCTCACGTCCCAGAAGTTGATTCTTCCAGTTGTACAGCGTTGGCCTGCACACGCCCAGCTCTTGGGCCACGGCGTGTGCACTCCTCTGCCGCGTGCACAACGCGATGACAGCGGCCTGCTTCATCGCTGGCGGCCGCGCCACCCCGTTTGATCGACCGACGACGCGCGCGTGCAACTCGGGGTGCAATTCGTGAATCCAGGAACGCAGCGATTCGCGTACCGGATAGCCCAACGCCTTGATGGTGAATGCAATGCAGCGTCCATGATCAAGGTAATGCCTGACAGCCGTCTCCTTCTGCTCTTGAGAATACTTGGGCTTCGATCGCGCATAGCCCTTCGGTAGGTCGAGCCGCCGTTCGTACTCGCGGTGCCAGCTCTTCAGCGCGTTCTTGGTCGGGTATCCCAATTGACGAATGATCGCCCTGACGCGCTTGTCGAGCTTGATGTACAGCTCGACCGCTCGAATTCTGTCGTTGTATGAATACATGAACTACCTCCTGGTAGTCCAAGTTTTCGTCCGCACCCCCTACCCGCAAAACTGGCTCAGTTTCCGGTCGGCGCCAACAGCGTTGAACTCGGATGGAACGATCTCGAAGACAAAGCGAAAGCGCTACAGCGAAGACGTGTCTGAAGAGGTTTTCGCCGCCATCGAAAGGGAAGCACACGGCGTGCTTCATCCAGCAGCTGGCCTTGGCACCGGCGTGTGAGTTATGCGGTCGCCCGTGCGGATGCCCGCCGCCCCTGACAGCCCCGTGCGGACGCCCAAGTCGTGCCTCTGCCCGGGGAAGGGCCAGATTAAGAATTGGCACCGACCCGCAGGCGGTGCCGACGTCACCCGCGCTACGCGAGGACGCGTCCCTCCAGCCGCGCCTCCTGCGCGCAATCGCTCGGCGGCCTGTCCGCGACGAATGCGCATCACGTTCGATCGGCAGGCCCCCAGCGCCCCCGGAACGCTTCCAGCGCCGCCAGGCTCACATATCCGAACTCGGGAAATCCCGTGCCTCATTGCCAATCTCATACGCTGACTTGCCTCGGCTGATTGGCAAGCCAGACCTTCCCTAACTTGCATCCATTGCTACAAGGGAGGCCCAGATGAAAATCTTAGAGATGGGGGCGAGGTGCCTGATCGTCGTTGCCACCGCATGCTTAGCTGTCTCAGCGTGCGACGGAAAGGCTGAGCAAGCGAGGATGGTGAATGAGATCTACCAGCAGGCAGTGGATGACTCAATCGTCCAATACAACATGGTCAAACGGCAGGGCACCGCAATCGACGTGTGCGTTCATGCCGGAATGGTTTCAGCGGCTTCCAGGCGAAGGACGAACCGCACTACGCCAACTGGAAACAGACCGAGCGGGCAGACTGCGCGGCTGCTGGCATGTCCAGGCCATCGATCTCGGCATCCCACGCTGGCATCAAGTCCGCGTCGTCGCACGCCATGCAGCCAACGCCCTCGGTCGGAGCCTGCGAAGGAGCATCGACTGCCCTAACCGGCCAGCCGCCGCAGCACATCGATGAGTGCCTGCTGCTAGCTCTGCTGTTGTTGCGCGGATCACCTCGTCGTCTTCAGGAGCCGGCAGCACCACGCCCCGTTGCGCCTGATTGGCAAATGCATGCCGAATCCTTCGCGCCAAGTCTTCGCGCGCGTAGGCCCAGGAGCCGGCGCCCGCTCGTACCTTCGCAAGGGCATATACCCTATCCGCTTCAGTCCGTTGTCGTGGCGGCACCGGCTTTCAACGCGCGTGATGGACGTGCTCTCTTACGAAACCGGGGATTTGCCTCGCCGAAAAAATGGCCGAAGCCAGCGACAGGTCTTCCAGCCACGCCTTCCAAGCCACGGCCTTCTGCGCGGGGTCGCCGCGCAGCAACGCGGATGGATGCAGCGTCACGAGCACGGGCCGTCCAGCCGCATCCTCGTGCCACCGGCCCCGCTCGCTCATCACCGCCACGTGACGGCCCAACAGCGAGCGCGCTGCAACGGCACCCAATGCGATCAGCGCTGTGGGCTTCACCACTGCAATTTCGTCTTCGAGCCAGTGAAGGCAGGCGTCCGCCTCGCGCTGGGTAGGCGTTTTGTGAATGCGGCGCTTGCCGCGCAGCTCGTACTTGAAATGCTTCACTGCATTGGTCACGTACAGTTTGTCGCGTGACCAGCCGAGCTCTGCCACGGCCCGGTCCAACAGCCGACCCGCCGGGCCGACGAAGGGACGGCCTGCCAAGTCTTCCTTGTCGCCGGGCTGTTCTCCCACCACCATCAGCCGCGCACGCGCAAGGCCTTCGCCGAACACGGCCTGCGTTGCGCGCTCGCCCAACGGGCACTCGCGACAAACCCGGGTCGCCCGGTCCAGCGCCAGCAAAGCGAGGGGGGCGGAGGTCATTGCCGTGCACTCATGTATTGCCTGAACCTCGTCGCAACGCGGGGTCGCTGGGCGAATTCGTCGGTGCCAATTGCTCCGCGGGCGGGCCCAGCAGGCCGCTGTCGCCGCCTTCGGTATGCGTGGTGCCGCCGCTGCGCACCTTGCCGCGACCCGAGTAGATCTCGTCGTCGTCGAAGTTCAAGGGCGCCCTGCCCTCCGCGCCGCCGCTGTCAATCGCCCCGCGCATCGGCGGATCGTCGCCATGCGGCCCCACGACATCGGCGACGGGAGCGCTTCGCCCGCGGCTCTTTACCGCGTTCTTCCCAGGTGTGGTTTTCATCGTGTTTTCCTTTCAGTGCGGATCTAGCGAGCGGGCGCCCCTGGAGCCGCTGGCGCGTTCGAAGCACCTGGGGCCGTGCCCGGTGTCGAAGGGTTCGTCCTGCCTTGCATCTGCGTTGCGGGTGGGCTCGACTCGTGGGCCGGCCCCTCACCGCGCTTGTCGACGGCGAAGAAGTACAGCAGTGCACCGACGAACACCACCACCGCCACGATGGTGAAAAACGCGAAGACGCGCGAGTTGTCTCGATCGTCGCTTCGGGCCTGTCGCCTCGATGTGACCTGATTGCTCATGGGGAGGTCCTTTCCTTCATGTTGATGAAGCCGAACCCAGGTCATCGCCCGGAGCTGCCGACTTGCATGTCGGACGTGACCTGACTCCGGCGTCGCAAACTTCCGAGAGTTGGTCGGCTCCAGGCGCTTTGGCATTCGGGAATCTCGCCAGCTGGGGACTAGACGAGCTCAGCAGAACTCGCTCGTGACGGCGAAAGTCATCAACCAGGGCGCAGACCTGAATGCGATGGGGGATGTGGCGGCGCTGGTGATCGGTGGGGCCGAAGGCCCGCCTATGCCGTCTTCTTCGGGCTGCTGTCGTGGCTGATAAGCAGTTGGTCCAAACATTGCTAGGTCGGGGGACAAGGCAGCCGATGCGGAGCTGTACCTCAAGGGTAGCCGCAGTTCTACCAACGCCGATACGGCGGGCAAAACGCTTCGGGGACGCCGTGCCCGGAGTTTGGGTTGCCTGGAACGCCGCAGCAACATCGGCTTCTGGTCCTTTCTCTTGAGCAACGCCCGCATGGACGAACTGGAGCATGCACACGTCCGCATGCGCGCTGATGGCTTTGCAGGTCTACCTCGCCGCAATCAACGTCAGAGGCCTCTCGAAGATGACGCAGCAGATCGAGACGGCCGCCCGAACGTAGATGCCGCCGCCGACTGCAAGCCCGATGACGGCAACATGAAAAGGCGGGCCCCGACGCACACCCGTGCTTCACTCCGTGAAGTTATCTTTGACCAAGTCCATCACGTCCGACGACCGGCCGCTGAGTACCGCCTTGGCCGAATACAGCATCGTGCCGGCGACTTGGCTGAACTCCACCTTCGGAGGCATCACCAGCTCGGTGCGGTTGACCGTCACGTCCAGCAAGGCCGGACCGGGGTGCGCGAGAAAGGCGCGCACCGCGTCGGGCAGGTGCTCCGCGCGCTCCACCTTCTGCCCGTAGAAACCGATCACTTCGGCCAGCCGCGCAAAGTCGGGGTTCAACAGCTCCGTGTAGTTGTCGAGCAGCCCTTCGACCTTCTGTTCGAGTTCCACGAAATTCAGGCTCGCGTTGTTGTAGACCAGGACCTTGATCGGCAGCTTCTCCTGCACCGCCGTCATCAGGTCGCCCAGCAGCATCGCGAGGCCACCATCGCCGGAAAGCGAAATCACCTGTCGCGCCGGGTAGGCCTTCTGCGCGCCCAGCGCCTGGGGCATGGCGTTGGCCATGGTCCCGTGAAACAGGCTCACGAGCGTGCGGCGCCGGCCGTTCGCCGTCAGATGGCGCAACGACCAAACCATGGGGCTGCCGCCGTCGGCAGTGAAGATGGCGTCGTCGGCGGCCAGTTCGTCGATGACGCGGGTCAGGTGCTGCGGGTGAATCAGCCCCTCTTTGCCAGGCCGCTCGTCGCGCCGCAGCGTCTTTACGGCTTCCTCGCGATGGCGCAGGCATTCATCGAGAAAGCTGCGGTCGGTGCGCTCTTCCAGCAACGGGATCAGCGCTGCGATGCTGTGCGCGACGTCGCCGACCAGCCCCAGCGCGATCGGGTGGCGGCGCCCGAGGTGGCTGCCGTCGGTGTCGATCTGCAGAATGGTCGCCTTGGCCGGATAGAACTGGCTCCAGGCGAAATCGGCGCCGAGCAGCAGCAGCGTGTCGCACGCCTGCAGCGCGTGGTAGCCCGACTCCACGCCGAAGATGCCGGTCATGCCCATGTTGAAGGGGTTGTCGTGCTCCACGAAATCCTTGGCGCGCGAGGTATGGGCGATGGGTGCCTTCAGGCACTGGCCGAGCGCCAGCAGCAGCTCGTGCGCGCCTTCGCAGCCGTGCCCAGCGTAGATCGCGATCTTCTTTTCCTTGCCGAGCAAGGTCGCCAGGCGCGCAAGTTCGTCATCGTTGGGGCGGATCACGGGCGCTGTCCCATGCACGGCAAACGTCAGCCCCTCCTTCACCCGGGCCTGCGCGATGTCGCTCGGAAGAATGACGACCGCCACGCCGCGACGAGACAGCGCGGCCTGCGCCGCGAGCGCCACGACCCGCTGCGCCTGCTCGGCCGACTGCACCTGCTCGCAGAAGACGCTGCAGCCGGCGTACAGCGACTTGAAATCGACCTCTTGCGGAAACTCCATGCCCAGTTCGGCCGTCACGATCTGGCTCGCGATCAGCACCATTGGCGCGCGGTTGCGATTGGCTTCGAAGACGCCGTTGATAAAGTGGAGCCCGCCCGGCCCGCATGAGCCGGCACAGGCGCTCAGCTGGCCCGTCAGGTACGACTCCGCGCCGGCGGCGAAAGCGGCCACTTCCTCGTGCCGCACATGCACCCATTCGATCTCGCTTCGACGGATCGCATCGGTGACGTGGTTCAGCGTGTCGCCGACGATGCCGTAACAGCGTTTAACACCGGCCTTCTGCAGGGTTTCGATGACGAGATCGGCGACTTTGCGGTGGGCCATGCGCTGCTTCCTTTTTCTGCAAAACCAAAACGCTACGGCCCCACCGTCCGAACTCCGTGAGCAGTCTTCGGAAGCCTCGGTAGGATTTTGCCGCGCCAAGCTACGGCATCCGCCGTGCGCAGTGCTTGACCTTGAACATCGCACGCTTGCCAGGCTGGTACGGCGACCTCGGCCGGCTTGACCAGCACGTCGTCGAGGCCAGCCCCTTCGAAATGCTGCGGCCAGCGCAGGGCCAAGGCAAGGTCTGTGGTCATCGGTGTCAGGCGCAGCGGCGGCTCGGGACCAGCCAGCAAGGCCTCCCACAGCAGGCGGCGCTCGGCCTGCGGGCGCGCCATGCAATCGATGTTCTCGAGCCGCAGGATGTCGAAGGCCACGAAGGCAGCCGGCGTCTGCACGCATGTCTGGAACTGGCCGAATCGGCAGGGGCGAGGAGCAAGGCTGCCCTCGCGACAGAACTGCCCGCGCCCTCTGCGCCGAAAAAATAGCCAACCCAAAAACGGCGCACTTGCTCAAGGTGCGGGGAGTTTAAAAACTTGCGAGCCGCAGTCGGTGTTCCTAGTTTGAACTGCTTTCATCGTCCGCAGTTGCGATTCTCAGCCACGCATGTTCGTGCTGCAGCGTGAGTCCGCCTTGACCGTCGCGTGCAGTTCTATCGCTCAATGAGCCATCGCCCAAGTCCATCAGGAACTGGGACTCTTTCAGAGTCAATCCATGAAGGACTTCCTCGCTTCTTGCATTGATAGCCAGAACACCGCCGGCCAAGGAGTCGCGCGTGCCGCTCATTCGAGATTCGGAGCTTCTGCATAGATATTCCTTTCCGGGAGGGAAGGCGTCGGTCGGGCGTCACCGCACCAGGTCAACGCTCATCCGCGATCCGAGCGCCTAGGCAGTTGGTAAGCGCGATGCGCGCCGCCCCTTCACCGGAGGGCTTCAGGCGATCGGTGCGCCGCTTCGGTCCCCGAAAGACCGCGGCGCGCCGGAAAGTCGTCGAGGGTGATCATGAGAGGCCACCGAGGGTCGACTCGGAAGCGTGCGACGACCGCTGCTTCGAGCGCGTCGATGTGGATTTCGCAGGCCTTCAGCAATCCGTTGCCCACCTCCCGGGTGCCGAATGCGTCGTGCAAGGTGTCTTCTGAAATGTGCGCCACGACCCTCGCTGCCACGCCCAACGACCCGACGTCGCGCCGCAATAGGAAACGGAAAACGAGCAACAGGAACCAGTAGATCAGAGTGCCCCTGAGCACCGTGTGCCAGGCAGTCATCTCCATACGGAAAAGCTCTGAACAGTGAATCCATGGGGAGCCTCGGATCTTGTCTCTTCACGAAGCTTCATACGTTACGTCGCACACAGGCTGCAGGCTGTAGGCCGGATTGACCGATGCAGGCACGAAGCCTTCACCGCCGGGGGCGTTGTCGGACGGCACCGCAAGATGCGCCCGCAGACCCCTGCAGCGTCATTGCCGATGGAAAAATGTGGCCCATGGCTTCCCGTCCTTCCAGTTCGTCCGGCGTGCTCGCCCCCGAAAATGCAGCGGGCCACACTGCGCTGCTGATCATCGACATGATCAATTGCTGGGACTTTCCCGATGCGGAAAAACTGCTGCCACGCGCGGCGGACATTGCACCCCGCATCGCGGCGCCCAAGGCCCGCTGCCGCAGCGCGGACGTGCCCGTGATCCAACGACAACCGCGGCCGCTGGCGCTCGGACTTCCCGGCGTTGGTGGGGCTGTCGCTGGGCCAAGGCGGTGCGGGCGCGGAGATCACGAGCGCACTGCAGCCCGACGCCGACGACTACTTTGTGCTGAAGCCCAAGCACTCGGCTTTTTTCGGCACACCACTCGAATTGTTGCTGCAGCACCTGGATGCGCGCCGCTTGATCCTGACCGGCGTCGCCAGCGACCAGTGCGTGCTGGCGACAGCCATGGAGGCGGAAATGCGCGACCTCGCGGTGGTGGTGCCGCGGGATTGCGTGGCTTCGCAATCGGTGGCGCGGAACGAGACCGTGTTGCGCCAGTTGGAGAAGTTCCAGAAGTTGCCCACAACGACAGCGTCCCGCATCCGGCTGGTTCCGCTTCGGCCAGGCGTTGCCAGGGGCGGGCGTTGAGCGTGTTCGCTCATATACAGATAGGCGTGAAAGACCTCGCGATGATGTGCGCGTTTTACGATCTCGTGCTCGCGCATTTCGAACTACGGCGGTCCGTCGAACTCTCCCAATTCGGCCCGGCGGGTGTGTACTGGCAGCGTCCAGGCCAACGCTGGCCGCAATTCGTCATTGGCGCGCCGGTTAACGGCCAAGCGCCTTCTTGCGGCAAACGGCAGCCAGGTGAGTTTTCTCGCAGCATCGCGATCCGTGATCGATGCCGCCTGGACAACGGCCTTGGCGCATGGCGGGGAGGACCAGGGTGCGCCAGGCCTCGGGCCACGCTATGCGCCCGACTTCTATGCGGCCTACTGCCTTGACCCCGAGGGGCATAAGCTCTGCTTCGTCCACACGATCTTCACCTCGCCGGTCCACGAGCCCTTCACGCCCGACTCCTTGAAACCTGCTTCGTGAGCGTCGCTGTAGCGTTGGCGCCGAGCGTCATCTCGGTGATCCACGACACCAGTAACGCGTCATAGGCATGGCGAGATTCCTGTTTCGACGACCCGTGGTTGCGCCCGAGAGCACCCGACAGGTGACCGAGCGCACGCGCTTGGATGCGGCAAGGTAGTTCTGCAGCGCCGGATGCGGCACGGTCTGGTCGTCCTTGGACTCGACGATCAGCACGTCGAGCGCGTATGTCTTCAATGCCGCGGTACCTTCTTGTCCCCTTCCGCCGGAGGCAGCTTGACCTTCGTGACAGTGACCGACACCGGGTCACTCGCGGGAAAGGATTCTTCGACGCCGCTGTCCAACGCCTCTTCGCTGATGGGCTGCTCGGTGGGTTTAGCGTGCTCGGTCGGCGTGCCGTGGTTTTTCGACGTGGGAAAAGGAAACGGTTTCTGCGCTTTCTCTTTCTGATCCGTGGTCATGGTGGCCTCCTGCGATGTAGGGCCTTCCTCGAAAAAGGAAGGTGTCTGGCCATGGTCGTCCAGCGGAGGGCATGCGTGGTCGGAATGCGCTGCGCCTGCGCGTGGGAACAGTCCCGCGCGCCAACGCGTGGGTCAGGCGCGTCAGCGGGCCGGCGCGGCGCGTCCGGTGCCGCCCGCGCCGAGCACCCGCGCAAGTTCCTCATCCAGGCCCAGGCCGGTCGCAAGGCCCAGGCGCGCGGCAAGGTGCGCCGCGTCGTAGGGCGCGTGCACCTTGACGTCGTTGTCGAAGTAGCAGAACACGTCGTGCCTGCCGCGCCTCGCTACTTTGGGCGAAGCGAGCTTCGCGTCGTCGACCTGCCCGCCCTGCCGCCAGGCGTCGATGCGGGCCGCCCAGTGGTCCAGCGCTGCATCCCCGTAGCCGCTGGCATAGAGCGCCTTGTCGCCGTGCAACCGGATGTAGACAAAGTCCGCCGTCAGGTCTTCGAGCCAGGGCCAGCGCCCCGCCGTGTCAGCAACCACCAGCGCCACCTGGTGCCGGCGCAGCAAGGCGATGAAACCGGGATCGACGAAGCTCGGGTGGCGCACCTCCAGCGCATGGCGGATGCGCAGCCCGCGCACGGGCTCCAGCACCGAGCGACCTGCCACCCGCTCGTCGTGTTCGCCTGCCAGGGCGCGCACGGCGCGACCATCGCGCGGCAGCAGCGAGAAGAAGGCGTCCAGTCGTCCAGGGTCGTACCGCATGCTCGGCGGCAGTTGCCAGAGCACCGGACCCATCTTCTGTCCCAGCGCCAACACGCCTGACGCGAAGAAATTGGCCAGCGCCTGCCGCACGTCCTTGAGCTGGAGCATGTGGGTGATGTAGCGCGAGCCCTTGACGGCGAACAAGAAATCCTCCGGCGTCTGGTCGTGCCAGAGCCGGTACGACTCGGGCCGCTGCAGCGAATAGAACGAGCCGTTGATCTCGATGGTGGGCAGCATCAGCGATGCGAATTCGAGCTCCTTGCGCTGTGCGAGACCCGGCGGATAGAAACGCCCGCGCCAAGGCGCATATCGCCATCCGGAAATCCCGATATGGACGTCGCCGCGCGGCCCTGCCATGCGTTTTCTCCTGCAGCTCAGAGCCGGGCGATGGCCGACTTGAGTTCCTCGATCGATGCCAGCTTCGCCAGATGCGCGTCGAAGCCCGCTTCGAGCGCGCGTCGCGCATCGGTGCGCCGGCCGAAGCCCGACATTGCGATAGAGCGCAGCTCACGCGTCGCCTCGTTGCGCCTCGCCTCGCCGATGAGCTGGAAGCCGTCCATCTCCGGCATGCCGAGGTCCACATTCGCCGCACGCAATGGTGAACGGCACCACCACGCGGTCGCCGCGCTGCAGCCGCGTAACAGCCTTGCCCGTGTCCTCGACGATTCCCATAAACTCGTGCCGAGGATGTCACCCCTCTCTATGCTGGGAATCTTTCCGCGGTAGATGTGGAGGTCCGACCCGCAGATGGCGGTGGCCGTCACGCGCAGGATGATGTCCTCCTCCTGCTTGATCACGGGATCAGGCACCGTTTCGACGCGGACATCCTTTGCGCCGTGGTCGGTCAGGGCTCTCATGTGCGTTCCTTCATGGATGGATGAAAAGCATGGAATGAAGCCTGCAAAGCTAAGGCGGGCAGTTGCACGGGGATGTAGGAGCCTTTCCTGCGGATGCGCCCAAATGCAACGGTGCCAAGGGTGCGAGCCGCGGTCGTGGCCGCACCCTTGCGCATCAGCCACACGCAGGCCAGCGACGCCGCGCTGGCAGCCATGGCCACATTGCGGGCTGCTGCACTGGCTCCCCAAACTGGCCGCCTGCGCGAGGCTCGTTACAGCGGCCGCATACCAAAGTCGAACGATTTCCCGAGCCGGAACGGTTGCACCGCGCCCCTCTGTCATCACCCCCCGAACGACGGTACGAGCGGCCGACATGCGTTGGCTTTCCTGCCGCGAATCGCACCCCTGCAAGCGAAAGGGGACTACACGCGGGCCCCACGCGAGTGCGCAATTTGTCTATCTGCTTATCTCACCAGATCACGAAAGGAACGACATGTCTGCATCTACCCTCAAGCAATCCGTGGCCCGATCGCCCAAGCCGGACTCGCTGCCGACAGAGGCCGAGATCCGTACCGAAGACCTGGAGTCCACATTGAATAAGCCTGACCACGGCACCGAAGAGGCTGAAGAGGCCCGCCGACAAGAGGCAGAGCCCGGCAGGGGCGAGAACTCCGCCGGCTTCCTGCATCCCACACCACGCTGAAGGAGCTTTCCATGACGAGACGAGACAACCCTCTTTCAGCCGGCTCGTTTGCCGTCGTGACAGGCGCATCCTCCGGCATTGGCCTGGAATTGGCACGTTGCTGCGCCGCGAAGGGCTGCGACCTCCTCATCGCGTCCGACGAGCCGGAGATCGAGGCAGCCGCCATCGAACTGCGCAAGACAGGGGTAGACGTTCGCGCCATTCAGGTCGACTTGTCCACGCTCGAGGGCGTGGACCGGCTCGTGGCCGCATCCGCAGGCCGGCCAGTGGATTGCCTGTTGGCCAACGCAGGGCGCGGCTTGGGCCACGGTTTCCTCGACGAGAACTTCACCCAGGCCAAACTGGTCCTTGACACCAACGTGACTGGCACGATCTACCTGATTCACCAGATCGGCTCGCGCATGCGCGCGCGTGGTTGGGGACGCATTCTGATCACAGGCTCGATCGCAGGCTTCATGCCCGGCTCGTACCAAGCGGTCTACAACGGAACCAAGGCCTTTCTCGATTCGTTTTCGATGGCCTTGCGCAACGAACTCAAGGATTCAGGCGTCACCGTGAGTTGCCTCATGCCAGGACCGACCGACACCGAATTCTTCGAACGCGCGGACATGCTGGATACCAAGGTGGGCCAAGGCAAGAAGGCAGACCCGGCGGAAGTCGCGCGCATCGGCTTCGAGGCCATGCTGGACGGCGAAGGCGACGTGGTGGCAGGCTGGAAGAATAAGTTGCAAGTGGCTGTGGCGAAGGTTACGCCGGCCTCCCTGTTGGCCGAGCAGCATCGCAAGATGGCCGAGCCGGGGTCCGCAAAGCCGTGAGCGAACGAGACTTTGCGAAAAGTTCCCACATGGCACAGACAAGTGCTCGCGCAGATTGGCGCTTCATCAACTCTCGTGGAGGTTTTTCGAATGAAACACCCATTGAAAGCCACCGTCCGCGGAACCCTGCTGGCTACGGCAGTACTCCTGGCCCCATTCGCAGGGGCCGCCGACAAGCTGGGCAGTGCCGATGCATCGATGCTCAAGGACATCGCGGAAGCAAACATCGCAGAAGTCGAGACGGGCAAGATCGCGCTCGAAAAATCATCGAACGGTGAGATCAAGAGCTTCGCCCAGATGATGGTGGACGACCATTCCAAGGGGCTGAGCGACGCCAAAGCCCTCGCTTCGGCCAAGGGCGTCGACTTGCCGGCAGGCCCCAGCGTCAAACACAAGGCTGTGGCGCTCGAACTGAAGGCGCTCAAGGGCGATACCTTCGACAGCCGCTACGTCAAGCAGGCTGGCGTGGGCGACCATGAAGCCACAGAGAAGCTGTTGAAGAAGACTCAGGCGCAGGCCAAGGACGCAGACCTCAAGGCGCTCGCCGAAAAGATGCTTCCAGTGGTACAGGGGCACCTGGAACATGCTCAGCAGCTAGCGGCCAAGAAATGACGCAACCGGGCGCGCGGACTTGCGCGTCCGGGTAGCCGGCGACATAGCCGCGCTGCGCGCTCAGCGGGCAGCGAATCCAGCGAGTTTGGTTCGCCGACCCTCGTGCAGTGAGTACGCGCTCGACGCTCGGGCCGTGCGCTTGCCGCCAAACGCGCCGTCCGCAGGCGCACGGGAATCGCCTTGACCGCGGGTACCTGACTCTTCTTAGCATGGTACGACAGCTCGTCACCTTCCTTCGTATTCACCCAGTAAAAGCGCCCCGGGTCGGGTTCGTCGACGTGCACCGAGATCCGTCGGATGCGCGACATCACTTCCTCCTCAGGTAGACCGAACTGCCTCGGCCGAGTCGTGCGGCCAGCCCTACCTCAAGCGATGACTGGCGCCGAGAGTGGGCACGATACGTTGAGCTGGAAAACGCCGGCGCGCGTTGCGGTGATCGCGCATCACGCGGACCGGCGATGGCTTCATGAAATGCCTTGTCGTGAACGGGTGACTTTCAGAACCGCTGGAGGTGATCGCGGGCGTTCGCGCGGAGGCTCTGAGCGGCAGCTTCCGAGCGGACGGTTTGGCGGCTTCGGGCCGGGGCTGCGTGAAAACTTAATCCGGTGGATATCGCCTCTGAAGTTCGAACTCTTTCAGAAGGCCCTCGGGTTGCGTTTTCTAAATGTGCCAAAGGGTCAACGACGTCTGAACATGGCCCAACGGGGTTTCACACAGCCCCGGAGCATTGATGCTCGTCGGAAAAGGTCTGCGCTCGTGGAAGGCGAACGTTGATCGTCGCGAGATCTCCTCGATGAGGCACGCATGTCAGGGGCCGTTCATGCGAGCTCGGATATTCAGCGAGTTGGTGAAGTCAAGCGCTCCGGCCATTCTGGCCGCTTGCCCGGAAACATTCCGATGTGGTGGCCCCTGCCCCAATGTGTGTTTTCGTATTAAATGTGATAAATTCACATTTGCGGTGAATCTACTCATTCTTCCCATGTCTGCGAGGCGCGCTCCATCAGTGCGACCGAAGCTTCACCTCAGCAAAGGAGAAAAGAATGTTCGAACGTCTGAAGAATCTTTTGGGCTTTCCAAATGCCCGGGCTCAGCGGGACCCAGTCAGCATCAGCGAGTCGAATCAGATTGCCCGACTCATCGCAGATGCTGTCCAGGACCAACTTATGCTGGCAAACCGGCCAACGCCAGCGGATTGGTCTAGGAGAGCACGGGCTACCGTTTTGGGCTACATCGCCGCAGCGGGCACGGCGTTGACGGCCGGGCGCGGAGAGTCACGGGCGTTGTTGATTTCAGTGGTGAGTAGCAAGTACCTGCTGCGAGACAGCTTCGATGTGGGACGTACCCTAGAGGAACTTGAGCATCTGGCGTCTTCGCAAGACACCGACTACCTGGCAGGGGCTAAGGCGGGTTATAGAGATGCCCGACGGTTGCGTGAGCGGCGTCCGATGCGGGGACTGATTCCCATATTGCATTGAGGCCTGGTTGGCGTCGTTGAAAACGTCAACGCTGGCCTTGGTTTCGGCTTAAAGGGCAGCCATGCCCAATCCAATCTCCAGCTCCGCGTAAGCGCATGGTTCCGGGCTCGATTCAGAGCGGACTTGGCGCCACATTGGAGCCGCGCACCGGGGCGACATTGGCGCAGTGAAGCATCCAATCCGAGCCTGCAGTCCGCAGCTAGAATGCAGAAATGTGAATGATTCACAGCCTCAGTCCGAGTAAAAATCTTCGATAGCAGCGTCCTCGCACTCATGGAACAAAGGCTGGATTGGGCCCTATCAGCCTGCGCGCGCATTCTTCGGCCGGTGGTTAGGCTTGCTCTTTCCATGGGGGTCAGGCACCCTCACTTGGAAGGACTGTTGCGCGACCTGCTGCTCGAAGAGGCGCAGCGTTCATGGCGCCGCCAGGGCGTGGCGAAACCTAATTTGAGCCAGCTTTCCGTAACCACGGGGTTGAATCGCAAGGCTGTGACTGCCCGTGTCAGGGCGACCGTGGATCCCCTGCCCCACACCGAACTGTCGGCGGCAGCGAAAACATTCACACTTTGGTTGCAGATGGTTGCGCAGGATCCCGGCTTGCAGCAGCTGCCCGTCACCGCCGAGAATAAGATGCCGTCTTTCGAGGCCGTGGCCCGCATGAGCACTCGTGGCAATGTTCATCACCGCACCATCCTCGATGAACTGATACGCCTGCAGATGGTGAACGAAGTCGACGGCGTCGTCGAGCTCACCGCAGATGGCTTCGTGCCAGTGGAAGACCTGCAGTCCATGCTCGCTTTCCTGGGTGACAACGGCCGTGACCACTTGCTGGCGGCTGTCGCCAACACCTTGGACGTCTCCCCACGCATGCTTGAGCGCGCGGTCTACGCGCGCGGATTGACACTCCAGGAGTGCGAGCAGATCCACCAACTGGTGCGCAAGCGCTGGTCCGCATTGCACCACGAGTTGGCTCAGGAGATGACGCAAGCGGTGGCGCGCGCGCCTCAGGGCGCGACAGGTCGCATCCGGGTCGGCATCTACACCTATTACGAGGATGAGGGCACACCCACGCCAACGCCTCACCCTCGAAGCGAGCCCAACAGTGAGCACGATGACACGAATCCATAGGCTGATGCGCGGCCTGCTTTCCAGCGCCGCCATGATGCTGCTCCTGTCATGCGGTGGCAGCGGTGGTGGCGACGGCCGAGGCCCGGTCGACGGCTTCGGCCTCGGCGAGGGCACAAGCGTTACCCCAGCGCCCGCAGGCGCGAGCGACTCCCCAGCAGGAAACGGCAGCAGTGCCGGCGCAAGCGGTACGGATGCAGGAACGGACACAGGATCTGCGGGCACCGGCGACGCCACGAGCACCGCTGGCAACGGCAGCACCGACGGCTCTGGGGTCGGCTCCGGAGGCACAGGCGTTACCGCGGACGCTGCCGGCGTCGGTTCGGCAGGCGGGTTGGGGAGCGTCATCCTGAATGGAGTGCGCTACAACACGGACGCTGCCGCCTTCACGCTCGAAGACACGTCAGAACTACAGATCGGCATGAGCGCGCGTATCGCAGGGAAGCTGGACACCAACTTCACCAATGGCGTTGCCACTCAAGTGCAATCAGCTGCAGAACTGCGCGGGCCCGCGACTGGCATTGACGTAGCCGCGGGGAGCTTCGTCGTGATGGGAACCACGGTAAGCGTCGACTCAGCCACCGTGTGGGGTAACGCGAATGGACTGGCCGATGTAGGTGGCGGCAGCGTCGTTCAAGTGTGGGGACTGCCTGGTGACCCCGGGAGCTTGCGCGCCACCCGTGTGCAAATTGCGCCGACCATGCTCGATCCGTTGGTCACCGGCACCGTGCAAAACCTCGATACGGTCCGCAAGACGTTTGCACTCGGCTTACTAACGATCGACTACAACGGAGCTGCGTTCACCGGATTCAATTCGTCGGCACTTGCAAACGGCACCATCGTGCGCGCACGAGCGTTCTCGGCGCCGACAGCCGGCGTTCTGGCCGCCACGATAGTTCAGGGCTGGTATGCCATACCCTTGAATGACGGGGTTGCGGTTCAACTGGCGGGCGTCATCACCAGTTTTGTTTCACGAGGCGCCTTCAAGTTGCTGGGAACTGCTGTCGACGGCACGACTGCCCAAATCAACGGCGGCCCTGCGGGGTCACTTGGAAATGGGGTGAAGCTCGAGGTCGACGGATTCATGTCCGGCGGTGTATTGGTGGTGAAGAAGCTTCGAATCCGCAATGTGCCGGGTACGGGGGGGCCGGCGTCGTTCACGTTGATCGGGGCCATCGGCGCCTACCAGTCCCCCGCGAGCTTCAGGGTCCGAGGTCAACCTGTCGACGCCAGCGGCTCGGGCACCTCATTCATCAATGGCACCGTGGCCGATCTAGGCAACGGGCGGCGCGTAACGATCGTGGGGGACCGTGTGGTCAATGGCGTGCTGATAGCGCAAAGCGTCGCGTTTACGCCTTGAGCGCGTAGCACCTACGCGTGGTTCGTTCCTGCGCGGGATAGCGAACAGTGCTCACCAACGCCGAGCATGTTCGCGCAGCATGAGCTTCACATCCGCAAAGATTCGGTGCCGGGGATGTGACGGCATGCCGTCTTGGGGCGCATGGACACGGATGACTTCGATTGGGAGTTGGGCCTCTTGGCCGATATTCCTCTTGGCTAACCCACTCTGTTGAGTTCCATGGAATCTTGACCCGTCAGTGGCCGGCGCGCGCAGCCACTTTGATACCGTCGTGCGCGACAGTCCCGTCACGCGCGCTATCTCTCGCTTCGACAGCTTGTCACTCACGTGCAACCGTCGGATCCTGCCATTCATGTCCATGGTGATCACTCCGGGCACCCCGCTGCTCAAATAAGCAGCAGGGCAGGTTGACACCTGGCCTAGTTTTTGGTCAGCGCCGACAACCTTAGAGGGTGCTTAGTCCCTCTTGCGGGCTGACGATTCGTTTCATGTGCAAGCCCTGCAAGTCCCGACTGGTGTCGCAACAATGTGGATGTAGGCGGTCTCTTCGCGGACTTCGTAAATGATTTCGGTTCTTGCCTGAGACCAGCAGGCGCAGGCGTCGGGTGCAATGCGCTGCGAGCATCTATGTGCTCTTTCATGCTGCGAGCGCTAAGCCCGCAACAAAGAGGTTCGCAATATGGTAGGACGCCGCCACGCCACGGGGACAGATTGCGGACCAGAGCGTCCCCCCGTGAGTTCGCACGGGGCTCGCCCCGGCAAGACCTCGCGTCCGAGCGCGGGCGTCTACTAGAGTACGCGCATGTCTTTCTGCCGATGCGATCTCCTCGCCCTTTCCTTGGCCGTCAGCGCTCTCGCCTTCGGGCTCGCCGCGGCGGCTCACGCACAGCCGGCGCCTTTGGACGATGGCGAAACGCTCCCCGCCATCACCGTGAATGCCAGGGGCCGTTCGGAGGCCGCCCAGCAAGTTCCGATACCGCTGACCTCGATCGACGGCGAGGCCCTTGAGGCCCAGCAAAGCTGGCGCCTCGAAGACCTGCAGCAGTGGTTGCCAAGTACCAGCATCACCTTCGGCGATCCGCGGCAATCGGCCGTCGCGGTGCGCGGCGTCGGCAGGAATCCATCGAACGACGGCCTCGAGGGCAGCACGGGAATCTACCTCGACAACGTCTACCTGGGCCGCGCGGGCATGGCGACGTTCGACCTGCTCGACATCGAGCGCGTGGACCTGCTGCGCGGGCCGCAAGGCACGCTTTTCGGCAAGAACACCACCGCCGGCGTGCTGGCATTGCGCACGCGTTCACCGAGCCGCGAGACCGAGCGCAGCCTGCAACTCTCGATCGGGCAGCGCGGCCTTGCGCAAGGGCAAGCCATCTTCTCGGGCGCTTTATCGGAAGAGACGGCGGGCCGGCTGCTGGTGTACGGCACCCACGAACGCGGCAACATCGAGAACATCTACGACGGCGGCAGCGTCAACGGAGGCAATCGATCCGGTATTCGCGGCCAATGGCTGCTGCGGCGCGGCGACGTCTTCAGCCTGCGCCTGATCGCCGATGCGCACCGCGAGCGCTCCACGTACGGCACCCGCGTCATCTACTCGCTGGGAAGCGGCCCGGCGGCGGCCCGCGCACGGGCGGGCGGCGCCACCAACATCGTCACCGATCCGCGGCGCTATGCGGTCAACACCGACGGCGTGGAGCGCGTCGATCTCGACCAGGGGGGCGCGTCGGCCGAAGCGAACTGGAAGCTCGGGTCCGGCGCCACCGTCACGTCCATCACCGCCGGCCGCTCGTGGAACTTCGTGCCGACGACCAACGACAATCTCAGTATCCCCGTGCTGGTCGACGGCGGCTCCCGCGTGCGCCAGCAGCAGTTCTCGCAGGAGTTGCGCTACGCGGGGCCCACCGGCGGTGCGGTCGACTATGTGGTGGGCGCGTTCTACATGCGCCAGCGCATGCGCAACGAGATATTCACCGTGTTCGGTCCGCGAGCGGACATCGTTCTGCAGGGAACGTCCTTGCCGGTGCTCGCCAACGCGAGCACCGTGAGCTTCGGCGCGCTCGACACGGAGAGCTTCGCGCTCTTCTCCCAGGCCACGTGGCACGCCACGTCCAGGCTCGACCTCACGGCCGGCCTGCGCATCACGCAGGAGCGCAAGGACGGGCGGACCCATCGCGGCGACTCGACCGGCGGTGCCGCGGCCACCGCGTTCCTGCGCAATCGTCCGATCGTGCTTGGTGCCTACGACACAGGTCCGTTGGCCATCCGAAAGACCGGCCCATCGGCGCTCCTGAGTGCAAGCTACCGGCTGGATGACGACGCGATCGGCTACGCGAGCTTGTCGCACGGCGAGCGGTCGGGCGGGATCAATCTGGCGGGGCCGGGTGCCGCTCCCGGCCCGCTCGGCGCCTCGTCGCTGATCATCGGGCCCGAACGTGTCGACAGCCTGGACGTCGGCGTCAAGAGCAGCGTGTGGAATGATCGCCTGACACTCAACCTGAACGCCTTCCTGGCAGGCGTGCGCGGCTATCAGACGTCGATGTTCGTGCCCGCCGGCGCAGGCGCGGGCAACTACGTCGAGATCCTCACGAACGCGGGCGATCTCGGTAGCCGTGGACTGGAGCTGGATGCCACCGCGCGACCGGCGCACGGGCTGACCGTGTGGGCCAACGCTGCCTTCAACGGCGCACGCTATCGCCGCTATGAGGATGCGCCTTGTCCGTCAGAACGTGCGTTCGTGCCTCAGGGGCGCTGCAGCCTGACCGGTCGGCAGGTTGCCGGGGCACCGCGCTGGACCTTCAACGTGGGCGCCGAATACCGCAGGTCCGTGAGCTCCAGCACCCAGCACTTCGTTTCAGCGACGTACGCCTGGCGGTCCCCCCAGGACGGCACGCTCGACGGCTCGGTCCACTCGCGCATCCCGGCCTTTGGCCTGCTGAACCTCGCGACCAGTTGGAAGGTCACGCGGGGCAATGACATCTGGAGCATTTCGCTCTGGTTGCGCAACGCGCTCGACAAGAAGTATTTTCCGACCGTGGCCGCCACCGCGAACGGTGCCTACGTGGCATCGGTCGGAACGCGGCGCACCCTGGGGCTGACAGTCCGGCTGGACTACTGAGCGTTCTCATGCGTTCCCTCACAGCGCCACCCATGCACAGCAAGCGTTTGGGTAGACACCTCCGAAGCGCATCCAATGGTCGTCGCACGACGCAAGCACCTATTTCCAGAATTGCCACCGCGACTTCTTCGGTGCCGCCAGCGTGCTCGGTGCACACGCGGCCGGTCCTAGCGTTGCAGCGACATCCAAGATGCGGCCGAGTTCGTCGAAGCTGATGTGGCGAGCACATGGGAGGCGCTCGCATGATGTCTGCGCGCGCCGAAGTGAGCCCCGCATCGACGCGGCCCAACGGGATTGGCGCTGCCGAACCGACGGGAATCCGTCCGACGCCGCCCCTCCAGGCCCCTGCCACAAACGCGTTCTTCAGTCTTGGAAAACGGGCATGGACGAACGAACAGACCGCGCCGCCCTGCCGCAACGGCGACGAGGCGGCCCCGCATTGATCCTGGTGGCTGCCGTACTTGCAACAATTGGGACCCTGCTCTATTTCTATGACGACAACCGCGCGAGCATGAATCGCACCGCAGTGCCCGGGCCCGCGGTTGTCACAGGCAAGTGACAAGGTGCGGGGTGATGACGTCGACTGTGGTATCGATCGTGGTGATCGGCGGGGGTGCTGCCAGCCTCGAATTCGTGACCAGGCTGGCGCGGCAGCGGCCCAGTGTTGAGGAAGCGGGGGCCACGTGCCGGCGGACCGTGCGCTGGCGCAAACCTAGAAGCCGCGGCTTCATGATATTGGCGACCGAGATGCAGAACCAAGAGTACGGCGGAGAGTTCTTTCCTAGCGCATTCGCACGCACACAGCTACCGCTTCGAAATCGGCGCATTGCCGTCGTTCGACCCGCTTGCGCGGCACGTACGCCTTGAAGCCGTCATGGGTCCAAACGGAAGCGAACTGCTGCCACCACCGGCCATCGACTCAACTGGTGCTCGCGCTGGGAAGCGAAGAGAACGATTTCGGCACGCCTGGCGCACGCGAACACCGCCTGTTCCTGACCCTCGCTGCAGGCGATGAAGCTTCGCGAGGCGCTCTTCGTGCGGCCTTCAGGCTGGCGCGCGCCCAGCAGGACGCATTGTCGATCGCCATCATGAGTCGCGGCGCGACCGGCGTCGAATTGGCTACGGAAATCCGCGATGGGATGTAAGCACTTTGGCGGCACAAATCGGGCTTGCAACGCAAGCGCGTGCGGCTCACCGTGGTCGAAGGCGCGGCCCGCCTGCTTGCAGCGAACCCGCCTGAGGTGTTCGAGTACGCAGAGGCGTCGTTGTCCTGGCAAGCGGCAGGCGCATCGGTGCGGAATTGAACATCTGGACCGCCGGCATCCGGGGGCCGCGTGTGTTCGAGGATTCGCCCGCACTTCCCCGCCCGGCGTCCGGTCGGGTCGAGTCGACGGCAGGTTCCAATGCGAAGGCGTGCCGCACGCGATCGGCGACTTTGCCGAATGGATCGACCCCACCTCGCCAGGGTCCGCCCTCCTACACCGCCCAGATCCCGCACGCCTTCGATGGTGGCACGCGAAGGACACACGATCGCGTGCGAGTTCCGCCCACGTGGCGCGCGTGGCACGCAGGGGCAAGCCTGTCACTGTTCCTGGTAATTCCAGAGCAACCCGCCGTCGACGACAAGGCTGCTGCCGGTGATGTAGTCCGCGTCGCTGGAGGCCAGAAATGCCACAGCCGCGGCGATCTCCTCCGGGTCGCCCATCCGTGCCAAGGGTATCTGGCCGACGAGTTGCCGCAGCCTTTCCGGATCGTCGAGCAACGCGGCATTGATCGGTGTGCGAATGGCGCCGGGCGCCACGTTGTTCACCGTAATGCCGTGGGGCGCCAATTCGACGGCAATGTTGCGCATCAACATCTTGAGTCCCCCCTTGCTCGCGCAGTAGGCCGTGAAGTTTGGAAACGGCAATTCCTCGTGCACCGAACTGATGTGGATGATCTTGCCGGGGCGACCGGCCGCGATCAGCGTCTTCGCGAACGCCTGTGTGAGGAAAAACGGCGCCTTCAGATTGACGTCCAGCACGGCGTCGTAGTCTGCTTCGCGGACCGACAGAAAGTCGGCCCGGCGCTCGAGGCCGGCGTTGTTGATGAGGATGTCCGCATGCGTGAAGCGCGACGACACCTGCGCCATCACATGCGACACGGCAGCGACGCCTGCAAGATCTGCGGCAACAACCTCGCATCGGCGGCCGAGTGCCGCCACAGCACCGGCCGATTCGCGCGCGCGGTCGTCGTCGCGCCGCACGTGCAGCGCGATGTCCGCGCCTTCGCGCGCCAGGCGCAGCGCGATCGCCCGTCCGATTCCCTGGCTGGCGCCGGTCACCAGCGCCACCCTCCCCCGCAACCGGTCTCCCATCAGTGCTTGGCCGTCACGTCGGCCTTTCTGCGCTGGAGAAATTGCTGCGTGATGGCGGGCAGTTGCTCCAGCAGCCAAGCGGCCATCGCCTCCTCCTCGACCAGAATGGCCTCGCAGGTGCGCTGTGTCGCTTCGTCCCCGACTTCCCTGGCTGCGGCAATGAGAATCCGGTACGAAGCGATTTCCATGTGCTCGAAGGTGTACGAGGACAGGGCGGCCTTCACAACTTCGTCAGCGACGAACATGCCGCTCAAGCCCTGGGCCGTGGCGGTGATTCGCGCGGCCACGTCCTTGACGGTCGACGGGCTCCCTCCACGGCGAACAATGCACTCGCGCACCTGCCTGCCCTGCTGGCGAGTCTGGTCCAGGTGCGCCAGGATGCGCTCCTTCAAGACGGGATAGTTTTTCAGGCGGTCGGCTGTGGCGCTGAGCATCTTCTCGGCCTGCTCTTCCATGGCATGCGCATCGCGCAGCCAGTCCATCAGGTTCTCTTCGGCAGTCATCATTGGCAACTCCAGTGGTTGTGACAAAGGATCGATCACGGCATTTCGGCAATCGAGATGCCTGCTGCCCCGGGCAGCTACGGACGCAGACAGGAATGCCGATTGCTCGCGTACAGGCCTGTCCAACTTCAAGCGGAGTACAGACCATGGAAACAGGGCCCGTTGGCACCGCCAGACCACGCCGCGCTTCGTCGCCCGGACCGTGAGCGAACGCGGCAGACGACATGCCATCGACACGAGCACGCTCCCGTGCACGGGCTCAACCGCGGACAAGCACAACCACCGGCACGGACGCGGACGCGGACGAGACAATGCGGCAACTTCGGGACATCCACCGCCGTGGCAAGTTGCTGCTGTTCGTGGGCGCGGGCGTTTCGATGGGCCTGGGCCTGCCGCCATGGCGAACCTTGATCGAACACATGGCCAAGGAACTGGACGTCGAAGCCACCACCTTCGCGGACAAGGGCAGCTATCTCATCCGGATCAAGCACGGCAGCATCGGACCCCTGCGCAGCGGGACGGACCGCGAATGGCATCCGCGCGACCTGGACCTCGGGCGCTCACGCATTCACGAACTGATCGCAAAGGGCCGCTTTCCGCTGATCTATACGACCAACTACGACCGGTGGCTGGAAAGCGCCTTCGAGCACTACGAGGTGGCGTACACCAAGATCGTGAGCGTCGCCGACCTGGCCAAGCTCCGGCCCGATGCCACCCAGATCATAAAGTTCCATGGCGATCTGGAGGAAGATGCCTCCATCGTGCTGGACGAAAGCAGCTACTTCCGGAGGTTCGATTTCGAATCTCCGCTCGACATCAAGCTGCGCGCCGACGTGCTGGAACGCACCGTCATGTTCATCGGCTACAGCCTCGCGGACGTCAACATCAGGTATCTCTTCTACAAGCTCTTTCGCCTGTGGAAATCGTCGATGTCTAACGGGGCGCAGCCGGTGTCCTACCTTTTCTCGCCGTCGGCCAGCCGAAGTGCAGCGGGCGGTGCTGGGCCAGTGGGGCATCGAAATGGTCCACCTGGGCGGCGACCCATCCCAGGCGCTGATCCGGTTCCTGGAGACGGTGCTCGACGACGAATAGCAGCATGCAGCGCGTGCGCGCCCGCAGTTCAGTCGATGCCTTCCTGCCGGGCCACCGAGCGCCCGCCCCGGCTCAAGACGGAAAGGAGGAAATCTTGCTCGTCGTGACGCACGATCCCTAGGCATGCGGCGACGCTGGTACGAACGGCGCGAGCAAGCAAATCGCAAAATCGTCGTACTAACTTCATGATGTCGCGTGATGCGTCCACCCGGCAATCGGGATGCCAGCGGTGACTACGCCGTCATCGTTCCCTTGATTCCGCCGCAGCACGCTTGCAGCGCCACAGCTCCTCCGCATAGCAACCGGCCAGCAGCAGCCCGCCGGCGATCGCCGTCCCCACGTAGGTCGGGGGGACCATGTTGCGCCGCGGCACCGGCGCGAACGAGGCCGCGTCCCACCCACCGTCCAGGCCCACGAGCGACAGCGCCTGGTCCCAGTGCAGCGACGCGAGCAGCGCGATGGCGGCCAGCGGCAGGATCTCCTGCACGCTGTGCACCATCTGCTCCAGCGGCGAGATGCTGCGGTGCGGGGCCGCCCACCTCAGGTCGACGTACACCGTGAGTTCGTGCGCCGCGAATGCCGCCAGGCACAGCGCCAGCACACCGGCATTGACCTCCAGAAGCAGCACCGCCAGAACGGCCACGCCCATCTCGACGAACATCAGCATGTGCAGCACCGATTCGCGCACGCCGGCGGTCGCCTCGATGCGCGCGCGCCGATGCAGGGCCCAATCGGCCGCGCCCGCCGCCAGCCAGAGCGGCAGCGCCACGAACATGAGAAGAAACTGCTGCGGCACCTGAGGACTCCCGATCTTTGGGAGGCTCTAGGCGCCCAGGGCAGGCTTGGCGATCATGAGCCAGAAGAGCGCGAGAAAAAGAAAGAACGCCGGCACGCCGAGCACCACCCACCAGCGAAAAAGCTGCCAGTAGCGCGGCGGTAGCGCGGTGCTCTCGCGCGCCGCTTCGGCCGCGAAGTCGCGCAGGCGCATCTGCAGCCACACGACCGGCAGCCAGCAGGCGATGGCCAGCACATAGCAGACGATCGAGGCCTTCAGCCATGGCGTGGAAAGCGGCAACTGCAGCCGGTGCACCAGCCAGAAGCCGGTGAGCGGCTGCAGCACCGCCGTGGTCGCGGTGAAGATCCAGTCAGCCCGCACCACCATGCGCGCAACCACGGCCACCGCACGCACATCGCGCGACAGCGTGGTCGCCAGCAGGTAGAACGCGGAGCCGATGCCGGTGCCGAAGAGCAGCGTCGAGGACACCACGTGCAGGTACTTCACGAAGAGGTATTCCATGGATTCCTTTCCGCACGCCGCAACGCCGCGCGGCCAGGCGTGCGCCCGACGCCCGGTGCGTCCATGGCCCACAGGAGCGCGATGGCCGCGCACATCGGCAGGTTCTTGGAGAGCGGGCCGAAGGGATGGAGCCAGAACTCCGGCATCGCCCAGCTGATGGCCAGCGTGTAGAAGGCGATCAGCGCGAGTTGCAGGGGCCACAGCAGCCGCGCCCGCCACCGGGCCGGCAGCGCGAGCGTTCCGATGCCCAGCGCCAGGTCCAAGAGCGCAGCGCCGTCGAGCAGCAGTTCGGCCCAGGCGCCGCCGGCGCCCACGCGCGCGAGCAGCGCCAGGCTCTGGTCGCGCGGATAAAGGCCGATGGAGACGATGAAGGTCCATATCCACACCAGCGCCACCGCCACCCGCAGCGCCGGCAGCAGCGACCACAGCCATGCTGCCCGGCGCAACGCCTCGGCGCGGCCTGCGTCGACGAAGTGCTCGTGCGGTCGCGGCGGACGGCCGAGCCAGCGGGTGAAATCGTCCGCCGGCGCGGCGTTGCCCTGCAGCAGCATGCCGGCGGTGTCGGCATCCAGAAAGCTGTGGCGCCATCGGCCCGCGACGCCCGCCGCACGGCGGAACGCAGCCTCCGGCATCGGCAGCAGCAACGGCCGCCGCCGGTGGCCGAGTTGGCGGCGAAGGTCCAGCAGGTAGGTGCGCAGCATCACCGCTCGCGGGCCCACGAAGGCGATGGTGCGGCTGCCCGGCGGACGGGCGTCGGCCAGCGCCAGCACGCCGGCCACCACGTCGTCCAGGTGCACGGGTTGCAAGAGCTGGCGTCCGCCGCCGGGCAGCGCCAGGAGCGGCATCACCGCCAGCGCGGCGAAGAACTGCGCGCTCGCGCCGTCCTCGTCCCACACCAGCGAGGGCTGCACGATGGCCGATGCGACATGGCAGCGGCGCAGGCGGTCGTCCGCCCGCGCCTTGCTCCGGTGGTATTCGCTTGCGGCCCGCGCGTGGGCTCCGAGCGCGGAGATCTGGATGACGAGCGCCGCACCGGCTTTCTCGCAGGCCTCGAAGAGCATGGTCGGGCCGCGGTGGTGCACCGCGTCGAACTCGCCCGGCGCGTGCTCGCGCAACACGCCCGCCGCGTTGATGACCACGTCGCCGGGCAGGAGGTGCGGCATCCAGAACGACACCGGCGGCACCTCTTCGAGATCGGCGCGCAGCCAGCGCGTGCGTTGCTGCGGCCAGGCGGCGCGCTCCCGAGCGCTGGAGAGATCGCGCGCCGTGCAGACCAGCCGGACGCCCCGCCGCGCGAATGCCTCCGCGAGCGCATGCCCCAGAAAGCCGGCCGCGCCGACGATCACGATCCTCGCGGCGCGTGCGCCTCCGGGCGCGGCGGCGCGCAGTGTTTCAGCGGCGGCGTCCACGCTCTGCCACCGCGCATCCACACGCCAGCCCGAGGGCGAAGGTGGCATAGACAATCGCCATCGCGCACGGGGACAGGTGGTGCTCGAAACCCGGCCGGAGCCGCGGGGGCGTGATGGTGTAGTCGATCGCGAAGGCCGTGGCCGCTGTGGCCGCGGCGCGAGCGATCGCTGCGCCGGGCGAGGCCGCGGGCGGGCGCCTGGCATGGAGCCCCGCATGCAGCACGGCCCAGAACGTCGCTGTGCCGTGGTGAATGGCGTAGCCCAGCGCCGTGTGCCGCCACGATGGCCGCCGGGCGGCCAGCGCCTTGCGGCCCCACAGCCACTGGCTGGTCGCGTTGGTCGGCGCCGCGCTGCTGCCGGTTTCGCGGCGGCCGTACCAGGCGAGCGCCAGCGTCGAGGCCAGGCTCGCGACGGCGCCCCCCACAAGGCCGGTGCGCAACGCGTCCCGCCAGAGCGCCGCCGTGCCGACGGCCGGTGGATGCGCGGGCTCCGGGTGGCCCTGCGACGCTGTGCTGTGCCTGACTTTCGGACCGCCGGTGTTCATCGATATCTCCAAGGTCGTGCGCGAAGTTGAAAACATGGAAGGTGGTCGACATGGGCCATCGACTGCCAGCGACAGTTCCAGACGCAGGCAGCGCCGGTGTCGTCGTTCGGATACCTCTGCTGTAGGTGCTGTCTCGCGGAAAAAATTGCAGCAGGACTGGCGGGCCCTTGTCGCACTGAAGCGATGCCGCCCTGGCAAAGACGCGCACGGCCGTGTGCCTCCTGCATCCGCCTGCATCCCGCCCGTGCGATTGTCGCGGGCATGCCGATTGCCGCCTGCTTGCATCGATTCCGTCCTCGCCTCCAAAGCGAACACAGAAGGAAGCCCATGCCCGACGGGGACATCCGCGACGACGCCTGCGTTCAATGGCGCCTGCAGCGCAACTGCGCCATGTCGCCGCGCAGCTTCATGCTGCACATCGCCGCGCTCGCCGCTGTCGTCGCCATGGTGGGCATCGCTTTTTGTGCCGCGGGCTATCCGCTGGTGCTGTGCTTCTGCGCCTTCCAGGTGGCGGCGCTCGCCGCCGCGGCCTGGGTGCATGCGATGCATGCGATCGACGGCGAACGCGTCGTGCTCACGCCGGGCTCGCTCGAAGTGCACGCCACCCGGGGCCTGCGGTCGCAGACTTTCCGCTTCGACCCCTGCTGGGCCTGGCTGGAAGCGGCCCGCGACCATGAGGCCGGCTCGCGTCCGCCGGTCCTTTACGGTGGCGGCCTGCGCGTGCAGCTGGGTACCTATGCGGACGAGGCGCAGCGGCACCGCTTCGCGGCCGAATTCAGCCGCAGCCTGCGCCGCGCGCGCTCGGGCACGTTCCATCTTCCTTCGCACGAGACCTCGACATGAGCACATCCCCCGACCCCGCCCATCCGGTTCACCCCGCAGCACCGGGCGTCCACGACGCAAATGGCACGCACGACGCACACGACGAGCACCACGCCATGCCCTTCGGCTGGCGCCGCTGGTTGCTCGCCACCAACCAAAAGGATATCGGCACGCTCTACCTGCTGTTCAGCCTCGCCATGTTGATGGTGGGCGGCGTGCTCGCGCTGGGCATTCGCGCCGAGCTGTTCCAGCCAGGGCTGCAGTTGCTCAACCCCGAGCTCTACAACCAGTTCGTGACCATCCACGGCCTGGTGATGGTGTTCGGCGCGATCATGCCGGCCTTCGTGGGCTTCGCGAACTGGATGGTGCCCCTGCAGGTCGGCGCCTCGGACATGGCCTTCGCGCGCATGAACAACTTCAGCTTCTGGCTGCTGCCGCCCGCGGCGGCGATGCTAGTCGCGCCCTTCTTCAGCGCCGGCGGCGCGGCCGCCTCGGGCTGGACGCTGTACCCCCCGCTCAGCCTGCAGATGGGCCCGTCGATGGACTTCGGCATCTTCGCTGTCCACATCATGGGCGCGAGCTCGATCATGGGCGCCATCAACATCATCGTCACCATCCTGAACATGCGCGCGCCGGGCATGACGCTCATGAAGATGCCGATGTTCTGCTGGACCTGGCTCATCACCGCCTACCTCCTGATCGCGGTGATGCCGGTGCTCGCGGGCGCGGTGACGATGCTGCTGACCGACCGCCACTTCGGCACCAGCTTCTTCCAGCCGTCCGGCGGCGGCGACCCGGTGCTGTTCCAGCACATCTTCTGGTTCTTCGGCCATCCGGAGGTCTACATCATGATCCTGCCGGCCTTCGGGATTATCAGCCAGGTGGTGCCGGCGTTCTCGCGCAAGCGGCTCTTCGGCTACTCGTCCATGGTGTACGCGACGGCCTCCATCGCGATCCTCTCGTTCATCGTGTGGGCGCACCACATGTTCACCACCGGCATGCCGGTGGCCGGCCAGCTGTTCTTCATGTACGCGACCATGCTGGTGGCGGTGCCGACGGCGGTGAAGGTGTTCAACTGGATCGCCACGATGTGGGAGGGATCGCTCAGCTTCGAGACGCCGATGCTGTTCGCTCTGGGCTTCATCTTCGTGTTCTCCATCGGCGGGCTCTCGGGCGTGATCCTGTCGATCGCGCCGATCGACATCCAGTTGCACGACACCCACTACGTGGTGGCGCACTTTCACTACGTGCTAGTGGCAGGCTCGCTGTTCGCGATGTTTGCGGGCTATTACTACTGGTCGCCGAAATGGACCGGCGTGATGTATGTCGAGCGGCGCGGGCAGATCCATTTCTGGGTGTCGCTCGCAAGCTTCAACGTGGGCTTCTTCCCGCTGCATTTCCTCGGGCTGGCGGGCATGCCTAGGCGCTATGCCGACTACCCGATGCAGTTCTCCGACTTCAACCACGTCGCCAGCATCGGCGCCGCGGTGTTCGGCCTGGCACAGGCCTATTTCCTCCTCTTCATCGTGCTGCCGGCCATGGCCAAGCGCGGCGCACCGGCGCCCGCGAAGCCCTGGGAAGGCGCGGAAGGCCTGGAGTGGGAAGTGCCCTCGCCCGCGCCCATTCACACCTTCGCAACGCCGCCGAAGCTGGACAGCACCGCGACGCGCGTGGTCGGTTGATGCGCGTCGTTCGCATGAACGATCCGCGGCGCGCCGGCAGCGCGCGCGATGTAGGCAAGTACCGACCTTCTACTCGCCATTTTACCGACGCATGAGGCCAGCCGGTGCGCGCACATTGCGCCTCCTGCAGACAGCTGGCGGACGCAGCCCGCCCGGATCGAAAGAACAATGACAACAGCCACTTCGTTTGTCCGCGCCCTGCTCTGGCTCGCGCTCTGTTGCGCGGCCGGCGCCCGTGCGCAAGAGGCCGACTGGCCGATGGCTGGGCGCGACCATGCGAGCACGCGCTTCTCGCCGCTGGCGAACATCCGCACCGACAACGTCGCGCAGCTCAAGCTGGCCTTCACCTTCTTCACCGGCGTGCGGCGCGGGCAGGAAGCCGCGCCGCTGGTAGTGGGCGACACCATGTACGTGGCCGCGCCCTACCCCAACTACCTCTACGCACTCGACCTCGCCAAGCCGGGCGCTCCGGTCAAATGGAAGTTCGAGCCCAAGCCCGACGCCGGCGCGCAGGGCGTGGCCTGCTGCGATGTGGTGACGCGCGGGCCGGCCTATGCGGACGGGCGCGTGTTCATGAACACGCTCGACGCGCAGACGATTGCGGTCGATGCGGCCACGGGCACCGAACTCTGGCGCACGAAGCTGGGCGACATAACCAAGGGCGAGACCATCACGATGGCGCCGCTCGTGGTCAAGGACAAGGTGCTGGTGGGCAACAGCGGCTCCGAACTCGGCGTGCGCGGCTGGCTCGCGGCGCTGGACACGCGCACCGGCCGCGTCGCATGGCGCGCGTACAGCACCGGCCCCGACGCCGAGGTGCTGATCGGCCCTGCGTTCAAGCCCTTCTATGCGCAGGACCGCGGCAAGGACCTGGGCGTGACGACCTGGCCGCCGGAAGCCTGGAAGATCGGCGGCGGCGCGGCCTGGGGATGGATCTCGTACGACCCCGAGCTCAACCTCATCTACTACGGCACCGCCAACCCCGGCCCCTGGAATGCCGAGCAGCGCCCCGGCGACAACAAGTGGACGGCCGGCATCTTCGCGCGCAAGCCCGACACCGGCGAGGCCGTGTGGTTCTACCAGTACGCGCCGCACGACCAACATGACTACAACGGCACCAACGAGAACGTGCTGCTCGAGCTCGACGTGAAGGGCGCCAGGCGCAAGGTGATCGTGCATCCCGACCGCAACGGCTACGTGTACGTGATTGACCGCGCCAGCGGCGAGGTGCTGCAGGCCACGCCCTTCGTGAAGGTGACCACCTCCAACGGCATCGACCTGAAGAGCGGCCGCCCGGTGCTGAATCCCGCGACCGAAACCCGCATGGGCACGACCGTGCGCGACGTGTGCCCCGCCTCGCCCGGCGGCAAGGACTGGCAGCCCTCGGCCTGGTCGCCGCGCACGCAGCTGCTCTACATGCCGCACCAGAACATGTGCCAGGACATGATGACTTTCCAGGCCAGCTACATCGCCGGCACGCCCTATCTCGGCGCGGAAGTCGTGATGTACCCGGGCCCGGGTGGCAACCGCGGTGTGTTCGGTGCCTGGGACCCGGTGAAGGCGCGCATGGCCTGGTCGATCCGCGAGCGCTTTCCGATCTGGAGCGGCGCGCTCGCCACCGGGGGCGACGTGGTGTTCTACGGCACGATGGAAGGCTGGTTCAAGGCCGTCGATGCGCGAAGCGGCAAGCTGCTGTGGCAGTACAAGACCGAATCGGGAATCATCGGCCAGCCGATCAGCTACCGCGGTCCCGACGGCAAGCAGTACGTGGCCGTGCTCTCGGGCGTGGGCGGCTGGGCCGGCGCCGTGGTGTCGAAGGACCTGGACGTGCGCGACGGCACGGCCGCCAAGGGCTTCGCGAGCGCCATGAAGGACCTGCCGCAGTACACGGGCAAGGGAGGGACGCTGTATGTCTTCTCGCTGCCCTGAACGGCGCGCCGCCCGCCTGCTCGGCCTAGCCTGCCTGCTGACGGCAGGCTTAGCGGCAGGCGCGGGCGAACCCTCGCCTGCATTGCGCGTGTGCGCGGACCCCGACAACCCGCCCTTCTCGCAGCGCAACGAAGGCGGCTTCGAGAACCGCATCGCGCGGCTGCTCGCGGACGACCTGCGGCGCCCGCTGCACTACACTTGGCTGCGTGACCGGCGCGGGTTCGTGCGCAAGACCGTGGGCGCGGGCCTGTGCGACATCGTCGTTGGTGTGCCGGTGGGCTTCCAGGCGTTGCAGACGACGGCGCCGTACTACCGCTCGGCCTTCTTCTTCGTGAACCGCAAAGGCGCCGCCGGGCCCACGGGCTTCACGGATGCACGGCTGGCGTCATGGCGCATCGGCGTGCAGCTCATCGGCATCGACCCGGGCACTTCGCCGGTGGGATACGCACTCGCGCGGCACGGCTCCACCGAGCGCGTCGTCGGCTACACGCTGGCGGGCGCCGAGACACCGCCCGCGCAGCGCATGGTGCAAGACGTGGCCTCGGGGCGGCTCGACAGCGCGCTCGTCTGGGGGCCGCAGGCCGGGTACTTCGCGAGCCGCTCGCAGGTGCCGCTGCACCTGGTGCGCGCCGACGCGCCGCCTGACATGGCCTCGGTGCCCTTCGAGTTCTCGATCGCGATGGGCGTGCGGCATGGCGACGCCGCGCTGCGGCAGTCGCTCGACGGATTCATCGTGCGCCGCCGCGCCGACATCGATGCCGTGCTCGCCGCCTACCGCGTGGCGCGCACCGACCGTGCGGGGGTGGCGCCATGAAGGCCGAGCTGCACTCTGTCGCCGCAATGTGTGCCGCTCTGTGCGCTGCGCTGCTCGCCACCGGCTGCGAGCGCGAGCGCCGCGACTTCGAGCCGCCGCAAGGCCAGGCCATCGCGCCCGGTACGCGCCACACGGTGCAGCAGCCCGGCGAACCGACGCCCGCCCCGGCTTCGCAAGCGGCCGACATGCCGGCCACGCCCTACACCGTGGGCGACAACGCCTTTGCCGTCTCCCAGGGCAAGCGGCTGTACCGCTGGTACAACTGCAGCGCATGCCATGCGCCGGGCGGCGGCGGCGACTGGGGGCCGGCGCTGTCGGACGACAAGTGGATCTACGGTTCGGCGCCGAACAGCATCTTCCTGAGCATCGTGCAGGGCCGGCCCAACGGCATGCCGTCCTTCGGCGGCCACATTCCCGAAGACCAGGTCTGGCAGCTCGTGGCCTATGTGCGTTCGCTTTCCAGCCAGCTGCGCAAGGACGTGGCGCCCGGCCGCTCGGATGCGCTGCAGGCCTCCGAGCCCGAGGTCTCTCGCGAACGCGAGCACCCCCAGCCCTACCTCCCGCGCGATGGCGCGCAGAACCCGACCCGCTGAAATGCGCAGACGCCCGCCGCCCCTTTTCACCTGCGGCACGCGCGGCGTCCGGCCGCTGCTGCTTGCGGCGGCCTGCGGAGCACTGCTCGCCCTCGGCCTCGGTGCGGAGGCCGCGCCGCCGCAGGACGTGCTCTCGCCGGCCGGTCCTCAAGCCGCGCACATCCGAGACCTATGGCACATTACGCTCGCGGTGTGCACCGTCGCGTTCGCGGGCGTGCTGGCCGCGGTGCTGGTCGTGCTGTGGCGTTCGCCGCGCGCGGATGGCACCAGTGCCGCCGAACTCGATCCCGAGTCGGCGCGCGAGCGGCGCGCGGGTCGCAGCGCGGGCACGGCCGTAGCGGCTTCGGTGCTGCTGCTCCTGTTCCTGATCGTGGCGAGCGTGCTCACCGACCGCGCGCTCGCGCAGCTGTCGCTCAAGGACGCAGTGCGCATCGAGATCACCGCCAACCAGTGGTGGTGGGAGGCGCGCTACGACGACGACGATCCCTCGCGCACCTTCACCACCGCCAACGAACTGCACATTCCCGCCGCGCGGCCGGTGCTCTTCACGCTGAAATCGAACGACGTGATCCACAGCCTCTGGGTGCCGAACCTGCATGGCAAGAAAGACCTGATTCCCGGCCGCACCGCGACCCTGCAATTGCAGGCCGACAAGCCCGGCGTATACCGCGGCCAGTGCGCGGAGTTCTGCGGCTTCCAGCACGCGTTCATGGCCTTCCTGGTGGTGGCGCATCCGCCGGCCGAATACGAGGCCTGGGCTGTGGCGCAGCGACGCACCGCCGTGGCTTCGGACGATCCGCAGGCCGTGCGCGGCCGCGCACTCTTTCTCGGCGGCACCTGCGTGATGTGCCACACGGTGCTGGGCACCACCGCGAGCGCGCACCGCGGCCCCGACCTCACGCACCTGGCATCGCGCCAGACGCTAGCTGCCGGCAGCCTGGCCAACACGCCGCAGGACCTGGAGCGCTGGATACGCAACCCCCAGCAGTTCAAGCCCGGCGTGAACATGCCGGCATCGAACCTGCCCGACGAAGACCTCAAAGCGTTGGTCGCCTACCTGCGGAGCCTTTCATGAGCCGCACCGCCTTCGACCAGTTGAAGCCCGCCGGCGGCCCGTGCCCGAGCGGCAACAGCGTGCCGTCCACGCCAGCCGACGCGATGGCGCTGGAGCGCACCTGGCGCGACCCGCCGGACGTGCTGGGCTGGTTCTCGGCCATCAACCACAAGACCATCGCCAAGCGCTTCGTGCTGACGACCTTCGGCTTCTTCCTCGCCGGCGGGCTCATCGCGCTGCTCATGCGCCTGCAGCTTGCTGTGCCGCGCAACTTGCTGGTCGGGCCCGATCTCTACAACCAGCTGTTCTCGATGCACGGCACCACGATGATGTTTCTCTTCGCGGTGCCGGTGATGCAGGCGGTGGCGATGTACCTGATCCCGCTGATGATCGGCGCGCGCAGCGTGGCCTTTCCGCGCATGAACGCCTATGCGTACTGGGTGTTCCTGTTCGGCGGGCTCATGCTGTACACCGCCTTCCTGCTGGACATCGGGCCGGACGCAGGCTGGTTCTCTTACGTGCCGCTGGCCGGCCCCGACTATTCACCCGGCAAGCGCGTGGACTTCTGGGCACAGCTCGTCACCTTCACCGAACTCTCCGCGCTGCTGGAAGCCGTTATCATCATCACCACGGTGTTCAAGCTGCGCGCCCCCGGCATGACGCTCGCGCGCACTCCGCTCTTCGTGTGGGCCATGCTGGTGACCGCCTTCATGGTGCTGTTCTCGATGCCGTCGGTCATGCTCGCGAGCACCGCGCTCATCATGGACAGGCTCGTCGGCACGCACTTCTACAACCCGGCGCAGAACGGCGACGTGCTGCTCTGGCAGCACCTGTTCTGGTTCTTCGGGCATCCGGAGGTCTACCTGATCTTCCTGCCGGGCCTGGGCTTCATCTCGGCGATCGTGCCGACCTTCGCGCGGAGGCCGATCTTCGGCTACACGGCGATGGTGCTCGCGCTGATCGCCACCGGATTCCTCGCCTTCGGCCTCTGGGTGCACCACATGTTCGCGACCAACCTGCCAGACCTGGGCAAGAGCTTCTTCACCGCGGTGAGCATGCTGATCGCCATTCCGTCGGCGGTGCAGATCTTCTGCTGGATCGCGACGCTCGCGACCGGCCGGCTGAACCTGAAGACGCCGCTGCTCTTCGTGCTGGCCTTCTTCTTCATCCTCGTGATGGGCGGGCTCACCGGCGTCATGCTGGCTTCGGTGCCGCTCGACCTGCAGGTGCACGACACCTACTTCGTGGTGGCGCACCTGCACTACGTGCTGCTCGGCGGCGCGGTGTTTCCGCTGGTGGGCGCCATCTATTACTGGTACCCCAAGTTCACCGGGCGGCTGATGAGCGAGCGGCTGGGGCGCTGGAACTTCTGGCTCTTCTTCATCGGCTTCAACGTGGCCTTTTTTCCGATGCATCTGCTGGGGCTGCAAGGCATGCCGCGCCGCGTGTACAGCTACCCCGCCGAGATGGGCTGGGGCGCGATGAATTTCATCGCCACGCTGGGCGCCCTGATGATCGCGGCGAGCGTGCTGGTCTTCATCGTGAACCTGTGGCGCAGCCGCCGCCAGGGCGAGCCGGCCGGTGCCGATCCATGGGGCGGCGGCACGCTCGAATGGGCCACCGCATCGCCGCCTTCGGCCGCGAACTTCGAGGCCATTCCGGTCGTGTACGGCTGCAATCCGGTGTGGGAGGCGGGCCTGCGGCCTGTGGGCGCCCCGATCGCGGTGGGCGGGCTGGCCGTCGATGCGCGCGAGCAGCTCGTCACCAGCGTGCTCGACGCGCAGCCGGACCACCGCTCGCAGTTCCCGCAGCCCTCGGTCTGGCCCTTCGTCTCGGCCGTGGCGACCACGGTGCTTTTCGTGGGCTCGATCTTCACGCCGTGGGCGGTGGTGTGGGGCGCGGTGCCGGTGGCCGTGGCGATGACGCTGTGGTTCTGGCCGCGCCGCGGCGAGACGCGCACCCATATCGCCCTGGAGCAGCAGCCATGAGCGGCGGGCGCGACACCCCGAGCGCAAGCACCGGCATCGATCCGCGCCACATCGTGCGCGTGGACGGGCGGATGCTCGATGCGGCGCCGCTGCCGAGCTACGCCTTCGGGCACCGCAGCCTCATGTGGTGGGGCACGCTGGGGCTGATCGCCATCGAGGGCACGGTGTTCGCGCTGGTGATCGTCGCGTATTTCTATTTGCGAAGCCTCGCGCCGCGCTGGCCGCTGAACGCCCAGCCGCCCGAGCTGCCGTGGGGCACGCTCAACACGGTGGTGCTGCTCGCGAGCATGGTGCCCAACCACATGCTCAAGCGCGCCGCGGAAGCCGGCGACCTGAAGCGGCTTCGCCTCGGCTTCGCGCTGTGCCTCCTGTTCTCGGTCGCGTTCCTGGTGGTGCGCATCTTCGAGTTCCGCGGGCTCAACGTGTGGTGGGACACCGACGCCTACGGCTCGGTGGTGTGGCTGCTGCTGGGCCTGCACACGCTGCACCTTCTCACCGACACCTACGACACGGCCGTCCTTGCCGTGCTGATGCGCGCCGGCCCGCTGGAAGGCCGGCGGCTGGTCGATGCGAGCGAGAACGCGCAGTACTGGTATTTCGTCGTGCTGAGCTGGCTGCCTATCTATTTCGTCATCTACGTGGCGCCGCACATCTAGTGATGTGCGCACGCGCCAAAGGAAGAAAGGAAAACGCCGCATGTGGAACTGGCTCGCGCTCCTGGGAACGCCCGTCGTGAGCCTCACGGTGCTCGGGCTCGGCTTTGCGCTGGTGACGCCTTCGTGCGCGCACCAGACGCTCGCCTGGGTGCATGCGGTCCACGCCGTCGGCATGGTGCTCGGCCTCGTGTTCAGCGTCGGCGCGGCCCGGCAGCGCGCGGTTTCACGCGATCGCCTGGCGCCAGCGGACATGCAGGCGCGCCGGCATTTCGTGCATGCGATGGCGCTGCCGGTCGGGCTGCTGTTCACCTTGGTCATGGTGGCCGAGTGGTTCGTCGCCTGGGTGCTGTCGCCATGCGCGGCATGACGCGAACGCCGGTGCTGTCCGCCTGTACCGCGGCCGCATGCCTTGCGGCCGCTCCGCTGGCCCGCGCCCACGTGCCCGACCTGCCGGCCGGCAGCACCGAGGTACCGTGGACTTTCGAGCCCTGGATCGTCTGCCTGCTGCTGCTCGGCAGCGCCCTCTATGCAGCGGGATTGCGCAATCTCTGGCGCCGCGCCGGCATACACCGGGGAGTGAGCGGATGGCAGGCCGCCGCCTTTGCGGGCGGGCAGCTGGCGCTCGTCGCGGCGCTGGTGTCGCCGCTCGATGCGCTGGGTACGCTGCTTTTCTCGGCGCACATGGTGCAGCACGAAATCCTGATGGTGGTCGCGGCGCCGCTGCTCGTCATCGGCCGGCCGCTTGCGGTGTGGGCATGGGGCCTGCCGCCGCGCTGGCGATCTGGTGCGGGAAATGCCGCGCGGCTCGGGCCCATTGCCGCAACGTGGCGCTTGCTGACCCATCCAGCGGTCGCGTGGGCGTTGCATGGCGTGGTGCTGTGGGCCTGGCACATGCCGCGGCTGTTCGAGGCCGCGCTGGCGCGACCGGGCGTTCACACGCTGCAGCACACCAGCTTCTTCGCGAGCGCCCTCCTCTTCTGGTGGGCGCCGCTGGGCAGCGCCTCGCGCCAGGGCCAGGGGGCGTCGATGTTCTACCTGTTCACCACCATGGTCCACACGGCGGCGCTGGGCGCGCTGCTGACGCTGTCGCCTGCACTCTGGTACCCGGCCTATGCGTCGACCTCGCCGGCCTTCGGGCTCGATCCTCTCGAGGACCAGCAGCTCGGCGGGCTGGTGATGTGGGTGCCAGCGGGCCTGGCCTACCTGGCGGTGGGCCTCGCGCTCGCTGCACGGTGGCTGAGAGACGGCGGCATGGCGCGCGGATCGACGCTGAAGATGCAGACACCCGGCTCCGGGACGAAATAGCCAGACAGCGTTGCGAAAGCGCGTTAGTACGAACACCCGCCTCCGCCTCACACCGGCGGCTTGCACAAAAACTCAGCCGTCGTTTACCACTTCACCCGCACTCTCAGGATCCATTCACCGAACTCTTCACTTTGGTATTGCCGCCGCTGGCCTAGAGCTTGCCGATTTCGCCATACAGGCTGGTTGTCTGTCCAAGGGCCAGCGTTAAACCACCGGCCAGCTCCGTGCTCCTGCCGCCCGTCGGCGCCGAGATATCGGTCAGGGTCGCGCCGTTCAGGAAACTCGCCGCGTCTGCTCCGCTCGACGTCTTGTCGACATTGAACCGGCCGTACGGCTGCAGCGTGCCTGCACCCGTGTCGATCTCGGCCTTGACCCGCACCTCGCGCGGATTGACGGACACCCAGACGATCGCCTCCACCACCTTGTCGGGTGGATCGAGCGCTACCATGCCGGGTTCTCGTCCGCTGTAGTTGCCTGTATGCGCGAAGAACGGGGTGTCAGCAGCCCAAGGCATCACCGTAGCAACCTGCACACCCGAGAGGCCTGCCAAGCGAAGCTCTTCTTTGAGCGCGCGGCCAAGCGCCAGCACACCCGCCTTGGAGGCCGCGTACGAGTCTTGGTAGGCGAGCGGCACTTCACTTTCGACCGAACCGATGTTCACCAGCGTTCCGCTGCCCTGCCGACGAAACAGCCCCAGTGCCGTGTGGCTGCCGTGGATCACGCCGTTCAGATTCACGTTCACCACGCGTGAATGGTCCGCCACCGGAATATCCTCGAAGCGCCCGATGGCGCCCACGCCGGCGTTGTTGATCCAGACGTCGACCCTGCCGAAGCGCGCTAGCGTGGCGACATCAGGCGTTCCACGTCCTCAGGACTCGCCACATCGGTCGTCACCACCAGTGCCTCGCAGCCGGCGTTGCGCACCTCGCGGGCGACTTCTTCCCGCAGTTCGGTACGGCGGGCCGCGAGCGACATTGGCTCCGAGCCCGCCCAGTCTGGAGGCAATGCCGCGGCCGAAGCCGCTGGACGCACCGGTCACGACGTAGGTCTTGCCGGCAGTCCGACGCGCTCGTCGGCCCCGACAGTCGGCGCCAGCACACAGCCGCCGAGCGCGAACGCAAGCAGCGCAGTCACGAACACGCGGATCGCCGCTGTCGGGCTCATGGGTGCTCCTCACGACGTTCAGGCGATGTCGCCCGAGTGAACTTGTCCGCTTTGCTCCCGCGATCCGCAGGCATGTCCACGTCCCGGCCTGCGGCGCGCTCGAACTCCACTGGATCGTGCGCGCTCAGCAGCGTGATCTCGGCACCGAAGCGCTCGCGCAGCGAGCGAAGCCGCCGCTGGTTGTGCAGGCGCGCCGCGCGGTCCTTCTCCATCAAGGTCTGGTAGAAGCGCAGGCCCGGCGTGCACCAAGGATCGTGGGCATCCATCTCGCGACGATGGAAATAGGCGTCACCCGCCATCAGCATCCAGCCGCCGGAAGCCGCACGCACCGCGACACCCGCATGCCCGAGCGTGTGGCCCACGAGCGGCACCAGCAGTATTTCAGGCGGCAATCCTTGCAACTGCCGCACGCAGTCGAACTCATACCAGGGTTCTCCCCGCCCAGCGGCGTAAACCTGCCAGCGCTCCCGGCTGCTCCACTGCTGGGGACGGAAACGCTGGCGGTCCAGCCACGTGCGCTGTCGCTGCGCCTCATCCCGCTCGACGCCCATCATGTGCACGCGCGCGGCTGGAAAGTCGTCCAGCCCGCCTGCATGGTCGAAGTCGAGGTGCGTCAGCACGATGTGGCGCACGTCCGAGGCCGAGAACCCGAGACTTTCGATCTGGCGCACGGCCGTCATCTCCTCGCGAAAGTCCGGATCCATCAGCCGCAGGAAAAAGCCACTGAGGCGGCGCTGCGGATCGTTGACATCGCGCAGCCCGTAGCCCGTGTCGACCAAGACCAGGCCGTGGTCGGTTTCCAGCAGCAGGCAGTGGCAACACAGGCAGCCGCGCTCGAAGGCACTGCGACTGAGTCCGTCCATGAGGCGCCCCCCAGCGGGCACGCCGAGACGCAATTGAGGTGATGGGCAATGATCATGGTGTGGCGGATGAAGAACGACTGCCTTGGCAAAAGGATCGAGCCATTCGACGGGCAAGCGACGGACCCGGCGCCATGCGCCATAGGTCATGAGCGGGAATGCGGATTGCCGGACCCAAAACCATCGCATGAAAGGACAACCGATGGAAACCGGTACCGCCAGAGCCATGCCGGAACGCCGCACGCCCACAGACCCCGGCGGTGCCCGTCCGGTTTTTCTCGGTCCGCTGAATGTGCACCTGCCGGTGACCGCGACGGTCTCGCTCGGGCATCGGATCCCGGGGCTGATCCTGGTGCTCGCGCTTCCATTGCTCATCCTTGCGCTGGCAGCCAGCCTCGGTCCGGCGGTCGACCGTGGGGGGTGGCTGCCGTTGTTGAAGAGCATCGGCGGGCGAATCTGCCGGCTGGTACTTGTCTGGAGCCTCGCGCATCACACGACTGCCGGCGTGCGGCATCTGCTGTTCGATGCGGGCGTCAGAACGAGCTAACCCCCGCGCAAGAAGCAGCGCATGGGCGGTGCACGCAGCGGCAGCCATTGTCGTTCTTGCAGCCGCGGCCGCACTGGCGTTCGGAGCGCGCACATGAAGGCCGACCTGGGCGGAGTGCGGCCCTGGGTAGTCCAGCGAGCGACGACTTTGCTCGCCCTGGCATTTTTGCTGTATTTCTTGCTTCACCTGGCCATTGCACCGCCGGATTCGCAGGCGCAGTGGCGCGCATGGATTCTCTCGCCCTTCGTGCGCCTTGCCCTTGTGCTGTTCGTTGGCGCCGTAGCGCTTCATGCATCGGTCGGCACACGCGACGTCATCCTCGACTACATCAAGCCTCTGAGCCCGCGGCTCGGGGCGCTTTGCCTGCTTGCACTTTGACTTGGCGCCACCGTAACCGCGCGATCTCGGCGCTATCTCGCGGCTGAACGCATCATGAAAATTTGCATCTACCGCTACCGCCCGAAGAAGACGACAAGCCTCGCATGCAGCATTACGACGTCGCGATTGACGGCGAACGCATGCTGCTCGATAAGCTCGAACGGCTCAAGGCCCAGGACCCGACGATCAGCTACCGCCGCTCGTGCAGGGAGGGCGTATGCGGATCGGACGCAATGAACATCAACGGACGCAACGGGCTTGCGTGCCTTACCAACATCCGCACGCTCAAGGAGCCGGTCGTGCTCCGCCCCCTTCCCGGCTTTCCGATCATCCGCGACTTGGTGGTCGACATGACCCGCTTCTATGCGCACTACCACGCGACGCGGCACTTTGTGTTGCCGGCCGGCCCGCCTCCTGAAAAGGAGAGGCTGCAGTCGCCGCAAGAGCGGGATGCCCTCAATGGGCTCTACGAATGCATTCTGTGCGCCTGCTGCTCGAGCTCATGCCCTTCGTACTGGTGGAACCCCGAGCGCTTCCTCGGTCCTGCAGCTCTGCTGCAGGCGGCGCGCTTCATCTGATTCGCGGGATGCGGACACGGAGCGCCGGGTCGACGAACTCAACGACGTCTACAAGCTTTATCGCTGCCGAGTGCTCATGAACTGTGCCGACGTATGCCCGAAAGGGTCGAATCCTGCGGCCGCCATCGGCGGCGTGCGCGCCGCCGTTCTGCGGGGAGCTTCTGAACGCGTGTTGTTTTGAAATGAGGGACCCGGCCCGATTCCGAGGAGCGCCATCCGCCCTTCCCTTCTGCCTGCGCAGCAGGGCGCGGTCGCGCGGTTGACCGTCGTTGTTGGTCATGGCGGCATGGAAGACCATCCGCTTGAACAGTTCCGCCCGGTCGGCATGCGGCGAGTCGGACCAGCGGCGCTGGTTGTCCGCCATCAGCGGGTAGGACCAGCCGCCCGGCGACGCCCTCGACGACCAGCACCGGGGCCCGCCCCGTCTGGCAGCGCTTGTGGGCGCCACCGGCACCAAGGTCATCGGCCTTTGAAGGCATCCAGCCGCGCCTGACGCTCGGCACCGTACGGTGCGCTGAGCTTCGCGGAAAGCTCTCCTCTTCGCATCACCTTGGCACATGATCGGCAATCCGGGCCCAGCCCAGGGTCCTGTCCGCAGGGGACGTGGATGTACTGGATGGCGACTTCCTCGTCATTGGACTTGAACCATGTCTCGCCCCATGCACGCAAAGCCAGGAACACCGGGTGAAAGGCAACGCCCATCTCCGTCAGGCAGTACTCGTGCCGCGGTGGCCTCTGACTGTAGATGCGACGCTCGACAAGTCCGTCCGACTCCAACTTCTTGAGACGGCTCGCCACCATCTGCGGCGTGGCTTGGGTCTGAATCTGGATCTCTTCGAAGCGGCGATTTCCGAGGAACAGTTCGCGAAGCACCAACACGGTCCAACGGTCCCCGACGACGTCTTGCACACGCGCGATCGGGCAAAGCGTCTGGCTGGAACTCGGGAAGGCCAGCTCGCGCTGCGTCGACGAATTTTTCGGCATCTTGGTCATTGGCGGCATCATAACCCTTATCACTATGATAATCATAGGTATAGTCGGCAGCAGCACGGGGCGACCTGAAAACTTCCTCGCGCAGGGCGGAATACGGGGGGCTTTACGCGAACACAACCGACCACATCGAAAGGCATCTCATGACTGAACCCGTCAAGCTGGATCTCGCCGACGTCGCCGATCGCTACGCCGCCGCGTGGCTTTCGCACGACCCCAAAGCCATCCTCGCGCTCCACGCTCCGGACTCGACGTTCCAGGCGCACGGTCGCAGCGAATAGGCGCGCGGCAACGCCGCGTTGCTCAAGGAGTTTGCCGGCATCTTCGAGCGCTATCCCGAGTTCGGTTTCGACATCCGGCGCCTGCTCGCCGGCGAGCGGCATTGGACGTTGACGTTCCGGCCGCCAAGCAAGGAGCGCCGTGGGTTCCATGCGCTGCACGTCGTCGAGGTGAACAGCGCCGAACTTGTGACCGCAAGGACACGTTCTTCGACTACGCACAAGTCAAAGCCGCCATGCTGACCCCATCAGCGACATCCTCATCAACCAACCGCTGCTCGAGGAGCCACGGCTCGAAGCCCTGCCGATCAAGCATCTGTGCGACCTGCAGGTCGACCTCGAGACGCCGCTCATCATTCCCACGCCACGAGGCGCGCTGATTCCCTACATCGGCAAAGGCGGCCGGCTGGAGGGCCCGAGACTGCGCGGCGAATTCCTGCCGGACAGCGTCGACTGGGTCTTGATAGGCAGCGACGGCATCAGCCGACTGGACATTCGCGGCGCGATCCGCACCGATGACGGTGCGCTCATCTATTTCGAATCGAAGGGTGTGGCCAAGCTTCCGCCGGACGGCAGAAAGCGGCTGTCCAAGGGAGAGCGCGTTGGCTTCGGCGAAACGTACTTGCCGACCACTCCCAAAACGGAGACATCCGACGAGCGGTACACGTGGCTGAACGAACACGTTCTGGTGGGCTACAACGCAATGTCGACCGGCCGGGTTGATTTCCGCATCTATCAAGTTCTTTGAGCGCGCGTGGCGTCGGGCTCCCGGCGCCTTGTCGCTGCCTCGGATGTCGCGGCTGCCAGCACAAATGTTTCAGCCCGCGCTCGGTCGGACAACCGTCGTGTGCCCGGTTCGCCAGCCAACGGCAGCCCAACGCATCTCGGATGCTCGGCCACCAGGTCGACAGAACAATCTCGCGACATGGTGAGCGGTCTCCCGCGAGCCCCAGCGCGCAGCACCCCGTCAACGCGCGACAGATCCGGCAGGCATGCCGATTGCCCAGAAGTCTTCCCTTCTTCTCTCGCTACGAGCCCAAGATGCGCGAAAACGAAATTGCGAAGCTGATTTTCGGGAAGCTGGATGCCGAAGCCATACCGCTGCACGAGCCCATTCTCCTGTACACGTTCATCATGGTGGTTCTAATGGGAGTGGTGCTGCTCGCCGCCCTCACCTATTTCCGCCTATGGGGACATCTTTGGCGCGAATGGTTCACCAGCGTAGACCACAAGCGCATCGGCATCATGTACATGGTGCTCGGACTCGTGATGCTGCTGCGCGGCTTCTCCGACGCGATCATGATGCGGCTTCAGCAGGCAGTCGCGGTGGGCGGCGCCGACGGCTACTTGCCATCCCACCACTACGACCAGATCTTCACAGCCCACGGCGTGATCATGATCTTCTTCGTCTCCATGCCTCTTGTCACCGGCCTTATGAACTACGTCGTCCCACTGCAGATAGGCGCGCGAGACGTTGCATTCCCTTTTCTGAACAATCTGAGCTTCTGGATGACCGCGGGAGGCGCTGCGCTCGTGATGATGTCGCTGTTCGTCGGTGAATTCGCGCGCACCGGCTGGTTGGCCTATCCGCCCCTCTCCAATATCGACTACAGCCCGGGCGTGGGGGTCGACTACTACATCTGGTCTCTGCAGATCGCTGGCATCGGTACATTGCTATCTGGCATCAATCTGCTTGTGACCATCGTCAAGATGCGCGCTCCCGGAATGACGATGATGAAGATGCCGATTTTCAGTTGGACGTCGTTGTGCACCAACGTGCTCATCGTCGCCGCGTTCCCGGTGCTCACCGCCGTGCTGGGACTGCTTACGCTTGACCGCTACATCGGCACCAACTTCTTTACCAACGACCTCGGGGGAAACCCGATGATGTATGTGAACCTGATATGGATCTGGGGCCACCCGGAGGTTTACATCCTCGTCTTGCCAGCCTTCGGAATCTTCTCAGAGGTCGTCACCACCTTCTCCGGCAAGCGCCTCTTTGGCTATTCCTCCATGGTGTACGCCACCATTGTTATCACGGTCCTCTCGTACCTGGTGTGGCTACACCATTTCTTCACGATGGGCTCCGGTGCGAGCGTGAATTCGTTCTTCGGCATCACGACTATGATCATCTCGATTCCCACGGGCGCGAAGATCTTCAATTGGCTCTTCACAATGTACCGAGGGCGAATTCGATTCGAGCTACCGATGATGTGGACGGTGGCCTTCATGATCACCTTCGTGATTGGTGGCATGACCGGCGTGCTGCTGGCGGTGCCGCCGGCGGACTTCGTGCTGCACAACAGCCTTTTCCTCGTTTCGCATTTCCACAACGTGATCATCGGCGGCGTGCTGTTCGGCCTGTTCGCGGGAATGAACTACTGGTTTCCGAAGGCATTCGGCTACAAGCTCGACGCGTTCTGGGGCAAGTGTTCCTTCTGGTTCTGGGTGGCGGGCTTCTATCTGGCGATCATGCCCGGCTACGTCCTCGGGCTCATGGGCGTAACGCGGCGCATGAGCCGTTTCGAAGACCCGTCGTTGGCGCCGTGGTTCCAGGTGTCGGCTTTCGGCACTCTGCTGATAGCACTGGGCATCGGATGTCTTCTGGTTCAGCTCTATGTGAGTTTTCGTCGGCGCACGCAGCTCATGGATCGCACTGGCGACCCGTGGGATGGCCGCACGTTGGAATGGTCCACGTCCTCGCCGCCGCCGCCGTACAACTTCGCCTTCACGCCGCGCGTGCATAAAAGCGATGCTTGGAGCGACATGAAGAGCCGCCACTACGCGCGCGCACTGGAGGGCTTTCGGCCTATCCACATGCCGCGCAGCACGTGGGCAGGCGTGGTGCTCGCCGGTCTCTCTACCCTGTGCGGCTTCGCTTTGATCTGGCACATGTGGGCCGTGGCGATTCTTGCCTTCCTCGCAACACTCGTGGCTGCCGTGGCACATACGTTCGATTGCGACCGGGACATGTATGTTTGCGCCGACGAGGTGCGCCGGATCGAGGATGCGCGAACCGCGCTGATGACCGGACCCCATGACTCGCCGACGGGCACGGCCTTTGCCTGCGGAATTGGAAGGAAGAACTCTCGGTCGATTGGAAGGCAGGAGCGTCTGCCGCGGGTCACAGAATCGTCTCGGACCTGACCGAGCGGGCCTCGGCAGACATGTCGCACGAGGCGCAGATGAAGCGCTCCCCGCCAGCAGCCGACGGACCGAGCAACCTGTAACAGCCCGTCGAGGCCGGACGTGGCGTGAGCGTGGGCATGCGCGACAACCGGTGAGTCGAACAAACGGCCTTTCTGGGCGGCACTTGCTCGCAACCGGCGTGCCGGCGCGGGTTTCAAGATCGGCCTGCCCAGGAAACCGATGTCGCTTCGAAATTGCGCAACCGCGCATCTGAGGAAGGGAAAAGGTTCATCCCATCCATGACTTCGTCTACATCAACGAAATACTTGAAGCGATCGACCGAGCCAACGCCGTACCGGGCACGCCCTCCGGGCGGGACTGCGCAGGTACGCTGGTCGAGAACGGTCTCATTGACCTTTGGGCCCCATCCGGCGCTGACAGCGGACGGGCGAGATCTGCTCGACGCAATGCGCAACCCGCGCGATTGGAAGAACATTCAGCACCCAGCCAGCACGTGTGGACTCGCTTCATTGATGATGCTCAAGGCGGCCCTTGCCCATTACCTCAGCGGCGGCTTCGCCGCCTGACGGGGGGCCCTTTCGGAGGTTGCTCTTCTCGGCGCGCGGCGGCTTGAGGAACGTCATGTGCTGCGTTCTGGTGATTCGACGGGCATCTGTCCGACGCAGCAATACCAGGCACGTCGCCACAAAAGCTTCCCGGAATCTTGGAGAACATGAATGCACGAACCAACCGTGGGCGCCCCCAGCCCCCGGCACCGCAGAGGAATACTTGCGTGGATCCTCGCGGCTGCCGTCATCGTGGTAGTCGCAGCCCTGGTCTGCTTCTACGACGATTACAGAGAGAGCATGGACCGAACGGCCTCCCCGGCGCGTGCGCCTGCTACAAGCAGATGAAGGTTGACCCCATGTTCACCACGGGTACGCGCAGCAAAGCCTGCGATCCGTCGCGATCGCCGTTGGTCGTGATCGGAGGTGGCGCTGCCGGTCTGGAATTCGTGACCCGATTCGCGCGGCGGCGGCCCGCTGCGGCGCGACGTGATGGGCTCGTGCTCATAGACCGAGCGCTCTCGCACATCTGGAAGCCCCGGTTGCACGAGATCGCAACGGCGATGCAGAACCAGAGCTCGGCGGAGAGTTCATTCTTGGCGCACGCCAACACGCATGGTTATCGCTTCGAAATCGGGGCGTTGCAGTCGATCGACGCTGCGGCGCGACGCGTGCACCTCGAAGCATTGACCGGGCCGGACGGTCGCGAGTTGCTGCCGACGCGCACGATCGGATACGGTCAACTGGTGCTCGCACTCGGCAGCGAGGAGAACGATTTCGGCACACCAGGCGCACGGGAGCACTGTCTGTTCCTGAACACACCAGCTCAGGCCGTGCAGATTCGGGAGGCACTGCTCGCAGGAGCCTTCAGACTGGCGCGCGGGCAGCAGGATGCCCTCTCGATCGCGATCATCGGTGGAGGCGCGACCGGCGTTGAGTTGGCTGCGGAGATTCGCGATGCAATGGATGCGCTATGGCGGCACGAGCCCGGCCTGGAACGCGACCGTGTGCGTCTCACGGTCGTGGAAGGTGCAAATCGCCTGCTCGCAGCGAACCCGCAGGAGGTGTCCGACTACGCCGAGGCCTCGCTGTCGCGGCGCAGCGTCGCGCTGGCACTTGCCGAGCGTGTCGTGGCGGTCGACGCAAACGGCCTGGCGCTGGCCAGCGGCAGGCGCATTGACGCGACGTTGAAGATATGGACCGCCGGCATCAGGGGTCCACGCGTGCTGGAAGACTCTCCCGCACTGCCAAGGTCCGTATCCGGACGGGTCAGGATCGACGACCGGCTTCAATGCGAAGGTGTCCCGTACATCCATGCCATGGGAGATTGCGCCGAATGGATCGACCCCGCGTCGGGGAGACCGGCTCCGTACACTGCGCAGGTCGCCTCCGCGCAAGCGAGATACCTTGCGCGGGCATTTGCACTGCGCATTTCCGGCTACGAGCCGGCGCCCTTCCGGTTCGCGACCGCCGGCGCGATTGTCTCGATTGGGGAAAGTGACGCGGCCGGCAATCTCACGACTCGCTTGGGGCGGCGCAGCCGCGACCATTTCATCCAGGGCATGAGCGCGCAACTCGTCTATGCAGCGCTTTATCGCCGGCATGAATTCGAAGTGCACGGATGGCGCAGAGCCATGGCCAGATGGGTGGCCGAGCGGCTGAGCCAATCGTACGAACCTGCCATCAAACTTCACTAGTTCCCGCGCCTGCGGGGCTTTTGCGCCTCCAGAGCAATCTCAGGCAGGAAGCAGCCACTTTGCTCGCTTCTCACGAAGCGCCGAGTCTTGGTGGACCTCTCTTGTGCGCCCGACCACTACGACGCGGAGGGCAGCCACGCCACTTGCCGCCCTGCGGATCGATAGAGTCGGGTCGTGCAGACCGACATCCATCGTCTCAGGCAGCACGCGACGGTCGGGCGCGATCGAACACTGCGAGCAGCACAAGGCCGCATGAAAGACAAACCGTGTATTTGGGATGCTACTACCAGGATAGGTGGGAATTCAAGCTCTTCGTTGCCGGTATATCCAGTGAAGGGAACGTCTCCGGATTCGTTGAGATCGAGCGATCTGGGGTCACCCGCAATGTCCTGGCGTCCAGCGGCGTCTTCAAGTCCCGACAGCAGATGACGACACATCTCAAGTTGCGCGCCGGCCAATGGGTCCGCAGCCAGATCGAAGAAGCCGGTCATGCCGCAGCGCGGGACGGTTCGAGCGCGGGCCAGACGTGGCCCTGCCGCGACGCCGCGGCGGCAGCCAGACCCAGGCCTTGCCCTGTGCATCGATGCAGCGGATCTCGCATGCACCTGATGACAATGCGCGGGGCGCGGCGATGTGTGCGCGGCGCGCTGGCTACGGGGGGTATCTGGCCCTTTCACAAAACCGCTTGCATGCGTCCACGAATGCGGCCGCCGCTTGAACATGACGCGCCGAGGAGCAGTCCTTGGGACAAGTCTGCTCAAAGGCTCCGGCGCGCAGCAACGCCACGCGAAGTGCGCGGCGTAATTACTGCGGCAAAACTGGATCGCTCGCCAGGAGTTCTGCGGCTGCGCGGGCCGCGCGCCGGCTTAGGTCCACCGCCATTTCATAAAGACTTCCAACTTGCATGCACAGAGGCCTGCAATCGGCATTCCTGCCTCCGTGCGAGTTTCCGATCAACGTTGTCACTGCTGCCGATAGCTCCAGAGCAGGCCACATTCGGCCACGAAGCTGTTGCCCATGACGTCGTCCGCATCGCACGAGGCGACGAACGCTACCGCTGCGGCTATCTCTTCGGGCTCCCCATACGCACGAGCGGGATCCGGCTGGTGAGCTGGCGCAGCTTCTCGGGATCGTGGATCAACGCCGCATGGATCGGCGTGCGGATGGCGCCAGGCGCCACGTTGTTCGCCGTGATGCCGAAGGGGCAGCTCGGCGCGCTGTAGCTGCGCTCGAGCAGCACGTTGCGTGCCCTCCGGGCCCAGCGTGACCTTCACCGCATCGGGGAGGATATTCACGCCCGCGACGATGCGCTGGCGCGCGTTGTCATGAAACTGGACGTCTTTCGCAGTCATTTCGAGATTGCTCCTTCTTCAACATGTCCAATTGCGCCATCGACTGGGCCGCCGGCCGGGTCGGTAGGTTCACGCCGGGAATCTTCAGGCGCCGTGCGCCGCAGGAAGCCATGCCAATGAAGGGACAGCAGCGCCGCATCCGCGCAACGCAGGTCACCGTGACCGCATAGAGCGGCAGGCGCATTGCGGCCCCACGGCCCGCGATGGTTTCGAAAAGGTTCATTCGCACCTCCACAAGTGAGAGAACAAGGTCTGCCAAAAAGGGGTTTTTAGTGCTCGGCAGCGCCGCAGTTTCCAGGGCGGTCCTGTTGAAAAATTTGCGCCCGCCGCTACATTCCGGCCGGGAACCCCTGCCTTCCATCTCCGCCTTCATCCTTGTTTATTCATTCCATTTCGAGGTGATTGTCTTCACGATGAAGATCGCGCAGATCGCGCCTCTCTACGAAGCCGTGCCTCCGCGGCTCTACGGCGGGACCGAGCGGGTCGTCACACACCTTGCCAACGCCCTGGTGGATCTCGGCACGAGGTCACCCTCTTCGCTTCCGCCGACACACACACCCGCGCCGAGCTCGCGCCGATGCGCGCGCAGGCGCTGCGCCTGGACCCGGCACCGCTGAAGTCGGACCTCGCCAGCCACCTGCACATGCTGGACGCACTCAGGTATGGGCGCCGGTTGAGTCTTGACCCTACCGCTTGAACTTTCACCCGGGGATGGATGCCGGCATCGTGGATGCCGACTGTGGATAACTGTAGCTCTTTCCTCCTTTCTTGCCTTATTCGTTGATGCTCAGTCGCTCGCTCGAAGAAGGCGCTCGAAGAAGCTAGTAGCGCCTTGCCTGCGCGTGCCGTGTCATTCACCTGAGGCTGCTGACGACGATTTGCGCGCTTGCTCGCGCGCCCGGATGCGTCTCTTCGTGTTCCTGGCCTGGGATGTGCACGCAGCGCTGCGACATGGCGATCTGCGTGCACAGCTGAAAGCGGGCGGCACGCCCATCGGCGATTTCGACGAGATGATCGCGGCCCACGCGCTGGCGATCGGCGCCGTCATCGTCATGGACAGAACGAAGCATTTCGCGCGCGTGCTTGGCGTGGTGCTGATAACTGGCTTCGTGCGCCGACCGAGCGCCGAACCCGCGCCGAGCGAGTGGGCGTTGGCCGGCCTTGCACCAGATTACTTCGAAGCGCACGGTGTGCATGAACGAAAGAACGATGCGAGGTGACCGAGTCTCCACTCAACCGGCGCCGGGCAAACCACTCCCCCCGCAAGGCGCCGCGGCGCGGCGCCCGTGTTCGATACCGCCTCGGATAGGAGCCAGAAGCCGGAACTCCGCCAGCAGCCTGGCGATCTCCGGCTGCGGTCGCAGCACCGCGGATGATCCAGCCAGTCACGGCCGGACGGGCACGGCAGCTGAGAGCTCAATGTGCTACAAGTGTGCTACAGTGTGCGCCATCGCCAACGTCGTGAGGTCCATCAACATGTCGACAACGACCATCCGCCTTGAAGATGAGCTCAAGGCCCGCATCGCTGCTGCGGCCGCGAGGTCGGGCAGGTCTTCGCATGCGTTCATCCTGGACGCGCTGTCCGACATGGTCGAGCGCAGCGAATTGGACGAGGAACTCCATCGAATCGCAGACAAGCGATGGGCTGCGTTGCAGCGCACCGGCGAATCGGTCGCCTGGGAGGACGCAGCGGCCTACTTGAAGGCACGCGCGGCCGGCCAGAAACCTCGCCGGCCTTTGGCGCGCAGGCCGGGGCTCTGACCAGCCCATGGTCCGCATCGAGCTGGCACCGGGCCTCCTGGACGACCTCGACCGCATCATCGACCATCTGAAACAGCACCAGGTCGCCGATGTGGCGAACCGGGTGGGGGAAATTCTCGAGGCCATCCAGGTTCTTTCGCGAAGCCCGCTGATCGGCCGCCCCGTCGCAGGTGGAAAGCGCGAGCTGATCATCGGCAAGGGCAACCGCGGCTATGTGGCGCTGTACCGCTACCTGGCCGGGATCGAGACCGTCTTCATCTTGGCACTGCGAGCGCAGCGCGAATCCGGGTTCAAGCACTGAAGGGCCGCTGGCCCGCGCCTTCGACCTCGCGCTTCGAACGCCGCTCACCTCGGCCTTCCCTGCAATTGGATTCACCGCTCGGCCGAGTGCCGACCGACTCCACCTGAGCCTGCATCAAACCGGCTGTGCAAGGATCACCTTCGTGGGGGGGCGACATCGGGCCGGAACTGGTCGCTACCCGGCGCTGCGAAGGCTTCGTTGACAATGCGCGCGAAATGCTCCCAGACACCAGGCAGTTCAAGTTTCGAAAACTGCCCACTCAGCTTGCTGCTCAGGCGCCCTGCGTTTTGGCGAATGGACCGGATGATCGCGTCCAGGGGGCGTCGGGGCCTTCGATGACTTCCTTCAGTCCCTGTACGGTTCCCGGCCGGGGACGATCACCCGTGGCCGAGGCGCGAACTTCAATTCGGTAGACATCGGCGCTGTAAAAGCGACGGAGATCGAAAAGACTCGGACACGCCCGGCAGCGCCGCGCCCAGGGCTGCATCGGGCTGCGAGATGCCGCTGCCGTTTGGGCGCGCCGAGAATTTACAATGCGCGCCAAATCGGACGCTCAGCGCCACGCGCGGTTCGAACTCGCAACGTCGATTTTTGCGCCAGCAGGACCTGAACAAATGACCGGATCACTCCCCACACGTATGAAAAGATTGCGCACGGCCGTTGAAGGCTTGGACGAGGTGCTCTGCGGCGGATTGTTCGAGGGCGGCGTCTACATTTTCGAGGGCCCGCCGGGCGTCGGCAAAACCACGCTCGCCAACCAGATCGCTTACACGCTCGCGCGAAGCGACGTCCGAACGCTGTATGTCACCATGCTTGCAGAGTCCCACTCACGCATGCTGCAGCACATGGAGCAGCAAGTCTTCTTCGACCATCGCGAGGTCAACGCCAAAGTGTTCTACGTCAGCGGCTACCGCGAGCTGGAGCAAAGCGGGTTGAAGGGTGTGGTGGGGTTGCTGCGCGGAGAACTGGTGCGGAACCGCGCTTCGTTGGTCGTCATTGATGGCCTGGTGGTCGAGGGCCGTGTTTCGGCCGCTGACGATTCCGTACGCCAGTTCGTGCACGAGCTGCAGAGCCTGGTCAGCGCGATGTCCTGCACCTGCCTGGTCCTGACGAGTGGCAATGGCAATGTGCTGAGCGCCGAACAGACCATGGTCGACGGTATCTTCTCCTTCGAAGATCACGGTTTCCACTGGCGTGCGGAACGCCGTCTGCAAGTACGCAAGTTTCGTGGCAGCCAGATCCTTCGGGGGCAGCACACGTTCTGCATCTCGACACGGGGGCTTCAAGTGTTTCCGCGGCTGGAGAGCTTGCCCACTGCAGCAGATCAGGGCCCGGCGGGAGCGGACGTCGTGTCCAGTGGCATCTCGGCGCTGGATGCAGTCCTACGCGCAGGAGGGCTTCTTTCCGGCCACGCGTCGGTGGTCGTCGGCGAAAGTGGGACCGGTAAAACGACTGTCGCCCTTGCGTTTGCGGCCGAGTCCACCCAGTCTTCTCCGGGGCTGATGTTTTGTTGTACCGAACTGTCGGGTGACCTGAAGCGGATGGGGTCAGAGTTGGGCCTGAAGACCGGAGCATCCGTGGAGGCAGGGAGCTTGACGATTGAAACTCTGGGCCTCGAGGACGAATCAATGGATGAAATGGGACACAAGCTGTTGCGGCGGGTCGACGAACTTCGAGCCCGCCGGTTGGTGGTAGATGGATTGGCCGGCCTAGCGGATACGCTGGCCTTTCCAGACCGTGGCTACCGCTTCCTCGGTCGACTGCTGGCGGAACTCAAGCAACGCGGCGTCACCTCTCTTTTCACCGTCGACCCCGCAGCCCTGGCCGTTGCAGCGGGTACGCCACTGGCCGGAGGGGTGACCGGCTGGTTTGACAACGCGTTCGCGCTCGAGCCGAACCGAGGTGGTGATAAGCGCTGGCTCTCGGTGGTCAAGGTCCGAGGAGGTCATCTGGCCCAGGGCGCCGTGGATGTGCAGCTTCGTCCACGCGGCGCAGCGCTTTCGCCATCCGCATGAGGAGACATCTCGATGAAGCTGGTTCTGATCGTCGAGGACGAATACGGCAACGCTGAAGTGTTGCAGCTGCTTTTGGAGGCCGCAGGCTTCCGCGTTGCATCTGCTTCCAACGGCAAGGTTGCTTTGGAGCTTCTCAAGGGCGAGGCCCCCGCCCTGATACTGTCCGATTTCATGATGCCGGTCATGAACGGAGCGGAGTTGGGCGACGCAGTACGCCGCAACCCTGCCCTTGCTCACATCCCCTTCGTGTTCATGAGCGCCACCGATGAAGCGGTGGTACGCAGCGCGTTTCGAGGCTATGACGCGTTCCTGGCGAAGCCTTTCGAGGTGGACGCGATGATCGCGTTGGTCGAGAGACTGATCTCCTCCGGACGGCCTGCCCCACCCAGCAGTGAAGAAGTCGGCGAGTCGATGCGACAGCTGCTCAAGGGCATCCACGTGCGGCCAGGCTGAGCACCGGGTGGACAGCGCGGTGGACCGACCGCGTGGCGGTTCACACCCCGCATTCACTGGCCCGAACCGCAGCCCGCTCGCGCCCCATGTTTGGCCAGGGGCCCAGGACGACTCTGACTTGCTTGTCCCATGTCATGAGCGCCATGGATCACTGCGGGAACGCGCGCGCCGCGATGAATCGATACTCCGATACCGCGAGGTTCGCATGTCGACGGTCGGCGATGCTGGATCACGCATCCAATGGCAGCCTTGTCACCTTCCAGATATCGCATGCAGCTGCCTTGAAGTGATATGACGCGCCCGTGATGCCGTCTTGCTATTGTTGCGGCGCGACGCGCACAAAATGCTTGCAACGTCGGCTGCAGATGACGTCCCTGAACATGCTTCGACAGCCCACTTGGGGGCGAACAAGACAAAGGATCCGTTCCCGGAACACACATGCCATCGAGGGCGCCGGCGAGGCACGCAGAAAGGCGCATGTTAAGAGATTTCCCCACCTTTCGACGGTGGCCCGATGCCGCTGGTCTTCTAGGTGCGCAACCTGCGCTTGGAGCCCTGACCGACCGCAAGCAGGTCAAAAAAGCGTTGCGCGACCCGTGGAACATGCGGTGCTGGGCAACGACATGCGTGACAGCAACGCAGTGGGCAAGTCGATCGAGCCGTTCGACAGACACGCCGGTGGAAGAAGCTTCGCGCATCGGTAAAAGCCGGGACGGCGCTGCCAGGCGGGGGGCTGAGTTGAAGCGAGGTCCGACGGCGCGAACCGAGCGATCGCTGCCAGGATTTCAAGCTTTGGGCCTACAGCTCCACGCCAGACCGAGCCGTATAAGTTGTGACCACACGGTCGCTAACCACGCGAGGCGAACGAATCATGGCTCTCAAAGCGATCCTCATAGAGGACAGCAAGACTATTCGAGACAACCTCATCCCTGCGTTGAGCGAACTTGCAGATGTGGCCGTGATCGCTGTTGCGGAGACGGAAGACGAAGCGATCCAGGCTTTCAATGAACGCCCTGACTGGGATTTGGCGATCGTGGATCTTTTCCTGCGGCAAGGAACCGGGCTGACCGTCCTGCGCAACTGCCAGGATCGCCAATCACATCAGCATGCAATCGTGCTCACGAACTACCCGAACCCTGAAATTCGCAGCCGCTGCATGGCGGTCGGCGCGGATGCCGTCTACGACAAGTCCAAGGATTTGGAGGCGTTCTTTGAGCAGTGTTTGCGATACCGATAGCGCGAACACCGACACCAGTGCAAACCCCGCTGCAGCGGGAGTCAGGCGGGCACAGGCAGGTCTGTGGTCCACGCGGACCCTCAAGAGCCAATGCCGACACCACCTTCCAGACAGATCTCGATGACATTTTGTAGGAGAAACGCTCGACTGCTGCCCAGGACTTCGTCTCTCGCGTCGCAGAATGTCTTTTGACGTTGACGCACCTCGAACGGCCCATAAACTTCTTTTAGCTACAAGTTGACGAGGCGTGAAGGTCGTGCCGCTCAATTTTCTGCGACGTATCGAGCATGCGTCGTTTCCGCTCGCTATTTCTGAAGAGGCTGATATCCAGTGTGCAGCTGTTTTGGCAGCGGCCGAGCTGATTGAAGCCGGCCTTCCCGACCCGGGCTCGTCTATGGGTGCGGGGGGCGTCATTCTGCGGATCACCCCGATGGGAAGGGCAGAGTTGAAGCGGGTCGACGAGCACAGGGCGATCCCTGCCGACGTCGGCTCCTCCAGCGCATAGCGCACACCCAGCTGGCATGTGAAGTTGACCGACAGTTCGCTCAGTTCTCGGGCATGCCCTGCATCCGAGCTCACGGAGCCCGGCGCCGCAGCGCCTTCATCCGCCGCCGGCGGCCGCCAGAGCCGACTCGATCAGCCGGCGCGAGCCCATGCCCCACGCGAGTCAGCGGCGCGGCGCAGCCGCGACGTGTGATCTTGAGGTGGTCTGCGTCCAGCGGTGTGCAGGGGTCGGATGCCATGCAGTGGTGGGCATCCTTGTCCACCATTTCACCAGCAATGACGGGCCTTCGCGGTCCATTTCTGCTTCGACCCACCGTTGAACCCGCCATAGACACAAACTCCAAGAACTCGATGCTCGCACGACTGCTGAAGACGTCCAACGTCTCACCAACGAGCACACGCAGGAGTCGCTTTATCTGGAGTTCAAACGGGGTGACGCTCTTTGTCGGCAGAACAATCAGCGTGCAGAACTCATCAAGGACGCGACCGGCCTCGCGAACGCCGATAGCGCGCGCATCATTTAGGGCATCGCTGAAAGCCGGCCGACCGAAGTTGCCGTTTCATGTTCGTGATTCCGAATTCGCGATCCGCCGAATTTGGTAGGTGCTGCGAGCCGTTTTTGCCGCTCGAAAGCACGTTTTCAGGGCTCATCAAGGTCACTATCCAGACACTGGGCGGACTTCTGCCAAGGTCCGCATGCGCACAAGGTTGTAGGCGGCCATCGTCAGCACGAACAACTGATCGACCTTCTCGATCCCGCGCGCCATCACTTGGCGGATCGGCCCAACGGACTTGGCCCAGCCGAATCCTTGCTCGATGAGCTTTCGCTTGCGCTGGGAGATCGCGTAGCCCTCGCTCGCAGCATCACGTCGGCCACCGCCGAGCGACGCCCCGCCTTGTTCTGCGCCACATGCGACGTGACCTTCATGTCCTTCAACGCCTCGATGAACTCGGCCGCGTCATACCCCTTGTTGGCGCCGAGCGTGACCTCGGTGTCCGCACTCGCGGTGGCTTGCCGCGCGTCCCAGACCATCGCCTTGGCCGCTTCACGTTCGGCAACGCCGCCTGCCTGCGTAACCATCGCGTTGACCACCAGGCTATGACGGTTGTCAGTGAGCGTGTGCCCCACGTAGCCCAACTCGCTGGCCGTTTTTCCCTTGCGGTACAGCTTCAAATCGGGATCGGTCTTCGATTCATGCGTTTCGTTGCTGCGTCGCTGCCCCTTGAAGTCCCCGCCACTGCCGGCATCGTCGTCATCGTCCTTGCGAACGAAGCTCTTGTGTCCGGCCCAGGCCTGGATCAGCGTGCCGTCCACGCTGAAGTGCTCGCCCGACAACCAGTCCTTCTTCCCGCCGTGTCCAGCACTTCGTTGAAGAAGGCGACCACCGCGTAGTGCTCGATCAGGCGCTGGCGGTTCTTGCTGAACACCGTCGCCACCCACACCGCGTCGTCCATCGCCAGCCCGATGAACCAGCGAAACAGCATGTTGTATTGCGTCCGCTCCATGAGCTGGCGCTCCGATCGGATGCTGAACAGGATCTGCAGCAGCATCGCGCGCAGCAGCTTCTCTGGCACGATGCTCGGGCGGCCGCCCTTGATGTCGGCCTCGCACATCCGGGAGAACAACCCGTCCATCCTGGCCAGTACTTCGTTGACCATCACTCGGATGCGGCGCAGTGGGTGATCGGCGGGAACGAAGTCGTCCAGCCGTCTCATGGTGAACAAACCTTCGGTGAATGCGTCAGGGCCGCGCATCGCAAGGGGTTCGTGGATCTGCAGAGACAACGCGCCAGTCGCACTGACGGGGCACCTGCGAGTGAAGTATTTCAGCAGCCTGCTTACCCGGCAATTTCCGTATAAGACTGACCCACGTAAGACCCTACCCTGCTCATTTTTAAAGCAGGGGATTCTTGGAGTGATGGGTGTGGCGACATTGAGTGTCATCGGGCGCTGGGCTCTGCTCGAGCAGATGACCAAGCTCGGCCCGCCTCTGCGTGTTAATGTGCTGAAACAGTTATGTAACGCATGAAGGGCACGTCTCCCGCTTCGCCCCGACTTTCCGTCCACCGCTCTACCCGTGTCCTGGAGGAATTTCGATGAAACACACCCGACCGTTATCCCAGCCTCGTTCGTGCCTCCGTGAACGATCCGCTCACTGCAGTCGTTCAGGAGGCGATTCATGACACCCACCGCGCCTGCGAGCGATGTCCACGCCGTTCCCGACGGCATCGTGGAGTTCCGCCGCCAGGAGACGCTCATCAAGGCCGGCGCGCTGCAGGACGCCATCTTCAACAGCGCGAACTTCTCCAGCATCGCGACCGACGCCAAAGGCGTGATCCAGATCTTCAACGTGGGGGCCGAGCGGATGCTGGGCTACACGGCGGCCGAGATGGTCGACACCATCACGCCGGCCGACATCTCCGATCCGCAGGAGGTCATCGCCCGTGCCGAGGCGCTGAGTCTGGAACTGGGCACCGCCATCACGCCCGGCTTTGAGGCGCTGGTGTTCAAAGCCTCGCGGGGCATCGAGGACATCTACGAGTTGACCTACATCCGCAAGGACGGCAGCCGCTTCCCGGCGATCGTTTCAGTGACGGCGCTGCGCGATGCGAACGACGCGATCATCGGCTACTTGCTGATCGGCACCGACAACACGGTGGGCAAGCAGATCGAGGCGGCCAAGTCGCTGCTTGACCAGCGTCTGCGCGACCAGCAGTTCTACACGCGCTCGCTGATCGAATCGAACATCGACGCGCTGATGATGACCGACCCGCAGGGCATCATCTCGGACGTAAACCAGCAGATGACGGCGCTCACGGGCCGCACCCGCGACGAGCTGATCGGCGCCCCCTGCCGCAACTTCTTCACCGACCCGGACCGCGCCGATGCCGCGATCGGCCGCGTGCTCACCGAGAACCGCGTGAGCGACTACGAGCTCACAGTGCGCGCCATCAACGGCGTGGAGACGGTGGTGTCGTACAACGCGGCCACCTTTCACAACCGCGACCGCCAGCTGCAGGGCGTGATCGCCGCGGCCCGCGACGTAACCGATCGCAGGCGCTTCGAGCGCGCGCTGGAAGAGAAGAACGTCGAGCTGGAACATGCCAACCGCATGAAGTCGGAGTTCCTGGCGACCATGTCGCACGAACTGCGCACGCCGCTCAACGCCATCATCGGATTTTCGGAGGCGCTCAAGGACGGCCTGATGGGCCCGATGAGCGAAACCCAGACCGGCTATATCGGCGACATCTTCACCAGCGGCCTGCACCTGCTCTCGCTCATCAACGACATACTCGACCTGACAAAGGTGGAAGCCGGGATGATGACCCTGGAGCCAGAGGCGGTCGACCTGGACCGCCTGCTCAAGGACAGCCTGTCGATCGTCAAGGAAAAGGCGTCCGCGCAGCGCATCCAGCTAACCCTGGACATCGACGATGTGCTCGGTTGGTCGCAGCTGGACGCGCGCAAGGTCAAGCAGATCATCTACAACCTGCTGTCGAACGCGGTCAAGTTCACCGGGGACGGCGGCCAGGTGACGCTGCGGGCGCGGCGCGTGCAATGCGAGGGAGTCGGCATGTTACCTCGCGAATGGCCGTCGCATGGTTTCACGTTCACGACCGACGAATCTGTCGAGTTCCTCGAGATCCGCGTCGAAGACACCGGCATCGGCATCTCGGCGGCCAACATGACGCGTCTGTTTCAGGCCTTCAGCCAGGTCGACAGCAGCCTCGCACGCAAGTTTGCCGGAACCGGCTTGGGTCTGGCGATGGTCAAGCAAATGGCCGAACTCCAAGGCGGCACGGTCGCGGTGACCAGCTCCGAGGGAGAAGGCGCCTGCTTCGCTGTGTGGCTTCCGCTGCACGAGGTGCCGCCGGAGGCCATTGGCCTTGCCGAGGGCGACGAGGCGGCGGGAGCATCGGACACGGCCTCCAGCGAGCGGCTGGCGCTGGTGGTCGAAGACGATGACAAGGCCGCCGATCTGGTGCGCCTGCTGCTCGAAGCCGAGGGCTTCAAGGTGCTGCGCGCGGCCAGCGGCGAGGCCGCCATCTTGATGGCGCCGCGCCACGCGCTCAGCCTGATCACGCTCGACCTCGAACTGCCCGGCATGCACGGCTGGGAGTTCCTGCAAAGGCTGCGCGAGCAGACGGCGATGGCGCGGCTGCCGGTGGTCGTCATCTCCGGCGTAGCCGACACGAACGAGGCGCTCAACCATGGCGCATCGGCAGGCCTGCAAAAGCCGGTCAGCCGGGCACAGCTCAAGTCGACACTGCAGAGCCTGGGCCTGCAGCCGGGGACGGGCCGGACCCACACGGTGCTGGTGGTCTACGACGACAAAGACACCGTCGAGATGATCGCCAGCTTCCTGCCGGGTCCGGCCTATGCCGTGGTGCGCGCGTACAGCGGGGCCGACGCCCTGGAGCTGGCCCAGCGGGTCAGGCCCGACCTCATCCTGCTCGATCTGACGATGCCCTTGATGGGCGGTTTCGAGGTGGTCGCGGCCCTGCACCGCAATCCCGAGACGGGGCACATCCCGATCGTGGTTGTCACCGCGCGGCAGATCACGCAGGCCGACCGGGCCACGCTCGACAGCATCCCCGGCCGCCCTGTCGAGGTCGTCGAGAAGGCGGGTTTCGACCGTTTCCGCTTCATCGAGCAGGTACGTCGCGCTCTGCAGGCCGTCTGACATTCCGGAGCATCCATGGCACGCATCCTGATCATCGAAGACAACCCGGCGAACATGAAGCTCGCCTTGCTGCTGCTGAACAACGCGGGCCACTCGGCGCTGTGCGCGACTGACGCCGAAACCGGCCTGACATTGGCGCGCGAGGCGCAGCCCGACCTGGTGCTGATGGACATCCAGCTGCCGGGCATGGACGGACTGGCGGCGACCGCGCTGCTCAAGCAGGCGCCGGCCACCGCAGGCATCCCGGTCATCGCGCTGACCGCGATGGCGATGAAGGACGACCAGGAGAAGGCCGAAGCCGCCGGCTGCGACGCCTACATCGCCAAGCCCTTGCGCTACCTCGAGCTGTATGCGGCGATCGACGCACTGCTGGCCCAACGCGCCGCGCGCCCATGACGACCTCGGCTGCGACGATCCTCATCGTCGACGACCATCCGGCGAACCGACGGCTGCTCGAGGTGCTGCTTGCGCCTGAGGGCTACACCACGGTCTGCGCTAGCAACGGCCAGGAGGCGCTGGACATGGTAGCTCGGCAGGCGCCCGACCTGATCTTGCTTGACGTGATGATGCCCGGACTGGACGGCCATGCCGTGGCACGCCGGCTCAAGTCCGAAGCGTCGACCTCGAGCATCCCGATCATCATGGTGACGGCGACGCTGGACCGCAGCGCGCGGCTTGCCAGCCTGGACGCCGGCGCGGAAGACTCGCTGACGCTGCCGGTTGATCGCGCGGAACTGTGGCTGAGGGTGCGCAACCTGCTGCGGCTCAAGGCCTTCACCGACTTCCTGCGCAACCATGGCGCCATCCTCGAGCAACAGGTGCAGGCGCGCACGGCCGACCTGCAGCGCTTTCGTACCGCCATGGACGCCACCGCCGATGCCATCTTCCTGATCGACCGGGAAACGCTGCAGTTCGTTGAGGTCAACGGCACCGCCTGCAGCATGCTGGGCTACACGCGTGAGGAACTGATCCAGCGCGGTTCGGCCGAAGGCGGCTCGGTGGAACCCGGTGTGGCATCGGCTGCCGAGGTGCGCCGGCTGGCCGACGGCATCATGACCGGCCACGGCCAGGACAACCACCTGACCGAGTTCGACATCCCGCGCAAGGACGGGCTGATGGTGCCGGTCGAGGTCAACCGAATGGCGCACCGTTTCGGCAGCAGCTGGATCGTCGTTGCCGTGGCGCGCGACATCACCGAACGCAAGAATTCCGAAGGTCGGCTGCACCGGATGGCTCACTACGACGCTCTCACTAGCCTGCCCAATCGCACGCTCTTCTACGACGTGCTGCGCAGCAGCATCGCGCAGGCGGGGACGACGGGCGCACAGGTGGCAGTCCTGTTCATCGACCTGGACAACTTCAAGAACGTCAACGACACCTTGGGCCACGCGGCCGGCGACGAGCTGCTGGCCCGTTTCAGCGATCGCCTGGTCGGCTGCGTAACCGGGGAAGACACAGTCGGGCGCCTGGGTGGCGACGAACTGGGCGTGATCCTGCTGAGTGACGACGCCCCGTCCCGGGCTGTGGTCGTGGCCGACCGCATTCGCGACGTGCTGCGCAGGCCCTTCACGCTGGGCGGCCGCAGCGTGGTCACGGCAGCCAGCATCGGCATCACCATTTTTCCGGACGACGCCACCACCGCGGAGGAACTGCTGCAGTACGCCGACACGGCCATGTACCAGGCCAAGCAGAACGGGCGCGACACCTACCGCTTCTTCAGGGCGCAGATGAACGCCGACGCGCTGGCCCGGCTCGAGCTAGAGATCGCGCTGCGCAGCGCCATCGACAACGACGAATTTGTTCTTCACTACCAGCCCAAGATTCGGCTGGACACCGGCCGCGTTGCCGGCCTCGAGGCGCTCTTGCGCTGGCAGCGGCCAGGCCACGGCCTGGTGTCGCCGGCGGAGTTCATCCCAGTGCTCGAGGAATGCGGACTCATCGTGCGAGTGGGCAACTGGGTGCTGGACGCGGTCTGCCGTCAGGTGCGCCTGTGGCGCGATGGCGAAATCGGCGACATGCCGGTGGCGGTGAATGTGGCCCAGCGCCAGTTCATCGAGGGCGACCTTCAGGCCGAGATCGTCAGCATCCTGGCAGACAACGGCGTGCCGGCCCACCTGCTGGAGCTCGAACTGACGGAAGGCTCGTTGATGGCGAACACCGCCCACACCGTGTCGGTGCTGCAGGGGCTGCGGCGCCACGGCGTACAGATCTCAGTCGACGACTTCGGCACCGGCTACTCGAGCCTAGCCTACTTGCGGCGCTTCCCGATCGACAAGCTCAAGATCGACATCGCGTTCATCCGAGACATCACTACGCATCCCGAAGATGCGGCCATCACGTTGGCCATCATCGGCCTGGCCCATAGCCTGAAGCTGCAGGTGATCGCGGAAGGTGTGGAAACGGCAGAGCAACTGGACTTCCTGCGCGCGCACGGCTGCGACCAGATTCAGGGCTACTACTTCAGCCGGCCACTGGCACTGCCTGCGCTGAACGTGCTGTTGCGTGAAAGCGGCGGCCTGCTAAACATGCTGAGCCGCACCGCCTGAACTTGATCAGCGGTGCCGGCTTGTCCGACGCCGCGAGGCTGAGCATGGCGGGCAGCGCGGCTGCCAGAAAGAGCCGCCGCCTTGAAAAGAAGTAGCGGCTCATGTGCGGTTGCGTCCGTCTCGAAGCGCAATCGTGGATCGAAGCTTCCTCATTGCAGCCTCGTCGAGTACACACGGTATACGCACAGACTACAGTGCGCCAGGAATAGTTCAACGAACCTCTAACTCACCACACTAGGTCGCTGCGCGCGCCGCGTGCAGGCGCACCGGTATTGCCTTCGCCGCGGGCACCTTGCTTTCCTCGGCGTGGTGCGACAGCGGAATCAGCGGGTTGCATTCAGGGTAGTAGCCGGCGGCACAGCCTGCTGGAATGTCGAACGGCGTCACACGCAGGCCGTGCACCATGCGGGCCGTGGCGTCGTGAGTGACAGTACCGACGTCGACCAGCTCGCCCTCGCGCACCCGCAGCCGCTGCATGTCGTCACGATTCATCAACAACACACGCCGTGTGCCGTACACGCCCCTGAAGCGATCGTCCAGGCTGTAGATGGTGGTGTTGAACTGGTCGTCGCTGCGCAGCGTCATCAGGCGCAGCACGTCGGCGCCTTCCTCGGGCATGTCGGGGTCGGCTCGCAGGTTACCGAAGCCCTTGAAGTTGGCCTTGCCGGTCGGGGTCTTCCACACCCGATCCTTGGCGGCGAGCGGGCGCGGGAAGCCGCCCGGCGCGGCGAGCCGAGCGTTGAAGTCATGAAAGATATCGGGCAGCGCCTGCGCGATATGGTCGCGCACCAGTGCGTAGTCCGCCACCCAGCCATCCCATGGCACGCGGGGGTTGTCTGCAAGCGTTGCCTTGGCGATGCCCGCGAGGATGGCCGGCTCCGACAGCAGCGTATCGGCCGCCGGCTGCGCCACGCCCCTGGAAGCATGCATCACACCGGTCGAATCTTCCATGCTCACCGTCTGCTCGCCGCCCGCTTGACGGTCGATCTCGATGCGCCCCAGGCACGGCAGCAGGTACGACACCTCACCGTGCACCAGGTGGCTGCGGTTGAGCTTGGTTGCAATGTGCACCGTGAGCCGCAGCGCGCGCCAAGCCGGTTCGATCCGGTCGGTGTCGGGCACCGCGCGCACGAAGTTGCCGCCGAGCCCGACGAACGCACGCACACGACCCGACAGCACGCCTTCGCAGACCTCCACCGTGTTCAGCCCCTTTTCGCGGGGCGGCTCGAAGCCGTAGAGTTGCGCGAGCTTGTCCAGTGGCGCCAGTTCGGGCTTTTCGGTGATGCCGACGGTGCGCTGCCCCTGAACGTTCGAATGGCCGCGCACCGGACAGATGCCCGCGCCAGGGCGTCCTATGTGCCCGCCCAGCAGTAGCAGGTTGGACACCATCTGCACGTTCTCCACGCCCTTGCGATGCTGGGTCAGGCCCATGCCGTAGACGCCGATGACCGCCCGGGCCTTGGCGAAGGTGATGGCCGCAGTTTCCAGCGCCTCGCGCGTGAGGCCCGATTCCGCCTCGATCAGTGTCCAGTCCGTCTGCCGCATCGACGCTGCGAACGCTTCGAAGCCCTGCGTGTGTTCGGCAATGAATGCCGCGTCCAGCACGCGCGCGCCTCCCTCGGCCCTCGCGAGGTCGTCGGCCTCGATCAATGCCTTGCACAAGCCGCTGAGCGCCGCCAGGTCGCCGCCGTTCTTGACCCGCAGATACTGGGTGCTGACCTCGGTGTGGGCGGGCGTCAGCATTTCCGGCGGCGATTGTGGATTGACGAACTCCACCAGCCCCCGCTCGCGCAGCGGATTGAAGGTGACGATGGGCACGCCGCGCCGGCGCGCGTCCTGCAGCTGGTGCAGCATGCGCGGGCTGCTGACGCCGGTGTTCTGTCCGAAGATGAAGATGGCATCGCACTGCTCGAAGTCGTCGAGGTGGACGGTGCCCACCGGCACGCCGATGGTCTCGGGCAGTGCCACCGAAGTGCTCTCGTGGCACATGTTGGAGCTGTCGGGCAGGTTGTTGTTGCCCTATAGCCGTGCCAACAATTGATACATGTAGCTGGTTTCGAGTGACGCGCGTCCCGAGGCGTAGAAGACCACCGATGCCGGGTTCTGCGCATGCAGCGCCTTCAACTCGGCACCGATGCCTTCGAACGCCTGCGCCCAGGACACCTCCAGGTAGCGATCGCTCTGCGCATCCCACTTCATCGGCACCGTCAGGCGTCCTCCGGCTTCCAGGTCGTGATCGGACCAGCCGAGAAGTTCGCTGACGGCATGCTCCTTGAAGAAACCGGCCGGAAGCCGCTTGGCCGTGAGCTCCCAGGCCGTAGCCTTGGCGCCGTTCTCGCAGAACTCGGCCGGATGCGGATGCTCGGGCTTGGTCCAGGCGCAACTCACGCATGCGAAGCCGCCCGGCTTGTTCTGTTTCAACAGCGCCAATGGACCAGCGATGGGAATGCGCTCGCGCAGCAGATAAGTGCCCACGGCCTTGAGAGATCCCCATCCGCCCGCCGCATGGGTGTAGGAGTCGAAATGCGTTTTGTCGGTCACGAAGTGCTCCGGCTCTGTTATGTGTTCCGACGCTAAGAGCCGCTGGACGCCAGCGTGTAGGTCCGGGCGCAGACAGGTTGTGCGAGCAGCTTGTACGCGGCTGCGGTCGGCAGACACTGACCCCGCTTTGCGAGCGCAGCCGATTGGCAAGCGCCGCACTCCTTGCTAAAAGCAGCGCATCACGACGAAGGACCCAGGTGTTTCGCGCCCGCTTTTTCATCGAATGGTTCTCTGGTTCAGACCCCATTGCGGCGATTGACTCGCTCGTGCAAGCGGCTGCATTCCTCTCGGGGCCGGCCGCCCACAGTGCGCTGCGTCCCGCTGGCGCGCAGGCCGCGCGCATCCACGACCTGTGGCAGCTGACCCTGTGGATCTGCATGGGCGTCTTCGCCGCGATCCTGGTGGCGCTTCTCGTCGCCTTGGGCCGCGCTCCCCGGGCCTCGGCGAGTGCCCCACTCCTGACATCGCACGCACTCGGCCCCGAGCGCACCGCGCGGCGCTGGACCACCTGGGCCACCGTCGCCTCCGCGGGCCTGCTCGTCGCGCTGTTGGTCGCGGACATGTGGACCGATCGCGCGCTCTCGCGCCTGCCCGTGGCGGACGCGTTGCGCATCGAGATGACGGCCCAGCAGTGGTGGTGGGAGGCGCGATACCTAAACGCGCAAGACGAGGCGGAGTTCGCGGTCTCCAGCGAACTGCACGTGCCGGTCGGCAAGCCCGTGATCGTGACGCTCAAGAGCACCGACGTGATCCACACCTTCTGGGTACCGAGCCTGCACGGCAAGAAGGACATGCTGCCCGGGCGCAGCACGCAACTGATGCTGCGCGCCGACAAGCCCGGCACCTACCGCGGCGAATGCGCGGAGTTCTGCGGACTTCAGCATGCGCTGATGGCTTTCAGCGTGAACGCCGACACGCCCGAGGCATATGCGCAGTGGCGCGCGGCACAGCAGCTGCCGGCGGCCGAGCCGTCGGGGCAGGACGCGATCCGCGGCCGGCAGCTGTTTCTCTCGTCCAACTGCGCACAGTGCCACAGCGTGCGCGGGACCGGGGCCATGGGCACGCTGGGCCCTGACCTCACGCACGTGGGAAGCCGTTCGCTGCTTGCGGCCGGGACGGTGGCGAACGAGCCGGCGAACCTCGCCGCCTGGATCGTCGACCCTCAGTCCCTGAAAGCGGGAAGCACCATGCCATCAAGCAAGCTTGCGCCCGATGACGTTCGCGCGCTGGTCGCCTACCTGCAAGGCCTGCGATGAGCACCGTCCCACCGCTTCTAGACGGACCCCAGGCCGATGTGCAGGTACTTCAGGCCCTGCGCACCACCTGGAGCGACCCGCCGGGGTGGCTTGGCAGCTTGCGCGCGATCGATCACAAGACCATTGCGCGGCGCTTCATCGTGGCGACCTTCGTGTTCTTTCTTCTGGGCGGCATTCTTGCGCTGGCGATGCGGCTGCAGCTCGCGCGCCCCGGGCTGCGACTGGTGAGCCCCGAGTTCTACAACCAGCTGTTCACCATGCACGGCACCACCATGATGTTTCTTTTCGCTGTGCCCGTGATGCAGGCCGTGGCCATGTACCTCGTGCCCCTGATGATCGGCGCGCGCAGCGTGGCGTTTCCGCGCATGAACGCCTTCGCCTTCTGGGTGTTCGTGATGGGCGGGGCGTTCCTCTACGCGGGCTTTGCACTCGGGTCGGGGCCGAACACGGGCTGGTTCAGCTACGTGCCGCTGGCGTCTTCTGACTACGCGCCGGGCAAGGGCGTGGACATCTGGGCCCAGATGATCACGTTCACCGAACTGTCCGCGCTGCTGGTGGCCATTGTCCTGATCACCACGATCTTCAAGATGCGCGCGCCGGGCATGACGCTGGGGCGCATGCCGCTGTTCGTGTGGGCGACGCTGGTGACGCAGTTCATGGTGCTGTTCGCCATGCCGTCGGTGATGCTCGGCAGCACGGCGCTGATCCTCGACCGTCTGGTGGGCACGCACTTCTACAACCCGGCGCGCGGCGGCGACGTGCTGCTGTGGCAGCACCTGTTCTGGTTCTTCGGGCACCCGGAGGTGTACCTGATCTTCATCCCCCCGCTGGGCTTCATCTCCACGATCATCTCGACCTTCGCACGGCGCCCGGTGTTCGGCTACCGGGCGATGGTGCTGTCGCTGGTGGCCACCGCCTTTCTCGCCTTCGGCCTGTGGGTGCACCACATGTTCGCCACCAACCTGCCGGAGGTGGGCAAGGCTTTCTTCACCGCCGCCAGCCTTGCCATCGCAGTGCCTTCGGCGGTACAGATCTTCTGCTGGATCGCCACGCTGTGGACCGGGCGGCTCGTGTTCAGAACGCCGCTGTACTTCGTGCTGGCCTTCTTCGTCATCCTGGTGGCAGGCGGCATGACGGGGCTGATGCTGGCATCGGTCTCGCTCGACCTTCAGGTGCACGACACCTACTTCGTCGTGGCGCACCTGCACTACGTGCTGCTCGGCGGCGCGGTGTTTCCGCTGTTCGGCGCCATCTACTACTGGTTTCCGAAGTTCACCGGGCGCATGCTGGACGAGACGCTCGGTCGCTGGCATTTTTGGCTGTTCTTCATCGGCTTCAACGTGGCGTTCTTTCCGATGCACCTGCTGGGGTTGCACGGCATGCCCCGGCGCGTATGGAGCTATTCGGCGGGCTTGGGCTGGGACGGCATGAACATGCTTGCAACCGTTGGGGCCCTCGCCATCGCCGCAAGCGTGATGGTGTTCCTCGTGAACCTGGCAATGGCGCTGCTCAGCGGGCGCCGCGCGCCCGGCGACCCATGGGGTGCGGGTACGCTGGAGTGGAGCGCTGCATGCCCGCCGCCGCCGCACAACTTCGACACGCTGCCTGTGATTCACGGCCGTGAACCGCGCTGGATGCAGCAGGCGCTGCCTTCGCACGTGGCGGGTCTCGCGGCCGATGCCCGGGAGGTGCTGGTGACGAGTGCGCTGGCCGCCCGGCCCGAGAGCCGCCCGCTGTTTCCGAAGCCGAGCGTCTGGCCCTTCCTGGGTGCGCTGGCGACCACGATGTTGTTCATCGGTTCGGTGTACACGCCATGGGCGGTGGTGTGGGGTGCATTGCCGGTCACGGTCGCGCTCATCGGCTGGTTCTGGCCCGGCCGCAGGGAGACCGAGCAAGCACTGGCGCTGGAGCAATCGCCATGACGACCGCCGACGAACGCCGCGGCGACACGCTGGACGTGCGGGGGCTGCCAAGCTATGCCTTCGGTCAGGGCAGCCTGATGTGGTGGAGCACCATGGGGTTGATGCTGATCGAGGGCACCGTGTTCGCCATCGGCGTGATGATGTACTTCTACCTGCGCGGCGTGGCTTCCGCATGGCCCGTCGACGCGGCACCGCCGGCATTGCGCTGGGGCACGCTCAACACGGCCATCCTGCTGTTGAGCCTGTGGCCCAACCAGATGGCAAAACGCGCCGCTGAGCGGCAGGACCGTCTGCGCACACGGCGCTGGCTGGCGGTGTGCGTGCTCTTCTCGCTCGTCTTCCTGGCCGTGCGCGCGCTCGAGTTCACGACGCTCAATGTCAGCTGGCACGTCAACGCGTACGGCTCCGTGGTATGGCTGCTGCTGGGGTTGCACACCACACACCTGATCACGGACACCATCGACACCACGGTGCTGGCGGTGCTGCTTTTCACTGGGCCCTTCGAGGGCAAGCGCTTTGTCGACGTGAGCGAGAACGCGCTGTACTGGTACTTCGTGGTGGGCAGCTGGCTGCCGATCTATGCGGTGATCTACCTGGCGCCGCTCGCCTGAACGCCAACGGCGATGCACGCCCGCACCTTCGTTCATCCACCCCAGTGCCATGGCGGCCGACCGCACCGTGTTGCGCAGGCGGCGGCGCTGGCGACGTACCGAGCCCTGTGCTGGGTCGTGGTGCTGCTCCCCGGGGTCACGGGCGCGCACGTGATCAATCCGTCGTCACCGCAGCCCTCCTGGTTGTCCTGGAGCTTCGACCCCCTGGTGCTCTGCGCCCTGAGTGCGAGCCTGGGACTCTACGCACTGGGCTACCGGCGGCTTCGCTGGCGCTCCCTTGCCCGGGCGCACACGCGGCGGGACCGCCAGGCTGCGGCCTTCCTTGGCGGCTGGTCGCTGCTGGTGGTAGCGCTTGTCTCGCCGCTGGACCGCTTGGGCGCAACGCTGTTCTCCGCGCACATGGTGCAGCACGAGCTGCTGATGATCGCGGCGGCGCCGCTGCTCGTGCTGGGCCGACCGCTGGGTGTATGGGTGTGGGCGCTGCCACCGCGCTGGCGCAAGCGCGTCGGCAACGTCGCGCACTGGCGGCCGCTGAAGGCGACCTGGCGCGCCATGGTCGCGCCCGTCGGCGCGTGGCTCCTGCATGCCGCGGCGCTGTGGCTCTGGCACATGCCCGCGCTGTTCCATGGCGCGCTGCTGCACCCCTGGCTGCACACCTTGCAGCACACGAGTTTCCTGGCCAGTGCGCTTCTGTTCTGGTGGACCATCTTCCGCCATCCCGGCGGCGCGGCAATGCTGTCCTTGTTCACCACCATGGTCCACACCGGCGCACTGGGCGCGCTGCTCACGCTGTCGCCGGGCCTGTGGTATCCGCTGTATGTGGAGCCCACGGCCGCGCTGGGCTTCGATCCCTTGCAGGACCAGCAGATGGGCGGCCTCGTGATGTGGGTACCGGGGGGCGTCGCCTATATGGTGAGCGCGCTGGCATTGGCGCTGCGTTGGCTGAATGAAAAACACGTCGTTTCTGCTGCACCGACGCCCGACGTGCCATGACGGTGCAAACTCTCCGCAACTCGCTTCTCGCGCTTGCAGCCGGCGCGCTTACGCTGTTGGCCTGCGCGCAGCCTGTTTCGCCTCAAAGTGGCGCGCTGGCGCGTGGGGAGTACTTGGCGCGGATCGGAGGTTGTGCCAATTGCCACACCATGCCGCGTGACGGCATTCCTTTCGCGGGCGGGCGACCGTTGTCCACACCGCTAGGCCCCATCATCGCCACAAACATCACCCCCGACCCCGTGCACGGCATCGGGCGCTACAGCTTCGAAGACTTCAAGCGTGTCATGCGAGAAGGCACCGCGCCTGGCAACAAGCACTTGTACCCCGCGATGCCCTACACCGCCTACACCAAGGCCAGCGACGAGGACCTGCAGGCGTTGTTCGGGTACTTGATGCATGCCGTGCCGCCTTCCGACCTCGCACCGCCGCCCACAAAGCTCGTCTTTCCGTTCAACCAGCGTTGGGCGCTGCGCTTCTGGAAGGCTGCCTTCCTGCCGCCGGAGCGTTACGTCGACAAACCCGCCAGGGACGCCGAATGGAACCGCGGCGCCTATCTGGTGCAGTCCTTTGGCCATTGCGGCTCCTGCCACACGCCGCGCGGCGTGGCCTACCAGGAGCGCGGCTACGACGAGTCGGCCGGGCGCTTCCTCACCGGGATGGTCAACGACGACTGGTACGCGACGAACCTCACGGGCGCGCAAGGCGCCGGGCTCGGCCGCTCCGATGCCGGATCGATCGCGAGCTTCCTGCGCACCGGGCATGCAGAGGGCAAGGCCGCCTTCGGCCCGATGGCCGAGGAGGTGGAGCAAAGCCTCCAGTACATCAGCGAGGCCGATGCGCAGGCGGTCGCGAAGTACCTGAAGACCTTGCCGGCGCGGCGCGCGGAAGGCGCCTACGCGCCCGACCGACCTGACGCGCCGGGACCGAGGCAGGGCAACCGCACGAGCGACGTGGAATCGATCGGCGCCCGCGTCTACCGGTCTTTCTGCGCGCAATGCCACCAACCCGACGGCAAGGGGGTGGGCGAGGCTTTCCCTCGCCTGGCCGGCAACCCCTCGGTGCTGGGGGACGACGCCACCTCGCTGGTCCGCCTGGTGGTGCAGGGCGGTCGCGGTCCGCGCACCGCCACCGGCCCCGCGCCGCAAACGATGCCGGCGTTCGACGGCACGCTGACAGACGTGCAAGTGGCGCAGGTGCTCACCTACGTGCGCCAGTCGTGGGGAAATGCGGCACGGCCGGTCACCACCAACGACGTCACCCGGCTCAGGAGCAAACTGAAGTGATCGACGGCTACTTGGAAGTCGGCGGACTGCCGTTGTCGCGCAGAGGCCTGGCATCGCCCTGTGCAGGCACGTTGCCCGGCCCGTTCTCGGGCTTGCGCAGGCCATAGGCAAAGAGAACGCCGACCACGACAACGGCGATCACCGTCAGCATCGCCGCCATCAGGCGCCGGCCGAGCTGACCGCCCTTGCCCGAGCGCTCCGCCTGTTTCGCCTGGTCTGTTTGAGTGGTTTTCATGAACTGCCTTTTCCTCTGCGTTGCGCTCGGCACGTGCCGAGCCTTGCGGCAAGGGCGCGGCTCTAGCGCCCGGACGCGGCCAATGGTGCGACGGAACCCGCATCCGCCGACGTGCCGCCGGAGCCGTGAGGCCCGGGGCCGGAGCCGGTCCCTTGCCCTTGCTGTCGTTGCATTTGCGCCGCCTGCGGCAATGCCACGTGGGGAGAGCCTTCGCCGCCTCTGTCGCCGGCAAAGAATTGCAACAGCGCGCCCAGGAAGAACAGGGCGAGCGCGATGCTGATGAACATGCCGATGCGAGAGCCACCCCGCTCGCCGCCGCATGCTTGCCGACTTGTTGCGATCAAGGTGGAACCTTTTTTCCAGCGTGAATGTGGCGCGCTAGGGCCGCGTCGTCACATCGGCGACCGGCTTGCAGTCACTTTCCGCCGAAGGCAGCTTCACCTTGGTGACGGTGACGGAGACCGGATCGCTCGCGGGAAACGACTCTTCCACCCCGCTGTCCAGCGCCTCCTCGCTGGCCGGTTGCGCCACCGGCTTCGCGCCCTGCGGGTCCGGTTGGCCGTGGTTGTCAGCGGTGGGAAACGGAAATGCCTTCTGTTCTGAACTCATGGTGTGCCCCCTTGGCAATGAATGGCAAAAAAGTGGTGTTGCTTGGGTCGTGCCGGCGATGCTTGCACCTGCCCCTGCGAACACCCAGCCCTGGAAGAACTCCGGATGCTCCGCACCACAACCCAGCGTCTCGTCGGAAGGAGCACCCGGACTGCGTGGGAACTGTCCGGCGCAATGTGGACAGGACAACGTTGGTCTTCTCGCCGTTTCGGTCAGGCACGCGGCTTGCCCTCACCGTTTGCTTGTCACGTGCGCAGGCGGAGCACGAAAGGCGGGGCCAACGGCTCCACCTTTGATGGAGCCCGCCTGTGCGTCCCCCATTTTCAACTTCCAGGACATTTGACTGCACCATGAGCAGCAATCTATGCATCGGTCGCTACTTCCACGACGGCTGGGAATTCGAGCTGCTGGTGGTGCGCACCTCAGGCGAAGGGAACATCTCCGGCACTGTGGAAATCAAACGCAAGGGCGCAAGCCGCGGCCTTCTCACGTCGTCGGGCGTCTTCAAGACCAAGCAGCAACTCGCCACGCATCTCAAGGCGCGTGCGCTGGAATGGGTGAACCGCTGCGGCAACACGGCGCAGTACGCCGATGCGGCGACTGCACTGCGTTGAAACCGCAGGCCCGCCCGCGAACTGCCGCGGGCCTGCGCATTAGATGGCCACCGAAAACTGACCAGGATGGGCTACCTACCTGTTGTGAACCGCGGTCGGAACGACACAATCAAGCTGTCGGTTCGGATTGACGGTCGCACAGCGTTTGCTCCGTCGGATCGAGCACGAAGACCACGCCGTCGCGCGCATGAGCGACAGGGCTCTGCTGCCGCAGTACATCGACCAGACGAATGGCCGCATCTACGCCACCTCAACTGCCGTCATCACCCAAAGACGCGGCTACAAACAGCCTGACGCACAAGGACGTCACAGCGGACGGCAAGGCTTTTTCCAGTCCCGCAGACAGCGTCACAGCAGCGCGGCGCTTCGAAGCCATCGGCGCTTCTTGGCGCGAGGCGCGAGCGGCCCGTCGACCGAGCCCTCGCAACCGGCGACTGCTCCATGCGCATACAGCCAATGCGGAATTGCTCCTACGCAAGAGCGACCCTGTTGAACCGAATTTTCATTCATGAACAGCCGATCGCTCCAGTCAATGACAGGCCGCAACGCCGTACTTCTCGTCTTCGCGGCGGGTCTCGCATTTGCAGTGGCCGCGCAGCCTACCGGCAATCCCAAGGGTTCTGCATCGCCGCCAACAGGCGATTCACAGAAGGCGCCTGCGTCCCGCCCACCCGCAGCCGGATTCGGAGACAGCGGAAAAATCGTGACCGACAAAGACACGGTGAACGGCCGCTTGCAGACAACGCCCTCTCGCGTTCAGGCGGGCCCGGCGCAGTCGTCCTCCGACAAGACGCCGAGGCCGAATAACTACGGCAGCGGCGCAGGGCAAGGCGGGAGCGGTCCAGCGAAGCCGCCCCCTCAGTAGGCTCCGCCCGCATCCCCGCAATTTTCAGGCGCAAGGACACAAGCATGGCAACCAGCAGCATCCTGGGCGGTACACGCCCGCCGATCAATCCCAAGGGCAGCGATGAAGAGACCCTCGGACCCAGCGATTCCAGCGACAGCGGCAGCGATGCCGCGGGCACAGGCAAAGACCGTGCATCCGCGGAAGCAGGGATCGAGGAGCCCACCGATTCGGACATCCTTCCAGATCGCGTCGGCGTGTTTCCGGACGCGGCACGTGAAGCGTCCACCGTCGGCGATGATCCCGAAGCGGCCGACCCTCCAGAGCTTGCGGGCGACCTGGGCGCATACCGCGAAGACGACGAGAACGACTGATGCCCGCCTTGCCCGCTGGCTCCGCCGCGGCGAAAGGGAGTGCCGGTACGCTCATTGATCAGACCCTGCGCGAGGTGTTCGGTCACGCCCGGTTGCGCGACGGGCAAGGCGAGGTGATCGAGCGGGTGACCAAGGGCCTGTCCACCCTCGCAGTGATGCCCACGGGCGCTGGCAAGTCCCTCTGCTACCAACTGCCCGCGGTTTTGTCCGAAGGACTGACGGTCGTCGTATCGCCTCTTATCGCGTTGATGAAAGACCAATGCGACCGGCTGCGCGACTTGGGCGTTCAGGCCGCCCAGGTCAACAGTTCGTTGAGCGCGGAGGAATTGGCGCAAGCCGAGAACGACATTGTCGGCGGCACTGCACGCATCGCGCTGACCACGCCTGAGCGGCTGTCCGAACCGAACTTTCTCCGGCTGCTGGGCACTCGCACGGTGGCGCTGGTGGTGGTCGATGAAGCGCACTGCATTTCGCAATGGGGACACGACTTTCGCCCCGCCTTCCTGGAAATCGGTACCGCCATACGGGCCCTGGGCAGCCCGCCGGTGCTGGCGCTGACCGCCACCGCTGGCGGAGATGTGGCCGCGGACATCATGAAGCTGCTGGGTATCCCGCGATCGGGTCTGATCGACACTGGCGCCTATCGGCCCAACTTGCATTTCGCGGTCGAGCAATCGACGGATGAACACGAGCGCCTGCGGCGCAGCGTGGAATTCGTCCGGCAAGAAACAGGCAGCGGCATCGTCTATGCCGCCACGGTGAAGGCGGCGCAGCGCGTCTTCGAAGCGCTGCAGGCACACGGCGAATCCGTCGCGCTCTACCACGGCAAGCTCGGCGCACGCGAGCGCAACAACGCCCAGGAAGCCTTCATGGCAGGTGGGGTTCGCACCATGGTCGCCACGAATGCCTTCGGCATGGGCATCGACAAGGCCGACATCCGTTTCGTTCTGCACTGCCAGATGCCGTCGAGCCTGCATGCCTACTACCAAGAGGCGGGGCGCGCCGGGCGCGATGGGCGGCAAGCAAACTGCATGCTTCTGTTTCATGCCAGGGACCGGGCGGTGCAGCAGTTCTTTCTGGCCGGCAAGTATCCGCAGCTGGAAGACATCGGGGCCATTTACCAGCAACTGCTGGTTGAGCCACCCGAGGTGGCGGGTTGGAAAGCCGCGGATTTGCTGGACGCGCTGGACCGTCCACGCGCCCGGATGCAATCCGGCATCGCGTTGCTCAAGCAGGAGCAGGTGTTGAAGATCGACCGGCATGGACGCATTTCGCTGTGCCGACGCGCTGCCGGGCATGTCGACTTTCCAGCGATGCTCGAGTCTGACAACGAGCGGCGACGGCAGGACAGGGAAACGATGGAGCGGATGATTGCCTATGCGCAGTCTGGCCGATGCAGGTGGCAGTTGCTCATGGCAGACCTTCAACCGGCCGCAGATCCACGGCGTTGCGGCGCGTGCGACAACTGCAGGCGCATCGCCGCCCATCAATCGGCGATGGCCCGGCCCATCGTCGTGAACGAGGAGGCTGCGGCATCGGTGCGTGCGACGCCGGTCTTCGCCGTCGGCGACCCGGTGAAAGTCCGGCGCTTCGGCCCGGGTGTCGTCATCGCCGCGGATGCAACGTCAATCACCGTCGGGTTCGCGGACGGCACCAGCCGCTGCTTTCTTCCCGACTATGTGACTCGGATGCGCAGTGCGCCGGTCGACAGCGACGGGGCCGGAGCCGGGGCGCCCTCTTCGTCCATCGCCTCGCCGCGACAGAACCGTATGGACAACTGAGCCTGCGCGGCCCTGCAGCGGGAAACCGCGGCAAGTGCATTGGAGATGCCGCCCCCGGCGAGATTGATCCGCTTCAGATTTCCACCGGAGCCACGTCCCCGCAGCATGCGCTCCTACACCGCAAACGTGCCCAGGCGCGATGGTTCGAGTCTGGACGCCCCGCGTTGATTGAAATTCCGATACATCGGCGGCGTACCATTTTCACAGGAGCAAATTATGAAAGATGACAGCACCGTGCTTTCGCCTCCCAGGGCACCCGCCACCAGTGAAGCCCCGCAGAGCGCAGAGGACGTTTCGCACCAAAGCGGTTCCAGTTCGAACGGAGGTGCCGTGCCCGAGGCAGTTGACGCCATCATGCGACCGCCCAGGTCCCCAAAGAGCACCGACGCGCAAGGCAAGGAATCGACCAAGGAGCAGTCATGAGCACACCGCCAATCGCGGGCAGCGGAGACGGCACACGGCCCACTACATCCGGCGGCGTCGATAACATCGGCGCTGGCGAGAAGTTTTCATCGACGACGAACGAAGCAGGAGAAGCCGTTTCCGGCCCTGCGCCGCAGGAGAGGATGCAAGCCAAGCGCAAGAACGTCGAAGCATCGAAGCACGACGATTCGGCCGACTTCAATCTGCGGGAAGACCTGACTCCGGTCCCTAACACGGAAGACCCCAAGTCCGGCGAGGGCTAGGTTCAAAAATGGCGCACCCCAGGCAGCAGTTTCCGAGCGGTGCTGCACGCGCGCCGGCACTGACACCCGCGACCCAAGGAGTACGCATGAACATGAAGAAACCGCGCCATGACAGCGATCCAGAGATCTCGAAAGGCATGCAAGGGACAGGAGCAAGCCCAGATCGCCCTCGAGCTGCGACCGGCGGAGAGACGCGCTGGTCGCAGGCCAGCGGCGAAGGGCTTCAACGGCCCGTACCGCAGCAACCCAATGAACTCGACGAGTCGGCGAGCAGCCAGGCGGCCGCCAACCCTTCGATGAAAGAAGTCGGGGAGGCGGCGTACCACGACGTGATGACAAGCGAGGACACAGACCGAGGCCCGGTGCTGGACGCCGTGTACAACGGCTCGGTGACGCAAGGCCACCGCGTGGGCGACGAAGAAAGGGTGGGTGTCAAACGAAACCCCATGAAATCGACTTCGTCGAACAATCCCTGAGTCAACTCTGGGCGCCACCTGGTAACGGCGCGAACGCCGACGGGGGTCAGGAGATGCCGGGCTCATCCGGTCGGTGGCCTTTCATGCCGGTGCGCACCGCGGATGCAGGATGTCGCGCAGGACTGGCCGAAAGTGCGTCGCCATCGGCGACACAGAACACGGCGTGCCCGGCCGCCCGGGCGCAGAAAAGCGTCGGCAACCGCTGGGCGGCTTTGACGCGCCAGTTGCTCCTTGGACGCCATAAATTGGAAAGATCCAGGTGCAAACACAGGCCACGCCCCAGATGCTGGTAGGTCGGTAGAAGAAGAAAATTGAATCAGAGAGAATGATCGAACGCCGCCCTTACGCACCGGACTGCTGCGAAACGAAGACTACTTCACCGGATGCGGCGCCTGGATCCGTGTGACGTTAGCGACAGCGAGCAGATTGAGTTTGCCGCGACAAGGCGGTGGCCGCCCATGGCGGCCTCGAAATCCTGGTGAGTGTCGCATTCGATCCGTCGGCGATTCATTCCGATCACTGCGCTCCGCGACGACCAACGGCGGCGCAACTTCGACATCGCCTTTGGAAGTCGACTTCTCAGATCGCGCCAAGATCGATCAAAGCGATCGCGCAATGTCATGCCGGTGCCAGCGTCTGCCGCCTCAGGACGTTATACGGTGGCCGCCAGAGCTGCGCGTAGAAGGCCTCGCCTTCTCGATCACATGCGACAAGACGCTGTAAACGCACACTCAGGTATGCGCCGACTCGATCAGGACCAACCCTCGAACTGACGCACGCGGTTGCGGCCGTCCCGCTTGGCAACGTACAGCGCGCGGTCCGCGCGCGTGAGCATCACATTGGGAGTACCATCTTCATCAGCCGCAGCGGTCGCAACACCGATACTGGCTGTCACCCTGACATCCGGCCAGGACGCGCCCTCAAGCGCATGTCGCAGCTGCTCGGCACGTCGCTGTGCCGCCTCGGCATCCATACCGGGCAGCACGACGCAGAATTCCTCACCCCCAAAACGGGCGACGAGTCCGTCGTGTCCGATCTGGTCGCGGATGATGGCAGCGGCCTGCACCAACACCCGATCGCCGGCAGGATGACCATAGGCGTCGTTGATACGCTTGAAATGGTCCAGGTCGATCATCAGCAGGCTCAGCGGGGAACGCTCGCGGCCATGGAGATCCCAGGCCGCATGCAGCCGCCGATCCAGACTGCGCCGGTTCCACAGCGACGTCAGCGGATCCGTCATGCTCTCAAGTTCCAAGCCGGCCATGGCTTGGCGCAATTCGAGCTGCGCCACGACCTGTCGGGCGAGCGACTGCAGCGCCTTGCGTTCGGACGTCGACAGGGCGCGCGGTTCGCGATCGATCACGCAGACGGTGCCAATCGGAAGCCCGTCTGCGGTGACCAACGGGGCACCAGCATAGAACCGGATGCGGGGTTCGCCTGTCACCAGGGGACTGCCGGCAAAACGCGGATCCAACAGGGCATCCTGCACTTCGAACACCTCGTCCGGCTGCAGGATTGCGTGGGCACAAAACGCGAGCTCGCGAGGCGTCTCGCTGGCCTCCAGCCCGACACGCGACTTGAACCATTGACGGTCTTGGTCGATGAGCGAGATGAGCGCAATCGGCGCCTTGCATACGGCCGACGCGAGTGTCGTCACGTCGTCGTAGGCCTGCTCTGCGGTGGTGTCGAGCACCTGGTAGCGGTAAAGGGCCGCGAGGCGCAGGTCTTCATTGAAGGGCTTGGCGGCACCGCCTGCGACCCGCGCGGCAGGCTCATCCGGTGCAGTGTCTTCAGGGGCAGGGTCGGTACTCTGGTTCAATGTAGGTTCCTTCTTGCTGGTGCCGCGCAGGAGCGTACGTTCCTGGTGGTGCGCATCGTACAAGCTCGGCTAGGCAGCCAGCCCACACCCGGACGACCGCCGCGCCCCGGGGGGCGCGGTCAGCAGCAGAGGGCCGCCCTGTCCATACAGCAAACCGTCCGCTCAGCCTCTATCCTTTGTACGACCACCGAATCGGGCCTTCGGCCAAAAGTTGCCCTTCAAGCTCGGAGGAGCGCCCTGATCAAGATTGCAACTCTTGCCGCCGCCACCGACCACCAGCACCTTCACCGAGGATCCGAAGACGCAAGAACGCGTTCCGGATCTGCCACAGATCCTCGGTCCCTGCGCCGCAGCAGCTTATGCCGCATTGCACCCAAGTTGCCCCCCAGGACGAAGGTTGGCAGGTCACAGGCAGGCACCGAAGGTGTCAGTCCTCGGCGCACACCCGCGGTGTCACGTCCGCGCGCATGACGCCAAAAGGATCGCGCCAGTTCGACCACCCGAGTGGTCAACTTTCGAGGAGATGAGCTATTTCGACTTCGTCTATGACCCGTCGATCACTTCGAGAACCGCTGGCACGCGTATGCCCTTCGAGGGACATGACATTGCATTCACGTCCGCAACCGACAGGACGGCCTTCACCGCTTCATCAGCGACGATCATGCCGCGCAGCCAGGGGCCGTGGCGGTGCTCCGCGCAGCGACGTCCTTGACGGACGACGTGCGCCCTCTACCGGCGAAGAATGCACTCGCGCACCAGCTTGCCCTCCTGGCGGGCTGGTCCAGGTGCGTCAGGCTGCGCTCCTCCAGGACGGGATAGTTTTTCAGGCGTTCGGCTGTAGCGCTGAGCATCTTCTCGGCTTGCTCTCCCATGGCATGCGCGTCGCACAGCCTGCCCATGAGGTTCTCGTCGACGGTCATCATCGGCAACGCCAGCGGATCATTGGTGGCAAAAGCCATCGGTCATGAAGGCCCGGCGATCGAGATGTCCGCGCGCCGTCGTATGCGACGGCCGCAGATGGATACCGTTTGCCTCTCGTCAAACGGAGCACAGTCCATGAGGCCGGGGCCCATTGTCATCGCCGGATCGCGCGGCGCTTCCCCCGGCCGTCAGCGGACGCGCCGGACGCCAAACCGCCGACGCGCCTCGTCCGGTTCCTCGAGGCTGTGCCAGGCAAAGAGCCGCGTGCCGCGTTCACGTCAAGGTTCAGACGATTCCCTCCTGGCGGGCCACCGAGCGCCCGTCCCGGCTCCAGACACCGAGGAGGAAGTCCTCCTCCTCGTGGCGCACGATTCGGTGCAGCCCGATCTTGTCCAGGAGCGCGTGCGCGGCCTCGGCCTCCAGTTCGCGCGCCTCGAACGGGTGGCGCCAGTCGCATGCGACGAGCACGCCGTCGCCGGCCAAAGATGCGGCACAGCGCTGCCCAACGTGGGCAACACCGCCGGTATCGAGAAACGAGCACAGCTCACTGACAACAATGAGGTCGAAGTGGCCGCACGCCGCCGGCCACTGCACAGGCACGCAGTGCTCCGCGAATTCGACATTGCGCAATGCATGAACCGTCTGGCGTGCCTGCGCCAGCGCCGCGCGGCAGTAGTCGCTGGCGAGCACCTGGTCGCAGCGCGCGGCCAACTCGAATGTGAGTTCGCCGCTGCCGCAAGCCGGCTCGAACGCGCGTGCAAACCGCTCCCGAGGCAACGCGTCCAGCAGCACGCGGCGCTTGCGTCGTTCGTACCAGCGCCGGCGAGTGCCGTAGGGATCGCGCCTGCGATAAAGCTCGTCGAAATAGGTCAGTCTTGCCGCAGGCGTGCGAGCGGCCGAGGGAGCAGGCGCCACGATGGGCGCGGCGCCCGAAACTGCTTGCAAAGTCGTCATGTCTTTTCCTGGTAGTGCGTGATGCGCTCACCCAGCAAGCGGGATGCCACACACAGCCGGCCGACGGCGACTCCGCCCGGCCACAGGCTCATGCGGCCATGGCCGGGGCATGCCTGCGGACAGCCGAATTCATCGCCTGTTGCGCACTGCTCAACGCTGACTCGATGACAAGCGATCAGGCATGCTTTTCAAGCCGCGGATCCGCCAAGCGAGGACGATCTGAAAACAACAAGAAGTAGGCAAGGTTTCCGAACGTCGCGGCACCGAGTCCTACGACCACGAATGGCACCAAAAAACACGCTGCGCTGCATGCATCAAACCCGCTTTTCAAGACCTCTCACCAGCTTTCGCACAGTCCGGCGCGGGCTCGGCGGCACTGTCGCATGCGCCGGGCTGTTGCTGCTGATCCTTGAATCCATCGATCTTGCGCAGTCGAACTCGCCCCTGGGAGCAGCGTTGACGGGCGGCAGCATCGCGGCGCTGGCCACTGCGCTGGGCACCGTGCCGGTTCTTCTCTCGCATCAATTCTCGCAAAGGGCGTACGACAGCATGTTGGGCTTCGGCGCGGGCGTGATGCTCGCGGCGAGTTCGTTCTCGCTGGTCATTCCGGCGCTCGCCGCCGCGAAGTCGCAAGGCGCGGGCCCCTGGGGCAGCGGCGCAATCGTCGGCGGCGGGGTGTTGCTGGGTGCATTGGCGCTGCTGCTCATCGATCGGCTCGTGCCGCACGAGCACTTCGTCAAAGGCGTCGAAGGGCCAGAGTCGCGCGCGCTGAAGAGGGTGTGGCTTTTCGTGCTGGCCATCGTGCTGCACAACCTGCCGGAGGGGCTGGCCATTGGCGTCGCGTTCGCTGGCACAGACCCCGTCGGCGCGACAGCGCTGACCACGGGCATCGCGATTCAGGACGCTCCCGAAGGGCTGGTGGTAGCGCTGGCGCTTCGAAGCGTCGGCTACGGCCGCGGCACCTCGGTGGGGCTCGGTGTGCTGTCCGGCCTGGTGGAGCCGATTGCGGCCGTGTTCGGCGCGGCGATCATCGGGCTTACCGCCGGCTTGCTGCCCTGGGGCCTGGCGATGGCAGCAGGTGCGATGCTGTTCGTCATCAGCCATGAAATCATTCCCGAGTCACACCGCAGGGGACACGAGGCGTATGCGACAGGCGGGCTGATGCTCGGCTTCGTGCTCATGATGGTGCTCGACACCGCCTTGGGATGAGCGCTGTGGCTGCCGCACTGCAACACCGAATCCTGACGCTCGGCACGGACGGCGTGACGCTGCATCTCGTCACCGCAGGCCCCGCTGACGCACCGCTGGTGATCCTACTGCACGGATTCCCCGAATACTGGGGCACGTGGCGTCGACATGTAGATACGCTGGTAGACGCTGGCTGGCGCATCGCCATTCCCGACCAGCGCGGCTACGGCGAATCATCGAAGCCAGAAGCCGTCACCTGTTATGCGCTCGATACGCTCGCCGACGACGTGATGGGCATCGCGCGCCACATGGGTGCCTCGCGCTTCAGCCTCGTCGGCCACGACTGGGGCGGCATGGTCGCATGGCACCTGGCCGCTCGCGAGCCCGAAGTGATCGAACGGCTGGCGATCCTCAATGCGCCGCATCCCGCGAGCTTTCTCCCTTTTACCCTGACGCATCCATGGCAGATGCTCCGCAGCACCTACGTGGGCTTCTTCCAGTTGCCCTGGATCCCCGAAGCCTTGCTTCGGGCACGCGACTTCGCGCTCCTGGAAACCGCGCTCACGCGATCGGCCCGACCCGGCACCTTCAGCGATGTCGAACTGGCCGGCTATCGCACAGCGTGGTCCGCGCCCGGCGCATTGCGCGCCATGCTCAACTGGTACCGCGCGATGCCGCTGGCCCAGCCGCTCGCCACGCCCGTCCAGGCACCCGTGCGCATCGTCTGGGGCGATGCGGACAACGCACTCGAGCCCGGCCTCGCCGACGCGGCGCTGCGGTATTGCCTTGATGGTCACGTCGTCCGGCTACCGCGAGCTTCGCATTGGCTGCACCACGAAGAGCCCGATCAAGTGAGTGCGCTGCTCGCGGATTTTCTCCGCGAGGGCAAATCCGCGACGACGAAATGAACATCCGCCAGGACACAAAAACATCGCACTCTGCGGATCAAAAAAGGACTACACGCAGAGTAGCGCGGCGCACGCAGTTTCTAGATTTTCAACCACCAACCCACAGGAGTCACCCATGCCAATCAAGTCTGTGAACGACCTTTTCGTGCACGAAATTTCGGACACGTACAACGCCGAGAAACAAATGACGCGATCTCTCCCCAAGCTCGCGCGCGCCGCCACGGATCCCGAGCTTTCGCAGGCCTTCGAAGATCATCTGCAGGAAACGCGCACCCAGGTCGAGCGCATCGAACAGATTGCGGAGGCCTGCGGCTTCAAGATCAAGCGCATCAAGTGCGACGGTATGGAAGGCCTTGTCGAAGAAACAATGTCGCTGGTCGACCTGATCGGCAAGGGGCCCATCCTCGATGCAGCGCTCATCGGGTCCGCGCAGAAGGCTGAACACTACGAGATTGCCGGCTACACCTCGCTGTGCCTGCTGGCGCAGAAGCTCGGGTACGCCGAGGCCATTCCATTGCTCAAGGCCAGCCTTGAGGAGGAACAGGAGACCGACCGGCGCCTGGGCCTGCTCGCCGAAGCGGCGCAGATCGAGGAAGCCGTGAGCTGAAAGAAGGCGGAGTCCGGGTTCATGTTCGACTGCTATCAGGGCGACGGCTACGAATTCAGCATCCGCTTGCCCGATCGGCGACGCATCCTAGTGCACGTGACGCGTGCGGCGCTGGAGTTCCTCGGCGGCGGCTCACCGGTGGACCAGCTCTCGGTGCTCGTGGAGTGGATGGACCGGCTGCACGAGCGTGCCCTCCTCATTCACGCACAAACCGGTGCCGAGCAGGTCGTGCTGGAGCCGGAGGATCTGGCCGACGTGGAAGGCGCCGGCATGCCAAGGTCGCGCACGCTTCATTGACATTCGCTGCATGCCCGAGCACCTCCAAGTGCGGCGCTGCGCGCAGGCAACGCAGCGGATGTTCAAGATAGCAGCGGCGAATAGCCCCGCACGCCGCCAGTCTGCCCAGAGAGCCTGGGGGCAGAAGCGCCCTGGTTGCCCATGCGGGCGAGCGCCAGCGCCTTGGCCCAGCACCGCCCCAGGCGACGCAGGCCGCTGTGGGCAGCGCCAGCAGCAAAGCAGGCCGGCGCCGGCCGAGCTGCCGGCACAGGTCGGTGAGACAGGTGTACCGCGCAACGGGCCGGAGTCCGGCAAGTGGCGATCGTCCGGCTGCCAGCGGGCCGCGCCCTGAAGAGTGTCCGCACGCCATCGACTACATCCTGCAAATGCACTGGCTGCAGCATCTGGCGGTCACCGCCCGGCTACGTCAGCAGCGACATCACCGCGAGCGCGGCGAACAACCGCGCACTCTCCCCCGTCCTCGCCATGCACGAGGGACGGCTCCCCGCCGCGGTCGCCACGCTACATTGGCGCAGCCGCCCGTCGGCCCACTGCTTGCTGCGGTGATAGGCGCTGGCGGCCTCCTCGTCCGCGCCGAGCGCCGAAACCTCGATGACAGCGCCACAACCGACCCTGTCGCAGGCCCGCGAAGAGCACAGCGGGTCCGCGGTGGTGGACGGCGTCGAACCCGCCCACATGGCATTCGTGCAGCACGCCCACAGCGTTGAACCAAGTCGCCAAGCCTCAGGTGCGGCATCCAGAACGACACCAGCGGCACTTGCCCGAGGTCGGCGCGCAGGCGGCGTGGGCGACTGCGGCCAGTTGGCACAGGAGCGCCGCGGATGGGTCTCGCGCGGCACACAGCAGTCGGACGCCCTGCCGCGCCAAGAGCCTTCCCGAGCGTTGCCGGGAAAGCCGGAAGCGCCGGCGATCACTCTCATCGAATTCACGAGCGCAAGGCCGGCGCCTCAATGCCGCCCGCGGTGGGCGCGGCGCACCTCGCCGCCGGCACGAGCGCGAAGACGGCGGATTCCGCTGCCGCTGACCGCCCAAACAGGGGGGTGCTCGAAGCCCGCCGTCAGGCGCTTGAGCGTGTCGTACAGTGGATGGCCCAAGCCACGGCCGAACTCGCCAACGCGGCAGGCACCGGCTGCTCGGGACGCCGCTTCGCATCGAGCCTTGCGTACAGCACCGCTCGGAGCGCCGCTGCGCCGTGGTGTATGCCAGACCGACGACCGTACAGCACCGACGCGGCCGGTTCGCTCTTAGGGCTTCGCGGCCCCAAAGCCTCTGGCTGTTGCATTGGTGAGTGCGACGCTGCTGCCCGCCGCACAACGGACCGCAAACCGCGCGCCCCAGAGTGCATGGTCTGCTTGCGAAAGCCCGGCACTGACCCCGTGCGCACAGCATCGGCCACCGCAAGCGGCGCTCGCCGGGCAGAGATGGCGCGCGGCTGCGACAGGGCACTCTACTTCTTCGCGGTGCTCGCCGCCAGGCTTTGCGCGTGCTGCAGATGGCCCTGCACAATCGGCAGCATCTTTCCGGCCAAGGCCTTGAGATCGGCATCCTTGGCCTCGGCCTGGGTCTTCTTGAGCAGTTTCTCGGTGGCCTGGTGGTCGCCTACGCCGGCCTGCTTCACATAGCGGCTGTCGAAGGTGTCGCCACTGAGCGCTTTGAGTTCGATCATGACGACCTTGTGCTTCGCATCGGGGCCGTCGGGCAGTTCGGTGCCTGATGCCGACGCAAGAGTTTTCACGTCGGCCAGGCCCTTCGTGTGATCGTCGACCATCATCTGGGCAAATTTCTTGATCTCGGGATTCGATGCTTTTTCGATCGCGAGCTTGCCGGTTTCGACCTCCGCGATGTTGGCTTGGGCAATGTCCTTGAGCAACGCGGCATCGGACTTTTCAAGCTTGCCGGCGGCCCACACGGTCGAGGCCGACAGCAGCGAGAAAGCAATGGCGGCGGTGGCGGTGAGGTGGCGTGTTGATCGTTTCATCTTTAGAGCTCCAGGTGGTTGAAAGAGCCGGCAGACTCGCACGCGCATCTCGGCCTCGGTTGTAGGAAAAGGATCAAAACCGTGTGCCCTAAATTCCGGTGAGAGCCCAGCGCGGGACTTCGCCTTCTCAGCAAGAAAAGAGCATTTGTGGGGCGATGCCGATGCGGCGCAGCGCAGCTGCGGCGCAGGTTGGCCGCGCGTGCGGTCCCGCCGCACGTTGCACGTTGCACATCGCGCAGAAAAGCAAGAATTCGAAAAGGCCGTCGCCCAGGCTGCAATGCGGACTGGGCACGCCGATTGCCATTGCAGAAGCTTCCCAATGTTTCTTTCAGAACAGGCAGCTTCCATGAGAAAAAAAGTGACGTCCAAAGAACTCCGCGTGGCCGAGTACTACGACCTTCTGGAACTTCTTTCACGTCGGCACTTGCCGGTCGTGTGCTCGGGAGCGGAGGACATCCACCGCATCCTGGCGTTGCGCAGCGCCTCGCTGGTGGAAGCCCTGACGGAGCCGCCGGAAATGCTGCGCACTGGCGAGCGTCGCATCGGGCGTGCCATCGTCACAGCCATCACGCCGGAAGGCCGCACCGCGCTGGCCCGAAACACCCGGGCGCTCCCCGCATCACATCGCGCATAAGGCGCAAAAGGGCGCGAGAACGCGCCATGCCGCACTGACCGCGAAAGCACTCGTCCAAGACCGCCATCAGGCGACGCGCCCTCAGAGTCGCGCAATGGCCGACTTGAGTTCCTCGATCGACGCTGGCTTCGGCAGATGTGCATCAAAGCCCGCCTCGAGCGCTCGCCGTGCATCGGTGCGGCGGCCATAGCCCGACATCGCGATGGAGCGAAGCTCGCGCGTCGCCACGTTGCGCCTCACCTCCGCGATGAGCTGAAAGCCGTCCATCTCCGGCATGCCGAGGTCCGACACCAGGAGGTCGTACTGCTTCGTCCGCAACAGCGCCAGCGCCTCCTTGCCGTTCTCGGCCGTGTCGACGATGGCCCCCTCCAGGCGGAGCACCTCGGCAAAGGGCGCGAGCGCGTCCGCGTAGTCGTCCACCGCCAGGACGCGCCAGCCCTTGACGTTCACGCCAGCCGGCGGCGCATCGTCTTTCAACGCCTGGTCGGCACCGAGCAGCGGAAGCCACACGCTGAACGTCGCACCCTGCCCGGCACCCGCGGAGTGGGCCTCCACGCGGCCGCCGTGGGCAAGCGCCAGTTCGTACACGAGCGCCAGGCCGATGCCCAGCCCCCCATTGGGCGATGCAACAGCTTCGGCCTGGTTGAACATACCGAACACATGAGGCAGGAACTCGGGCGCAATGCCGCATCCGGTGTCGGTCACGGTCAGCCGCGCAAACCCGTTCTCCGCAGCCACGCGCACGGTGATGCGCCCGCCGTCTGGCGTGAACTTCGCAGCGTTGCTCAGCAGGTTCCAGGCGATCTGCTCCACGCGGACGCGGTCGCCGTTGCAGATCACATCGGCCTCGCAATCCGCATCGAGGACGATTTTCTTGGCCGGCACGTTGGCCACGGCCGCTGCAGCCGCGGTCTGGACCAGTTCACCCAGGTCCACCGCCACCCGGTCGAGCCGCAGCTTGCCGGTGCGGATGCGAGAGAGATCGAGCAGGTCGTTGATGATGCGGCTCTGGCTGGCGACGGCGCCCCGGATCGCCTCGCCCAGGCGCTGCACCTTCGGGTCGCCAGCGACGCCCGGCAGGCGCATGAGCAACTCGGCATTCATCTGGATCAGGTTCAGCGGCTGCTTGAGTTCATGCGACATCACCGCCAGGAAGCGGTCCTTCAACTCGTTGGCGAGCTGCGCATTGAGGCTGGTCTTCTTCTCTCTCACCAGCCGGTGCTCCTGTGCCAGTTCAAGCTGCTTGGTGCCCGTCATGTCGCGGCCGATCTTGGCAAAACCGCCGCCCGCGCTCGCCTCCAGCGCCGTCATCACGCCGCTGCAGAAAAAGCGGCTTCCGTTCTTGCGCAGGTGCCAGCGATCGTCCTCGGCGCGCCCGGTTTCTGCGGCGCGGCGCATCTCCTGTTCGGGGATACCTTGCGCCTGGTCTTCCGGCGTGAAGATGCTGGCGATGGGGCGCTGCAGCATCTCTTCCTCGGCGTAGCCGAAGATGCGCTCCGCCCCGCGGTTCCAGGTGGTGACGAGCCCGGTGGGGTCGGTGGTGATGATGGCGAAGTCGCGCGTGGTGGCGGCCACCATGCGCAGGCGCTCTTCGCCGGCACGCACCTGCGCCTCGGCGGCCCTCAGGTCAGTGATGTCGAAGAAGTTGAGGATGGCGCCTTCGATCTTGTCGTCTGCAGTGCGGTACGGAAGGATGCGCGCGACGTACTGACGTCCGTCTGCGCTGGTGACGTGCCGCTCCACGGTGCGCAGGTCCTTGAACGCCGAGTCCGTGTCGTCGGCCAGCTCGGGATAGTCCAGGCGGCTGGTGATGTCGAACAGAGAGCGGCCCAGGTCGGTCGGAATGAGGTTGAACAGCCGCACCGCATCGGGCGTGTAGCGCTTCAGGCGCATGCCGCGGTTCACAAATATCGTGGCGATCTGCGACGACGAGATCAGATTCTGCAGATCGTCGTTGATGTTGCCGCGCTCCTCGACTTTGACCTTGAGCTCGTAGTTGACAGTCACGAGCTCCTCGTTCATCGACTGGAGCTCCTCCTTGCTGGTCTCCAGTTCCTCGGTGGCCGACCGCAGTTCCTCGTTGATGGCCTGCAATTCTTCATTGGAGGCCTTCATTTCCTCGGTCGAGGTTTCAGAATTCTCGATGGTGTCCTGCAGGTGCAGCTTGAGCTGGCGTATCTCGTCCTCCAGTTGCGAGATGAGCAGGACGCGCGCGGAGTCCCCCGACTCCGCTGTCAGCAGCGGCATGCTCTCCTCGACCTCGTCGAACACCACGAGCACCAGACCGGGCGGCCCCGCCTCCTGCGGCAGCGGTCGCACCGTGATATTCAGGAAGACCTGCTTGCCGTCCTGCTGGCGCTGCACGATACGCGTTTCCACGCTGTGCCCGGACTGGGCCGCCTTGAGAAGTGCGGTACGAAGTTCGATCCGGATATCCGAGCGAACGTTGTTCAACAGGTTGTTCGAAGGCTCACCGCTGGCCCGCTCGAGAAAGCGGCCCACTCCGTTCGACAGATGCAGCACCTCGTGCTCGGCGTTGATCAGCACGCTGGGCGGCGAGAACTGCTCGATGGCGCGCTGGTGCAGTTCTGCCGTGTCGGGTGCGCCGGATGCGCGACGCCCAGCGCCGCGCGGCGGCTCAGCGTGCGAGCCGGGCGCCGCGGCGGATGGCGACTCGCTCATCAGCGGCATGTGCCGCCCCCCCTGGAGCGCTGGGTTGACGCGGAAGATACGGCTCTTTTTGTCGATCGGGGTGAAGAGGTTTGCTGCCGCATCGGTCGATTCGGAGGTTCCCATGAACAGGTAGCCGCCAGGGCGCAAGGCAACGCGGAACATTTCCAGCACATGGGACTGCGCCGAGCGGTCCAGATAGATCAGCAGATTGCGGCAGCACACCAGATCCAGCCGCGAGAACGGGGGATCGCGCAACAGGTTGTGCAGAGCGAACAGCACCGGCTCGCGCACCGCAGTCGAGACGCGGTACTGGTCCTGGTCCTTCACAAAGAACTGCCGCAGCCGGGAGGCAGTGACATCTCCCGCGATGCCCTGCGCATAGGTGCCCTTGCGCGCCGTGGCGATGGCCCGCTCGTCGATGTCGGTCGCAAAAATCTGGATCTCAAGCGCCTTGGATTGCAGGTCGGCCTGCTCCCGCAGCAGCATGCTGAGCGAATAGGCTTCCTCGCCGGTCGCGCAGCCCGCCACCCAGACGCGCACCCGCTCGCCCGGCTGCTTGGACTCGATGATGCGGGCAATCACCTCGCGCTCCAGGGCCTCGAAGGCGTCGCGGTCGCGAAAAAAATTAGTCACGCTGATGAGCATGTCCTGCAACAGGAGCGGCGCTTCCTCGGGGTGTTCCCGAAGAAAGTCCCTGTACGAGGGCAGATCGGTCAGCCGGTTGACCTGCAGCCTGCGTTCGATGCGACGCAGCACCGTCGCGCGCTTGTAATGCGTGAAATCGTGGCGGGTATAGCTGCGCAGGGAAGCCATCACGTCCTGCAGCGCTTTTTCGGCCTCTTGCGAGGCGCTCGGTCCCTCCGGCTCGGAAGCGAGGGTGCCCATCTTGCCGGCGTCGGGCAGCTGGATCTGGCGCGTGCTTTGCCAGATGTCGATCAGCCGCTGCGGCATCTCGACAGCGGGCAGGACGAAGTCAATCATGCCGGTCGCGATAGCGGCGCGCGGCATCCCGTCGTGCGCGGCGTCATCAGGCGCCTGCGCCACGGCGATGCCGCCACGCTCCTTGACAGCCGTGAGGCCCACGGCGCCGTCACTGCCAGTGCCCGACATCACGATGCAGACCGCGCGTTCCTCATGCACTTGCGCCATGGTACGGAAGAACACGTCGATGGCAACGTGTCCGCTCGCGGCGCGCTCACCAGGCGTTGCGCGGAGATGACCGTCGTTCATGGTCAGTGTCACGCCCGGCGAAATGACGTAGACGTGGTCTGCCTCGATTGGCACGGACTTGCCGACCTGCCTCACCGGCATGCGCGTCGAGCGCTGGAGGATTTCTGCAGCGCTGCTCTTGTGCTCGGGCGACAGGTGAAGGATCACCACGTAGGCCATGCCGGACGTCGCGGGCATCTGCTCGAAAAACCGGATCATCGCCTCCAGGCCGCCAGCCGACGCGCCGATGCCGACCACCGGAAATCTAAGGTGGCTACGCATCAGGCGGGAAGGATGGGGATCCTTCAGGGAAGGCGTGGTGGATGATGCTCGAGAGGGCATGATGTCTCGTTGCGGAATGGGGCAGAGCGCCACGGGCAAGCCGGCGCCCCGCTACGAAAAAACGACACCGGCTGTTCGGCGACTTGCTCCCGCTGATTGTAGGAATGTCCGCCGGAGGGTGCTCACGGCCCTCTCAGCGACGAGCCGTGAGTGCCGCGGTCCTCTGCCGGCGCTCCCGTTGGTCGTCGTTCGCCGACGGCAGATTCACCTTCGGGACAGTGACGGACGCGGCGTCGTTTGCGGGAAAAGACTCTTCCACCCCGCTGTCCAGCGCTTCCTCGCTGGCGGGCTGCTCGATGGGTTCGCGGCCTGGAACGGCCGGCCTTCCGTGGTTCTCGGAGGTGGGAAAATGAAAGGGCCTTTGCGTTTTCGATTCTGTGGTCATGTGGCTCTCTCGACGATGTTTGCCGTTCTACGGTCATAGGAGTGGCGCTTTCAAGGCGCAGTGCCTCGGGGAAGCGTGTGGCAATCCGCATGCCCGCGCGCCGAGGGCCCGTGGACCCCTCCAGGGCCACGTCGCCGGGCGCGCCGCCCCGGCCCGGCTCGGCCCGGCTCGGCCCGGCTCGGCCCGGCTCGGCTCGGCTCGGCTCGGCTCGGCTCGGCTCGGCTCGGCTCGGCTCGGCTCGGCTCGGCTCGGCGCTAGCCTGGGTACATGCTTTAAGACTCGATTCCCTCTCCCTTTCTTGTCGGCAAAATCGCACATGCTCCGCTTGCGTCGAAAAATCGGCGTACTTAGTTCCACTGTTGCATCCGCTACGGATCGTATTGGCAGGCGCATTGCCTCCTAGAAAGCCCGCGCGGCGTAGGGCACGACGCAGTACCGATGGACCATCGCCCGAACCGCATCACGTCATGAGGGGTGGCGCTGTGCACTGCAGCCGGCACGGCCCGGCGCCACCCCGGGCTCGAACAGACGCCTTCAAGCAAACATCAGGCGGCCGCAGCACGAACGTGGCGACCATGCGGAGTGCCGCGCTGCAGTGCTGGTGGACGGCGGGATCGATGACGGCCGGCTTGCGCTGTCGCGCGTTGACGCCGACTTCGTCGCGTACGCGGACCACAGGGGTACGTACACGCCGCGAAGGACGGGCCTGTCGCCTTCGCTGACACGGTGCCGGACTGCGCCCGGTGAAGCGCCTGCGCGGGAACGCGCGGCGCGCGTTGCGGCGCAAACTGGTGTACCGCGCGCGGGCCGCCATCATCCGGGGGAGCCGGCGGCAGTTGGCGCTATCGCGTGGAACGCGGTCGCCCGACGCGACCTGGGACGGGCAGGCACCGCGCCTGCGCTCGAACATGGCCTTGTCGATTCGCGCGGCAGCCTCGGCGCCCGGCTCGATCGGATCACGAAGCACAGATAGACGACCGCTCGCCGTGCATCACAAGCCGCACGCGGTGCTGCCGCATTCATCCGCCACCAATTCCTCGCGTCACCTTGCCCGTGCCATTGCATTCCGGGCAGGTGGCACCACCGAGGCCGCGGCCGTTGCCGCCGCACGTCGGACACGGCGCCTCGCCGGTGCCAGGCGTGCCGGGCGCGGCCTCGTCGCCCTCGCGGCGCGCCGGCCGCGGCTGGGACGTGGACGCCAGTTCCACCGAAGCGCCCGGGTCCTCCTCGCCGGCGACGGACTCGTTGAAGGCACCGGGCTTGAGCTGGCGGATCGAATCCTTGTTCATCGCGTTCCCTTTCTGAGAAACATAGGCGGGCAGAGCATCGGCCTCGCTCCGACATGCAGCGCAAGGTGGCGTCCAGACGTCGCGTCGGAGACGGCCCACATCCGTCACGGGCTTGCCGATTGCTGGTCTATCGCCCACCATGACCTCCGCCGCGCCCCGACGAAGATCGAAAGAAAGCAAGTGCCTGACAACGACGTTTGCATCGCGCTTCCTGCGCAATGGAACCTGCAGCGCAACTGCGCAATGTTCCAGCGCGGGTTCATGCTGCACATCGGGGGACGGGCATGATGTATGCGGAGCGGCGTGGCCAGATCCATTTCTGGTTGTCGCTCGCAAGCCTCAACGTGGGCTTCGTTCCACTGCACTTTCTGGGTCTGGTGGGCATGCAGCGCCGCTATGCCGACTATCCGATGCAGTTCCCCGACTTTAACCATCTGGCCAACATCGGTGCCTTCGTCTTCGGGCTGGCGCAGGCCTACTTCCTGTTCTTCATCGCGCTGCCAGCCATGGTCAAGCGTGGGCACCCGGCGCCGGCCAAGCCATGGGAAGGCGCGGAAGGGCTTGAATGGGAAATCCCCTCTCCCGCGCCCTTCCACACCTTCGCGACGCCACCAAAGCTCGATCACACCGCTACACGGATTGTGGGCTGACCCTGGAGCGCCGAGGCGCAGTGCGACGCCTCAGCTGCCGTCCTTGGACGGCGGCAGCTTCTCGCCGATCTCCACGATCTGCGAGGCGTGCGTACCGATTCAGGCCTTGCTGCGTTCTTGGTCGCGCAGCAACATGATCTGGTCGTGGTTGCGCTGCGCGCCCTCGGCTTGCCGCTGCACCAGTTCAAGCACATCCGGCGGCAGCGCCGCGTTCAGCGCCTTGCGGTAGCGCGCCACCGCGGCGTCTTCACCGCGCTCGCATTCCTCAAGCATCGAGAGCGCGCTGTCGGCGCCCAGCGTGCCCTTCACATGCACCCAACCGCGGTGCATCGCGCCGCTCACACTACCGCCATCGTCGGCCTTGCCGCCCAGGCGGCGGATCGTCCGCGCGAGTTCGTCAGCGGCGGAGGCGCATTGCGTCGCGCGGTCCTGAAACAGCTGCTTGAGCTGCGCGGAATCGACCTCGTGAGCGCAGGCCTTGAAGCCGTACTCGCCGTCGCGCGCGTTCTCCAGCAGGTCGTCGAGCACGTCGATGACGCCGTCGGTGTCGTCCTTGGCGCCGGTGACGCCGCCGGTGTCGACGGTCCCCGACTTACCGACAGTGGTGTAGGTAGGCATGGATCTGGCTCCTTGAAAAGTATGGTTGCGAATATCTGAATGCAATGGGCTCGTCCGGTCATCCGCATGCCCGTCGCGCTGCACGGCGCCAGCCGGAGTGCGGCACATGTCGTCTGCCTGGGAACGGCGTCGCAAGTCGTTTCCGGCACGAACAATTTGCAGCAACGCTGGGACTGTGAAGGCCTGGGGCCCACCGTCGCGGACACACGGGCACTGCGAAGACCAAGCGCGCGCTCGCGCTGTCGGCCGGCGCTCGCCTGCTCGCCCACCACCGCGAGCTGTTGTCACATGCGCGCTACCGCCTAGATATGGCCTTGCGCACGGTGTCGGGCTCCCAAATTCCGGCCCGGGAACAGCCCGCCTCCGCGGTGATCGATCTTCGGACCTCGGGTGGAGAATCTCACACCCTCACACCCTCACACCCTCACACCCTCACACCCTCACACCCTCACACCCTCACACCCTCAGACACTTGGCGGTTGTGCCGGATTCCACGCGGTGTTCACACGGTAGTTGGAGCTGCACCTGCTGCGCACGGCCATTCCTCGAGACGAAGCATTCGCCTTATGTGGTCAGGGCGGCGGCGCGCCGTAAAAGGCTTTCGGCCGCAGGCTCTTAGCCCGGGCCTTGCGTGCCTCCTCCGGGGTGAACTCGTGAGCGCGGCCAAGTTCGTGCGCGGCGCGGCCGCCCTGGCGGGCGATCTCGCGCCGGCGCTCGGGGTCCATGCCTGCAAAGCCTCGCCCGGGTCGAGGACGGTCGTGGTCGAAGGTCGTCATGTGCTGTCTTTCAGGTGTCCGCGCGTGTCCGCGTGGCGCTGGTCCGGGCTATCGCGCCCGCCTTTTCCGTAGGGCAATCGGCATGCCCGGAGCGCCCATGCGCGGCGCGCAATGCATGCCGGAGGCGGCGATGGCCCCGCCCGCCAACGCTGCCGCAAGCTGGTCAGCCCACGGACTCGGCGCGCGCCGCGCACAGCCTTCACCAGGCCGGTGGCCTGGTGTGCCTCGACCTGAACGTAGTCCGAGCGTTCAGCGCCGCGCTCGAACTCTGCGCAATTTGCGAATGCACAGCAACGGCTAGCTGTCGAGTTGCATTTGGTTATTCCCACCAAGTCGGGAAGCTGGAGGCTTGTAGCCCAAGGCCGAGTGCGGCCTCCTGGCGTTGTAGTAGCTCAGGAACACAGGCAACCATGTTGCGCGTTCCTTGCTGTTGGCCCAGACGCGGCCATAGGCCCACTCGCGCAGACAGGTCTGGATGAATCGCTCGGCCTTGCCGTTGGTCTGTGGGCGGTAGGGCCTGGTGAAGGAAGGTTTGATGCCCCAGGCTTGGCAGGTCCTGGCGAACAGCTGCGAGCGGTAGGCCGGTCCGTTGTCGGTGATCAGGCGCTTGATGGTCACGCCCAAGGCCGCGTAGTGAGCCACGGCGGCCTGCAGGAACGCCACGGCCGAGCCCTTGCGCTCGTCGTCGTGCATCTGTACGAAGCCCGCTCGCGAGTGAATCGTCGATGGCCACGTGAGCGAACTCCCAGCCGGCGCCGCGCGTGGCATCGCGGCGATCGCCCGTCACACGATGGCTGGGCTGCACGATGCGCCCGAGCTTCTTGGTGTCGATGTGCAGCAGCTCGCCGGGCGCTTCCCGCTCGTAGCGACCGATCGGCGCAACAGGGTCGAGTGCCTTCAAGCTGGACAGCCCCAGGCGTGTGAGCAGGCGGCTGACCGTGGACACGCTGCGCCCGACGATGGTGGCGATACGTCGCATGGGCATGCGCGAGCGGCGCAACTGCTCGATGCGCTCGTGCAGCGCGGCGTCCAGGTTCGTGCGCGTGCGGGCCGGGCGAGAGCTGCGATCGTGCAAGCCCTGCACGCCGCCTTCCAGGAAGCGCTTGAGCCACTTGCGCGCGGTGCGAGGGCTGACGCCTGCCGCCTCGGGGGCAGGCATCAGCCCCACCCCTGCGATGCGTTCGACAAGCAACTTGCGACCTTCCAATGTCAATCTGGCATTCTTTTGGCTGTTCATCCGGCGGGATTCCTCTGAGATCCTGAAGCGTGGTAACTCCAGTTACCCAGACCCATTCGGGTGACAACCTATTGAGACATCACAACTAGCGCGCGATCAAGCGTGTCCCAACAAGCGGTGCCGCCCTCGCGCCGCCCCCCTGCGTACGGGCCTCTCGTTCCGGCGAACGCCCGCTTCGGCCAGCCGGCCGTGTTGGGCCATGCGTGAGCGCACGCCAGCCCCGGGCCGTCAAGAGCGGGATGTCAGCGCTGAAGCGGCGCAGGCAAAAAGCGCCTTCCGATGCGGGCGTTGCGAGCGGCATACATGCCGCCGCGTCGTCGATCACTTCGTAGGCATCGCACACTGGGCAGCAGCGAAGCACGCCTTCCTCCAGCCTCTCGCGCACGTGCGGCTGGCCCGAGGAATGTCGGTCAGCCCGGTGGCGACCAGCAGTTGCCTTGCCGCGAGCGCCGGCAAAAGCCGGCAGGCAAAAGCCGTCCCCGCCCAACTCGGCGCTTTCCACGAACGCGCCGATCCGGCCCGCCGGGAAGCGGCAGACCTGCGCCTGCAGCATGCCGAACACGGGGACGCCAGCGATGCCATCGCCAAAGCCGGGGTGGTCGTACGACGTTGTACGACTTGCGCGACGCGAATTTGCCCTGAATCGATCAGGGCCACCAAGCGCCGAAAGCGCGCAAAGTCCCCGGCGCGAGCAGGCCTGCCGGGCCGGCAGCGACCGCGATGGCATCGTGCATGCGGTCGGGGCTTCGCTGCATGGCCGGCCGGGTCACAGATCTGGCGGCAGGCGCACTTGCACAGGATGGTCCTTCTCGTGCCGTTCCTGGCACACGACACAGCGTGCGGCAGCGGGCAGCGCTTGGAGGCGCGCGCGCGCAATCACGCTGCCGCAATCGATGCAGCAGCCGAATTCGCCGTTCGCGAGTCGTTCGCGCGCCGCGGCAATGTCACGCAGCTCCGCCATGTCGCGCTCGGCTTCAGCATAGCGCAGGCCGTTCTGCAGGCGCTCGTCTGCAATGTCGACGCGATCGCCGGCAGGCGCGCGCACGCTGTCGCTCTCGGCTTCATCGCGGCCGCCAGGCACCTCGGCAGCGGCGGCGCGCAGGTCGGCCGCAAGCACGGCTTCGCGCGCGTCGAGCGCCGCGTCCCAGTGTGCGCGTTCGTTGTCGATGGTCGTCGGGTTCATGTGTCGCCTTCTTCTTTCTGCATCGCCGGAGGAACGGGGCGCGCCGGCGGCTTGCGCTTGTGCGCGCTCGCCATGTAGGTCTTGACGATGATTCGCTCGGCTGCCGGATCGACGGGCCTGCCTTCGAGGAAATCGTCGATCGTCTGGTAGTCCACGCCGAAGGACTGTTCGTCGGGACGCAGCGGCGCCAGCGTCTCCAGGTCTGCCGTGGGCACCTTGTTCACCAGGTCGGCGGGCGCGCCCAGAGCGAAGCCCAGCAATCTCACGCGCCGCTTCGAGAGCCCCGCGAGCGGCAGAACGTCCGCCGCGCCGTCGCCATGCTTCGTGAAGAAACCCATCAGCGCTTCGGCCGCGTGGTCGGTGCCGATGACGAGCCCGCCGCTTGCGCCGGCCATCGCATACTGCGCCACCATGCGCATGCGCGCCTTCACGTTGCCCACCAAAAAATCTTCCGCCGCCGGGTCGCCCATGTCAACGCCTGCGGTGCGCAGGGCTTGGCGCATCGCCTCGACGCCGACGCGAATGTCCAGCGTGTGCACCTTGTCGGGTGCAATGAAATCGATGCAACGCTGCGCCTCGGTCTCATCGCGCTGCGTGCCATACGGCAGGCGCATGGCGACGAATTTTGCCTGCCCGCCCTGCACGCGCAGGCGAGTCACCGCGCGCTGTGCGAGCGCACCGGCCACCAGCGAATCGACACCGCCGCTGATGCCCAGCACGTACGCAATGCGGCCGCTGTCTCGCAGATAGCGCGCGAGAAAGTCGATACGGCGCTCGAGCTCGCTCTCAGCCTCGAACTCCTGCTGCACCTGCAATTCTTGCAGGATGTCCTGCTGCGAAATTTGCGTTGTCATTGACGGCTTTCCTGGTGGTAGTGAACGATGCGGCCGAGCGCATAGTCGGCGCTGGCCTCGCGGATCTCGTTGCGCTCGCCCTCGAACACGCGTGTCTCGGTGAACTCTCGCGGCGCTCCGCCACCGTCGCGGAACACCCATGCGTAGCACTGCGTACCAGGGGCGATCTCAGGGTCGGAATCGTCGGCCACGCCGGTGTTGGCAATGGCCAAACCCGCATCGCTGTGGCGCAAGGCGCCGCGCGCCATGGCCAGTGCCACCGGCTCGCTCGTGAGGTTGTTGCGCTCGAGCACTTCGGCGGGCACGCCGAGGCAGCGCCGCTTGGCTTTCGGGTCATATACCACGAAAGCGCATTCGAGCACTTCCCCTGCCCCGGGTGCGGCGGCCAAGCGCGAGGCGATGAGGCCCGCGGTGCAGGACTCGGCGGTCGCCACCACGAGGGCGTGCTCCTTCAGATATTGGACAGTGCGCTGGTGTTCTGCGCCGCTCGGATCCGTTGGCATGGTTCGCGCAGGCTCTCGGCTGCATCTCCCTGCAAGTTGCTGTTGATGGAGGCGTTCAAGCTACGAAGGCCAATCATGGCCGCGTGTCGGACGCGGCCTTGTCCGGCCGGGAGTGTGAACGCACGCAGCGTCGATCACACCCCCAGCATGTCTGTTCGAACGTGTCCAGCCAAGGGGGCATGCCGCTTGCCGCGATGTCGGCGGGCGCGCTGTGCCCATCGAGCCGCGTCTTTCATCTTTCTCAGCTTTCATTCATCCATCCATCACCAGTCACGAAGGAGTCTTCATGTTCTCTCACAACAAGCGTCTCCAATACACCGTTCGTGTGAGCGAGACCAATCCTGGTCTTGCGAACCTGCTGCTCGAACAATTCGGCGGACCGCAAGGCGAGCTCGCCGCAGCCTGCCGCTATTTCACACAGGCCCTGGGCGACGACGACCCGGGCCGCAAGGACATGCTCTTCGACATCTCTACAGAGGAACTCAGCCATCTGGAGATCATCGGCACCATCGTTGGCATGCTCAACAAGGGCGCCAAGGGCCGGCTCGCCGAGGGAGTAGAGGAAGAAGGTGAGATGTACCGCACCATCACAGGCGCGGGCAACGACAGCCACATCACGCAGGTGCTGTACGGCGGCGGGCCGGCGCTGGTCAACTCGGCCGGCGTGCCATGGACGGCCGCCTACATCGACACCATCGGCGAGCCCACGGCCGATCTGCGCTCGAACATCGCGGCTGAGGCTCGCGCCAAGATCGTCTATGAACGGCTCATCAACCTCACCGACGATCCGGGCGTGAAGGAGGCGTTAGGCTTCCTCATGACGCGTGAGATCGCGCATCAGAAGTCGTTCGAGAAGGCGCTGTACGCGATCACGCCCAACTTCCCGCCGGGCAAGCTGCCGGGCGATCCGCGCTTCACCAGCGTGTACTTCGACATGTCCAAGGGCGACCCCGATCTGCGCGGCCCCTGGAACCAGGGCGAGCGCTGGGACTTCCGCACGCTCGCGCAAGGCGATGCGTCAGCGGACGGAGGCGACGGCCTGGCCACCGTGGAGCTCAACGACGCCGAAGCGCCAGTGGTGCAGCAGATGGTCGCGCGTACGCAGTCCTACCGCGACGGGGATCCAACCACCGGCGCAGAACTCGGCATGGCCGAGCAGCCCGCCGGCACGGCCACGGGCCCCGAAGGCCTGGGCGCCGAGAGCCAGCCGCTGCGGTGAACGACGGCATCGATGCGCTGGACGAGCGCTTCACCGAATTGCTCTCGGAGTGCCGCGCCAGCGGCGGCCTCGCGCGCGATGACGAGATCGCCGCGCGCGTGACCGCCCGACACCCGGGCGGCTTCGTCTGGCTCGCACGCCACATCGCAAGCCGCGAGCTGCTGTTCTTCCGCTGGCGGGATGCACTCTGGTTCCCGGTGTTCCAGTTTGTCCGCACAGACATGTCGCTCAGGCAAAGCGTGGCGCGCGTAGCCGGCGAACTGGCGGGGTGGACCGACGATTGGGAACGCGTGCACTGGTTCGTACGACCGCACTGCGCATTGGCGCACCGCACGCCGATCGAGCTGGTCGACGCGCAACTGGACCGTGTCGTTGAAGTAGCGCGCATGGAGCGGTATCTGTACAACGCATAGCGCGCGGCCCCGCACTGATCGCCGCCAAGCCTCGAATTTCGCCGGACTCGGCGCCCTCAGCGCGAGACCTCGCAGCGCGGTGCTCACCGCCGCGAGCTGGTTGGCCTGGTCCTCGCAGCCTGCGGCCGAGGACGGATTACTCGCGTGTACCTCGGCGAGCCGGCGCAGGATGGCTTCCTTCCCCTGCAGCGCCCGCAGCCTGCTCCACAGCGCGGAATCAGTCACCGGCTCCTGCGCGGCCGCCAGACTGCGCAGTGCCGAAGGGGCGGTGAAAATGGCCCGCTTGCCGGCGCCGGCGCCGACACCGACACCGACACGGTCGCCGGCCTGCGCGATCCCTAGCAGCACTGCCGCCATCTGCGCGCGCGGCACCACGTGGTCGGCATGAACCACCGCCAAGGCCGAGCGCGGCATGCAGGGCTCGTACGCGTCAGGGGGGGTCTGGACTACGACGGTGCCCCCGCAGTCTTTGATGGCACGCAGGCCGGCATTGCCGTCGTCCAGCATGTCCGTGAAGACCACGCCGATCGCCCGCGGCCCCAGCGCCGCGGAGCGAAACAGAGGATCGGTGGAGGGGCGCGCATGGTGCTCCTTTGGACCGCAAGTGACGCGGATCACACCGGCTTCGAGCAGCATGTGTCGGTCGGGCGGCGCGACGTAGATGGTTCCGGTCCCGGGCACGTCTTCGTCTTGAGCTTCCACGGCCAGTTTCGACCCCTTGGCATTGAGCAGCATGGCGAACTGGCTGCGGTGCGCGCCGATGTACTGCACGAAAAGTATGGGCAGCTGAAAGTTCGGTGGCAGTGCTGCCGGGAGTTCCAGCATTGCGAACACGCTGGCGGCGGAGGCGCCGATGAAGATGGCGCATTGCGCCGGCGAAAGAGGACGGTCCGCAGTGTCCGTGGGGGTCATTGTCCGATGGTGCGAGCGGGAAGTACGGCGCGGGAGGGCAGAGCAGGCATGCACAAAACCGAAGCAACGGGATGCCCACCCGGCCGCCCCGGTCGCCGAAGGACCGGCGCTCGCCTGCCCCGGCAGGCGCGCAGCACGCGCTGCAGATCGCGGCGCCGCAGGCTTGATCAAGTGCTCGTCGAAATCGATCGCGACCGCGGCAGCCGTGTCGTCGGGCTGGCCCCAGCCCGTGGCGGTGACAATGAACATGTCCAGGCCCCATCGCTCCGCGCGGATGCGACGCGCACCCTTGTGCCCGTCCAAACCGCGCATGCCGATATCGAGCAACGCCGCGCCCGGGCACAGCTGCCGCGCCATGCGCAGCGCATCAACGCCATTGTGCACGCTCTCGACCGTGAAGCCCGCCATGACCAGCATCTGTGCCATGCCCCGGAGCGCGTAGACGTTGCCGTCCGCAAGCAGCAGCCGCAAGGCCCAGGGCTCTTCGGTCGCGCCCGGCGCCGGCAGCCTGGCGGCGGACTGCGCCTTGCCCAGCGGAATACGCGCGGTGAAACGGCTGCCGCGCCCTAGGCCCTCGCTCTCGCTGACCACCGCGCCGCCGTGCAGCTCGACGATGTTTCGCATCAGCGACAGCCCGATCCCCAGCCCGCCGGCTGCCCGGTCGTGCGCGCGCTCTGCGCGAACATCTCGCACATCGCGTCGAAGGCGCCGGGCTCCAAGCCGATGCCGTTGTCGCGTCCCCTCGAAGACGGCATCGCGCGCACGTCGGCGCGCACCGAAAGCACGATGCGCCACCGAGCGGGCGCGTAACTGAACCGCTGGGCGCGGGCTCCTCGCGCTGGGGCAACGGCTGCTCAGGCGGCAGATGCAGTCGCCCCTTGCGAGCGCCCAGTGGACCTCTGCCGCTGGCAGTGGGCGCCTGCGGATCTTGCGCGACGGTCAACACGCCGCACTCATTGACCCGTTGGATCCTGGCCGCACCCTCGCCGTTCGAGCCCGGGAGCACCGCGGCCATGGCTCGGGATCCGTGGTCGTTCGCCAGCGTGCGAAACAACCGAGTCGACCAGCAGTATCGGCCGCCTCGCGAAAGCGGGGGCGCCGGCTCGATAATGTCGCCGCGCATGTCCGCGCCGCGAAAAAAGCGTGCAGCCCCTCAGCGCCGCATTGAGATACCCCCAGCCACGTCACCGGCAGGCGTCCGGAGGCGCGGGATGGAACTGCGTCACTGTCCCGGCCGCGTATTCTTCGGCCCGCCGGGCGTCACTGCTGGTATTCCTTGAGCCGGTTGTAGAGCGTCTTCATGCTGATGCCCAGCAGCGCCGCAGTGCGCTCCTTGTGGCCGCCGCAGCGCTCGTAGGTGGCAAGAATCAAGCGCCGCTCCACGTCCGCGAGCTGCGTTCCAACTTCGACCAGAATCTGCCTGTCGTCCGCTTCCAGCGCCGCTGGTTCGCTGTCCGGCGAAAGCGTGAGGTGGCCAGGTGAAAGCGGAGAATGCCGGGCCGCGCGACGCGCCTCTTGCGGCAATTGAGGCGCCTGCGCAACTTGCATGTCGCCCCGGGGCGCGCCTCGGGACCGCGCCGCCTCTTCAGCGGGCAGCCATTCCTCGTCGATGACAGAACCCGTCGCCATGACCCACGCACGCTGGACCACGTTGCGCAGTTCGCGCACGTTACCGGGCCATCGCCAGGCAGCCAGCTGCAAGAGCGCGCCGCTGCTGAAATGCTTGGCATCGCCCTCGGCGCGACCCAGCTCCTGGAGAAACTGGGTGGCGATCAGCGCCACGTCTTCGCCGCGCTCGCGCAGCGGCGGCAATGCGATAGGAAACACGTTCAGGCGGTAGAGCAAGTCTTCCCGCATGCGACCGCTCGCCACCGCGGCCGCGGCATCGCGATTGGTCGCCGCGATCACGCGCACGTCCGTCTGTTGTACCTGCGTGGAGCCCACGCGCATGAAGGTGCCGGTCTCCAGGACCCGCAAGAGCTTCACCTGCAGCTCCAGCGGCATCTCTGTCACCTCGTCCAGAAACAAGGTGCCGCCATGCGCGCGTTCGAAGAAGCCCTGGTGCTGGCGCTCCGCGCCGGTGAAGCTGCCGCGCTCATGGCCAAAAATTTCGCTCTCGATCAGGTTGGGCGACAGTGCACCGCAGTTCACAGCCAGAAAGAGTTCGTCCCGGCGACGGCTCATGTCGTGCACTGCGCGCGCCACCAATTCCTTGCCCGTGCCGCTCTCGCCGTGGATGAACACAGTGACCGAGGTGCGCGCCACGCGCGCGATCTGCCGATACACCCGCTGCATGCCCTGCGAGCGTCCGATCAGGTGGCCGAACCGGCCGGTCTCGCGCCAGCGCTCTTCGACCTCGTCGAACTCCGCGCGCAACTGCGAGGGCGCGATCATCCGCGAGAGCAACCCCTTCAAGTGCTGGGGATTGACGGGCTTCACCAAGTAGTCCGAGGCACCCAGGCGCATCGCGCGAATGGAGGTTTCAAGGCTTGCCTGACCGGTCATGAGAACGAGCACCGTGTCGCTGAGCGCCTCGGCGTGGTTCTCCAGGAGATCGAAGCCGTCGCCATCGGGCAGATGCAGATCGAGCAACAGAAGATCAGGGCGCTGCATGGCCATCAGTCGGCGCGCGGCGCCTACCGATCCGGCACACATCGCCGAATGCCCTTCGCGCGCGACAAGCGCCGACATCATCCTTGCAGAATCTTCGTCGTCTTCAACAATCAGTGCATGGCCCACGTTGTTCCCTAACAAATGCTGCCGCGCGTCCTGCACGGTATTTCTTTGATCCCTTAGCACATGGTCGACACGTGCGGGGCGACGCGCCGACGGTTCAGTTGTTGAACCTGCGTGAGAAATCATGCAGTCGCTGCGTCAGCGAATTCATACGTTCGATCTGGCGGGCGAGCACATCCGTGGCCTCGCGCCGGAGTTCGGCGTCCTCGGTGGTGCGCAAAAGCTCCATCGCCAGGGCCATCGCGCCCAGGGGCGCCCGCAGGTCGTGATCGAGCTGCCGAACTTCGAGGGCCCGGCGCGCGAAGCGCGCACGCAGATCTTCATACCGTTGCCCGCTGGAGGGGACCGGCGTGGGTTCGCGCAGCAGGCGAGCCCCGACCCACCCCCCCGTGATGCCTGCGATGCCCGCGAGCACGCCAGCGACGGCCGCAAGACGCGCTGGCGTGCGCTGCCCGCCCTTGATTTTTTTCATGGGCGCAAGTTTCCATCAATGCCCCCCGGTTGTCAGCTGCGGACCGACAGCACGTTTTGCAGCAAGGCGTTCTGATCGCGGCGGCGCAGGCTCAGATATGTGCACCTAAGCATTAACTTCCGGCAGCTTTCGTGCCGATTGCCGCTGGCACGACCATTGCGCGCGCATCGATGCCCCCCGGAAGTCCGGGCGCTATGGAGAACCATGAGCAATTCCCTTGTCCTGCAGACGCGCCAAGCACAATCCACCGTCTTCTCACCGCGCCTGCAGCAGGCCGTGCGGCTGCTGCAACTCTCTTCCCATGACTACACACAGGCACTGCGTGATGCCGCCGAGCTCAATCCCTTTTTGGAAGTGGACGAGGTGCCCTCGATGCCGTGCGCGGACGGCCGGCTTGATGACCCAACCGAGCCTGCGCCGCAGGCCGACGCGTACTCTGATGCCATGGCCGATGAGGAGGCAGCGGCCGCCTTCGACCGCATCACGGCCGCCCCGCCCGCCGGCGCGCAGCACCTGTCGCACGACGAGAGCTTCGACCTGATGCAGCGCGTGGCGTTGCCCGACTCGCTGCGCGCGCACCTGCACGCGCAACTCGGCGTGCTGCGGCTGACCGAACGGGAAAGCGCCTTCGCGTGCGCCATCGTCGAGGCGCTGGACGACGACGGTTACCTGCGCATCTCGTTCGAAGACATCGCCTTGGCGCTCGGCGAAAACCCGAACGCGGCCGAGCCCGAACTGCGAACCGCGCTGCTGCGCGTGCAGGCGCTCGAACCACTCGGCGTCGGTGCCCGCAACGTGCCAGAGTGCCTGTGCCTGCAGCTCGACGCCATCGCGCAGCCTGGCGTGCGCACGCTTGCGCGCCGCATTCTCGAAGCGCACATCGACCTGCTCGCCTCGCAGGACTATGGCGACATCGCGCGTGCCCTCGGTGCTCCGGTGGCGGAGGTGCAGCGAGCGGCGGCCGGCATCCGGCGGCTGGATCCGCGGCCCGGCTGGCGCCATGGGGAAACTGGTTCGCGCATCGTGGTGGCTGACGTATCCGTGAAGAAGGTGCGCGGCGCATGGCGTACCACCCTCAATGCGCACGCCGTGCCACGCGTGAAACTCAACACGGCCTGCGCACAGCTGCTCGACGCCCAACGCGGCGAGCAGGCCGGCGCGCTCAAAACCTATTTGGATCAGGCTCGCTGGATGATCGGCACCGTGGCGCAGCGTGCCTCCACCATCCTGGAAGTGGCGCGCGCCATCGTCGCGCGCCAGCGGATGTTCCTCGAACACGGCCCGCTTGCCATGAAGCCGCTCGGACTCAAGGAGATCGCAGACGAGGTGGGGGTGCATCCATCCACCGTTTCGCGCACGGTGCACAACAAATACATGGCCACGCCAGCGGGCGTGTTCGAGTTGCAGTATTTCTTCTCGCGCGGACTGCAGCACACAGCGGGCGGCGCGAGCGCGCCAGTGGCGATGCAGCAACTGATCCGCGAGCTCATCTCGATCGAGTCGCCGACAGAGCCGTTGAGCGATGCGGCACTTGCGCGCCAGCTTGCGCAACAAGGTTTTCACATTGCGCGCCGCACCATCACCAAATACCGCCAGACGATGGAAATCGATCCGGTCGAGCGCCGCCGGGCGCGGGGCGCGCAAGGCGGCCGGCCTGCGGCGGCCTGAAAGCGCCCGCTCCTCTCTCACTCAGTTCATTGCCAAAGCCATGTGCCTCGAATTCCTTCAGCAACTCAGCCACGGCAAGGCGCCGCGCACGCTCACCGAGCCAGATGAGATCAACACCCTGCTGGTGCTGCGCGCGGCCGGCTACGTGGCCGCGTTCACGCTGCGAAGCTCCCAGAACGGGGAGTCTCGCGAATGGGGCCGTTTCCTCGCGATCACGCCCAGGGGGCGCGAAGCGCTGGCTGAGAGCGCGTCCGAAGCCAATTGAGCAGCACGAGGCCGGACGACGGCAGGTACTGGCTGATCAACTAGAAGGCAGAAATGAAGATGGCTTCCATCGAGACCGCCGTCGCAATCACCACGGGCCTCGGATCGAAGAGCCGCAGCGGCAGCCAGCCCAGGTTGGTGACGCTCCAGCCGCCCTACAACAAGAGGTGCAGGCACACGATCATCGTGCGTCAGGCGAACCGCCTGTTAGCGCGGGCCGGACCTGCAGCTTGGTCGCCGCGCTCTTCTCGCGGCGCCAGCGCATCCGCGCAGCGGCATTGCGATCGATGACCTGCGCGATCGGCGCAGCGCTGTGCCCTGGCGGGTCTTCAGGGGCGCCCACCCAAGGCCTCGGTGCCACCGGTCTCGCGTCGGTTGCACCCCAATTCGATGACCGTGAACGCCCGCATCACCGGGGCACAACACTGTGCCCGTGCGTTGCAGCTTCAACTGCAGCGCTGGACTGAGCGAGCGGCGAGTCCAGCGCGCGTTGCTGCGGCAATTTTTCACACGTGCTTCCGCGAGGCCTTGGACTCACGGACCTTGAGGGCCCAGAACGCCGTGGTCAGGCGGCGCGGCGTGCCGCCCTCCAGGCAACTCCCCAGCTTGCGGCCCAACGGCGTCAAGGTCTCGACGACCGCCAAGGTGCGGCCCTTACGCTGCTCGAGGCGCACTGTGACGTGGCCGGTCCGATGGAGCACCAGCAGCATCGCGATGCGTTCAGGATTGCTTTCCACCGTGGGAAGGTGAGCCTGTGCGATCTGCGCCAGGAAAGCGATGGTGGCGGTCATGGCGGTCTCCTCGGCGTGATGGTGTGTGCCGGGCTTCAAAGCGGCAAACCGCGTGCCCGGCCCTCGTGTTGCCGCGTCGCCTCCAGCCGCGCAGGTTCGATGCCGCACCGACGCCGTCATCAGCACTTTTCCTACGTGTGCGAAATTCCAAGCCCAGAGCATTCACGCTCTGCCGGAGCCCCAGCAGATCCATCAACAAGGAGAGTTTTCATGAGTACCACGTTACGCAGCAATGCCACCACCGAAACCCAAGCCCTCGGCATCGCCGATTGGATCGCGCTGGTCCTGATGATCGTCGGCGCGATCAACTGGGGGCTGGTGGGCGCCTTCGGATTCGACCTCGTGGCCGCCATCTTTGGCGACATGACAACAGCGAGCCGAGCGGTCTACGTGCTGGTCGGGTTGGCGGGCCTGTATGGCATCAGCATCCCGCTGCGTGTTGCGCCCCGCGAGCGGTTTCGCTGAGCGACGCTGCGCATTCACGTGCGGCACCCGCGAGTGCCCCTTAGGGAGCGTCCGATGAACGACCGCAAGAACCAGGACTCCTCTGGCACGGGCCAGTTGCCCGCGCAAAGAGCTATGAAGCAGTTGTCCAAGACCGATAGCGAGCGCGAGCAACCGGTGGGGCCGAACGCCGGTCCGGGGCCCACTCCGTCCCGGGAACCCGATGCGCCTCACCGGGGTGACACCGGCGTGAGGCGGTCGGATAACCAAGGCAGTTCGCCCTCCGCAGACCGCGCCGGCGAGGAAGAGCCGCAGCGCGGCCGCTGAACTTCCGCCCCATCGGGCGCTGGTTGCGCATCCGTGCTGCGCCTGGCGCGGCTGCGACGCCACTGCGTCTCAAGCCCCGCCGATGATGACAGTGACAAGGCCGCGACCACCGCATTCGGTGCATGCCCGAGCGCCTTCGAGGCCTGAGCCGCCGCAGCGCGGGCAGATGTTCTCGCCGGTTCCAAGTTCGCCCGGCGGTGCCTCGTCGCCGGGAGCTATTGATGCTGCCGGGCCGGTGGACGAAGTGCTGTTGCGCGAACGTTCGGTCGGCTGGTCCGAAGCGCCCGGCTGGTTTTGTTCATTCGTGATGGTACTTGCTCCCTGGTGTGTGATGCGGCGACGGGCAAAGCCGCCAATACCCACAAAGGCGCAGTGCGACCGCACCTACCTGCAGGCATGCCGAGTCCGGTGACGAGAGTGACACCGGTCGGGCCGCTGCTGCCGCCGCCCCGGGCGAACACGTGGAAGGAAGCACAGGCGTGAAGGCTGAGACGAACGCGATGACCACCAGCCAGAAGTTGCGACCTGTCTTGCCGCCCGGCTGTGCTGGCGCGGTCGCCCCGTCGTTGACCCTGAATCTCCTCCCTGTGCTTCATGGTCTTCGCATTTCTCCTGAAGCTGCCATTCACAACGCGGTCGCGGTGGAGCGCGCGGCGACGACGGCCTGCCGGCTCAGCGTCTGCTGCCAGCGCCAGGCGTCGCTGCAGATATCAGCGATCGTTCGGCGCGCTGTCCAGCCAGTGGTGCGCCGCATCAACTCCACGTCGGCCCAGTAGGCAGCGGCGTCACCGACACGGCGCGGGCCGATGGTGTGGCGAATCTCCGTGTCGCATGCGCGGCCGAAGGCGCCGAGCAATTCCAGCACTGACGTGCCGCGGCCTACGCCGAGGTTGAAGGTCGATGCGCCCGGCGATGCATCCAGGTGGCGCAACGCGGCCAGGTGCCCCTCGGCCACGTCCATCACATGCACGTAGTCGCGGATGCACGTGCCGTCGGGCGTGGGGTAGTCGCCGCCATGCACAGTGAGGCTCTCGCTGCGGCTCGCCGCGGCCCTGCAGAGGACAGGTACCAGGTTGTTGGGCGCGCCTGCCGTGCGCTCGCCGAGCAGGCCGCTCGCATGCGCGCCGGCCGGGTTGAAGTAGCGCAGCGATGCGACTCTCCAACGCGCATCCGCATGTGCGAGATCGCCCAGCAGCCGCTCCACGAATAGCTTCGACTGCCCATACGGGCTGCAAGGCCGCAGGGCCGCGGTTTCGGCCACCGGCGAGCGGTCGGGCTGGCCGTACACGGTGGCGGACGACGAGAAGATGAGCCGGTGCACGCCCGCGCGCTGCATCGCCGACACGAGACTGAGCGACCCCTGCACGTTGCAGTCGTAATAGCCGATCGGATGCGCCACCGATTCGCCGACCGACTTGAGCCCCGCGAAGTGCACCACCGCATGAACGGGATGCGTCGCGAAGATCTTGTCCAGCAGCGCGCCGTCCCGCACGTCGCCGCGCCAAAACGCGACGGGCTGGCGGCTGTCCGCGACCTGCGCGATGCGCGCGAGCGCATACGCGTCGGCATTGCAGAGGTTGTCGATGACCACGGGCGTGAGCCCGGCTTCGATAAGTGCCACACAGGTGTGGCTGCCGATGAATCCGGCACCGCCGGTCACGAGGATGTTGATGGACATTGCAGCTCCGAAGTGGAATGGCCAGGTGGGGCAATTGGCATACCCGCAGTGCGCCCCTTCCCGGCCCGGTGGATTGCCCATGGATCGGCGCCGCATCCGCGGCGCGTGCATGCGGTCGGCACAAATTGCCGCAAGCACGGAATGCCTGAGCCCCACCTGCACGCAGAACTCCGGGCATGAGCTTTGCCATGTGGATGAAGCCGTATGCAAACCGAGCCCATCACCGCCACGTCCGCCCGCGCTCACGATCAAGCGCCGCTGTTCCGGTCGTTCTGGATGGGCGGCTACGAAGGCGCGGACCATCTCAACAGCCGCGGCGAACAGGTGGCGATGAACCGCTGCAACGGCCACTGGCAGCGGCTGGAAGAAGACTACGCGTCTCTCGCGCGCATGGGCATCCGCACCATCCGCGAAAGCGTAGGCTGGCGCGCCTTCATGGCCGAAGGGGCCGAAGCGGGAAAGCGCCGGCTTGTGCGGACTGCGCAGGCCGCCGGCCGATTCGGCCTGCAGGTCATCTGGACGCTGCATCACTACGGCACGCCGGACGGCGTTGACCTGTTTGCGGCCGACCTACCGGCGCGCTTCGCAGATTTCTGCGACGTGGTCGCGCGCATCCTGCGGAACACCGTGGACCCCACCGAGGGTCCGCTCGTGTTCCAGCCCATCAACGAGATCTCGTTTCTCAGCTGGGCCGCCACCAGCACCTCGCTGATGCATCCCTTCCAGCCCGACTCGCCCGCACGTGGCTTCGCGCTCAAGTGCAACCTGGTGCGCGCCGCTCTGGAGGGCACCGATGCGCTGTGGGCGACCTGCCCCGACGCGCGCATTGTTCATACCGATCCCCTGGTGCATGTGGCGCCCGCGGCCGATCGGCCCGACTGGGCCGCCGAGGCGCGAGCCCTCAACGCCGAGCAATACCAAGCCTGGGACATGCTCTGCGGCAGGCTGGAGCCGGGGCTGGGCGGCGCACCGCGCTACCTCGATGTGCTGGGCGCCAATTACTACCACAGCAACCAGTGGCAGCACCCCAGCAACGAACGGCTCTTCTGGCACTTGCGTGACCCGCGACGGCGGGACCTCGCCGCGATGCTGGGTGATGCGTGGCAGCGCTACGAGCGGCCCGTGTTCATTGCAGAGACTGGGCACGTGGGCGACGGCCGCGCGCAATGGATCGACGAGGTGGCCGCAGCCGCCCTGCGCTGCCGCGCCGCAGGCGTGCCGCTTGAAGGCATCTGCATGTACCCGCTGGTCGATCGCCCCGACTGGGAAGACGCACGCCATTGGCATTCCAGCGGGCTGTGGGACGTCGACCGCCGCACCGGCGCGCGCGTGATCCATCGCCCTTCGCAGCGGCGACTGCTGCACTGGCAATCGCTGACCGGCTCATCGCAAGCACCGCAGCCCGCAGCACAAGAGTTTCAACACACCAAAACCCGCTCACCGATACCACTTCCAGGAAGCCCCATGACTCCCACACTCATCGTCTTTTCCCATCTGCGCTGGGACTTCGTCTACCAACGCCCGCAACAGCTCCTCTCCCGTCTCGGGCAGCAGTTCGACGTGGTATTCGTCGAGGAACCGGTGCCGGGTGCGGCGCATACGGCCCTGGAGCAGCTCTCGCCCTGCGAGGGCGTGACGGTGCTGCGGCCGCACTTGGTGGGCGCGGCCACGGGCTTTCACGACGACCACATTCCGCAGCTGCAGACGCTGCTCGCCGAATACTTGCAGCAGGCCGGCGTCGGCGACTACTGGCTGTGGTTCTACACACCCATGGCCATGCCATTGGCTGCGGGCCTTACGCCGATCGGTGTGGTGTACGACTGCATGGACGAACTCTCGACCTTTCGCCATGCACCCCGGCAACTGCTGCAGCGCGAGAGCGCACTGCTGCGCATCGCCGACCTGGTGTTCACCGGCGGACAGAGCCTGTACGAATCCAAGTGCGAGCGCCACCCGCGCACGCACTGCTTTCCGAGCAGCGTGGACGCGGCGCACTTCGCGAACTTCGCCACATTGGCACCAGGACGCATGGAAGACCATGAGGTCCAGGCCGCCGTTGCGCATCCGCGGCTGGGCTACTGCGGCGTGATCGACGAGCGCATCGACCTCTCGCTGCTGGCCGCGCTGGCCGACGCGCACCCCGATTGGCAGATCGTCGCCGTCGGGCCGGTGGTCAAGATCGACCCCGCCACCTTGCCGCAGCGGCCCAACATCCATTGGCTGGGCCAGCGCAGCTACCAAGAGCTGCCGCAACTGATCGGCGGCTGGGACGTGTGCCTTATGCCCTTCGCGCTCAACGAGGCCACGCGCTACATCAGCCCCACCAAAACGCTGGAGTACATGGCCGCGGGCCGCCCGATCGTGAGCACGCCGATCCGCGACGTGGTGGGTCCCTATTCGGGTGTGGTCGCCATTGCCGCGGATGCCGATGCCTTCGTGCAGGCCTGTGAGGCCATGCTCGCGCTGAGCCCCGATGCACAGGCACGACAGGCCGCCGCGCGCGCGGCCATTCTGCGATCCACCTCGTGGGACCGAACCGCGCAACAGATGGCCGCTTTGATGGAGACAACCACACGAGAAAAGGCGGGCCAGGCGCCGCCCGCGCATGTGCAGCCCTCGCCCCCTCAGGCCGCAAAGCGTCCTAGCGTTGCACGCGAGCTGGGCGCTGACGCGCCGGCGAACTATCCCACGGTGATCCTGGGCGCGGGCCCCACCGGGCTGGCAGCCGCGCTGCACCTGGGCCGAGAGAGTCTGCTGGTGGAGCAGCACGACACGGTGGGCGGCTGGTGCCGTTCGATAGAAGACAAGGGCTTCACCTTCGACCATGCCGGGCACATCATGTTTTCCACCGACCCCTACGTGCTCGCGCTGTACGAGCGCCTGCTCGGTGACAACCTGCACTGGCAGAACCGCGAGGCCTGGATCTACAGCAAGGCGGTGTACACGCGCTATCCGTTCCAGTCTGCGCTGCACGGGTTGCCACCGGAGGTGCTCAAGGAATGCCTGGTCGGCGCGATCGAGGCGCGCTTCGGCAGCCTGGAGAAGCCGGCGCTGCGCGTCTCGCCCACGGGGCCGTCGCGGGCCGCCGCGGAAACCGCGCCAGCGGCTGCGCCCGTGCCCGCCTCTGGCCCCTCCGCCACGATGCCGCGCAACTTCGAGGAGTTCATCTACAAGGTCTGGGGCAAGGGCGTGGCGCGTCACTTTGCCGTGCCGTACAACCAGAAGCTCTGGGCGGTGCCGCTGAGCGAGATGGAAACATCGTGGCTGGGCGGACGCGTGCCGATGCCCGACCTTCAGGAGATGATCGAGGGCGCGCTGGAACCGGTGCAAAAGCCCATCGGGCCGAACGCGCGCTTCGGCTATCCACTGCGCGGGGGTTTCCAGGCGTTGATGAACGGCTTCCTGCCGCTGCTCGAAGGCTCCCTCGCACTGGGCACCCGGGTTGCGGCAGTATCGCCTTCGCGCAAGACGGTCACCTTCGACGACGGGCGCAGCGTCGGCTTTCAAACCCTCATCAGCACGATGCCGCTGCCGCATCTGGTGGAGGCCATGGGCTCCGAAGCGCCGGCTTTCGTGCGCGAGGCCGCGCGCCAGTTGCGCCACGTGTCGGTGCGCTGCGTGAACCTGGGCATCGGCCGCGAGAACATCACCGACAAGCACTGGATCTACTACCCCGAAGACACCGTCTTTCACCGCGTCTTCGTCCAGGGCAACGCCAGCCCGCACTGCAATGCGCCGGGTGGTTTTGCCTTGACTTGCGAGATCACGTATTCGCCGCTGAAACCGCTGCCCGCCGAGGGCAACGCTCTGATCGAGCGCTGCGTGAGCGATGCGGTGAGCGTGGGCCTGCTGCGCCCCGACGATGTGGTGGTGTGCGCCAACGAGGTGGACATGCCGTGCGCCTACGTGGTGTACGACCATGCCCGCGCGGCCCATGTGGAGACCATCCGCACATGGCTCGCGGCGGCCGGCATCCTGCTGGCGGGTCGTTACAGCGAGTGGGCCTACTACAACTCCGACCACGCCTTCGTCGCGGGCCGCAAGGCCGCGGAGACTGCGCTGCAACTGAACGGGTGCGCCGCGCCCGCCGACCTGCCGGTGGCCGCCTGAGTCGCGGCGCGGCAACCACCGGCGGCGCCCCGTTGCCCGACCGGCCGATGGCTTTCCTCTGGCGATACATGCGCCGGCGGCCGGTCGCGTTCGCGTTGCTTCTCGCCCTCATCGCGGCGGCGGCCGCATGCTCGCTGGGCGTGCAGTACGGCATGAAGCTCATCGTGGACACGATGGCAAACAACGATCGCACCTCGCGCGCGGTTTGGACGTGGCTCGGGCTGTTCATCGTGCTCATTGCGGCGGAGAGCGCATTCTGGCGCCTGAGCGGATGGCTCGGCTGCCTGACGGTGGTGAACACCGGCGTGGACGTGCGGCTGGACCTCTTCAGTCACCTGTCGGGCCACTCGTTGGACTATTTCTCGCGCCACCTCGCCGGCTCGCTGGGCAATCGCGTAACGGCCACTGCGGGCGCAACCGGCGCGATTTTCGGCACGCTCATCTGGAAGATCCTGCCGCCGTGCATCGACTTCGTCGGCGCGGTCGTCCTGCTGTGCACCATCGACGTCCGCATGGCATTCACGCTCATCGGATTCGTGGCGGTGGTGGCCGCTTTCATGTATGCGTTCGGGCGGCGAGCACGGCCGCTGCAGCAGGCGTTTGCTGAGCAGGCGTCGAAGGTGGGAGGAGAGTTGGTCGACGTGGTGTCCAACATCTTCACGGTCATGGCCTTCTCTGCTCGCACGCGCGAGTACGAGCGGCTGCGCCAAGCCTTCGGGCTGGAGGCGCGTGCGCAGCGCCGCAGCTGGCTTTTCCTGGAAAAAGCGCGTGCTTTCCACGACCTGTGCATGTGGCTTATGGCCGGGGCCATGCTGATCTGGGCCGTGGAAGCATGGCGCGCCGGATCGACGGAGGCCGGCGACGTGGTGCTGATCAGCGCGCTCACCTTCCGCATCCTCCATGGCTCGCGCGAGCTGGCGCTGTCACTGGTCGATGCGTCGCAGCACTTTGGCGTGATCGCAGAAATGCTGCGTGTGGTGGCGGTGCCGCACGAAGTGGCCGACCCGGCGGATGCGCCGCGTTTCGAGCCAGGGCCGGGCGCCATTGCCTTCCATGATGTGTGCTTTGCTTACGACGAGGCCAGGCCCATCTTCGAGCACCTCGACCTGTGGGTGCCCGCGGGCCAACGGCTCGGCGTGGTCGGGCCTTCGGGCGCCGGCAAGTCGACCTTCGTGCGGCTCGTCGGGCGCGTGATGGACGTGACGCGCGGCGCGATCACCGTGGACGGCGTGAACGTGGCGTCGGTTCGGCAGGACAGCCTGCGCGACGCCATCGGCGTGGTGCCGCAGGACATTGCGCTGCTGCATCGCTCGGTGATGGAAAACCTGCGCTATGGCAACCCCGGCGCCAGCGACGAGCAGGTGCGCGCGGCCGCGCGCGAGGCGCTCTGCCACGACTTCATCATGGCGCTGCCGCACGGCTACGGCACGGTTGTGGGCGAGCGTGGGGCGCGTCTGTCGGGCGGCCAACGGCAGCGCATCAGCATTGCGCGAGCCATGCTGAAGAACGCGCCCGTGCTGCTGCTGGACGAGGCCACCTCGGCCCTGGACAGCCGCTCGGAAGCGGAGATTCAAGCGGCACTGGCGCGCCTCATGAAGGGCCGCACGGTGGTTGCCGTGGCCCACCGGCTCTCGACGGTGGCGGCGTTCGACCGGATCATCGTGCTCGTCGAAGGGCGCATCGTGGAAGACGGCGCGCCAAATGCACTGCTGGGGCAGGGCGGCGTCTTCGCCGATCTCTGGCGGCTCCAGGCCGAGGGGCAGGAGACACCCTGACCGGGCAGCATTCCGGGCGGCGCTACGGCGCGACGGCGGATCGGACGACCCGAGGCGGGCACCCCGGTGCATCGCTTCATAGCAGTACCGATAGGCGTTGTTGCTCGGGTGGATGCCGTACGCGGCGACGTAGCGCAGCCGTTTGGGCGAGAACACATGGTCGCGCGCCTCGCGGAAGAAACCGAGGTACGACGCGCCGTGGCGGCGCGCGCCCTCTCTGAACACGCTGCGCGCCCGTTCATGCGTGGCTGATCTGCCACAACCAGGTGGCACGAAAAGCCGCGCCAGACCGATGTTCGCGACACCCTGCCGGTCGGCCGCCGCCCCCGGGCGCCAGTTCTCGGGTGCCAGCCTCGGCATCTGCTGCAACGCCGCGGTGAAGAGGTCGGCCAGCGCATGCCGGGGGCTGTCGGCCCCAACGCCCGGCACTGCGCTGTCGCCCACCAGCAGAAGCCGCATCGAGGGCGGCGCCGGCGACCGCGCGATAGGCGGGCGCGCCTGCAGCCGGCCACAGCGGCCGCAAAACGCTCGCTACCATCGCACTCGAAGCGGAGCACGCTTCGAACGCCCTGTGTCTGGATCACCATGCGCCAAGTCGGCGCGGCTGCGCGCAGTCGCTCCCTGGGGAGTCGGCAAACAATCGGGGTGCGCGCCATTCGTCCACCAGCGCCGCAGGCTCGATACGCACACCGCCAGATGGAACCGGCTGCCTTTGGCGAGCGAATATTTCTTGCAGGGGATGGCATTGATCAACGTCAAATTCAGCGACTCATCCATGGCGCGGTTTGGTCCGCCATTGTTCCGCTCATTGCCGAGGTCAAGCCGTGACTCCTGATGCACTTCGTCCGACGCAAGTGGCCCTGAACGATGCTGCCTCGCCATCGCAAGATCAGGTGGCGTATCTCGACCACTTGGCGCAGACCACACAGTCGCTGAGCGATCCCGCCGAAGTGATGCGGGTCACGGCCCGCCTGCTAGGGCTGCACATGGGGGTCAACCGTTGCGCCTACGCCGAAGTGCACGCCGACGAAGACCAGTTCACGCTCACCGGCGACTACACCCAGGGCGTCCGGTCGATCGTTGGCCACTATGCGTTCTCGCAATTCGGTGCCGATTGCCTCCAGCTGATGCGCGGCAATCAACCCTATGTGGTCGACGACATCGACACCGACCCGCGCGCGGCGGACATGGATCTGGCAGCCTACCGCCTCACCTGCATCCAGGCCGTCATCTGCATTCCGCTGCACAAGGACGGCCGCTTCGTGGCCGCCATGGCGGTGCATCAGCGCATGCCCCGGCACTGGGACGCGCGCGAGATCGAGTTGGTGCAGATGGTGTGCGGCCGGTGCTGGGAAAGCCTGCAGCGTACGCGCGCCCAGCACGCACTGCAGCTCACCAACGAGCGCCTGAGCATTGCGTTGGGCGCGGGTCAGCTCGGCGATTGGCGCTGGGACGCCACCACCGACCTGGTCGTGCTGTCTGCGCGCGCGGCGGAGCTTTTCGGAGTCGACGAGCAACCCCTCACGTGGCGGGAACTCAGCTTGCTGATTCACGAAGACGACCGGGAGCGAACCCTTCAGGCGGTCGCCTCCAGCGCGGAGAGCGGCCGCACCTACAAGGAGGAGTACCGTCTCGCCGGCATCGAGCCGCCGCGCTGGCTGGCGGTGTGGGGCACGCCGCAAACCGATGACGTGGGTCGCGTCGTGGGCATGCTGGGCGTGCTGCAGGAAGCGTCGGTGCGCAAGCAGATGGAGCAGGACTTGCGCAGCCAGGCGCTGGAGCTGCAGGAGGCCGACCAGCGCAAGGACGAATTCCTGGCGGTGCTCGCGCACGAGTTGCGCAATCCGCTCGCGCCCATCGGTCTGGCGGCGCAGCTGCTAAAGCGCGCGCCGGATGCCGCGACCCACCGGAGCGCCGACCTGATCCGCTCGCAGGTCAACCAGATGTCGCGGCTGCTCGACGATCTGCTGGACACGAGCCGCATCAAGAGCGGCCGGCTGAACATGAAGAAGGAATGGGTGCAGGCGCGGGCGGTGGTCGAGCTCGCACTGCAGAACGCCGGGCCGCTGCTGCGCAGCCGAAAGCACAGAACGACCGTGAAAGTGGACGACAGGCTCGCGCTTGAAGCCGATCCGGTGCGGTTGGCGCAGGTGCTGGCCAACCTGCTGACCAATGCGGCCAAATACACACCGGTGGGCGGACAGATCGCGATCACGGGCACCGGCGCCGATGGCTTGTGCGAATTCGTGGTCAGCGACAACGGCATGGGCCTGAAGCCGGACTCGCTGGAGCGGATCTTCGAGATGTTCTCGCAGGAAGACACGGTGCTTCACCGGCCCGAGGGCGGGCTCGGCATCGGCCTGGCGCTCGCCCGGTCGATTGTGGCGGCACACGGCGGACACATCGTGGCCGAGAGCGAGGGCCTCGGCCGGGGCAGCCGGTTTGTGATGCAGCTGCCGCGCGCAGCGGAGGCAGCCGGGACCGCGGCGGACGGCCGGCTGCATGCCGATGCGCCTCGCTCCGGCTCGATGAGCATCGTGATCGCGGACGACAACGTGAGCGCAGTCAATCTGCTCGCCGAGTTGCTGCGCATGGAAGGCCACCGCGTCGACATCGCCACCGACGGCGAGCAGGCGCTGGCCATCGCGCGCGCGGTCCAGCCGTCCGTCCTCATCCTGGACATCGGCATGCCCAAGCTCACGGGCTACGAGGTGGCAAAGGCGGTACGAGCCACGGCTTGGGGCCGCACGGCCTTCCTTCTGGCAGCTACTGGCTGGGGCAGGAGGCAGACAAGGCGCGCGCACGGACGGCGGGCTTCGATGCGCATCTGATCAAACCCTTCGATCCGGAGGAACTTCTGGCGCTTGTCCTGAAGAAGAGCACATGGGCCAGCGAGAACTGCGGCAATCTGCCTGCTTCAGCCGACCCGAGAGCCGACGGCCCGCCACGCAGGCCTTAAGCTCCAGGGGCATCCTGCCGGCCCTGGTCGCAGGGACGACATCGCTACTTGCCCGCAGCTCCGTCCGCCTTGCGCAATGAACCGGGGGCGTTGAGTCCTGCATCTTCGTCGACGCCCACCTCGACTGCGGCGGGCAAGGCGGCGCCGAGTCCTGTCCTCCACGGGCTTCTAGCCAGCGCCGCGCGGCGTGCGGCCTGCGCCGCCGCCGCCCTTTCGTGCCGAGACCTGGTTCTGCGGACCGGCCCCCATGGTCTGGCGATCGTGCCGGCTCTCGGGCGTGCGCCTGGCCTGGTTGGTCTGCGTCGGCGCCTTGTTTCCCTGTTTGTTGTGGTCATTGCTAACCTTGCCCGTGTGCGCTTCCTGCACATCCTTTGCCACGGGTTCGTCCGGAACGGCTTCAGCTTTCCTGGCCGGGCTTCCGACCTGGTCGCGCTCCGGATGCGCGGCCCTGCTCTGCTCGCCACGTAGAAAATCCTGCTTCCTGTTCATGCGCTTTCTCCCGGAAAAGGTGTTTCTGCAACGGGCAATCGGTGTGCCTGTCCAGCATTCAAAGGAGGGCACGCAGCGAGCCTTGCGCGGGCCGGCTCAGGTCTGTGGCTTCGGCCGGTTGCCAGCCTCTACCCGATGGCTTGCGCAAGCCGCGGCTCGCAGGCGGCGCACCACATCTCGGGCTGCGAGATAGGCCTCGATCTGTTTCTCGCCCAATATGGTGCCCAGCGCTTTTCCGTTCTTGCCGAGTCGCCGCCGGCTTGCCGGCGAACTCGCGCGAAAAGATGCAGACATGGTCACTCCTTTTTTCAAAACGTCCGGAAGCCCGAAGGGCTCGGTACCGATTCTGCGGACGCGGATTTGAATTTTCAAGGAGACGACATCCGGTGCTGACGCTTCGTGCGCATGCGTTCTTGCCGCAAGACTTACACGCCTGCCGCACCCTCCTTGCCGCTACTACGGTTCGTGCCTCCAAGGTCGGACAGGCATGCGATTTGCCACCGGCATCGCTGTCCACCAGGAGATTCCACCATGAGTGCACAGGATTTTGACGCAGCCAATGCAGCGCCCGGCCAGCCCGCCGAATCCCCAGGCCCTGCGGCCTCGCCCGGCGTGCTGGCCAGCGTGGCCCGCAACTTCACCGAGGGGCCGAACATCGAAGCAAGCCCCTGGGAGCTAAGCGCCGCCCGCGGCGAAACCCCGCTCGAAGGTCCGCGCGCGGACCTGGACCTGCAGGCGTTCGAGGTGGCATACGACGACTGGAAAGACGCGACGCAGCAGTTCGAGCAGGCCGTGCGGGAGATGCATGCCGGTACGGCAGGCGGGCGCGAAAAAGCACAGGCGCTCGCAAAGCGCGTCGCCGTGCTGCATCACCGCTTCATCGAGAGCACTCAGCCCTTCTTCAAAGCCTCGGCGCACAAAGGCACACCCGGGTGGGAGCCCTGAGCCGGCAGGCACGAAAAGATCATTCAAGGAAATCCTTACCCGTGATGCCCGCCCCTCTGCGCAAAGGTCTCGAACTGGCCCAGAAGCTTTCGAACGCGAAGGTCGAACTCGAATGCACGCGGGTGCGGCTCGGCGTTTCGTCCGGCAGCGGGTCTTGCGGATCACTCGAGAACGCCTGCATGCGCGTCGCGGCCTACGAACAAGCGCTCGGCGAGTTCATGGACACCCACGCCGGCTCGAACGGAAGACGCCAACTCAAGCTCTGCCGTGCGCTCTATCTGCGCATGCTGGTGTCCAGCGCGCCCGTGCGGCTTGCGACATGGCCGGAAGGCCGCCGCTACGCCGAAATGCCGAGTTCGCAGCTGTACGAAGCGGTCTCGAACCGGCTGGAGCGCGCGGAACTGGATTCCATCGAGTGCTCGCTTTCTTCCCAAGAGCGCACTGTCTACATGTGCCTGCTCGCCTTCTACCGCGACGAAGTCCCGGGCTGACCGACGCGGAGGCTTCCGGCGTGTGGGCCGGAATCCCGCAGATGGCGGCGAGTACACAACGCTAGCAGGGGCCGGTGCTTTCCTGCGCCAGCGACCGGCTGGCGGACAGGCAGAACGCCGCCAGTTCCGACATCTGCGTGGCCTTATCGAAGAAGGCATCGGCACCGGCCTCCAGGGCGCGCTGGCGCACGGGCTCCCGCACGTAGTTGGACGACATCAGAGCGACCTTCTGTCGAGGCGCGCGCCGCGCGCAATGGCGAAGGATGCTGAAGCCGTCGCCGCGTGCGAGAAAAAGGTCTACGAGCGCCAGGTCCCAGCCATCGGGGTGCGCGTCGAGCCGATCGGTGGCCTGCTGCTGGGTGGCCGCTTCGCACACGATGTCCACGCCCAGGAGAGGCCCGAGGAGCTGCCCTAGCTGTGAAGCGTCAAGAGGTTGTTTCTTGACGATTTGATTCTGGACATAGGCGCGATGCCGCCGATGCCGCTGT
>NZ_JBFUPJ010000018.1:0-185566 GCF_041355175.1 Variovorax sp. RCC_210 | reverse complement strand
ACTCGATACCGTGACCAGGAAGCGAGAAGTCCCTTTGCATTCATTTCGCTGCGGGAAGCACCCGACGCCCTGTTCACCTGGACGCGCTGTCGGTTCGCGGCGATCGGCGACCGCTGCGCACAACGATCACGACGGCGCGGTGCCCCTTTCCGAGAAATAAAGGAGGAGGCCGCAGGCCGGGGGACATTCGAGGAAAGGGGCACCGCGTCGGCGTGATCGCGCCCTGAACAGCAGCACCCTGAACAGCACACCTCGACAAACGAAGAACAAAACAACTCAATACCCCAGCTTCCGAGGCAACCACAACGCCAGCTCGGGGAAGACGATGACCAGCACCATCACCACGAACATCGAGAACAGCATCCATCCCACCCAGCGCACGGTTTCTTCCATGCGCACCTTCGCGATGCGGCAGGACACCATCAGGTTCACCGCGAGCGGTGGCGTGAACTGGCCCAGCGCCACCTTCAGCGTGAGGATCACGCCGAACCACACCGGGTCCCATTTGTAGTACTGCACGATGGGCAGCAGCAGGGGCACGAAGATCAGGAAGATCGACACGCCGTCCAGGAACATGCCCACCGTGATCAGCAGCAGGATGAGCAGCGACAGGATGCCGTACTCGCCCAGCCCCGAATTCACGATCGCGCGCGTCACCGGGTCGATCACGCCCAGCGTCGACAGCGAGTACGCGAAGATGCCCGCGAGCGACACCACCAGCAGGATCACCGCCGACAGCTCGCCCGACTCGCGCAAGATCACGAACAGGTCGCGCACCTTGATCGTCCGGTGAATGCACATGCCCACGAACAGCCCGTAGAACACCGCCACCACCGCCGCCTCGGTCGGCGTGAACCAGCCCGCGCGCATGCCCCCCAGAATCAGCACCGGCGCGGCCAGTCCCCAGGTCGCTTCGCGAAAGCTCTTCCAGAAAGGTGGGCGCGGCAGGGTCGATTCGAGCGCGCCCATCTTGTGTTTGCGGGCCAGCAGCACGGCCGGAATCATCAGCGCCAGGCCGGCCATCACGCCGGGAATCATGCCGGCCGCGAACAGCGCCGGCACCGAGGCGCCGGGCACCAGCACCGAGTACACGATAAACGCCACCGACGGCGGAATCAGGATGTCGGTGGCGGCTGCGGCGCCCACCACGCTGGCCGAGAAGGCGGCCGGGTAGCCGGCGCGCGACATGGCCGCGATCATCACCGCGCCCACGGCGGCCGCGTTGGCCGGGCCCGAGCCCGAGATGCCGCCGAGAAACATCGCCACCGCAATCGCCACCAGCGGCAGCATGCCCGGGCCGCGGCCCACGATGGCAATCGCGAAGTTGACCAGGCGCAGCGCCACGCCCGAGCGGTCGAAGATGGAGCCGACCAGCACGAACATCGGAATGGCCAGCAGCGGGTACTTGCCCAGCCCCGCGTAGAAGTTCTGCGGCACGGCCAGCAGGCCGAACCACTGGGCGTCGCCGTTGGCCAGCGCGATGCAGGCGGCGCCCGCCAGGCCCAGCGCGGCGCCGATGGGCACGCCCACCAGCATCATCAGCACGAAGGCGACGAAGAGCAGGGTGGCGATCACGAGGCGTCCCCCTTGTGCTTTGTCGGGGCGTCCGAGCCGTCGGTGCCGTAGTTGGTCTTGCGCCCGCGGCGCACCATGAGGCCCACCGCGCGCAGCGCGATCGCATAGGACACGATGGGCAGCCAGATGGAGTACCACCACGACGGCAGCCCGATGCCCGGCGTGGTTTCCTCGAAGCGATAGTCGTCCCACACCATGCGGATGCTGAGCGTGCCGATGAGGGTGAACAGGATGGCGATCATCAGCGCGCCGAACTGCGCGAGCCGCTTGCGCCGCGCCATGGAGCCGCTCTCCGAGAAGTACTCGATGCGAATGTGCCGGTCGCGCGCCACCGCGGCCGAGCCGGCCACCAGCGCCAGCATGATCATGAGGAACACCGAGAACTCTTCGGTCCATGCGAACGACGAATCGGTGAAGTAGCGCACCAGCACGTTGGCGAAGGTGATGAGCGCCAGCGCGCCCATGATGAGGACGGTGAGCCAGTCTTCGATGGCAAGGGGAACCTTGGTCGGTTCGTCGGCGGCTTCGATGTCGGGGGGAAGGGGGCTGGCGGCGTCCAGCGTGGGGCCGGACTCGGGTGGTGTGGTCATCGCAGAAGGTCAGTGAGGCAGGAAGCCATGTCACCGGGCGGACGCCGGGATGCGTTCCGTACACCTCGACAGGGGAAGCTGTCACCGATGCTAGGGGGTCGAAGACCACTGATGTATCGGGGGTTTCCTTAGCTGGCCGGGCTTTGCTGAGCGGCTTTCAGGGCGGGTGCACAGGCCGCCGGGTACTCCCCTCTGCGAATGGCTTAGGCACACGCTGTTAGATGCGTGCGTATCGGTCGAGCATCCATCCCGACTGCATCCCAATTCAGAACGCCTTGGACATGACATCGCATTCCAAAGGACCTGTTCCCCAGGCGGGCCGCGAAACTCGCAGCCCGCAGACCAGCCGCTAACCGCCGGTCTCAGGCGCCTTGTGTCGCGCCTTCTCGTTCAACTGAAACAGCTCCCCAGCCTTGCGGGCTAGGTCAGCCGCGAGCCAGAGCAGGTTGTCCAGTTGTCGAGGTCCGCCACCGTCGCACCAGTTGATCTCTTCGCCGTGGCAGACCCACAGGAGAGCTTCGAGTTGGGTGAGGGTGTTTTCGAGACGATCCGCCGGATGTTGGGTATCTTGGGCGTTGTCTTCGGAAGCTACCGGCGTGCGAGGCCGGGCTATAGTCTTGGTAGCCATTTTTGTGCGGTCCTTAGAGGTTGTTGCACGAACTTGGTTAGACGGTCGGGGTGCTGATAACGCCCCGGCCGTCGCCTTTTGATACCTCGCATTTGCATCGCTGCTTTCGCACCGACAACCTGCCGCGAGGCAAGCAGCCTTCAAACATTGGTGTGGGTGGGTGTGTTGCGCCTTTCTTCCCTTGGTGGAATATCGAGTGACAGGGACATCCACTTTAGAGAAAAGCTCGGCGCTGTAGCTGGCACATACCGCACGAAGTCTCGGCAATCGCCAACAAATGCAGCTTCCGCAATGCGCCGCGCGCGTGCCTCGTGGGCCGTGCGGTCTCAGTGCCCCGTCGGCCTGCGCGCGCCCCTAACCCACGGCGCAGGCAAACGGCAATGCGCCCGGCTACATCCAGCCGCGCGCGCGGTCCAGGTGCTCGCGGCACTCGCGCACCATGCGTTCGAGCAGCTCGGCACAGGTCGGAATGTCGTCGATCAGCCCGATGCACTGGCCTGCCGACACCACACCGTTCTGCACTTCGCCCGACGCCAGCGCGGCCTTGCCGCGGGCACCGGCCACCAGCGGGCGCACGTCCTCGAACGCGCAGCCGCCCTCGCGGTTCTCCATGGCCACCACCTCTTCGGAGATGGCGTTGCGGAACACGCGCGCGGTGTTGTGCAGGGTGCGAAACATCAGCTTCGTGTCGCGCTCGGTCGCGTCGACCAGCGCCTGCTTGATGTTGTGATGGATGGGGGCTTCCTGGGTGACGCAGAAGCGCGTGCCCATGTTGATGCCCTCGGCGCCCAGCGCCAGCGCGGCGGCCATGCCGCGGCCGTCGGCGATGCCGCCCGACGCGATGATCGGAATGCGCAGCTTGCGCGCCGCCACGGGCAGCAGCACCAGGCCGGGCACGTCGTCCTCGCCCGGATGGCCCGCGCACTCGAAGCCGTCCACCGACACCGCGTCCACGCCATTGCGTTCGGCCGACAGCGCATGGCGCACCGAGGTGCACTTGTGCACGATCTTCACGTCGTGGCGTTTCAGCGCCTCGATGAAGTCCTTCGGGCTGTTGCCCGCGGTCTCCACGATCTTCACGCCGCTGTCGATGATGGCCTGCACGTACTCGGCGTACGGCGGCGGCTTCACCGACGGCAGGATGGTGAGGTTCACGCCGAAAGGCTTGTCCGTCATCGTGCGCATGCGCGCGATTTCCTGGCGCAGGTCGTCGGGCGTGGGCTGCGTGAGCGCGGTGAGCACGCCGAGCCCGCCGGCGTTCGACACGGCCGAAGCCAGCTCCGCGCGGCCCACCCATTGCATGCCGCCCTGCACGATGGGGTAGCGAATGCCGAGCAGTTCGGTGATGCGGGTCTTCATGCGCGCGGCCTCTTACAGGGCCTTCACCAGCTCGGGCACAGCCACGAACAGGTCGGCGACGAGGCCGTAGTCGGCCACGCTGAAGATCGGTGCCTCTTCGTCCTTGTTGATCGCGACGATGACCTTCGAGTCCTTCATGCCGGCCAGATGCTGGATGGCGCCGGAGATGCCTGCGGCGATGTACAGCTGCGGCGCGACGATCTTGCCGGTCTGGCCGACTTGCCAGTCGTTCGGGGCGTAGCCCGCGTCCACTGCGGCGCGGCTGGCGCCCAGGCCCGCGTTGAGCTTGTCCGCGAGAGGCGCCATCACTTCGGTGAACTTCTCTGCGCTGCCGAGCGCGCGACCACCGGAGACGATGATCTTGGCGGCGGTGAGTTCGGGGCGTTCGCTCTTCGTGACTTCGCGGCTGACGAAGCTGCTCTTGCCGCTGTCTGCGACGCCTTCAGCGGTTTCGACGGTTGCACTGCCACCGGTGGAGGCTGCTGCGTCGAAGCCGGTCGTGCGAACGGTGATCACTTTGGTGGCATCGCTGCTTTGCACAGTGGCAATGGCGTTGCCGGCGTAGATCGGGCGCTCGAACGTATCCGGGCTGTCGACCTTCGTGATGTCGCTGATCTGGGCGACGTCGAGCTTGGCAGCCACGCGCGGGGCGACGTTCTTGCCGTTGGCAGTGGAGGGGAACAGGATGTGGCTGTAGTTCGCTGCAATCGCCAGCACCTGGGCTGCGACGTTCTCGGCGAGGTTCTCTGCCAGGCTGGGGCTGTCTGCTGCGATGACCTTGGTCACGCCGGCGATCTGTGCTGCTGCCTTGGCGGCTTCTGCAGCGTTCGCGCCTGCGACGAGAACGTGCACTTCGCCACCGCAAGCCAGTGCAGCGGTCACGGTGTTCAAGGTTGCCGGCTTGATGCTGGCGTGGTCGTGTTCGGCCACCACGAGGGACACTAGTGCGGTCATGTTCAGATCACCTTCGCTTCGTTCTTCAGTTTGTCCACCAGCGCTGCAACATCAGGCACCTTGATGCCGGCGCCGCGCTTCGGCGGTTCAGCAACCTTCAGCGTCTTCAGGCGCGGCTTCACGTCGACGCCCAGGTCTTCGGGCTTGAAGGTGTCCAGCTGCTTCTTCTTCGCCTTCATGATGTTCGGCAGCGTCACATAGCGCGGCTCGTTCAGGCGCAGGTCGGTCGTGATGACGGCCGGAAGCGTGAGCGTCAGCGTTTCCATGCCGCCGTCGACTTCGCGGGACACGGTGACCTTGTCAGCTGCGAGGTCGACCTTCGAGGCGAAGGTGGCTTGCGGCAGGTCGGCCAGCGCAGCCAGCATCTGGCCCGTCTGGTTCGCGTCGTCGTCGATGGCCTGCTTGCCGAGGATGATGAGCGAAGGCTGTTCCTTGTCGACCAGCGCCTTCAGCAGCTTGGCAACGGCCAGCGGCTGCAGCTCTTCGGTGGTCTCGACCAGGATGCCGCGGTCCGCGCCGATGGCCATCGCCGTGCGCAGCGTTTCCTGGCACTTCGCGTCACCGCAAGACACCGCGATCACCTCGGTGACCACGCCTTTTTCCTTCAGGCGAACCGCTTCTTCGACCGCGATCTCGTCGAACGGGTTCATGCTCATCTTCACGTTGGCAATGTCCACCCCGGTGCCGTCGCTCTTCACGCGCACCTTGACGTTGTAGTCGACGACCCGCTTCACGGGCACAAGAATCTTCATGGTTGTTCCTTCGAATGACGAATGAAAAAAGAAAGAGAGGGTTTATTCGAGCCGCGCGCCCGACTGCTTGATCAGGCGCTCCCACACCGGGCGCTCCGCCTTGTAGGCGGCGGCGAAGAGTTCGGGCGAGCTGTCTTTCAGCTCAAAGCCCATGGCCGCGACGCGCTGTTGCACGTCGGGCTGCTGCGTGGCCTTGCGCACCTCGTCGGCCAGCCGCGCGACGATGGGCTTGGGCGTGCTCGCGGGCACGGCGATGGCGAGCCAGCCGGTCACGCGGTAGGCCTCGTCCTTCATGCCTTGCTCGGCCAGCGTGGGCACGTTGGGCAGGGTGCCCATGCGGCGCTCGCCGGTCATGCCCACGGCGCGGATCTTTCCGGAATCGATGTGCGGCTTGGCCACCAGCGCGCTGGCATAGGCCATCTGGATCTGCCCGCCGATCAGGTCCTGCACCATCGGCGCCTCGCCCTTGTAGGCGACGTGGTTCATGTCCGACTGCGTGGCCAGGCTCATGTGCGCGCCGGCCAGGTGCGGGTAGGCGCCCACGCCGTAAGAGCCGTAGGCCAGCTTGGCCTTGTTGGCGGCGGCGTACTTCAGCAGCTCGGGCCCGGTCTTCACCGGCACGCTGGGGTGCACCACCAGCACCAGCGGCGCCATCGCGATCTGGTAGACCAGCGTGAGGTCGCGCTGCGAGTCGTAGGGCAGCTTGTCGTACAGGAACTCGTTGGTCAGCAGCGAGTTGCTCAGCGACAGCACCACCGTGTAGCCGTCGCCCGGCGCCTTGGCGACCGCGTCGGTGCCGATGATGCCGGCCGCGCCGGGCTTGTTGTCGATGATCACGGGCTGGCCCATGCCGGCGGCCATCTTCTGGCCGATGACGCGCGCGAGCACGTCCGTGGCACCGCCGGCGGCGAAGGGCACGACCATGCGGATGGGCTTGTTCGGATACGTGTTCTGCGCGTGCGCCGCAGGCACGGCAAGCACGCCGGCGAAGGCGGCGACAGAGGCGGTGGCGCACAGCAGGGTGCGTCGGTTCAAAGGGCGGAAGGTCATGGCTTGTCTCTGTCTCTCTCGGGTTCTCGGTTGCAAAAATCTTCTTATGGCGAGGCGATGCGGGTCTTGAAGGGCAGCGGCTCCAGCGCCTTCTGCAGCCGCTCCTGCAGCGCGGCGGCCTGCACGCCCGTGGCGTTCACGGCGGCCGCGTCGATGGCCACGCGAACCAGGCTCTCGCCTTCGGTCGTCACCACGGGCCGCGCGGCCTCGCCCACGCCCAGCGCGGCGCACACCTCGGCCACGGTCGCGGCCACCACTTGTCGCGCGGCCATGGCGCGCAGCTCGGGCTTGTAGATCTTTCCGACGTTGGTCATCGGCATGGCCTGGATCACCGACACCCACTTGGGCCGGGCCGGCGCTTCGTCCACGCGGCCGGCGGTGAAGGCCAGCAGCTCTTCCTCGGTCGCGGAGGCGCCGGGCACCAGCGTCGCGAAGATCACCGGCAGCTCGCCGGCGTACGCATCGGGCGCGCCCACGGCGGCGCACAGCTGCACGGCCGGGTGCGCGCCCAGCGCGTCCTCGATGGTCTTGGGGTCGATGTTGTGGCCGCTGCGGATGATCAGGTCCTTCGAGCGGCCCGTGAGGTTCAGCCGCTCCTGGCTGTCGATCCAGCCCAGGTCGCCGGTGGCGAGCCAGCCGTCGGCGGTGAAGGCCTTGGCGTTGTCGGCCGGGTCGACGAAGCCCGAGAACACGTTGGGCGACTTGAACAGCACCATGCCCTGCTCGCCGGGCGGCATGTCGCGGTCGCTGGCGTTGCCGTTCTCGTCGAGCGCCACCACGCGCATCTGCATGTACGGCAGCCGGAAGCCCACGCAGCCCGCGGGCCCGTCCACGCCCGGCGGCGTGATGGTCGAGATGCCGGCCATCTCCGTCATGCCCAGGCTCTCGTGCACGTGCAGGCCGAACAGCCGCTCGAAGCGCGCGGCCAGCTCGGGCGCGAGCACGGCGGCGCCGGTGCGGCAGTAGGTGATCGATGAAATGTCCGCGCCGTCCAGCGGCACGTTGGCCAGCGCGGCCAGCACGGTGGGCACGGCCGACAGCGAGGTCGGGCGGTACCTGGCCACCAGCTTCCAGTAGTTGGCCAGCACCTCCTTGTTGCGCAGCAGCGAGGGCGTGGGAATGATCACCTCCACGCCCGCCGACAGCGACGACAGCGACGCCGGCAGCACGCCCGCCACATGGAACAGCGGGTAGCCGTTGATGGAGATGCCGTTCTCGTTCATGCCCGCGACCTGCACGCTGGCCCAGGCCGTGAACACCTGCGCGCCGTGGCTGTGGCGCGCGAGCTTGGGCGCGCCCGTGGTCCCGCCGGTGTGGAAGTAGGCGGCGATGTCGGTGGGCGCGATGTCGCGCCCGCTCACCAGCCTGTCATCGGGTTGCGCGGCGCGCAGCACGTCGAACTCGGCCACGCCGTCGGGCAGCGCGCCGGCCGCGCCGGGCGCCTCGTCGTGCGGCGCCACGCGCAGCACGGTGGTCAGCGTGGGCACCTGGCCGCGCAGGCGCATCGCCTTCGACCACATGCCCGACTCGCTGTCCGAGCCGTAGGCGATCAGCACCTTCGCGCGCGCCGCGGTCATCAGCGCCACCAGCTTCTCGTCGGTGAGCAGCGGGTTCAGCGGCTGCACGATGCCGGCGGCCTCGCCGCCCCACAGCGCCAGGTGGTACTCGAGGCAGCCGGGCAGCAGCACCGCGACCGCGTCGTGGGGCCCCACGCCCAGCGTGTGCAGCATGTTGGCCGTCTGGTGCAGCCGCGCGAGCAAGTCGGCGTACGACCAGCGCAGCGGCTCGTCCGCCGGGTTGCCGGTGCGCAGGAAGGTCAGCGCCGTCTTGTCGCCGAAGGCATGGCCCGCGTTGCGGAAGATCTCGTAGGTGCTGCGCACCGTGAGCGCCTGTTCGAGCGGCGTCTCTTCGAGCTTGTGGATGTCCGCCAGGCTGCGGACGGGGAAGGCGGGGCGGAAGGGCGCGCCGACCGGGGTCTTGTAGTTGTTGTCGTGCTTGGGGTCTGTCATGTCTGTCTCCTTGAAAGGTGTCGCCCTGCCGGCCGCCCGGTTTTACTGGTTCGTGATGTGGTTGTCGCGAATGACCTTGCCCCAGCGCTCGAAGTCCTGCTTCATGCGCACGCCGGTCTGCTCGGGCGTGCGGTAGGCCGCGAAGGAGCCCACGCTTTCGAGCTTGTCCTGCACTTCCTTGTCGGCCAGCGCGTTCTTCAGCGCGGCGCTCATGCGGTCGACCACGTCCTTGGGCGTGCCCACCGGCGCCAGCAGGCCGCCCCACGAGGTGGCGTCGAAGCCGGGGAAGCCCTGCTCGGCCACGGTGGGAACGTCGGGCAGCAGGCTCACGCGCTTGGCCGAGCCCACTGCGATGGCGCGCACCTTGCCCGCGCGAATGTGCGGAATGACGGCCACCAGGTCGGAGAACATCGCCGGCACCTGGCCGCCGATGAGGTCGGTCACGGCCGGCGCGCTGCCGCGGTAGGGCACGTGCTGCATGTCGAACCTGCCGATGGTCTTCAGCTGCTCGGTGGTCAGGTGGCCGAAGCTGCCGGCGCCGGCGGTGGTGTAGTTGAGCTTGCCGCCCTCGGCCTTGGCCTTGGCGATCAGGCCCTGCAGGTTGGTCACTTCGGGCAGCGACTTGGGGTTGACCACCAGCACGATGGGCAGGTCGTACACCGAGCCCACGGGCGTGAAGTTCTTGAAGATGTCGTAGCCGCCGGTGGGGCCGTACAGGTGCGAGGCCAGCAGCGTGGGCGTGGCCAGCATCACGAAGGTGTAGCCGTCGGCCGGCGCGCGCGCCGCGGCCGCCGCGCCCACGGTCCCCGAGGCGCCGCTGCGGTTGTCGATGACGATGTTCTGCTTGAGCGCGAGCGACATCTTCTGCGCCACGATGCGCGAGGCCACGTCGGTCGGGCCGCCGGGCGGGAAGGGCACGATCAGCGTGATCGGCTTGCTGGGCCATGTTTGCGCGAAGGCGCTGCCGGCTGCGAGCGACAGGGCGGCGGGAAGGGCCAGGGCGACGAGTGCACGGCGAACGGGGCTGCGGAGGGAACGGAAAGCGAGGGAGGCCATGGACTTCTTCAACAGGGAAAACAGTAGACGGTGAGCAGGAACAGGAACGGGAACGGAAAACAGGGAAACGACGAGAGGGCGGGACGGCGATGCGGAGGCTGCAGGCGCGTGTTCGTCAGACCACGCCGCCGGCCTTCAGCGCCGCCAGCTTTTCGTCCGACAGCCCGAGCAGCGACTGGAGCACGTCGTGCGTGCCTTCGCCCAGCGTGGGCGGCGCGCTGCGCACCGGCAGGCGCTCGCCGTCGAAACGGTAGGGCGGCGCCAGCACGTCGACCGTGCCGGCCACCGGGTGCGATTGCTTCGTGACCAGGCCGGCGTCGGTGGCGCGCTTCGATTGCAGCGCCTCCAGCAGGCCCAGCACCTCGCCGCACGGAATGCCCGAGGCGGTGAGCTTTTCGAGCAGCTCGGCGCGCGGGCGCTTCGCCAGTTCGGCGTGCAACGCGGGCAGCAGCACGGCGCGGTTGGCCGAGCGCAGGATGTTGGTCTTGAAGCGCTCGTCGGCTGCCAGGTCGGGCCGCCCGATGACCTCGGTGCAGAAGCGCGCGAACTGCGCGTTGTTGCCCACGGTGATCACCAGCGGGCCGTCGGCCGCGTCGAACACGCCGTAGGGCACGATCGACGGGTGCGAGTTGCCGTAGCGCGGCGGGTCTTCGCCCATCAGCAGCGCTTCCAGGCCGTAGTAGGCGGTGATCATCAGGCCGCAGTCGAACAGCGCCATCTCCACGTGGCGGCCCTTGCCGGTCTTTTCGCGCTGGTACAGCGCGGCCAGCACGGCCTGCGCGGAGTACATGCCGGTGAACAGGTCGACCGCGGCCACGCCGAACTTCAGCGGCGGCTGGTTGGCTTCGCCGTTCAGCGCCATCAGGCCGGCTTCGCCCTGCACCACCAGGTCGTAGCCGGGGCGCGCGGCCTCGGGGCCGGTGCGGTCGTAGCCCGAAATCGAGCAGTACACCAGGCGCGGGTTTTCCTTGCTGAGCTGCTCGTAGCCCAGGCCCAGCTTGTCGATGCCGCCGAACTTGAAGTTCTGGATCACCACGTCGCACTGCCTGGCCAGGTCGCGCGCGAGCTGCTGGCCCTCGGGCGTCTGCAGGTCGAGCGTGACCGAGCGCTTGTTGCGGTTCACGCTGTTGAAGTAGGCGGTTTCGGTCTTGCCCACGCGCAGGCCCCAGTCGCGCGTGTCGTCGCCGCGGCCCGGGTGCTCGACCTTGATCACCTCGGCGCCCATGTCGGCGAGCACCATGCCGCACCAGGGGCCCGCCAGGATGCGGGACAGGTCGAGGACGCGCACGCCGGCGAGCGGCAGCGATGAATTCAATAGAGGCATGACGGGGACTTCGGAGAAACGAAAAAGCCCCGCACGGCGTGCGAGGCGGAATGCAGGGGCGGCAGGCTCGGCGTCAGGACGCGTCCTTTGCGTTGTTGTCGTGGCGCAGCGCGACGAAGTCGGCCTTGCGCTTGCCCAGGAACGCGCCGATGCCTTCGGCCGCTTCGGCGTCGCCCTGCGACTCGACCATGAACACGGCCTCGGCCGCGAGTTGCTCTTCTAGCGTGGCGTGGTGCGCCTGGCGGCACAGCGTCTTGATGCGCGTGGTGGCGCGCTGCGGGCCGGTCGCCACCTTGGCGGCCAGCGCAACGGCTTCCGCCAGCGCCGCGCCCTTGTCGGTCAGGCGGTTGACCGCGCCCAGCTGGTTCAGCCGCTCGGCCGTCATGCGGTCGCCGGTGAGGCACAGCTCGGTCAGCACCTGGCGCGAGACGAACTCGGCCAGGAAGGCGGTGGCGCCGCCGTCGGGCGTGAGGCCGACCTTGATGTACGCCACCGTGTAGAACGCGTCGCGCGCCGACACCAGCATGTCGCAGGCCAGCGCCATCGACAGGCCCGCGCCGGCCGCGCCGCCCTCGACCGCCGCGATCACGGGCTTGGCGCAATCGCGCAGCGCGCGAATCAGGTTGTTCAGGCCTTCGAGAATCTGGCGGCGTTCCGCCATCGGAAGCTCGCGGCGCTTGGCCAGCAGGTTCAGGTCGCCGCCGGAGCAGAAGAAGTCGCCCGCGCCGGTGAACACGATGGCGCCGACCTCGGGGTCTTGCTCGGCGTCGGCCAGCGCTGCCGAGAGTTCGGCGTACAGCGTCGGCGTGATCGCGTTGCGCGCGCCGGGGTTGCTGTTGGTCAGGATGCGCACGGCGCCCTGCTGCGAGACGAGCACGGTCTTGTTCGTCGTGTCCGTCATGCCGCGAGCTCCTTGCCGAGCTGGACGTAGCGCTGCAGGTGGTGGTCTTCGTCGCCCAGCTGGTGGTCGATCATGACCAGGCGCTTGGCGTAGTGGGGCAGGGGCAGCTCCCACGTCATGCCGATGCCGCCGTGCATCTGGATGCTTTCTTCCGCCACCAGCGCGCCGATGCGCCCGATGCTGAACTTGGCCGCCGACAGCGCGCGCTCGCGCGTCACGCGGTCGCCGGTGTCGATGGCCGCCGCGGCGTTGATGACGGCGGAGCGCGCCTGTTCGATCTCGAGCAGCAGGTCGGCCATGCGGTGCTGCAGGGCCTGGAAGCTGCCGATGAGAATGCCGAACTGCTTGCGCGTGCGCAGGTACTCCAGCGTGGCAGTCTTGGCGGCTTCCATGGCGCCCAGCGCTTCGGCGCACAGCGCGAGCACACCGCGGCCGATGGCGCGTTCCAGCGTGGCGTGGCCCTGGCCTTCGGCGCCCAGCAGCGCGTCGGCGCCCAGCGTCACGCCGTCGAACGACAGCTCGGCCACGCGGCCACCGTCGATCGACGGGCAGCCGCGCACCGTGAGGCCCGCCGTCTTCGCGGGCACCAGGAACAGCGAGATGCCGGCCTCGTCGTTCACGTTGCTCACGTTGCCCGCCGTGCGTGCGGACACCAGGAACAGGTCGGCCTGCTCGCCCTGCGGCACCACGGCCTTGGCGCCATGCAGCACCCACGCGTCGCCGCTGCGCTCGGCCTTCGTCTGCACGCGCGTGCGCTCGTAGTGCGTGTCGGCTTCGTCGTGCGCGAAGGCCACCACGGCCACGCCGTTGATGATGTCGCCGAGCTTTTCCTTCTGTGCCTCGGTGCCGGCCACGCTGAGCGCCTCGCCGACCATCACCGCGCCCAGCAGCGGCTCGACGACCAGGCCGCGGCCCAGTGCCTCGAAGACCACGGCAATGTCGAAGCCGCCGCCGCCGAAGCCGCCGTCGGCCTCGCTGAACAGCGCGCCGATCACGCCCAGTTCGGCGAACTGCCGGAAGATGTCCTTGCTGAACCCGTGCGCCGACTTCGCGATGCGGTCGCGCGCATCGAAGGCGTACTGCTCCGAGATGAAGCGGTTCAGGCTGTCGGCGAGCATGCGCCGGTCTTCGGTGTGTTCGAAGTTCACTGCGTGTCTCCTTACAGGCCCAGGATCATCTTGGAGATGATGTTCTTCTGGATTTCATTGGAGCCGCCGAAGATCGACAGCTTGCGGTTGTTGAAGTAGCGCGAGGCGGCGGCCGATGCGTAGTCGGGGCCGAAGGTCTCGCCGGTGTAGCCGTCCTTCAGCGCCTCGGCCACGAACGGGCGGCCGTACACGCCCATGGCGCGGCGCGCGAGCGACGAGATTTCCTGGCGGATCTCGGTGCCGCGAATCTTCAGCATCGAGCTCTCCGCGCCCGGCACGCCGCCGCCGGCCACCGCCGCGATCACGCGCAGGTTGGTGGTCTTCATGTTCTCCAGGTCGATCTCCACGCGCGCCAGGCGCGCCGCGAAGGCCGGGTCTTCGGCCAGCGGCTTGCCGTTCTTGGTCTGCGACGCGGCAATGCCCTTGAGCTGCTCGAGCGCGGCCACCGAGAAGCCCACGCCCGCGATGTTGGTGCGCTCGTAGGTCAGCAGGTACTTGGCGCAGGTCCAGCCCTTGTTCTCTTCGCCCACCAGGTTCTCGGCCGGCACGCGCACGTCGGAGAAGAACACCTCGTTCACTTCGTGCTCGCCGTCGAGCGTGATGATCGGGCGCACTTCCACGCCGGGCGAGGTCATGTCGATCAGCAGGAAGCTGATGCCTTCCTGCTTCTTCGCCTCGCGGTTGGTGCGCACCAGGCAGAAGATCATGTTGGCGTGCTGGCCCAGCGTGGTCCAGGTCTTCTGGCCGTTCACGATGTAGTGGTCGCCCTGCGCGTCGATGCCGCGCACGGCCGACGTCTTCACCGCCGCCAGGTCGGAGCCCGCGCCGGGTTCGGAGTAGCCCTGGCACCACCAGTCGGCGCCGTTCAGGATGCGTGGCAGCCAATGCTGCTTCTGCGCCTCGTTGCCGTACTTGATGAGCACCGGGCCGAGCATGTTCACGCCGAAGGGAACGATGCGCGGCGCGAAGGCCAGTGCGCACTCGTGTTCGAAGATGAACTTCTCCACCGCCGTCCAGCCCGGCCCGCCGTACTGCTCGGGCCAGTGGTTGGCCAGCCAGCCGCGCTCGTTCAGCGTGGCGTGCCACTCTTGCATGTCGGCCTTTTCCAGGATCTTGCCGCCGCGCACTTTCTCGGAAAGGCGCACCGGCAGCTTCGCCGCCAGGAAGGCGCGCACTTCGCCGCGGAAGGCTTCTTCTTCGGGTGTGAAGTTCAGGTCCATCGCGAACTCCTCAATAGATTTCGAACAGGCCCGCGGCACCCATGCCGCCGGCGATGCACATGGTGACCACGGCGTACTTGGCGCCGCGGCGCTTGCCTTCGATGAGCACGTGGCCCGTGAGGCGCGCGCCGGTCATGCCGAAGGGGTGGCCGATGGAGATCGCGCCGCCGTTCACGTTCAGGCGCTCCGACGGAATGCCCAGCTTGTCCTGGCAGTAGATCGACTGCGAGGCGAAGGCCTCGTTGAGCTCCCACAGGTCGATGTCGTCGACCGTGAGGCCGTGGCGCGCCAGCAGCTTGGGCACCGCGAACACCGGGCCGATGCCCATCTCGTCGGGCTCGCAGCCGGCCACGGCCAGGCCCCGGAACACGCCCAGCGGTTGCAGGTTGGCGCGCTCGGCGTCCTTGGCTTCCATCAGCACGCAGGCCGAGGCGCCGTCGGACAGCTGCGAGGCGTTGCCGGCGGTGACGAACTTGTCTTCGCCCATCACCGGCTTGAGCTTGGAGAGCGCCTCGTAGGTGGTGCCGCGGCGGTTGCAGTTGTCTTCGGTGGCGGTGACTTCGCGGTGGGTGACTTCCTTCGTCTCCTTGTCGGTCACGGCCATGGTGGTGGTGCAGGCGACGATCTCGTCCTTGTAGCGCCCGGCGAGCTGCGCCTCTTCGGTCTTGCGCTGGCTCTCGGCCGAGAAGCGGTCCTGCGCCTCGCGGCTGATGTTGTAGCGCTTGGCGACGATGTCGGCCGTCTCGATCATGGCCATGTACAGCGCGGGTTTGTGCTCGACGATCCACGGGTCCATGCCGTTGTCGCCGGCGTCTGTCGCGCTGCGGCTGCGGATCTGCGAGATGCTTTCCACGCCGCCCGCGATCATGGCCGGGGCGCCCTCGGCCACGATGCGGCCCGCTGCCATGGCGATGGCCTGCAGGCCCGAGGCGCAGAAGCGGTTCACCGTGGTGCCGGCGATGCTGATCGGCAGGCCCGCGCGGATGATGCTCTGGCGCGCGATGTTGCGGCCGGTGGTGCCTTCGGGGTAGCCGCAGCCGAGGATGGCGTCCTCGATGAGCGCGGGGTCCAGGCCCGAGCGCTCGACCGCCGCTTTCACGGCGAAGGCCGCCAGCGTGGCGCCGGAGGTGATGTTGAATTCGCCGCGGTGCGCCTTGGTCAGCGGGGTGCGGGCGGTGGAAACGATGACGGCTTCACGCATGAGGGATCTCCTTGGTCAGTTGAGGACAGGGCAAGAACTGCTGCGCAGTGTCCTGGTCTGTCCGGCGAGGTTTCAGTCTTGGTTCAGGCTCGAAAAGTCTGCGCCGCGCTCGACCAGCTCGACCAGCAGCGGCGACGGCTTCCAGAAGATCGGGTCTTGCTTCGCGAACTCGCGGATGTCGGCCAGCACCTTCGGCAGGCCCACGGTGTCGGCGTATTTCATCGGGCCGCCGCGGTGGCGCGGGAAGCCGTAGCCGTACAGGAAGGTCACGTCCACGTCGAGCGGGCGCAATGCAATGCGCTGCAGCACCACGTTGGCGCCTTCGTTGACCATGGCGGCCATGTAGCGGCGCATGATTTCTTCTTCGGTGAACTGGCGCGGCACGATGCCCGCGCGTGCGCGCTCGGCGTCGATGATGGCCAGCACCTCGGGGTCGGGCTGGCCGGCGCGGGCGCCTTCGGGGTACAGGTAGTAGCCGCGCTGGGTCTTCTGGCCGAACCAGCCGCGCTCGCAGATGCGGTCGGCAATCTGCACGTAGCGCGCCTGCGGGTCGCGCGTGGCGGCCTTGCGCTTGCGCGTGGCCCAGCCGATGTCGCCGCCGGCCAGGTCCGACACCTGGAACGGGCCCATGGGGTAGCCGAAGTTGCGCACCGCCGCGTCGATGTCGTACGGCGAGGCGCCGTCTTCCATCATGTGGTCGGCCGCCTGGCGGTACACGGCCAGGATGCGGTTGCCGATGAAGCCGTCGCACACGCCGGCGCGCACCGGCACCTTCCTGAGCTTCTTCGCGAGGTCGAAGCCGGTGGCCACCACGTCGGCGCTCACCTTGGCGGGCACCACGATCTCGAGCAGCTTCATGATGTTGGCCGGCGAGAAGAAGTGCAGGCCCACCACGTCCTGCGGGCGCGAGATGCTGGCCGCGATCTCGTCGATGTCCAGGTACGAGGTGTTGGTGGCCAGCACGGCGCCCTGCTTGCACACGCGGTCGAGCTCGGCGAACACGGCCTTCTTCACGGCCATGTCCTCGAACACCGCTTCGACCACGATGTCGGCGTTGGCCAGGGCGTCGTAGTGCGTGGAGCCATTGAAGCGCGCCATCACCGCGGCCTTGGCCTCTTCGGTGAGGCGGCCCTTCTTGATGAGGCCGTCGTACACCTTCTCGACGTTGGCGCGGCCGCGCGCGAGCTGGGTGTCGTCGCGCTCGATCATGGTCACGGGCATGCCCGCGTCCAGCATGGCCACGGCAATGCCGGCGCCCATGGTGCCGCCGCCGACGATGCCGGCCGACGCGAGCGGGCGCGGGCTGGCCGACCTGGTCTCGGGCGCCTTCAGCACCTCGCGCTCGGCGAAGAAGGCGTGGATCAGGCCGGCGCGCTGCGGGCTGTCGATGCACTGCAGGAACAGCTTGCGCTCCAGCGCCATGCCTTCGTCGAAGGGCAGCGAGAGCGCGCCTTCGACCGCTTCGATGATCTTCATCGGCGAGAACAGGCCGCGGCTCTTCCTGGCGGTGTCGGCGCGCGCGGCCTCCAGGACGGCGCGACTGGCTTCGGTGTCGGCCAGGCCGGCGGCTTCGCGCGTGCGGCGCACCGGGGCGTTGGCCGCAACCAACTCCTGCGCGTAGGCGAGGCCTTCGGCGCGCGCGTCGGCGTCGGTGGCCAGGCGGTCGACGAGGCCCAGCGACAGCGCTTCCTTCGCGCCCGCGTGGCGGCCGCTCAGCATCAGTTCCAGCGCGGGCTTCACGCCGATCAGGCGCGGTGCGCGCTGCGTGCCGCCCGAGCCGGGCAGCAGGCCCAGCGCCACTTCGGGCAGGCCCAGCTTGGCGGTGGGCGAGGCCAGGCGGTAGTGGGCCGACAGCGCCACTTCGAGCCCGCCGCCGAGCGCGGCGCCGTGGATGGCGGCGACCACCGGCTTGGTGCAGTTCTCGATCTTCAGGCAGGCCTCGGGCAGCGAGGGCGCCTGCGGCGGCTTGCCGAACTCGCGGATGTCCGCGCCAGCGATGAAGTTGCGGCCCGCGCCGACGATCAGCACCGCCTTGGCGGCGCTGTCGGCTTCGGCCGCGTCGATGGCGGCCACCAGGCCGCGGCGCACGTCCACGCCCAGGGCGTTGACGGGCGGGTTGTCGATGGTCACCACGAACACGTCGCCATGACGCTCGAAGGTGACGGGACCGGAAGACGTGGAAGGGCTTGGGTTTGGTGTGGCCATGTGCTTGTCTCTTGCGTGGCGGGTACCGGCGAACGCGCGGACCCGGAGGCTCTGGGGGGTGAACCCCGCATTCTTTGCCCGCAGCGCCGCTTTGACAATTGCATAGCCGGTTGACAGACTGTCAAAGAATTTTTGACACAATCGCCCGCATGGACCTGCAATCGCTCACCCTGCTGGTGGAAATACTCGATGCGGGCAACCTGAGCGCGGCGGCCCGCCGGCTCAAGATGACCCGCGCCAACGTCAGCTACCACCTGAACCAGCTGGAGCGCTCGGTGGGCGCGCAGCTGGTGCGCCGCACCACCCGGCGCGCCGAGCCCACCGAGATCGGCCTGCGGCTGTACCAGCACGGCGTGGCCATCCAGGGCGAGCTGCTGGCCGCGCGCGAGTCGGTCACCGAGCTGGGCCAGGGCCTGCACGGCCGCGTGCGCCTGAGCGTGCCCAGCGGCTACGGGCAGCTGGTGATGGCCGACTGGCTCATCGACTTCAAGCGGCAATACCCCGGCATCGTGCTCGACGTGGTATTCGAGAACCGCATCGAAGACCTGCTGCGCGACGAGGTCGACATCGCCATCCGCGTGATTCCCGAGCCGCCGCAGAACCTGGTGGCGCGCGAGATGGGCCCGGTGCGCTACGTGGCCTGCGCATCGACCGACTATGCGGCCAGGAACCCGCTGCCGGTGCAGCTCGACGCGCTGCAGGGCGCGCCGGTGGTCACGGCGGCCGTCATCGGGCGGCAGCTGCGCGTGTCGGCTTACCAGGGTGAAACCCGGCGCGAGGTGATCCTGGAGCCGACGCTCATTTCAGAAAACTTCCTGTTCCTGCGCCAGGCCATCCTCGCCGGCCTGGGCATCGGGCTGGTGCCCGACTACGTGGTGCAGGAAGACGTGCGCAAGGGCGACGTGGTGACCACGCTGGACGACTGGCGCCTGAGCATCTTCGGCACGCAGATGTTCATGCTGTACATGCCCAACCGCCAGCACACGCGGGCGATCAGGACGTTCATCGATTTCGTGCTGGAGCGGGTGAGGGTGCCGAGCGAAGGTGCGGGAAAAGCGGCGGCGCAGGGGCTCGGCGCGCTCTAGGCGCAAAGCGCCGCGGCGCGCCCTGCGTGCTCAGCGGCAAGCGCGCATGTTGGCGACCTGGCGCTGCTTTGCACGGCGCTGGTCTTCGCTCAGGCTGATGCTGTTGGCCGAGACCTCTTCGTTCTTGATGTCGGCCGCCGAAGGGCAGGCACGACCCTGTGCGGCGGCTGCGGGTGCCCCGGCTGGCGCGCGCGCGGTGGCGCCGGTCGTCTGGATGGCGCGCACCATGCCGTTGTCGGTGTAGACGTAGAACGTGCCGTTTCCGCGCTGGTAGACGCGCTGCTCGGTGAACCCGCCTTCGTGGTCGCCAGCGTTGATGCGTGTCGGTTCGCCCATTGCCGTCTGCAGTTCGCCGAGCGTCATGCCGCGCACCGGATAACCATGGAGCAAGGCGACGTTGATGGCGCTGCGCTCCGCCGGCGAGCGCGCGTCCTGCGGCGTGGCGGCGGCCGGCGGAGACGCGAAGATCCTGACCGCGCTCTGCTGTTGCGTCGCGGCGCACGGGATCTCCTGGAATGTCGTCTTGCCGTCCGGTGACTGGCACTTGAACATGGCGGCGGCCGGCAATGCGAAGGCCAGCAAAGACATCAGCAGAACAGATTTCATCGGCCGGATTATCGGCACCGAATCGATGCCGTCGGCCAAGCCGCGGGCCAGGCTAGTTGGAGCGCCGGTCGAGGCCGCTCGTCTCGTAGTACCGCGCCTTGTCGTCGTACATCGCCCGGTCCGCGCGCTGCAGCGCCGACTCCAGCGACTCCCCGGCGTTGCACGTCGCCAGCCCGATCGCCAGGCTCAGCGCGTGGCCGCTCTGGCCTGCGTGGAACTGGTTGTTCATTTCGAGCAGCGTGAGGATGCGCTCGCGCATCGCCTCGGCGCCGCGCTCGTCGGTCAGCGGCAGCAGCACGGCGAACTCGTCGCCGCCGATGCGCGCGGGCCAGGCCGGCGGGTCGACGGCCTTGTCTAGCACCTCGCCCATGCGGCGCAGCAACGAGTCGCCGGCGGCGTGGCCTTCGTGGTCGTTCAGCTGCTTCAGGCCGTTCAGGTCGATGGCCACGATCGACACCGGCCACGGGCCCTTGCGCGACAGGCGGTTGAGCTCCTCGCTGTAGTAGGTGCGGTTGCACAGCTGGGTGAGCACGTCGTGCTTGCCCAGGTACTCGAGGTAGGCCTCGGCCTTCTTGCGCGCGGTGATGTCCACCAGCGACACCAGCACCAGGTCCCAGGTGTCGAGCCGGTCGTCCTGCACCGCGAACTGCATGTGGATGTTCAGCACCTCGCCCGACAGCGAATAGTTGAGCACCTCGCGGTGCTGCACGGTCTTGCCGTTCCACAGGTCCTGCAGCTGCTCGGCGAACGACTCGCGCATCTCGTCGCGGAAGATGCGCGACAGGTTGCCCAGCAGCGTGCCGAGGTCGGGCGCGCCGAACATGCGCAGGGTCTCGTGGTTCACGTCGACCACGCGAATTTCCTGCATGCAGCGCGTGACGAACTCGGGGTGCACCTTGATGAAGGTGGCGAAGTCGGTGATGCCGCGCGCGCGAATGCTCTGCATCAGCGTGCGCACGGCGCTGAAGTCTTCCACCCACAGCGACACCGGCGAGCGGTCGAACAGGCTGCGCGCGTAGGTGGCGCTTTCGTCGCGCAGGCGCTGCGCGGCCACGCGCTCGGTGATGTCGTCGAGCGACACCAGCACGCGGTCCCAGCTGTGTTCGTGGCCGGGCAGCACGCGGGCGCGCACGCGCACGTCGAGCCGGCGGCCGTCGAGCGCATAGTTGACGGTTTCGCTCTCGAAGGTGAGTTCGCCGCGCCACAGGCGGTCGAGTTCGTGCACCACGGTGGCCGACATGTCGCCGCGGAACACGCGGTCGAGCGCGCCGAGCAAGGTCTCCTGGCTGTCGGCGGCGAAGAGCTTCAGCGTGTGCTGGTTGACGCGCAGCACCTTCAGCAGCGCCATGCAGCCGCTGACGCGGGCGGGGTCTTCGGCCAGGTAGGCGACCAGGTCGGTCACGCCTTCGGCCCGCCAGCCGTCGAGCTTGCGCTTGAGCTCGCTGTAGTCCTCGAGCCAGAGGGAGACGGGCGCCAGGTCGAACATGGCGTCGAGGTCGCCGCTGTGAGGGGGAGCAAGAGAGACGCCGGGCGCGGCTGCGGGCTGGACCATCGATGAGCTTTCAGAAAAGCGGCTGCAGCCATGGCTGCCGAGTGCCGGCGAACTGGAGCCTTAATTATTACCCGCGTGCTTACATCTTGTGATGCACGAGCGCCACGCGGCGGGGCCCGGGCAGCACGGGCTCATTACCGGTGCCTCAGCGGCTATACAGGCCCACCACGCTCTGCCCACCCAGCGCACGGCCCTTGAGCGCGGCCACCAGCGCGTCGCGACCCAGGCCGGCCGGCAGCGCGCCGGGGGCCAGGTCGGTGGCGACCACCGTCATCACGTAGTGGTGCGGCCGGTCGCCCACCGGCGGGCACATGCCGCGGTAGGCGGGGGCGCCGGCCACGTTCGGGCCCATGGTGAAGTTGAAGTTGGAGCCCGCCTGGCCCTCGCCCGCCTTCAACTCGCCGCGCTCGGCCGCGATGTTGTAGGCCACCCAGTGCGACACGCCCAGGCCGGCCGCGCCGTCCGGGTCGAAGATCAACACGGCGACCGACCTGGTCTTGGCCGGCAGGTTGCTCCAGGCCACGGGCGGCGACACGTTCTTGCCGCCGCATTCGCCGGCACCGGCGTGCTCGGCCGGGATCACGCCGTTGTCGGCGAAGGCGCTGGAGCTGACCCGCATGCCGGTGTAGGCCTTGCCGCCGGGGCCGCTGTTGGCTGCGCCGGACATGCCGGTGCAGCCCGTCATGAGGCTCGCGAAGGCGATCGCCGTTGCCGGCAGGGCGAGTGAGTGAAGCTTGTTGCGCATGGAATCTCCTGGAAAGGTTGTCTCTATCCGGCGTGGCCGAGCCACACGCTGCCGTCGGTCTTCTCGTGCACCGCCAGCGGCGTGAGCCGCGCGCCGCGGCAGGGGCCGCCCACGCACTTGCCCGTGTCGGGCTCGAAGATGGCGCCGTGCCGCGCGCACATCAGGAAGCGCCCCGAGCTTTCGAGCACCTGGCCCTCGAAGTCGAGCGGGCCGCCGGCATGGGGGCACTGGTTGAGGTACGCGTACACGCCGCCCTGCCAGCGCACCGCGAAGGCGGGCACGCCGTCGGGCGCGGTGAACTTGCTTGCGAGGCCATCGCTGGAGAGCGTGGCGGCAATCTGCTGGCGGGCGGGGTCGGGGGCGCCGTGATCGGGCGTAGGGGCGGGCGCTGTGAAGTCGTCGGTCATCTGCCAGCGAGGGTAGCCAAGGTTGCCGGGGGGCGCAACGCGCGGTGGCGCGCTTACAAATCGCTGCCAGATAGCGCTTGCCTGAAGCCTTTTTCGCGAGACGGTGGCAGTTTAAAACTGTATATTCATACAGTATTTTCTCTTCCAAGGCTCCCGTGGACCTCCAGCGCAAACTCGCCATCCTGGCCGACGCCGCCAAGTACGACGCCTCCTGCGCGTCGAGCGGCTCGCAGCCGCGCGACTCGGTGGGCGGGCGCGGCATCGGTTCCACCGAGGGCGCGGGCATCTGCCACAGCTACGCGCCCGACGGCCGCTGCATCTCGCTGCTGAAGGTGCTGCTGACCAACCACTGCCAGTACGACTGCCTGTACTGTGTGAACCGCGCATCGAGCAACGTGCCGCGCGCGCGCTTCCGGGTGGAAGAGGTGGTGCAGCTCACGCTCGACTTCTACCGGCGCAACTGCATCGAGGGGCTGTTCCTGTCCAGCGGCATCATCAAGTCGCCCGACCACACCATGGAGCAGGTGGTCGAGGTGGCCCGCCAGTTGCGCGAGGAGCACGACTTTCGCGGCTACATCCACCTGAAGACCATTCCCGACGCCAGCGACGAGCTGCTGGCGCGCGCCGGCCGCTATGCCGACCGGCTCAGCATCAACGTCGAGATGCCCACCACCGAAGGCCTGCAGGCCCTGGCGCCCGAGAAGAACGAAAGCGCCATCCGCCGCTCCATGGCGCGGCTGCGCCTGCGCATCGACGACACGCGCGAAGAGGCGCGCCGCGTGGTGCCCATTCGCGCGCTGCCGGGCGCCGCGCCCACCGCCGCCAAGCCGCCGCCCTTCGCGCCGGCGGGGCAGAGCACGCAGATGATCGTGGGCGCCGACGCCACCGACGACCGGCACATCCTCGCCTCCAGCGCCACGCTGTACGGCGCCTACAAGCTCAAGCGCGTGTACTACTCGGCCTTCAGCCCCATTCCCGACGCGGCGCGCGCGCTGCCGCTGGTGGCGCCGCCGCTGATGCGCGAGCACCGGCTGTACCAGGCCGACTGGCTGATGCGTTTCTACGGCTTCGAGCACCAGGAGATCGTGGCCGCGCCCGACGGCCTGCTGCGGCTCGACGTCGACCCCAAGCTGGCCTGGGCGCTGGCCCATGCCGAGCGCTTTCCGGTCGACCTGAACCATGCGCCGCGCGAGATGCTGCTGCGCGTGCCGGGGCTGGGCGTGAAGGCGGTCGAGCGGCTGCTGCAGGCGCGGCGCGTGCGGCGCGTGCGCGCCGACGACCTGCGCCGCCTGCACGTGCCCTCGCGCAAGGTGCTGCCCTTCGTGGTGGCCGACGGGCACCGGCCGGCGGCGGGGGCGATGGCGTTGTCCGCGCCCACGGCACAACCGGCCCAGCCGGCGCAAGCGGCGCTGTTCTGACGAAGCACGCGAAGGAACGGCCATGCATGTGCGGCTCGACAACCCGGTCGATCTCGATGCCTTCCGCCGCCATGCGCGCCAGTTGCTGGCGAGCGGCGTGCCGCCGGACCATGTCGAGTGGAGCGAGGGGCCTGCGAGCGAGGCATCGGGCGACCTGTTCGGCGGTGCGCCGGGCGAGGCCGATGCGTTCGAGCTGGCGCCCCCGCCTTCCATGCCGAGCGCCGCGCGGCATCCGGTGCCCGCGTCTTTCGTCGCGCTGTGCGCCGACGTGATCCTGCACCGCGCCCCGCAACGCCTCGCGCTGCTGTACCGGCTGCTCTGGCGCCTGGCGCACGAGCCGGCGCTGCGGCACGACCCGCTGGACGCCGACATGATGCAGGCGCAGCTGATGGCCAAGGCCGTGCACCGCGACATTCACAAGATGCGCGCCTTCGTGCGCTTCACCCGCGTGGCCGACGCCGAGGTGGGCGAGCGCCACGTGGCCTGGTTCGAGCCCGACCACCGCATCGTCGAGGCCAACGCGCCCTTCTTCGCGCGCCGCTTCGCGCAGATGCGCTGGGCCATCCTCACACCCGAGCGCTGCGTGGAATGGGACGGCCAGGCGCTGTCGTTCCGCGAGGGCGCAAACCGCCGCGAGAAGCCGCCGCCGGACGCGGGAGAGCAGCTGTGGCTCACGTACTACGAGCACATCTTCAACCCCGCGCGCCTGAAGCTCGCGATGATGCGGCGCGAGATGCCGCAGCGCTACTGGCACAACCTGCCCGAGGCCGCGCTGATCCAGCCGCTGGCCGAGGCGGCCGGGGCGCGCAGCCAGTCGATGATCGACGCGCCGGCCACGCCCACGCGGCGCATCCGCGCGCCCATGCCGCTGCACCTGCTGCCGGCAAGCGGCGCGGCGCCGGCCACCCTCGACGAACTGCGCATGGCCGCGCATGCCTGCCGCGGCTGCCCCATCGGCGCGCTCGCCACGCAGGCGGTGTGCGGCGAAGGCCCGGTGGGCGCACGGCACATGTTGGTGGGCGAACAGCCCGGCGACCAGGAAGACCTGGCCGGCCGCCCCTTCGTCGGCCCGGCGGGCCAGCTGCTCGACCGCGCCATGGCGCAGCTGGGCTGGGCGCGCGACAGCGTGTACCTGGCCAACGCGGTCAAGCATTTCAAGTACGAGCTGCGCGGCAAGCGGCGCATCCACAAGACCGCGGCGCAGCGCGAAGCCGAGGCCTGCGCGCACTGGCTCGACAGCGAGATCTCGCTGGTGCGGCCGCAGGCGCTGGTGGCGCTGGGCGCGACCGCCGCACGCGCCTTGCTGGGCCGGCCGGTGGCGGTGCAGGCCGAGCGCGGCGCGTGGGTGCACGAGCGCGCGGACGGCCTGCCCGTGTTCGTCACCCTGCATCCGTCGGCGTTGCTGCGGCTGCCCGACGGCGAGCGCGCCGAGGCCTACGAGCGCTGGAGGGCCGACCTGGCCCGCGCGCGTGAAGCGCCCGGCTCGCCGTCGGCTTCTGTTGCAATGGCGGCATGAGCGATGGGTTCCACAAGCCGATGAGCACCGAAGACGCCCGCTGGGAGGCCTACCTGTACGAGCGGCATTCCCGCGAAGAACTGAGGCACTGGGCGCGCAGCCTGGCGTTCTTCCGCTTTTGCCGTGCCTTCGGCGGCCATGCCAACGACGGCGACTGCCTGCGCGTGGCCCTCGCCGTGGCGTCGGAGCAGCACCTGTGCGACCTGTTCGCGCAGCTCGGTATTCCGCTGGAGCGCTTGCCTGCCGACAACCCCGTGCCGCAAGTCGGCGTGCACTACTCGGGCACGGAGTTCGCGCGCTTCATTCCCGCGATCGCGGGCTTTCATCCACCGATCAGGCAACCGCGGCAGGTGCGCATCGCCGGGGCATCGGTTTTCGTGTGGGGGCTCGCCGGCCGGCTCGAGCTGTCGATGTCCGACGACGACGCGCCCTACGAAGTGACGGCTCGCACCGTCGAGCAGGCCCGTGCCGTCGAGGAACTGCTGCGGCCGTTGGCGGGCGCCTGCATCGATCCGCCGCAGGAAGGGCACCACTGCCTGAGCCCGAAGGCGCATCCGGAGTTGTGGTCGAGCGCTGGCTGAGCGGCGGCGCAAAACCGTTTGCGCCGCGCGTGCGTACCTGCATGCAGACCGGTCCCATTGGCTACGCCATCCGGCGAATAGACGCGCCTGGGGCCATTTTTGACAATGCAGACGCTCGTATTCCAGAGTCCGCGATTCCAGGGGCCGTGATGTCGAGCGCCAGGAGAACCCACGCCGATGAACACGCTGAAACAGGGTTGGCGAGGAGCCGACGTCCGCCGCTTGCAGGAGGCGCTGAACCGCAAGCTGTCGCCCAGCCCCGCGCTGGTCACCGACGGCGACTACGGCCCGCGCACGCGCGCCGCCGTGCTGCGGCTGCAGGCCCAGCACTGGCTGGTGGAAGACGGCGAGGCCGGCCCCTGCACGCAGAACGTGGCCTTCGACGGCGAGCGCGAGGCGCCGGTGCTGCACCCCGTGGCGCTGATTCCGTCGCCCGAACCCGCGCTGTGCTGGGCCGCCGGCGTCGCGATGATGACCCGCTCGACCGTGCCGGCGGTGCTGGCGCGCACGCCGGGCGAGGTGCTGGCCACCGACGGCGCGCTGCAGCCTTTTGTCGACAGCCATGTGGAAGGTGCCGACGGTGGGGATGGCGGCCGCCAAGGTCGCCACTTCGCGCAGGCCCACGGCCTGACGGTGCGCGCGCCGTCGCCCTGGTCGCTCAAGTCGCTGCGCGCCGCGCTGCAGGACGGGCCGGTCATGCTCGAGATGCTGTGGAACCCCAAGGCCTACGCGCAGGGCGCCGGCCGGCCGGGCCACACGGTGGTGCTCGCGGGCATTCGCGGCGACGCCGACCCGAGCGGGCGCGGCACCACGCTGCGCATCTTCGATCCGTGGCCGCCGAACAAGGGCGCGCGCAGCTCGGTCAACTTCTACAAGTGGGTGCAGGCCGCGGGCGCGCGCACCTGCCGGGTGTTCCTGCGGTAGCGTTCGCGCGCCGGTGAGGATGCCGAGCCTGGCGAAAAGGCCGATGCGACAATCGCCCCCGCCATGACAGACACCCTCACGATCACCCGCCCCGACGACTGGCACCTGCACGTGCGCGATGGCGCCGCCCTCGAAGCCGTCGTTCCCCACAGCGCCCGCCAGTTCGGCCGCGCGCTGATCATGCCCAACCTGCGTCCCCCCGTGACCACCGCCGCGCAGGCGCTGGCCTACCGCGAGCGCATCCTCGCCGCCGTGCCCGAAGGCGTGGCCTTCGAGCCGGTGATGTCGCTGTACCTCACCGACAAGTTGCCGCCCGAGGAAATCGCGCTGGCGGCCGAGGCCGGCGTGCGCGCGCTCAAGCTCTACCCGGCCGGCGCCACCACCAACAGCGATGCCGGCGTGACCGACATCCGCAAGACCTACAAGACGCTGGAAGCCATGCAGAAGCACGGCCTGCTGCTGCTGGTGCACGGCGAGGTGACCGACCCCGCCATCGACCTGTTCGACCGCGAGGCCGTGTTCGTCGACCGCGTGATGATTCCGCTGCGCCGCGACTTCCCCGAGCTGAAGGTGGTGTTCGAGCACCTGACCACCAGGGAAGGCGCCCACTACGTGCGCGACGCCGACCGCTTCACGGCCGCCACCATCACCGCGCACCACCTGCTGTACAACCGCAACGCCATCTTCACCGGCGGCATTCGCCCGCACTACTACTGCCTGCCCGTGCTCAAGCGCGAGACGCACCGCGTGGCGCTGGTGGAGGCCGCCACCAGCGGCAGCGACCGCTTCTTCCTGGGCACCGACAGCGCGCCGCACCCGGCGCACCTGAAGGAACACGCGCTGGGCTGCGCCGGCTGCTACACCGCGCTCACCGCCATCGAGCTATACGCCGAGGCCTTCGACAGCGTGAACGCGCTCGACAAGCTCGAAGGCTTCGCCAGCTTCCACGGCCCCGACTTCTACCAACTGCCGCGCCACACGGACACCGTGACGCTGAAGCGCGAAAGCTGGACCGTGCCCGAGACCGTGCCCTACGGCGACGCCACGCTCAAGCCCCTGCGCGGCGGCGAAACCCTGAACTGGAAACTCGCATGACCCCCACGCCGCGCGTGATGCTGCTGATCGACGCCGACAACGTCTCGGCCGATGTGATCGAGCAGGCCGTGCAGCGCACGATGGACGAGTACGGCGCCATTCACGTGCGCCGCGCCTACTGCAACGCCGAGATGGCGGTGAACCGGCAGGCGATGTTCAAGCGCCTGTCGGTGCGCCCGATGGTGAACCTGTCGACCGGCAAGAACAGCACCGACATCGCGCTGGCGGTGGACGCCATCGACCTCGTGATCGACGAGCGGCCCGACGTGGTGGTGCTGGTGTCTTCCGACTCCGACTTCGCGCCGCTGGTGATCCGGCTGCGCGAGAAGGGCTGCCGCGTGTGCGGCATCGGCCAGCAGGGCAAGACGGGCGAGGAAACGGTCGGCATCTACGACGCGTTCATCGACCTGGAGCACCACGGCGTGAAGCCGGCGGCGCGCACCGCGACGGCGAAGAAGGCCGCGGCCAAGACGGCGCCCGCGAAGAAGACGCGGGCCACGCGTGCGACGAGCGCAAGCAGAGCAGCCGCTGAGTCGTCTTCGGCGGACGTTGCACCCGCCCCCGCACCGGCCGCGCGCAAGGCCGCGACCAAGACGGCGGCGCGCAAGACGACGAAGACCGCCAAATCTTCCCCCCCAGCACAGCCGCAGGCACCCAAGGCGCCCCCCACCTCCGAGGCGGCCGAGTTCATCCTCGCAGCCGTGCCCGCCCTGCGCAGCGGCAAGGACGTGCAGCTCAACGACGTGGCCCAGGCCCTGCGCGCCGCCGGCCTGCTCGGCAAGCACGGCAGTTCGCTCAAGCTGTTCGACAAGCTCACGGCGGAGTTCGTGGTCATGCAGCACCCCGACCGCATCCGCTGGACGGGCGCCTCCGCGTCTTGACCCTGCCGGCGGTCGACTGGGCGCAGCCCTGGCTCGCGCCTTATCGCACCCCCGGCGAAGCGGTGGCGCAGGCCGCGCTGCATGGCTCGGTGGCCGCGGCGCTGCAAGGCGCCCGGCTTTCTTCAGGCATGCCGGACATGCCCGACTTCGTCGCGCAGCACGCGCTGCCCGCGGGCCGGGCCTACGAGGCGCACATCTTCCAGACCCGCAGCGTTCCCACGCGCGACAACCTGCACGACCTGTTCAACGGCCTCGTGTGGCTCGCCTTTCCGCAAGCCAAGCGCCGGCTCAATGAGCTGCAGGCGGGCGAGATCGCGCGCGCGGGCGTCAGCACGGTGCGCGGCCCGCTGCGCGACGCGCTCACGCTGTTCGACGAGAACGGCGCGCTGCTCGACGCACCGCCCGCGCTCTGGCAAGCCCTGGTCGCGCGCGACTGGCACACGCTGTTCGTCACGCGGCGCGGCCTGTGGAACGAAGCGCGCCTGCTGCTCTTCGGCCATGCGCTGCTCGAGAAACTCGTGACGCCGCGCAAGCCCATCACCGCGCATGTGCTGTGCGTGCCCGATCGGCAAGGCCTGCACGGACCGACCGGCTTCGACGACGCGGCAATCGCCGCAAGTTTCGATGCGAAAAGCCTCGAAACGAAGCCTTTCGTACCGCTTCCGGTGCTCGGCGTGCCCGGCTGGTGCGCCGAGAATGAAGCCGCATCTTTCTACGCCGACACGCAGGTCTTCCGGCCCCTGGCCGGAGCGTCGGCGCGCTAGCGGCACACCAGCGACACGCCGGCAACGCGTTGGAGGCGCGTTGAAAGCGCGTTGGAAAAAAAGGGGGCTCGGGAGGGCCCGGCGCACCGTCCGCACCACAAGCAAATCGCGTGACGCACGTAAGGCGCGCGACAAGTGCGGTGCGGGCATTTCATCTTCAGAGGGGAACACACAACAACATGGACACCGTCATCATCCTGCTCAAGGTCGGGCTCATCCTGTATGCGATCTACAGCTTCATCGTCTACGCCACGCGCCGCTCCGGCAACAAGAGCGCGCTGAAGGACTTTCGCGCGCGGCCCGTGCTGCGGCGCATCACCGACGAGGAGAAGTCCGCGCTGCAACCCTTCCTGATGGGGCAGGGCATCACCATCGAGGACGAGGTGCGCGAACTCAGCGGCGCCTTCCTGCGCCACGGCCTGCAGACGCAGGGCTCGTCCACCGAGCACGACACCATCGGCGAGGTCGACGTGCTGCTGCCGTACGACGCGCTGTCGTACGTCGAGGCGCACAACGAAGCGCTGGTGGTGCTGAGCAAGAAGTGCGCGGTGGTGATTCGCGTGAACGGCTTCGACCTGCTCGAAGGCCGCCTGCGCGCGCAGCGCCAGCAGGCACAGGACGCGCAATGGAAGCGCGGCGAGGTCGGCGCGCTGCCCGGGCTGGACGATGTCGCGCCGCAGGCTGCATCCCTCACCGCGTCGCACGCCGCAATGCTCGCACCGGACGCCGCCGCGCCGGTGCCGGCCGACCCAGAGGCGCGTTACCGCGGCGGCGAGGTCTACATCCTGAACCAGCGGGCTGAAACGCCCGAGGAAGTCGCGAGCCGCGTGGGGCGCGGCAGCGGCTGGGTGTCGGCGCTGCTGTGGCTGCTGGCGTTCGCGCTGCTCTGGCTCGCGACCTGGAGCGCGGCGCGCGGTGCGCAGCCGTACCTGCTGGGCGCCGGTCTGCTCGCGGGCTTGTGGGCCGCATGGCTCTTCGTGCGCCGGCCTTCGATGTCGGCGGCAGAGCGCCATCCGCAGCAGGTCAACCGCGTGCGCGGCATGCTCAACGAGATCGCGGCGGTCAACGTCGATAACGTGTCGATCAAGCGCGTGGGCCTGTTCATCGGCGACAAGCTCAGCCTGCAGCTGCCGCCGCATTGGGCGCATGCGCGCTCGACGCCGTATGGCGAGGTGATCGAGGCCGAGCTGCGCGCCGACGACTGCAGCGCGGTGAGCTTCGGCGACAAGTGGTCGGTGGCCGACGAATGGCGCCGCTTCAGGCCGGTTTACTGGGGACGGCATTTGCTGCACCTGCTCGTCGGGCTGCTCGCGCTGGCGGCCTTGGCGCTGTCGCTGCTCGACGGGCGCAACGACCCCGTGGGCGACCTGCGGGCCGACCTGGCGCTGGTCGCGCAAACCGCCTTCCACGACGAAGGCCCGGCCTACACCAGCGCCGAACAACTGGCCGGCCAGCCGCCCAAGTGGGGCAGCCTGGTGAGCGTGAAGGGCGAGGGCCGCTGCGAGATCGACATGAACGGCCACAGCGATGACAACCACACGGTGCCCGTGGTCGACTGCACCCGGGTGCGCTGGAACGGCCAGGCGCCCGTGGTGCCCGAGCTGAAGGTGCCGCAGAGCATCGTGGCGCTCGGCGACCCCGACCTGGTTCGCGCGTCGGAAAACGGCATTGCCGCCAGCCTGATCGCGATGCTGCGCATGCAGATGGGCCAGGCGGCCGACCCGCTGGCCGCCTACCGCGCGCGCGAGAGCGTGCCGATGGTCGTGCGCGGCTTCGACCGCACCGTGGCCCTGGTGGACGCCGCCTGCAAGGACAGCGAAGGGCTGCCGCCCGCCGCCTGCCGCCACCTGCAGCAGGCCATCGTGGACGCGGTGGAGGCGACCGTGGCGAAAGACGGCGCCGACACCCCGGTGCGCACCTGGCCGGTGCTGGCCGCGAGCGCGGCGCCCGACAAGGAAAACGCCGACCTGGTGCTCACGCGCAGCCAGCTCGCCAGGCTGCGGGACGCGGTGCGGCAGGCGGTCGACGCGCGCATCGCCGCGAAGGTCGAGGCGACGCGCCCGGCCATCGTGGCGGCAACGGGCGGCGTGGTGCTGGTGTCCACTTCGGCGATCGGCGTGGCGCCGCGCCGGGCCGGCGATGAAGACACCGCGGTGGCCACCGACGTTGATGCCGCATCGGCCGAAGCCGACGCGGCGGCAGAGGCCGACAGCAACGACGAAGGCGCAGGCGACAGGTCGTTGCCGGGCCGCTGGGCCCGCCTGCAGCGCAACGCCGCGCCCGAGGGCGTGAAGCCCTTCACGCTGGCGGGGCTGGTGACGCTGCGGGACACCGACGACACGGGCGCCGTGCGCCTGCACATCGACCCGGACCGCGACGCCACGCAGGCCGCGTCCGCCGCCGCGCACACGCTGTGGTGGGTGTTCGCGCTGGCGCTGGTGCTGGCCAACGGCGTGCTGTTCGCGTTGCGTCTCTCGCAGAGCCTGCGCCGCCGCAACCGGCTGCACGCCGACATCGCGAGCCGGCCGGCGCCGGGCGCGACGGGGCTTTTCTGAGTCGTCTGACAGGCCTTTGCGGACACGGGGAATACCCGGGCGCCGCGACTTTTGCTCCTATCATGGTTGCGCCAGCGGCAGCCATCTGCGGCTGGCCGGAGCCCCCGAAACGCACAACGACACCCAGGGCCTGCATGCCGCGCATGGCTTGAAGAGGGCCCCGGGACCCTCATCTGGGTGGCAGGTTTCCCCACGGAGAATTCAACTTGAAACGTATCCTTCTGTTCGTCCTGACCAACGTGATGGTGGTCGCTGTGCTGGGCGTGGTCGCCAGCCTGCTGGGCGTCAATCGCTTCCTGACGGCCAACGGGCTGAACCTGGGCGCGCTGCTCGGCTTCGCGCTGGTGATGGGCTTCGGCGGCGCGATCATCTCGCTGCTCATCAGCAAGCCGATGGCCAAGTGGACCAGCGGCCTGCACATGATCGACAACCCCCAGACGCCCGACGAGGCCTGGATCGTCGGCACCGTGCGCAAGTTCGCCGACAAGGCCGGCATCGGCATGCCCGAGGTCGGCATCTTCGAGGGCGAGCCCAACGCCTTCGCGACCGGCGCGTTCAAGAATTCGTCGCTGGTGGCGGTGTCCACTGGGCTGCTGCAGAACATGACGCGCGAAGAGGTCGAGGCCGTCATCGGCCACGAGGTGGCCCACATCGCCAACGGCGACATGGTGACCATGACGCTCATCCAGGGCGTGATGAACACCTTCGTGGTGTTCCTGTCGCGCGTGATCGGCTATGCGGTCGACAGCTTCCTGCGCCGCGGCGACGACCGCTCGTCGGGCCCGGGCATCGGCTACTACGTGAGCACCATCGTGCTGGACATCGTGCTCGGCTTCGCCGCCGCGATGGTGGTGGCCTGGTTCTCGCGCCACCGCGAGTTCCGCGCCGACGCCGGCGCCGCCGCGCTCATGGGCCAGAAGCAGCCGATGATCAACGCGCTGGCGCGCCTGGGCGGCCTGCCGGCCGGCGAGCTGCCGAAGGCGGTGGAAGCCATGGGCATCACGGGCAAGATGGGCCAGCTGTTCGCGACCCATCCGCCCATCGAGGAACGCATCGCGGCGCTGCAGAACGCGCAACGCTGACACGGCAAGCCGCGGCGGTTCCGCGGCGCCATGAAAAAAGCCGCCACATCGCTGTGGCGGCTTTTTTCGTCTGCGGCGTGCTCAGTTCGCGGCGGGAGTGTCGGGCGATGCAGGCGTTTCGGCCGCTGCCGTGGGCGCTTGCTCGGGGGCTGCCTGCGTTTCGGTTGCATCGGTCGTCGCTTCAACGGCCTGCGTCTCGGCAGGCGTTGCGTCGGCTTCCGGTGCCGGTGTCGATGCAGGTGCCGGTGCGGCAGGCGCTGGCGCCTCGCGGTCCTTGCGCGCGCGTTGCAGCGTGCGCGTCACGTCGCCGTGCTTCATGCCGTACATGTCGGCGAACTCCTGCTCGCTGCGGCCGCTGGCCTCGAAAGCGCGCAGCAGCGCTTCGCGCTTGGCGGCCTGCTGGGCGAGTTCGGCCAGGGCTTCGTCGACCACGGCGTTGTTGTTCTCGTCGCGCGAACGCACCAGCACCGCATAGGCTTCGCGGTCCAGGCCGGAGGCCTCGACGGCCTTGGCGATGCGCGCGACCAGTTGCGGGCGCAGGTCTTCGCCGTTGGCGCGCTGCAGGCGGCGGCGGTGCAGCTCCAGGATGGCGTGGTGCACATGCTCGGGCGCGACCGGGTCGAGCGCGTTGCCGTCGAGGTCGTGGCGCGCCAGGCCGGCGGCCACGGCTTCCAGGTAGCGCGTGGAGCGCGCGTGCTGGCCCATGGCGATCTTCAGGTCTTCGGCCTTGAAGTCTTCGGGATGGCGCGCGAGCAATTCCTCGTACACGCCGAGCTTCAGCGGCAGGAAGCGCGCGCCGAACAGCTGCGGGTACAGCTCGAACAGGCGCTCGAGCGCGGGGCTGACCTTGCGCGGCGTGCGCTGGGGTTGCGCCTGGGCCTGATCGCGGCCCTGGCCCTGGCCTTGAGCCGGGCGTTGGCCCTGCGGCTGGCCTTCGCCCTGCCGGCGCGGCTGTTGCTGCCGTTGCGGGCGCTGGTTGCCGCCGCCCTGGTTGTTCTGGCGGGGCGGGCGAGGTTCACGGGGTCCGCGCGATTCGCGGGCTTCGCGGGGTTCACGCGCCTGCTGCGCGGGAGCGCCCGCGTCGGCGTTCGCGCCCGTGCCCGCATCGGGGCCGGCCTGCAGCTGCTTCAGCTGATCGGCCATGTCCAGTTGCTGGCGCCGGGGCGGGCGCGCGTTCGTCTTCGGGGTGGCGGTGGAAGCGTCGGTCATGCGGGGGGCGCGGCAAGGGGCGCGATGAATGAAGGAGGAAAGAAATGAAGTCCGGTGGCGCGCCTTCAGCGCGGCCGGAACATCTTGAAGAGATTGTCGGGGCTGACTTCGAAATAGTCTGCAGGGCCGCCGCCACGCAATATCGGCTGCGCCGCGGCGGTGTCGTAGATGCCGTCTTTCAGCAGGTGGCGGGCAATGTGCACGCCCACCACTTCGCCCAGCACCAGCCAGGTGGGCACGGGCACGCCGTTGACGCCCTCGAGCTGCACGATCTGCGTGAGCCTGCATTCGAAGGACACGGGGCTCTCGGCCACGCGCGGCACCGCGATGGTCTTCGAGGCGGCGGTGGTGAGCCCCGCGAGCTCGAACTCGTTCACCTCGGGCGGCACGGCCGCGCACGAGCGGTTCATCTGCTCGGCCAGCGGCCGGGTCGCCAGGTTCCAGCCGAACTCGCGCGTCTGGCGGATGTTGTGCAGGCTGTCCTTGGCGCCGATGCTCGCGAAGCCGACGATGGGCGGCGTGTAGTTGAAGGCGTTGAAGAAGCTGTACGGCGCCAGGTTGAGCACGCCGTTCGCGTCCTGCGACGAGATCCAGCCGATGGGGCGCGGCCCGACCATCGCGTTGAACGGGTCGTGCGGCAGGCCGTGGCCGTGGGCGGGTTCGTAGAAGTGAAAGTCGGTGTTCGCCATCGTTGTTCTCCGGGGCTCTGTGGCTCAGTGGCCGAGGGCCGAAGGGTGGGCCGGGCGAGCGGCTTGCCGCCCGATCAGCAGCCGGAACGGCAGCAGCATCAGCACGCCCACGGCCAGCTTCACCGCGAGGTCGCCGAGCGCCCAGGTGAGCCACGGGCCCTCGGTGCCCGCGAAGGCGATGCCCCAGAACACGATGCTGTCGAGCACCGCGGCAATCACCGTGGCGACCAGCGGCGCGCGCCACCAGAGGCCGCGGCGCAGCCGGTCGAACACGCCGATGTCGAGCAGCTGCGAGGCGATGAAGGCCAGCCCCGAGGCCGCCGCGATGCGTGCCGGCGCCAGCAGCAGCGACACGCCCACGGCCACCGCAAAGCCCACCCACGCCACGCGCCGCGCCATGCCGGGGCCGAAGCGCCGGTTGACCAAGTCGCTGACCAGGTAGGCCACCGGGTAGGTGAAGGCGCCCCAGGTGAGCCAGTCGTTGAGCGCGAACTGCACCAGGATGTTGGAGGCCAGCACCACCGCGGCCATGGCCAGCGTGGCGGCGATGAAATGGCCGAGCGTGGGGCGCTCGAAGCGCAGGGCGTGCATGGCTGGCATCAGGCGCTCGCGGTGCGTTCGCGTTCGGACGCGGCCAGCACGGCATGCGCCACGGCCTCGGCCACCTTGATGCCGTCCACGCCGGCCGACAGGATGCCGCCCGCGTAGCTGGCGCCTTCGCCGGCGGGGTACAGCCCGCGCACGTTGAGGCTCTGGAAGTCGTCGCCGCGCGTGATGCGGATCGGCGAAGACGTGCGCGTTTCCACCCCGGTGAGCACCGCGTCGTGCGTGTCGAAGCCCTTGATCTTGCGGCCGAAGGCGGGAAAGGCCTCGCGCATGGCCTCGATGGCGTAGGCCGGCAGCGCCTGGTGCAGGTCGGTCGGCGTCACGCCGGGCTTGTACGACGGGGTCACGCTGCCGAGCGCGGTGGAAGGCCTGCCCGCCACGAAGTCGCCCACGAGCTGGCCGGGCGCGTGGTAGTTGCTGCCGCCGAGCACGTAGGCGTTGCTTTCGAGTTCGCGCTGCAAGGCGATGCCGGCCAGGGCGTCGCCCGGTGCATCGGCGGCCCAGCCCGGGAAGTCCTTCGGGTCGATGCCCACCACGATGCCCGCGTTGGCGTTGCGCTCGTTGCGCGAGTACTGGCTCATGCCGTTGGTGACCACGCGGCCCGGCTCGCTGGTGGCCGCGACCACGGTGCCGCCGGGGCACATGCAGAAGCTGTACACCGAGCGGCCGTTGCTCGCGTGGTGCACCAGCTTGTAGTCGGCCGCGCCCAGCAGCGGGTGGCCCGCATGGCGGCCCCAGCGCGCGCGGTCGATGAGGCCCTGCGGGTGCTCCACGCGAAAGCCGATGGAGAAGGGCTTGGCCTCGATGTGCACGCCGCGCGCGTGCAGCATCTCGAAGGTGTCGCGCGAGCTGTGGCCCAGCGCCATCACCACGTGGTCGGCGCGCAGCTCGCTGCTGTGGCCCGTGGCCTGGTCGAGCACCGTGAGGCCGCGCAAGCGCTTGCCGTTGGGGCCGTCTTCGATGTGCACGTCGGTCACGCGCTGCTCGAAGCGAATCTCGCCGCCCAGCGCCACGATCTGCTCGCGGATGTTCTCCACCACCTTCACCAGCTTGAAGGTGCCGATGTGCGGATGCGCGACGTACAAAATTTCAGGCGGCGCGCCGGCCTTGACGAACTCTTCCATCACCTTGCGGCCGAGGAAGCGCGGGTCCTTGATCTGGCTGTACAGCTTGCCGTCCGAGAAGGTGCCGGCGCCCCCTTCGCCGAACTGCACGTTCGACTCGGGGTTGAGCGTGCTCTTGCGCCACAGGCCCCAGGTGTCGCGGGTGCGCTGGCGCACGGTCTTGCCGCGTTCGAGCACGATGGGCCTGAAGCCCATCTTCGCGAGCATCAGCGCCGCGAAGATGCCGCAGGGGCCGAAGCCGATGACCACCGGGCGCGCCGTGCCTTCGGGCGCATCGGCGGGCGGCGTGTAGCGCATGTCGGGCGCGTTCTGGATGTGCGGGTGGCCAGCGTGCTTCGCGAGCAGGGCGGCCTCCAGCGTTGCATCGGCCAGCGCCACGTCGCAGATGTAGACCGTGAGCAGGTCGACCTTGCGCGCGTCGAAGCTGCGCTTGTAGACGGTGTGGGAGGCGATCGCTTCGGGCGGGACGCCGAGCGTCCTGGCGATCAGTGCGGCCAGCGCGTCGGGCGCGTGGTCGAGCGGGAGTTTGAGTTCGGAGATTCTCAGCATGGGGAGCGGCGTAGGGCTTGTGGTTATCAAGCAGGCCGGGCATTTTAAGCGCCGAAGGCGCTATGAAAGCGATAGCTGTGGGAAGCCCCTGTAACGGGCTGTCAGGCCGGCAGGAAGCCTTCGACCGAAAGATAGCGCTCGCCGGTGTCGTAGTTGAAGCCCAGCACCACCGCGTCGGGTGCCAGCGAAGGCAGCTTCTGCGCGATGGCCGCGAGCGTGGCGCCCGAAGAGATGCCCACCAGCATGCCTTCTTCCTGCGCGCAGCGGCGCGCCATTTCGCGCGCCGGCTCGGCGTCGACCTGCAGCACGCCGTCGAGCAGCGAGGTGTCGAGGTTCTCCGGAATGAAGCCCGCGCCAATGCCCTGGATGGGGTGCGGTGCCGGTGCGCCGCCGGAGATCACGGGCGAGGCCACCGGCTCCACGGCGAACACCTGCAGCCTGGGCCACTTCTTCTTCAGCACCCGCGCCACGCCGGTGATGTGGCCGCCCGTGCCCACGCCGGTGATGAGCACGTCGATGCCGTCGGGGAAGTCGGCCGCGATCTCCTCGGCCGTGGTGCGCACGTGCACCTCGACGTTGGCGGGGTTGTTGAACTGCTGCGGCATCCACGCGCCGGGCGTGCCGGCCACGATTTCCTCGGCGCGGGCGATGGAGCCCTTCATGCCGTTGGCGCGCGGCGTCAGGTCGAAGGTGGCGCCGTAGGCCAGCATGAGGCGGCGGCGTTCGATGGACATGCTGTCGGGCATCACCAGGATCAGCTTGTAGCCCTTCACCGCCGCCACCATCGCCAGGCCGATGCCGGTGTTGCCCGAGGTGGGCTCCACGATGGTGCCGCCGGGCTTCAGCGCGCCGCTCTTCTCGGCGTCTTCCACCATCGACAGCGCGATGCGGTCCTTGATGGAGCCGCCGGGGTTGGCGCGCTCGGACTTGATCCACACCTGCTGCTTCGCATTGCCGAACAGCCGGTTGATGCGGATGTGCGGCGTGTTGCCGATGGTCTGGAGGATGTTCTGGGCCTTCATGGATGCAATCTCCTTGTGTCGATGCGTTGTGTCAGACGGACAGCGCGCATTGTGAGACCAGCCCGCGACGCTTTCAGCGCAAGGGTGTTGCGGCCGGCAACAGGCTGCCGCGCGCCGCCAGCGCCAGCGTCTTGAGCACCAGCAGGCCGATGAAGACGTTGGCCGCCACGAACAGCACCGGCGCGAGCCATTCGACCGGCCCCGCGGCGCCGCTGGCCAGCAGCCGCATCGCCAGCGTGGGGAGCGCCGCCGCGCCGAAGCTGAAGGCCCAGTACGAAGCCGTGAACGGCTGCCTGGCAATCCACGGCAGCAGGCGCAGGAGCAGCAGCGCCTGGTACAGGCCGTAGCCCAGCAGGATCTGCGCGAACAGGTCGGGCGCGCCGCCGTTGATGCTCATGTACGCCACGCCGCCGACCACCGGCGGCGCCAGCTGGATGCCGAGCACCGGGCGCAGCGCCTCGGGCAAGGGCCCCTGCACGGCCGCGCGGCCCAGCACCAGAGACTCGATCGCGAGCCACAGGAACAGCCCCGCGCCGAAGAACAGCACGCCCAGGTGCGGCCAGCCGAAGGTGGCGGCCGCCGTGCCGGCGACGAAGTTCTGCGCCACCGCGGGCAGGTAGAGCGCGGGCGTGACCAGCTCGGGCTTGCGCCCGCCTTGCCACAGGCGCCCGTAGAGCCACAGCCCGAGTGCGAGCTGCGCGGCGACGGACGCCACGAACACCGCCAGCGCCAGGTGCGGCGCGTACGGCAGCAGCGCCATCGCCGCGAGCATGCTGGCCACCGGCCCCAGCGCGGCGAACGACGACTGCACCGGGTGGTTCATTTCGGCGCGCGCATCGACCGCATGGCGCAGCCACTTGCGGGCGTACAGCGCCAGCAACGCGAGCCATGCGGCAAGGCCGAGCCAGGTGACGGCAACGGCGATGTCCGGCGGCAGGTGCCACAGCGGCGTGGCCACGCGCCAGGCGTTGCCGAGCGCCAGCACGCCGACGGCAATGCCGAAGAAGGACACCGGGATAGGGGCGCGGGCGGAAGTCATTCGGTTCACCTCGTGGAAGTCGGTGAATGCACTGTAGGCTTGCGCGGTGGTATTTTGAATGCTGTATAAAAGCTGAAAATTGCTTCATCGTCTCACCTGGAGCTTTCGTGCCATGGACCCCTTGAGCGAACTCGTCGGCTGGCTCGCCCCGCGCGGCCGCATGGACCTGCGCTGCCTGTTCGGGCAGGACTGGGCGGCACCGCATGCGCCCATCGGCCCGTGGCGCGCGCCCTTTCACATCGTGCTGCGCGGGCGCTGCGAACTGTGGCTGCCGGCGAGCCGCACGCTGGTGCCGCTGGAAGAGGGCAGCCTGGTGATCTTGCCGAGGGGCTCGGCGCATGTGCTGCGTTCCGTCGGGCGCGACGCCGAACTGCAAGCAGGGGAAGTACAAGAAGGCCAGCCCGCGGTCCGGCTGCGGCGCGGCGCGCTGGTCGACCTCAAGACCAACCTGCGCCAGCCCGCGAAGGCCGACACCGACATCCTGTGCGGCGAGTTCGAGTTTCCGGGCCAGCGGCGCAGCGCCTTGCGCGAGGCATTGCCCGAACCGCTGGTGGTGCCGTTCGCCGGTCGCCCCGAATCGCCGTGGCTGGAGGCGCTGGTGCGGCTCATGGCGCACGAGATCGAGCAGCAGCGCCCGGGCGCGCAGGCCATCGTGGCGGAGCTGTCGGGCACGCTGTTCACGCTGGCGGTGCGCGCGCACCTCGAGACACGGCCGGCGCTCGCGGGCGTGCTCGGGCTGATGGCCAGCCCGCGGCTGGCCGCCGGGCTGGAGGCCATGCTCGCGCACCCCGGCCAGGCGTGGACCGTGGCCTCCCTGGCCGAGCGCTGCCATATGTCGCGCGCCACCTTCGCGCGCGAGTTCGCGCGGCGCACGGGCACCGCGCCGCTGGCGTTGCTGACCACGCTGCGCATGGAGCTCGCGTCGCGGATGCTGGCGCAGGGCGTGCAGGACACCGCTTCGGTCGGCGAGGCGGTCGGCTACCGCTCGGAGGCCGCGTTCAACCGCGCGTTCACGCGCCATGCGGGCGTGACGCCGGGGCGCTTCCGCCGCGCCTCTTCAGGCGCGGCAAGCACTGCGGGCGCTGCGGTCCCCGCGCAATAAAGCTAGGCCGCGCCCGGCGTGAACTTCATCGCCACGCCGTTCATGCAGTAGCGCAGGCCGGTGGGCTTGGGCCCGTCGTCGAACACATGGCCCAGGTGGCCGCCGCAACGGCTGCAATGCACCTCCGTGCGCGCCATGCCGAAGGAGCGGTCGGTGTGCTCGCCGACGGCGTTGTCCAGCGGCTTCCAGAAGCTGGGCCAGCCGGTGTGGCTGTCGAACTTGGTGGCAGAGGTGAACAATTCCAGCGCGCAGCCCGCGCACGCGAAGCGCCCGCTGCGGTGCTCGTCGTTCAGCGGGCTGGTGTAAGGCCGCTCGGTGCCTTCCCGGCGCAGCACGTCGAACTGGTTGGCGTCGAGCAGCTTGCGCCATTCGGCCTCGGTGTGGGTGACCGCGAAGGTCTCGTTCTCCGCGGCCTGCGCCGGCCGGGAACTCCAGCCGAGCAGCCCCAGCGATTGGGCAATGGCCAGCCCAAGGGTCGAGGTTCCGGCGGCAATGGCAAAGCGGCGTCCAGTTTTCGGGGTCATGACAGGCCTTCGGTCGGTGGTGGGCGGAATATCGTTTTTGATATGTTTTGATGGATACAACGATGTACATTCGCCGGTCGGCCGCGAGAGGGCGGTCGGGCAAATCCGCGACGGCGTTGCTTCTGCTAATTCGGGCCGGACGGGCGGCGGGTTACAGCAGCGGAAAAGCACTTCGAGAACGCATGTCGCTGTGTCGAATTGAATACATCGAGGATGGAGACTTGGATATGGATGGGTCCAGAGGCTTGAAAGGTCTTGCTTGCGGCGTGGCCGCGCTCGTGCTTGCCGGATGCGGCGGGGGCGGAAGCGACAACGGCGCGGTGTTCATTCCGCTGGTGCCGGCGCCTGCGCCGGTGCCGGCCTCACCGCCGCCCCCGCCGCCCCCACCACCGCCCCCGCCCCCCGCGCCCCCGGCGCCATCCGTCCAGCTCGACGGCGCCATCGACCGGCCGGCCGCGCTCACCGAGGCCGATCTCGCGGCGCGCACGCCCATTACGCAGACCGTCAATTTCTCCAGCGGCAGCGGCGCCCAGGTGCACACCTACACCGGCGCCGGCCTGTGGCCGCTGCTGAGCGACGCCGGCCTGCAGCTCGATGTCGCGCGCAAGAACGACGTGCTCGGCCGCTACCTGCTGGCCACGGGCGCCGACGGCTACAAGGTGGTGTTCGCGCTCGGCGAGCTCAGCCCCGACTTCGGCAACAAGCCGAGCGTGGTCGCCTACGCGGAGACCACCGGCGGCGCCTCGGCCCCGCTGGGTACTGCGGACGGCCCGTTCCGCGTGACGGCGCCGGGCGACGTGAAGGGCGGGCGCTACGTGTCGAACCTGGTGCGGCTCGACGTGGCCGCCGCGCCCGCGACCGCGGCGGGCGTGGGCGGCGGGGTGTCGGCCTCGTTCGCCGTGTCCGGCAAGGTGGGCACCGCGAAGAGCTTCACGGCCGCGGACCTGAAGGGCCTCACGGCGTCGCCCGATGTGACGGTGGGCGGCAACGTGTACAGCGGCGTCAGCCTGTGGTCGCTGCTGAACGGCCTGGGCCTGCCCACCACGCCCAAGAACGCCACGCTCGGCATGTACGCCGTGGTGACCGGCAGCGACGGCTACCGGGCCGTGCTGTCGCTGGGCGAGATCGACCCCGGCTTCGGCGGCAAGGCGGCGATGGTCGCCTACCAGATGAACGGCGTCGACCTCACCACCACCGGCTTCGCGCGGCTGGTGGTGCCGGGCGAGGTGAAGCAGGGGCGATCGGTGTCGAACGTGATCGCCATCGAGGTGTTCTCGACGATCAGCCCCTGAGCATCACGCCGGTCAGGCCGCTCAGCCGTTCAGGCCGTTCACGTTATTCACGCCGGCACGGCGCGCCGGCGCCGCAGCGGCGCCTTCCACAGCTCCGCCAGCAGCACGCCCGCCACCGTCAGCACGCCGCCGACCGCGTGGTACGCCGCCAGCGATTCGCCGATCACCGCGGCGGCGATCAGCGCGGTGAACAGCGGAATCAGGTTGAAGAACATGCTCGCGCGGCTGGGGCCGATGTGCGCCACCGTGTGCATCCACAGCAGCGGCGCGACCATCGAGGCGCCCAGCCCGGCGAAGCCGACCAGCGGCAGGTTGGCCGCCGAGAGGCCCGTTTTCGGCGAGAGCAGGTACAGCGGCAGCAGCACGATCACGGCGCACACGATCTGCAGGTACAGCAGCTGCAGCGCGGGCACGTTCTTCATGCCCCAGCGCTTGAGCAGGATCACGTAGACGGCGTACGCCAGCATGGCCAGCAGCATCAGGCCGTCGCCCAGGTTCGCGCCGGTCTTCAGCAGCGTGCCCAGGTCGCCCGAAGACACCACCACCGCCACGCCCGCGATCGACACCAGCGAGCCCGCCACCGCGCCGGCCGTGAGCCGCTGGCCCAGCAGCGCGATCGACAGCGCCAACACCATCATCGGCGTGAGCGAGCCGATGATGCCCATGTGCGTGGCCGTGGTGAGGTAGGCCGCGTAGTAGGCCAGGCTCTGGTAGACCACCATGCCCAGCAGCCCGAGCACGGCGATGCGGCCCAGCTGCGGGCGAATCGCGCTCCAGTTGCGCAGCACCGGGCGCAATGCCAGGGGCGTGAAGAGCAGGGCGGCCAGCAGCCAGCGGTAGAAGCTGATCTCGGCGGGCGCGATGGCGCCGGCGGCCATCTTGCTGACGACGGTGTTGCCCGACCAGATGACGATGGCGAGCAGGGGGAAGGCGTAGGGCCACATGACGGGGAGCTTTCTTCGGGGTACGTGGCTATCATCGGTGCGTCTGTCCTGCGGCATATAGCTGAATCAGGACATATCGTCCGGCGATCCGGACGCTTTCAACCGGAGACCGTGCACTTGCCCTTGTCCCTGCCCACCGCCGACACGCCGCGCTACCTGCGGATCCAGAACGTGGAGGACCAGGAAGGCCCGTTCTATTTCCGCTACGACGAGTTCGGCGCCGACACGCTCGCCGCGCCGCACAGCCACAGCTGGGGCCACCTGAACTACGCCGCGCACGGCACCATGCAGATGGAAACCGAGGGCCTGCGCTTTCTCTCGCCGCCGCAGTACGCGGTTTGGATTCCGCCGAAGGTGGTGCACAGCTGCACCTTGCGCCACGCCATCGTCTACCGCTCGATCTACATCGCGCCCGGCCTGTGCGGGCAGCTGCCGGCCGAGGCATGCACGGTGCGCATCAGCCCGATCATCCGCAGCGTGCTGGCCGATTTCGCGGCGCGCGAGCTGCACGTGCCCGCCACGCCCGCCGACCTGCGCCTGGCCCACGTGGTGGTCGACCAGCTGGCCGTGGCCGAGGTGCAGCGCTGCTATCTGCCGGCGGCGGCGTCGCCCGCGCTGGTCTCGGTGCTGGAGGCGCTGCAGGCCGAGCCCGGCGACCACCGTTCGCTGGCCGACTGGGCGCAGCGCGTGCACATGACCGAGCGCACGCTGGCGCGCCAGTGCCAGCGGGAGCTGGGCATCTCTTTCGGCGAATGGCGCCAGCGGCTGCGCTTCCTGCGCGCCATCGACGCGCTGGAGGCCGGGCGCACGGTGCAGGACATTGCGTTCGACCTGGGCTACAGCACGGCCTCGGCCTTCATCGCGATGTTCCAGCGCGAGGCCGGGACCACGCCGGAGCAGTACCGGCGGGAGTTCTGCGGGATCGCGTGACCTCGTGACCGCGTGACCTCGTGGCCTCTTTGACTTTTGCGGGAAGGCGCTTTCTTCATGAGGCGATAATCCGCCCCGTGAAGCACGCCAGACCGCCGCTGGTGCTGGCCCGCAAGGGGCGACGCCGCAAGGCGCCGTGTCGAAAGACCGCACTGGAGGAACGTCCGGACTGCACAGGACAGCGCAGGAGTTAACGACTCTCCACCGTGAGGTGAGGATCAGAGCAACAGAGACGAGCCGATTCAGTTCGGGTGAAACGGGCAATCTCTGCGCGCAGCAACACCAAGTAGGCCAGTATCGAGGTGGTTCCGCTGAGCTGGCGGGTAGGTGGCATCGAGCCGTTTGGCGACAAACGGCCCAGAGTAATGGCGGTCACGTCGAGGGTTTCGCAAGAGGCCCTCGATGCACAGAATCCGGCTTATCGGCGAGCTTCACACTTTCTTTTTCGACGACGGCGCAATGCCGTCGTCGCGCATCCAGGGGCGCCACGCTGCGCCCGGGGCAATCCCTCTCATCTCCCCCAAAACGCCTCGTTGACCGCGCACGCCTGCACGGATCGGTAGAAACCCGTACAATCGATAGCAAGCTAACTATTAGGCAACTACCGTGATCGATTCCGACCCCTCCCTGCCAACGCGCGAACAGGCGCTGATGCGGCTTGGCACGTCGCTCGCGGTGTTGCAGCGCGGCTACCGCGCCGCGGCCGACAAGGCGGTGGCGCACGTCGGCGTGTCGCAGACGCTGGCCTATCCCATCGTGATGCTCGGGCGCATGAACGGCGAGGTGCGCCAGGGCGTGCTGGCCGAGGCGCTGGGCATCGAAGGGCCGTCGCTGGTGCGCTCGGTCGACCAGCTGGTCGAGGCGGGTCTGGTCGAGCGCCGCGAAGACCCGGCCGACCGCCGCGCCAAGACGTTGCACCTCACCGACGCCGGCAAGGCCACCTGCGCCCCCATCGAGGCCGCCCTGACGCTGATGCGCGCGTCGCTGTTCGACGGCGTGGCCGATGCCGACGTGGCCGCCTGCCTGCGCGTGTTCGCGGTGCTGGAAGAGCGCATGGGCGTGCGCGCCGTGCAGAACCCGCCGGCGCCCCCGGCACCTTCCGCCCCGCCAGCACCTTCCGCCCCGGCCGCCCCGCCAGAAGGGCGCAAGTAAATGGCCTCGCTCAGCCTCCCGCGCTTCACTCGCGCGGAGCTTCTCTTTTCCGCCAAGAGCTTCGCCGCCGCCATGCTCGCGATGTACCTCGCCAGCCGCGCCGGCCTGCCGCGCCCGTTCTGGGCCCTCATGACCACCTACGTCGTCGCCCATCCGCTGGCCGGCGCGGTGCGCTCCAAGGCGCTGTACCGCTTCTGCGGCACGCTCATCGGCAGCACCGCCACCGTGCTGCTGGTGCCCGCGCTGTCGAACGCGCCCGAGCTGCTCACGCTGGTGCTCGCGCTGTGGGTCGGGCTGTGCCTGTGCATCTCGCTGTTCGACCGCACGCCGCGCTCCTATGTGTTCATGCTCGCGGGCTACACGGCGGCGCTGATCGGCTTTCCGTCGGTGCAAACGCCGCTCGTGCTGTTCGACACCGCCGTGGCGCGGGTGGAAGAAATCGGCCTGGGCATCTTCTGCGCGACGCTGGTCCACAGCCTGGTGCTGCCCGCGGGGCTCGCGCCGACCGTGCTCGGCCTGCTCGACCGCACGCTGGTGGATGCGCGCAAGTGGCTCGGCGACCTGCTGCAGCCCGCCGGCCGCGATGACGCTGGCGGCCGTACCAAGGCCGACCCCAAGCGGCTCGACGACGACCGCCGCCGCCTGGCCGGCGACATCACGCAGCTGCGCCTTCTTTCCACCCACGTGCCCTTCGACACCACGCACCTGCGCTGGACCGCCGGCGCCATCCGCGCCATGCAGGACCGCGTGGCCGCGCTCACGCCCGCGCTGTCGGCCGTCGAAGACCGGCTGCAGGCGCTGGAGCAGGCCGAAGGCCGGCTGGCGCCCGACGTGGCCGCCGTGCTCGCGCAGGCCGCGCAATGGCTGCACGACGAAGCCGAACCGACCGCCGACGCCGCCGCGCGCGGCCAGCGCCTGCAAGCGCTGCGCCGCGCCATCGACGGGCTCAGCAACATACCTGCAGCCGCCAACGCACAACCCACCCCCTGGGGCCGCGCCCTGCGCATCGGCCTGGCCGGCCGGCTCGAGGAACTGATCGACGGCTGGACCGCCTGCGGCCAGTTGCGCCTGGACATCGACGAAGGCCTGAAGGGCGCCGCGCCGCTGCGCCGCACCGCCGCGCTGGGCGCGCGCGTGCTGCACCGCGACTACGGCATGGCGCTGCTGTCGGCGCTGGCCGCGGTCATCGCCATCTGCCTGTGCGGCGCGTTCTGGATCGTCACCGGCTGGCCCATGGGCTCGGCCGCCACCATGATGGCCGCGGTGTTCTGCTGCTTCTTCGCCACCATGGACGACCCGGTGCCGGCCATTCACGGCTTCCTGAAGTGGACGCTGTGGTCGGTGCCCATTTCCGCGGTCTACGTGCTGGTGCTCATGCCCACCGTGCAGGACTTCGGCATGCTGGTAGCCATCTGCGCGCCGCTGTTCCTGCTGCTGGGGCTGTACCTGCCGCGCCCGACGCATTTCATGCCGGCGATGGCGCTGGTCTTCGGCGTGGCCGGCACGCTGGCATTGCACGACACGGCCAGCTCCGACCTGGTGAGCTTCATCAACAGCATGATCGGCCAGATCGTGGGCGTGGTGGTCGCGGCGCGCGTCACCCGCCTGGTGCGCTCGGTGGGCGCCGACTGGAGCGCGCGGCGCATCCAGCGTGCCACCTGGCGCGAGCTGGGGGACATGGCCGCTTCGTCGCACCCGCAGTACGCGCAGAGCGACGCCTATGCCGTGCGCATGCTCGACCGCATCGGCCTGCTCGCGCCGCGCATCGCGCAGGCCGGCGGCACGGTCGAAGGCGTGGCCGCGAACGACGCGCTGCGCGACCTGCGCATGGGCGCCGACATCGTGGTGCTGCAACGCGTGCGCGCGCAGCTGCCCCTGGCCACCTCGGCCGCGCTGCTCGACAGCATTGCGCGCTTCTTCCGCCAGCGCGGCGAAGGGCGCATGAACCCGCGTCCGTCGGGGCTGCTGCCGCAGATCGACGAGGCGTTGAGCGCGGTGCTCGAAACGAGTGAAACAAGTGAAGCGCGCGGGGCCCGCGACGGCGCAGCTTCATCCGCGTCAGCGTCATCCGCTTCAGCTTCTTCTTCCGCCTCCTCCGCTGCATCCCGCTCGGCCATCACCGCCCTGGTCGGCCTGCGCCGCAACCTCTTCCCCGAAGCGCCGCCGATGCTGGCGCGCGCCCCTCTTCAAGGAGCTTCCGCATGATCGGCGAAGCCAGTTTCTACGGCCTGTACCTGCCCTGGATCATGGTGCTGGCCCTCGGCGCGTTCGTGGCCCTGTGGGCCGTGCGCCGCCTGCTCGCAGCCACCGGCGCGTACCGCTGGGTGTGGCACCCGGCCCTGTTCGACATGGCGCTGTACCTGCTGCTGCTCTACGCGCTGAGCCGCGTCACCTCCTACCTTCAATGAATCGCGAGAGTCCCATGAAAGCCAGTTTTTCCTCCAACAACCCCTGGGCACCGCGCCTGGGCCGCGTGCTCCTGACCGTGGCCGTGGTGGCCGCCGCCGTGTGGGCGGGCTTTCGCCTGTGGGACCACTACGAGCTCGCGCCGTGGACGCGCGACGGCCGCGTGCGCGCCAACGTCGTGCAGATCGCCCCCGACGTGTCGGGCCTGGTCACCTCCGTGCCCATTCGCGACAACCAGTCGGTGGCCGCCGGCACGCTGCTGTTCGAGGTGGACCGCGCGCGCTACGACCTGGCCGTGCGCCAGGCGCAGGCCGCCCTGTCGGCGCAGCGCGCCATGAGCGCCCAGGTGCAGCGCGAGAACCAGCGCAACGTGGGCCTGAGCGACCTCATCTCCAAGGAGTCGCGCGAGCAGACCCGTTCGCGCGTCGAGCAGATGCAGGCCGCCGTGGCGCAGGCCGAAGTGGCGCTCGACTCGGCCCGCCTCAACCTGCAGCGCGCCGAAGTGCGCGCGCCCACCGACGGCCTGGTCACCAACCTCGACCTGCGCCAGGGCAGCTACGCCGCCGCGGGCCGCCCGGTGCTGGCGCTGGTCGATGCGCAGTCGTTCTACGTCGAGGGCTACTTCGAGGAAACCAAGCTGCCGCGCATCCACCTCGGCGACCGCGTGCGCGTGACGCCCATGGGCGGCGGCGCGGTGCTCGAAGGCGCGGTCGACAGCGTGGCCGCCGGCATTGCCGACCACGACCGCTCCACCAGCGCCAACCTGCTGCCCAGCGTGAACCCGACCTTCAACTGGGTGCGCCTGGCGCAGCGCATTCCGGTGCGCATCAAGCTCGACCCGCTGCCGCAGGGCGCGCGCCTGGTCTCGGGCCAGACCGTGACGGTGCAGGTGCTGGACAACAAGACGGCACAGGGCAAGACCGCTGCCGAGCCCGCCTCGGCGGCGCCGAAGAAGGGATGAACACCATGACCCCCCGCTTCGTCACCCGCGGCATCTTCCGCATCGCGACGCTGGCCGCCGCGGCCGCGCTCGCGGCCTGCGCGGCGGTCGGCCCCGACTACAAGCAGCCGCCCGAAGCCCTGGCCAGCCAGGACGCCGCCGGCAAGCCCTTCGCGGGCGCCGCTGCGGGCTCGCCCGCCAGCGCCGCGCCGCTGCCCGCGCACTGGTGGCGCCTGTACCACGACCCGCTGCTCGACCGCCTCGTGGCGCAGGCGCTGGCCCACAACACCGACCTGCGCCAGGCCGTGGCCAACCTGGAGCGCGAGCGCGCCATCGACGACGAAGTGGCCGGCGGCAAGTACCCGACCATCGGTGTGAACGGCGGGCCGTCGTTCGGCCACCAGTCGGGCATCCAGCTGCTGCAGCGCGGCTACGAGCCGCCCAGCACCTTCAACTACGGGCTGGGCGCCTCGCTGTCGTACCAGGTCGACCTGTTCGGCCAGCTGCGCCGCGCCATCGAGGCCTCCGCCGCCAACACCGAGGCGGCCGAAGCCGCGCTCGACCTGGTGCGCGTGAACGTGGCCGCGGGCACCGCGCGTGCGTATGCCGAGGCGTGCTCCACCGGCCTGCGCCTGGAGATCGCGCAGAAGTCCGTCAGCCTGCAGAAAGACGCGGTGAACGTCACCGAGCGCCTGCAGAACGCCGGGCGCGCCGGCGCCATCGACGCGGGCCGCGCGCGCGCGCAGCTGCAGTCGCTCAATGCCGCGCTGCCGCCGCTGCAGGCCAGCCGGCAGGCCGCGCTGTACCGCCTGGCCACGCTCACCGGCGCGCTGCCGCAAGACTTTCCGCGCGAGGTGGCCGACTGCACCACGCCGCCGCGCGTGGCCGGCGTGCTGCCGGTGGGCGACGGCGCCGCGCTGCTGCGCCGCCGGCCCGACATCCGCCAGGCCGAGCGCACGCTGGCCGCGTCCACCGCGCGCATCGGCGTGGCCACGGCCGACCTGTACCCGCACGTGTCGATCGGCCTGTCGGCCATGTCGGCCAGCACCGCCTCCGACTTCGGCCACAAGGACAGCATGAGCTACAGCCTGGGCCCGCTGATTTCGTGGACCCTTCCGAACACCGGCGTGGTGCAGTCGCGCATCGCGCAGGCCGAGGCCGGCACGCGCGGCGCGCTCGCCAAATTCGACGGCACCGTGCTCACCGCGCTGCGCGAGACCGAGACAGCGCTGGGCAACTGCGCCCGCGAGCTCGACCGCCGCGCCGCGCTGGAAGCCTCGCGCGACCAGAGCGCCATCGTGGCGCGGCAGGCGCGCCAGCTCTACCAGAACGGGCGCACCAGCTACCTCGAGTCGCTCGACGCCGAGCGCGCGCTGGCCGCGAGCGAGTCGTCGCTGGCCGCCAGCGAGGCGCAGCTGTCCGACGACCAGGTCATGCTTTTCATGGCACTGGGCGGGGGCTGGGAGCCGGACGATACGAACCTGGCGCAGGCTGGCGTGCGCGACACCGCTCACAACGCCGCTCACGACGCCACCCACGACACCACGCACCCCGCCACGATCAGGCAATGACCCGCCCATGACCACCGCCGCAACCTCCGCGCTCCCGCCGCGCCTGCACGCGCCGCTGTGGCTGCTGGCGCTCGTCACCTTCAGCGGCACGCTGGCCATGCACGTCTTCGTGCCCGCGCTGCCCATCGCCGCGAAGAGCCTGGGCGCCGGCATGGGCGCCATGCAGATGACGGTGAGCCTCTACATCCTCGGCCTGGCGGTGGGCCAGCTGGTGTACGGGCCGCTGGCCGACCGCTACGGGCGGCGCCCGGTGCTGCTGGTCGGGCTGGGCATCTACTGCGTGTCGGGGCTCGCCGCGGCTGTCGCGCCCGAAGTGCATTCGCTGATCGCCGCGCGGCTGTTCCAGGCCATCGGCGGGTGCGCCGGGCTGGTGCTGGGCCGCAGCATCGTGCGCGACACCGCGGGCCCGCAAGAAGCCACGCGCCGCCTCGCGCTGATGAACCTGATGGTCACCATCGGCCCCAGCCTCGCACCGCTGATCGGCGGCGCGTTGGCCACCACGCTGGGCTGGCGCTCCATCTTCTATGCGCTGTTCGGCCTGGGCGTGGTCGGCTTCCTGTTCACCTGGCGGCTGATGCCCGAGACCGGTTCGCCCGGTGCCGCGGTCAACGCCAGGGATCTCGCGCGCAACTACAAGAAGCTGCTGGCCTCGCCGGCCTTTCTCGGGTTTTCGATCGGCGGCGGCTGCGCCACCACGTCGATGTACGCCTTCATCGCGTCGGCCCCTTTCATCTTCGTGGACCAGCTGCACCGGCCCGCGCACGAGGCGGGCATCTACCTGGCGATATTGGTGTCGGGCGTGTGGCTCGGCAGCTTCCTGACCAGCCACATGATCTCGCGCGTGCGCGTCGACCGGCTCATGGTGCGCTCCAACGCGCTGAGCGTGGCCGCGGCCTTCGTGCTGCTGGGCGCGGCGCTCAGCGAGCACCTGTCGGTACCGCTCATCGTCACCTGCATGTTCCTGTTCACGGTCGGCTGCGGCATGGCCTCGCCGGCGGCGCTCACGCAGGCCATCAGCGTGAACCCGCAGGTCATCGGCTCGGCCTCGGGCCTGTATGGCTTCACGCAGATGGCCGTGGGCGCGCTGTGCACCGCGCTCGCGGGCATGGGCCACCGCAACCCGGCGCTGGCCTCGGCCATCGTGCTGGCGGGGGCGGGCATCGTGGCGCAGCTGTCGTTCGCGGTGGCGCTGCGTGCGCAGCGGCGCGCGGACGAGGCACGCCGGGTGGCGGCCGAGGCCGTGTAAGCGCCGCGGCAAGCGCAGGTCGTTCAGCCCACCGGCGCGCGCCGGCCCTGGCCCTCTTCGGCCAGGAACTCCACCAGCTTCGGCAGCGACGCGTCCATCGGCCGGTTGGCATGCAGCCGCATCACATAGCCCCATGAGCCCGGCATGCGCAGCGCGGGCGTCAGCGCCACCAGCCGGCCGCGGGCCAATTCCTCGTCGATGAGCGGCGCGCGGCCCAGCGCGATGCCCACGCCCGCCGCGGCTGCGGCCACCACGGTGCTCAGGCCGCTGAACACCAGCGGGTCGCGCCCGGCGCTTTCCGGCAGGCCCAGCCGCAGGCGCCAGGTGCGCCAGTCGGTCTCGGGGCTGTCGATGTGCTTTTCTTCCAGCCAGCGGTGGCGCGCAAGGGCGAGCGGGTCGTCGCGCTCGTGTGGGGGAATCAGCGCCGGGCTGCAGACCGGTACCACGGTCTCGGTGAACAGCGGAATGTCGCCGGCCTCGGCAAAGCGCGGGCCCAGGGCCTGCTTGTGCAGGAAGGCCAGGTCGAGGTCCTGCGCCTTCCACGCGGGGTCCTGGCTGGCGTGCAGGAACAGCTGCACGTCGATGTCAGGGTGCATCTCCGCGAAGCGCCCGATGCGCGGCGCCAGCCACAGTGCCGCGAGCGACGGGTTGGCCGACACGTTGAGGTGAACCCGCCGCTTGCCGCTTGCGCCAGCCCGCGCATGGCGGCAGGCGCTGTCGAGCAGGGTCAAGGCCTGTTGCACCGACACCAGCAGCGCGGCGCCGGCCTCGGTGGTCTGCGCGCGGCGCACCGTGCCGCCGCGCAGCAGCAGGCTCACGCCCAGGTCGGCCTCCAGCGCGCGCAGCTGGTGGCTGACGGCGCTCTTGGTGACGTTGAGCTCGGCGGCGGCGCGGCTCAGGCTGCCGAGGCGGGCGACCGCTTCGAAGGCGCGCAGGGTGGCCAGGGGTGGCATGGGCACAAGAAGATCGGCGACAACACGAAGAAGGGGTGCAATTTAGCTCAACCCACGAGTGAGTAACTATCGCTTTCGCCCGCATGCCGGATGCCCGACCATCGCCGCTTCCCAGGAAGCAACCGACATGTACTTCGACACCAGGCTATGGCAACTGACCGCGGGGCTGCGCATGCGCATGGCCGGTGGCATCTTTCTCGGGTTGCTGGCGCTGGCCGCCGGCGTCGCCCGCTACGTGTTCCTCGGCCAGTTGCTGGCGCGCGTGTTCGACGGCGCGCCCGCCACCGAGTGGCTCGCGCCGGCCGCCTGCGCCGGCGCCATGGTGCTGCTGCGCGCGCTGTTCGACCACCTGCGCACCGTGCAGGCCAACCGGTCGTCCGCCGACGTGCAGCAGGCGCTGCGCGCGCGGCTGTACGACCGCATCGTCGCGCTGGGGCCGGCCTGGTTCGCCAACCAGCGCACCGGCGGCGTGATGCTGACGGTGGTGGACGGCGTGGAGCAACTGCAGACTTTCTTCGGCCAGTACCTGCCGCAGGTCGTCATCGCGGCGGTGGCGCCGTTCGCCATCTTCGCGGTCATCGCCTTCTGGGATGTGCCGACCGCGCTGGTGTTCCTGGTCGCGGCGCTGTTCGCGCTGTTCGGCCCGATGGCCGTGCACATGATCGACCGCCGCGCGAGCCTGGCGCGCACCCGTTCGCTGAACGCGTTCGGCGAGGAGTTTCTCGACGCCGTGCAGGGCCTGCCCACGCTCAAGTCGTACGGCCAGGGCAAGGCCTGGGGCGAGCGCCTGGCGGCCCGCGCGCGCAAGCTGTCCGACAGCACGTTCTGGGTGCTGTCGGTGAGCCTGCTGACGCGCGGCATCAGCGACCTGGGCGTGGCGCTGGGCGCGGCACTGGCGCTGACGGTGGGCACCTGGCGCGTGGCGGCCGGCGACATGAGCGTGGAAGCGCTGCTCATCGTGCTGATGGCCGGCACCGAGATCTTTCGGCCGCTGCGCGACCTGCGCTCCGTGCTGCACCGGGGCATGCTGGGGCAGTCCGCCGCGGCGAGCATCCATGCGCTGATGGACGCGCGGCCACTGACCGCCGCGCCCGATGTGCAGGCCACCGAAGGCGAAGTGACGCGCCTGGCGCCGACCATCGAGTTCGACGCCGTGTCGTTCTCTTATTCGCCGCAGCGCCCCGCCCACCAGGGCCTGTCGCTGCGCATCGCGCCCGGCGAGCGCGTCGGCATCGTGGGCCCGAGCGGCGCGGGCAAGTCCACCATCGTGCGGCTGCTGCTGCGAGAGTGCGTGCCGCAGGCCGGCACCATCCGCGTGGGTGGGCACGACGTCAACCGGCTCGACACGCAGACGCTGCTGGGCCACATGGCGCTGGTCAGCCAGGACATCACGCTGTTCCACGGCACCATCGACGACAACCTGCGGCTGGGGCGGCCCGAGGCCACGCAAGAGCAGGTGCGCGCCGCGGCCCGCGCGGCCAACATCGACGACTTCATCATGGCGCTGCCGCAGGGCTACGCCACGCCCATCGGCGAGCGCGGCCTGCAGCTGTCGGGCGGGCAGCGCCAGCGCGTGGCGATTGCCCGCGCGCTGCTGCGCGACGCGCCCATCCTGATCCTGGACGAAGCGCTGTCTTCGGTCGACACCGAGAACGAGGCGCTGATCCAGCAGGCGCTGGACCGCCTGATGGCCGGGCGCACCACGCTGATCCTGGCGCATCGGCTGGCCAGCGTCATCGGCGCGGACCGCTGCCTGGTGCTGGACCAGGGGCGGGTGGTGGAGCAGGGGCCGCATGCGGAGCTCATGCGCCAGCGGGGCCTGTACTACCGGCTGATGCACGAGCAGGCGGTGAGCGCGGCAACGCCATCGGCCACCGCCGCTCCTTCGCGCGCCACGGCGAAGGCCGCGCCGTCGCGTGTTGCCGGCGATGGCGACAGCAATGACGGCAGCGACAACGACAACGACAGCGACAACGAAAGCGGCCAGGGCCCGGCCCTGCGCTCGCTGGACACCGATGCCGCCCAAGTCGGCTGGTCCGCCACGCTGGCCACGCTGCTGTCGGTGGTGCGGCCCTGGCGCGGCACGCTGGTCGCCACCATCCTGCTGGGCGTGGCGCGCGTGGCGGCCTTCATCGGGGTGGGCGTGCTCAGCGCGCTGGTGGTGGCCGCCATTCGCGACGGCCGCGACACCTCGGTGCTGGTCGTCGGCCTGCTGGTTGCCGCGCCGCTGGCCGCGCTGTTCCACTGGCTCGAGTCCTGGCTGGCGCACGCCATGGCCTACCAGCTGCTGGCCGACATGCGCGTCAAGCTCTACGACAAGCTGGAGCGGCTGGCGCCCGCGTACCTGCTGCAGCGCCGCTCGGGCGACCTGGTCGCGCTGGCCACGCACGACGTGGAAATGGTCGAGTACTTCTACGCCCACACCATCGCCCCGGCCATCGTGTCGGTGCTGGTGCCGCTGTCGGTGCTGGGCTTTCTCGCGGCGTACAACGCGCCGGTGGCGCTGGCGCTGCTGCCGTTCCTGGCGTATGCGCTGCTGTCGCCCGTCCAGGGGCGGCGCAAGATCGATGCGCTGGGCGACCGCGCCCGCCACGCCCTGGGCGAAATGAGCGCCCACACCACCGACACCATCCAGGGCCTGGCCGACCTGACCGCCTTCCAGGCCACCGGCCGCCGCCGCGCGCAGTTCCTCGAGGTCGCCGACCGGTCGCGCGGCAAGCGGCTGGAACTGCTGCGCGACCTGTCGCGCCAGGGCGCGTGGTTCGAAGTCGCGATGGGGCTCGGCGGGCTGGCCGTCGCCGTGGTCGGCGCGCTGCAGGTGGCCGCCGGCGCGCTGCCCGCCGGCATGCTGCCGCTGCTGGTGCTGATCGCGCTGGCCACCTTCCTGCCGGTGTCCGAGATTTCGCAGGTCAGCCGCCAGCTGGCCGACACCATCGCCGCCACGCGCCGCCTGCATGTGGTCAACAACGAGCCCGAGCCGGTCGCCGACGGCACGCTGTCGATACCGCTGCCCTCGCAGGCAGGGTCGCAGGCGGGGTCGCAGGGGTTGTCGCTGGCTTTCGAACACGTCTGCTTCGCGTACCCCGGCAAGGCGCAGGACACCTTGCGCGACCTGAGCTTCACCGTGCCCGCCGGCGCCACCGTGGCCGTGGTCGGTGCCTCGGGGGCGGGCAAGAGCACCGTGGCCAGCCTGCTGCTGCGGTTCTGGGACCCGCGGCAAGGCACCGTGAGGCTTGGCGGCGCGGACGTGCGCGAACTGCGGCTCGACGGCCTGCGCGAGCGCGTGGCGCTGGTGACGCAGGACACCTACCTCTTCAACGACACGCTCGAAGGCAACATCCGCCTGGCCCGACCCGACGCCACGCCCGCGGAACTGGCGCTGGCACTGGAGCAGGCGGCGCTCACGGCGTTCGTGCAGACGCTGCCCGAGGGCCTGGCCACCCGCGTCGGCGAGCGCGGCATGCAGCTGTCCGGCGGGCAGCGCCAGCGCATCTCTATTGCCCGCGCCTTCCTGAAGAACGCGCCGGTGCTCATCCTGGACGAGGCCACTTCGCACCTCGACTCGCTCTCCGAAGCGCAGGTGCGCGGCGCGCTCGACGTGTTGATGCGGCACCGGACCACGGTGGTGATCGCCCACCGCCTGTCGACCATTCGCGATGCCGACCTGATCCTGGTGCTGGAAAACGGCGCGCTGGCCGAAGCCGGCACGCACGACGCGTTGCTGCGCAGGCAGGGCGCCTACGCGAAGCTGGCCAGCCACCAGGGCTCGGGCGTGGCCGAGCCGCTGTCGGCGCCGGCGTGATGACCTGCTGCCCGGGCCGTGCGTGGCCCTTGCCTAGCGCGTGAAGAGCCAGCCGCCCTTCGGCTGGCGCGTGAGCTCGTGGCGCTTCACGGCGCGCTCCTCGCCGTCGTCGCCCACGTACACCACCTCGAAGCGCAGCAGCCTGGGCGTCACCATCTTCCAGTTCTGCATGCGCTGCACGGTCACGCAGGCGGTCTTGTCGTGGAACTGCATTTCCGACATCGGCGCGCCCTGGAAGCCCGTGCCGTCGAACAGGCGGCCCGGCGCCGCGAACGGGTTGAGCACCGCGCCGTTGCGCGCGGTGATGCAGCCTTCGGTGCGCACGAACGATTCGATGGTCGGCGACGCGCTGCGCAGCACCTTCTCGATGGCCGGGCTGGGCGCCTTGGTGCCGATGGCCTCGCGGATGCGCTCCACCTGCGCCTCGGTGATGGGGGCCAGCCCGTCGCGCGTGACCACCGCCGGCGGCGGGGGCGGAGCGGAGGGCGCAGGCGGCGGCGCGGGGTTGAGGTAACTGCAGCCGGCGACCAGTGCCAGGGGCACGGTGCAGGCCAGGGCGGCGCTCGTTGAGCCGAACTTCATGGCTGAGTCTCCTGTCGGCGGCACGGGCGTGCCGCAGGCTGAAAAATGCAGTCCGCGAACATGCGGTGCGTCGTCGGGGGGGAAAGCTTCGCCGGGCCGGGGGCCGGGGTGTCGTCTTTGTTGTCGCTGTTCTTTTCAGAAGCGTTCGTGCGGTGCCAGGTAGCGCCACTGGCCGGGCTGCAGCCCGGCGAGCGGCACGCGGCCGATGCGGATGCGCCGCATCGCCAGGATGCGCAGCTCCACGTGGTCGCAGATGTGCGCAATCTGCCCCGGCCGCGCGCCCTTCAGCGCAAAGCGCAGGCCGGTCTGCTCGTCGCTCTGGCGGCCGATGCTCACGCGGGCCGGCGAGCGCTCCAGCCGCGCCAGCGTCTCGGGGCTCACCGGGCCGGCCACGTCGACCATCACCTCGTGCTCGAGGATGCCCGCGTCTTCCTGCAGCTTGCGTTCGATGCGGAACTCCTGCGTGTACGCGACCAGCCCGCTGGCGCCGGTTTCCAGCGGCGTCATGCAGTGCTGCCCCTTGGCATGCGCCGGCAGGAAGCGCTGGCCGGCGCGCTCGGGCTCGTGGTGGTTCGCGGCCACCAGCAGGCGGTGCGCGTTGTCGGTCGGCATGCCCGCGGGCTTGTACAGCAGCAGGGTGACGGGCAGCACCGGCTCGGGCTTGGCGCCGGCGGCAATCTCCACCTGCTGGTGCGGCAGCACGCGCGACTGCGGCAGCGTCTGCGCCACGCCGTCCACGCGCACCGCGCCGTTCTCGATCAGCAGCTCGGCTTCGCGGCGCGACACGCCGGCCATCGCGGCCACGCGCTTGGCCAGGCGAATGCCTTCGTCGGCATCGCCGCGGCCCTGGTTGCGGCTGTTGCCGTTTTCGCGGCCCTTGCCGTCCTCGCGCTGGCCAGGCGGCGTGTTCTTGTCGTGGTTGTCGTTGGTCATCAAGTTGCAGTCAGTTGCCGGATGCGCGCCACATGCGCGGCCAGCGAGCGGGCCGCCACCGGCCACATGCGCTCGGGCACGTCGTCGTAGGCCAGGGGTAGCCATTGTTCGGGCGTGCCGTCGGGCAGCTTGCGCATGGCCGCGGCAATCTTGGCCTCGCGCTTCAGGCGGTGCGCCTTCAGCATGCCGATGGCCGTGCGCGCAAAGCCGATCACGTAGCCGTGCGCCGGCAGGATGAACTCGACGTGCCCCGCCTCGCAGGCCGCGTCGAGCGCGTCCAGCGAACCCAGGTACGCCGTCATGTCGCCGTCGGGCGGGTCCACCACCGTGGTGCTGCCGTTGAGGATGTGATCGCCCGAGAACAGCAGGCCGTCTTCCTCGAGCACCAGGCACAGGTGGTTGGCAGCATGGCCGGGCGTGTGGATCACGCGCAGCGTGTGCGTGAGCGGGTGGCCCTCGGCGTCGGTGCCCGAGAGCACCAGCCGCTCGCCGTCCTGCAGCTCGCGCTCGGCCGTGAAGCGCGCCGACGAGCGCGCCGTGGGCGCCGACGACAGCCCCAGGATCGGCGGCTTCGCGCCCTTGCACAGCGCCTGCAGCGGCGCGGCGCCCGGGGAGTGGTCGGCATGCGAATGCGTGCACACGATCATGCGGATGTCGCCGTGCGTGGCGCGCCACAGCCGGCCGATGTGGTCGAAGTCGTTCGGGCCCGGGTCGATCACGATGTAGCCGGTGGCCGCGTCGCCCACGATGTAGCTGTTGGTGCCCGGGCCGGTCATGGCGCTGGGGTTGGGCGCGGTCAGGCGCATCACGTTCTTCAGCAGGGGCACCGGCTGCTCGCTCTGCCAGTCGAGCGCATGCAGCATCTGGCCGTCGGGGCACACCAGCGCAAGCTCGCCGAAGGGCGACTCGTGCTCCATGTAGCGCACGTCGGCGCCCTTGAGCAGGCCGCCGCGCGGGCAGCTGGTCCACAGCGGCGCTTCGCCGGCGCCGCCGGGCGCGCAGGCCGCGAGCACCGAGTCGACGGTGGTGTACGCGGCCATGCGCTGCAGCGTGCGCACGGTCGGGAAAATCATGAAGAAGCTGCCCGCGTCGTGCCGCGCGAGCGCGTCGGCGGGGCGCACCCAGCAGGGCTCGAACTGTTCGCTTTCGTCGGCGCTCGGCTCCTGGCCTTCGGGCATGCGCGCGACCAGGAAGGGCACGTCGAAGCGCTTGGGCAGGTCGCGGTCGGTGATCCAGTGCGCGAAGGTGAACACGCGGTCCGAGTCGAGCACCAGGCCGCGCGCGGCGCACTGGTCGGCGAACGCGGTGCCGGCGGTGTCGTCGCGGTCCATGGCGGCGATGTCTTCGGCGCTCACGGGGCGGCCGTCGGCATGGTGGGCGAGCAGCACGCCGAGCTCTTCGAAGGCCTCGCGGATGGCCGCGATGGCCTGCGTGCGCTGCACGCGGCTTTGCGTGGGGCGGCGCGTGGCGATGCGCTTGGCGGCTTCGTCGGCGGCGTCGATGTGGCCGCCGGGAAAGACATAGGCGCCGGGTGCGAAGCTGGCGGTGGCCGAGCGGCGCGTCATGAGCACTTCGAAGCCGGCGTCGGTGTCGCGCAGCAGCAGCACGGTGGCGGCTGCGCGCACCGTCACGGGCTCGCGGTGGGGGTGGAGTTGTTGTGTGGGGCGGACCATGGGGTGATTATCGGGAGCGGGCGCGGCGCGTGCTTGAAACGCCCGGCCGGGTGCATAAGCTCAGAGGGAAACAGGCATGAGCGGCGCGCCACAATCCGGCTTTTCCGACTCGTCGCAGCTCGCGCGGACCGCCCTGGACAAGGGCTGAAAGACTGACATGGCCCATTCTCGTTCCTCCCTTTTTTCTCGTCTCATGCCTGCCCGTTTCATGCCTGCCCGTTTCATGCCTGCCCGTTTCATGCGCCGTGCCTTGACGCTCGCCGCAGCGTCGCTCGTGGCTTCCGCGGCCTTCGCGCAGCAGGACTGGCCCCAGCAACCTGTCACCCTGATCATGGGCTTCCCCGCGGGCTCGGGCGTCGACGTGGTGGCCCGCGCCATCCAGGAACCGCTGGCAAGGCAGCTGGGCCGCCCGGTCATCATCGACTACAAGTCGGGCGCGGCCGGCAACATCGCGAGCGACTACGTGGCCCACGCCAAGCCCGACGGCTACACGCTGGCCTTCGGCACGGCGGCCACGCACGGCAGCAACGCCGCGCTGTACAAGAAGCTGCCCTTCGACGTGGAGGCCGACTTCGTCGCGGTGGCGCCGGTGCTCGACGTGTCGAACGTGCTCACCGTCAACCCGGACGTGATCAACGTCAAGACCTTGAAGGAATTCGTCGAGCTGGTCAAGGCCAACCCGGGCAAGTACAACTATGCGTCTACAGGCAACGGCGCGGGCACGCACATGGCGTTCGCCGAGTTCAATTCGCGCCTGGGGCTGAACATGGTGCACGTGCCGTACAAGGGCGGGCCCGAGGCCATCACGTCGGTGGTGCGCGGCGAGACCTGCTGCATCATGAACCAGGTGCAGACGGTGCTGCCGCAGTACAAGGCCGGCAAGGTGCGGCTGCTGGGCGTGACGACGGCCACGGCGGTGCCGGCCGTGAAAGAGGTGCCCACCATCGCCTCCAGCGGGCTGCCGGGCACCAAGGGTTTCGACAGCTCGATCTGGTTCGGCATCTTCGCGCCCAAGGGCACGGACGCGCAGGTCGTCGACAAGCTCAACGCGGCGGTGAAGGCGGTGCTCGAGCAGCCCGAGGTCCGCGAGCGTTTCGAGAGCCAGGGGAACACGGTGCGCATCGAGACGCCGGCACAGTTCAAGAAGACCGTGCACGAGAACCGGCTGAAGTGGGCCGAGGTTGCCAAGGCCGCGAACATCAGCGTCGATTGATTTTTTCCGGGGGCTTGTTTGGGCGCTGTCGTGTTCAGGGCGCGTGCACAGGCCGCCGGGTACTTCCCTCCGCGAATGTCCCCCGCTTCGCTCCTCCTTCATTTCGCTGCGGGAAGCACCCGACGCCCTGCGCACCGGGGCACGCGGCGGGTGAAACGCTGATCGGCCGCGGCTCTGCGTGGCCGGGCTACAGCGTCTTCGTCAGCGTGAGGATGAAGCGCGCCTTGTTCGGCGAGAAGGTCTGCTTGCCGAAAGTGCCGAACCCCAGGTCGATGCCGGGGTTGCTCACCGCGAGGTACGAGCTCTGCTTGTTCGCGCCCTGCACCGAGCCTGCGAGCGAGAGGCCGTTGCCGAAGTCGTAAGAAGCGCCGACGTTGTAGTCGACATAGCTCTTGTAGCCCAGGCTGCGGATGTCGCTGGACATGTTGGTGTAGCCCACGGCGGCCTTCAGCGTGACCTTGGGCACGATTTCCTTGCTGTACGCCAGGTTCAGGTAGCCGGTGTTGGTGCCCTTCAGGCCCGAGCCGGCCTTGTTGCCGGCGTAGCCGAAGTAGTCCTTGGACACGGTGTGCGAATACTTCAGCGTGAACGAGCCGATGGCCTCGCTGGTGTACCCCGCGCTGCCGTACAGCTCCGTGGTGTTGCCGGACGAATTGCCGGGGTAGAGGTAGGTGAGGGCGCCCACGTCCATGTCGAACGGACCGGCCTTGAACTTGTAGCCGCCGTAGATGTCGCTTTCGATGCTGTTGCCCTTGAGCCAGTTGACGCTCGAATTCCAGTTGCCCACGTAGAAGCCGCTGTCGCCGAAGGCGTAGTCCAGCCCGCCCTGGATGGCGGGCTTGAAGCCCTTGGTCTTGGCGTAGTCGTTCTTGCCCAGCATGTCCTGGTCTTGCCCGCGGAACTTGTAGTCGGTGGTGAGGGCCACATTGCCGGCGAGCTGCGCGCTGGCGAGCAGGGGCAGGGCGGCAAGGGTGGGGAGAACGAGCACCGGGAAAGCGATGCGAAGAAGGTTGTTCATGAGTGGAAAACTTGATGAATGTCGGTGAGCCGGCAGCGTAGAAGGCCGGGTCTAAAAGCCGTGTAAAAAATGCGCGTGCGGGCGCAAAATTTCTGAGTGCAGATGTGTCGGGCGGGGGAGTGCGCGACAGTCGGTTGAACTAGAGCCCTATCGGGGACGGCAGATCGTCGATGACTTTGGGTGCATCTTTGCCCGCGTTCGGATGAACGTCGAAGTACGAGTCGAAAAGGGTGTTTGCGGCACCTCTGGGGTTTGCGACCACGGTCTGTCGAACGCGCTTGTGGACATGCCTCGGCCCGGGTTTTTCTTTGGTGGCCGGCGCGGAGAGCCGGAAGATTTCGCAGCCAAGATCGAACGCATGGTTTGCGCCGTCGTTTCTGACGATGTACTGAACCGACGGCAGATAGTTGTGATCGGCCGCAATGGACATGCCGGATGCAATCAGAAAATCGATGACGTAGTTGGTGTCCTCGATCTGTGACATCCGCTTGTACTCCCCGTTGTCGTACATCGACATGTAGTCGAGGCAGATGTCTACCCCGAACGGCACACCACCAAGCGGGTCGTTGTCGAAGCCAGGGAACTGGCTGCCGCCTGCATTGGAAAAGGCGTCAGTGGAAGATGTTTTCAAAACCAGAATGTCAAGCTTTCCCAGGCGGGGTACCCAATACGGGGCGCCAAGGTCCACGCTGTGCGGGAAGTCGATGCTGGAAACGGTGCGCTTGGGCCACATGGACATTGGCTGGGCGCCATCTGGATTGGGTTTGCTGAAGTTATCGATCGCGAGAACATAGTTGAACGCCTCGTAGACCTTGTCACCGGGGAACGGGATCTCGAAGTGTCTGCCGTCGCGTCCAACGAGGAGGATGCCGGCGTTGTCGTCTGCCGTGGCAAGCAAGCGGGCGTTTGGTACCGTGTGGTTCAGCTTGATCAAGACCTGCGCCGTTCCGGGCAGCAAGGTCAGTTTGCCGAATTGCTCCTGGGGAAAGAGGCTGATCAGCGCGCGCACATGCTTCTTCACCTCGATCACGCATGTGTCCGAAAAGATCTTGATGTCTTCTTCGTTTCGTACGGCATCCCAGTTCACGTTCCAGAAAAACTCGGGCGCCACGAAGTAGCAGAGTTCGGCCGGCGAGGTCTTCTTCGGTAACCCTTCTGCCAGCGCATCTCGAAGCAACTCGAACTTCGATTGCAACGCGCGCGTCGCATAAGTCTTCATGTCCTCGGTGGGCGCACGTTGTCTGGCAGGCGTTGGCGCGGTGGGTGTATGAAAGTTCAGGACACGCACTTGCTTCACCGCCTCTTGCACGGGCTTCGCCGGTGGCGGATCAATGGGTGGCACCTGCACCTTAGCGGGCGCTGATGCAACCATCTGTGGCGCGGGTTCGGGCGTCGTCGTTGCGGCCGGTGCCGGTACGAACGGATCGCTGCCACCTCCACCACCCCCGCATGCAGCCAGCCACACAGACGATCCAAGTGGAACCGCAAGGCCGGCCCTCAGCACCGAACGACGATTCGTTCCCTGAACAAGCCGTTTCTCCGAATCGGACTTCTCTTGTTGAGCCATGTAGGCAACTCCCTGTTTGTTGTTTGCGCGACGGCGCGAAAAACTTCCGCAACATCCGTGCCAAATTTGGCAGTGCACCAACAGAAATGCACCTGCACCAACAGGGAGTGTGTTAGCAAGAATTCAAACTTTGTGAGCTTCGTTAAGTACTGCTCTTTGTTTGACAGGAATCGTCATGGCGACTACTCCCGCCACGATGCAGGCGAGGCCCATCCATGCCGTGGCGACCAGCGTCTCGCCCAGAAACACCACGCCGATTCCCACCCCGATCGGCACGCGCAGGTACGCCTGCGCCGCGGTCGACATCGGCCCCAGTGTCTTGATGAGCCTGAAGTAGAGGGTGAAGGCCAGCGCGGTCGACAGCACCGCCAGCGCCAGCACGGCCCCCACCGATCCGGCCGACGGCGACAGCGTCCAGGGCCTGTCGATCAGCAGGCTCGCGGGCAGCAGCAGGGCCGCGCCACTCAGCAGTGAGCCCGCGGCCGGCACCATCGGGTCGAGGCCCTTGAACACGCGCCCGAACATCGCGGCGCAGCCGTAGCAAACGGCGGCCACCACCAGCCCGAGCTGCGCAAGAAGCGAATGCCCGAGCCCGTTCAATGCCTCGAACCCGACGATCAGGCAGATGCCGGCCAGCCCCGCGCCCACGCCGAACAGGCGGCGCAGGGTCGGCCTGTCGGCACCGCCCAGCGCCAGCCCGAGCAGGAAGATGAAGATGGGCGAGGTCGAGTTGAGGATCGTCGCCAGGCCCGCGTCGACGCTGCGCTCGGCCCACGCGATGAGCGTGAACGGCAGCACGCTGTTCAGGCAGGCCTGCAGCGCGAAGCGGCGCCACGTGGCGGCATCGGTCGGCAAGCGCACGCCGCGCAGGCGCAGCACCACGAGCAGCAGCAGGCCGGCGACCAGGGTGCGCGCGGCGATCAGCGTGACGGGCGGGATGGTCGCGACACCGATCTTGATGAAGGTGTACGACGCGCCCCAGCAGGTCGCGAGCACCGCGAGCAGTGCCCATTCGAAGGCGGGGGCGTGGGGTCGGCTTGAAGCGGCGAGGGCGGGGCTTTGCATGGTGCGCCGATCTTCGCGAGACCGGGCCACCGACACTTCGCTGGCGAGCGAAATGTGCACGCCCCGCTGGCGAGCGAAATGTGCGCGCCCCACTGCGAGCGAAGCGCGAATGCCTCAGTGGCTGTGGTCGTGCCCGCGGTGCGGTGCGCTGTTGCCCCCACCATTCAGCAGCGTCGCCAGGTCCACCTCCTGCTCCGCCGCCGCGCCCGCGATCACGCGCTGCTCCAGCTCGTCCAGGTGTTCCATCGCAATGGCGATGGCCTTGTCCAGCGACTTGCCGGTGAGCGCCTCGATGATCTGTTCATGCTCGCGCGGCGCGCAGCTCGCGGCCTCGGCCGAGTCGTACAGGGCCTTGTACAGCTCGGTGTTCGAAATCAGCCGCTGGATGTACGACAGCAGCTCGTCGCTGCCCGCCATCTGCGCGAGCAGCAGGTGGAAGTCGCCGGCCAGGCGAATGCAGTCTTCGCGCCGCCCTTCCTTGAACGCCTTCTGCTCCGCCTGCACGTGCTTGCGCAGCGCGGCCACCTGCTCGCGCGCGAGCTGGCCGAACAGCGTGGTGATGAGGCCGGCCTCCACGATGCGCCGCGCGCGGTAGATGCCGCGCATGTCGGCGATCGACGGGTTGGGCACGAAGGCGCCGCGGTTGTGCTCCAGCACCAGCCGCTTTTCCGAGCCCAGCCGCGCGAGCACCTTGCGCACCGCGCCGCGCGTGCAGCCCAGCGCCTCGGCCAGCGCGCGCTCGCGCAGCGGGGTGCCGGGGCGCAGCTTGCCGCTCAGCAGGGCCTTGGACACGGCGGCGTACACGCGCTCGTCCACGTTGGCGTCGTCTGACTCCATGGCCTCGGTGAGCTCCGGCGGTTCGGTGGGGGCGGGTGGTTTGCGTGCGGTGGAAGGCATGGGCATGGGAAAGAGCGGGGCAATTATTGCCCGCACCCCCGTTGCATACGGCTTCACCCCACGGCCTCCGGGAAATCCCCCGGATTGACGCGGCCCGCCCCGCTCCGTACCATTCGCCTCGTTTGGTTAACCAAAATAATATTTATGGTCAACCAAAATGGATTCAACTCTCAACCAAACCCGGAATCGAGGCTCCCCGATGAAATCCGTCAAATGGCTGGCCGCGCTGCCCGTCGTCGCCTTCTTCAGCGGCGGCTGGCTCTCGTCGGTCGCGCCCACCTTCGTGCTCGGCATGCCCTTCCTGATGGTGTGGAACGTCAGCTGGCTGGTGCTGACCTCGCTCATCATGGTGCTCATCGACCGCGCCGAGGGCGACCTGGATGCCATCGACGCGGCTGACGCAGCTAGTGCAGCGGTCGCGCTGCGCGCGCAGGGAGACGCCCGATGAACGCCGCCCTCGGCGTGATCGCGCTGTTCGTCATCGGCGCGCTGGGCCTGGCGGTGCTCGCGCGCCGCGGGCGCACCATGAGCCTGGAGCAGTGGGCGCTCGGCGGGCGCGGGCTGGGTGCCATCATGGTGTTCCTGCTGATGGCGGGCGAGTCGTTTTCCACCTTCACCTTCCTGGGCGCCAGCGGCTGGTCGTACAGCAAGGGCACGCCGGCCTTCTACATCCTGGCCTACGGCGGGCTGGCCTACCTCATGGCCTTCTGGATGCTGCCGGCCGTATGGCGCTACGCCACCACGCACAAGCTGGTGTCGTTCTCGGACTTCTTCGCGCACAAGTACAACAGCCGACCGCTCGGCGTGCTGGTGTCCGTGGTGGCGCTCATGGGCATGGTGGCGCTGCTCACCATCCAGCTGCGCGGGCTGGGCATCATCGTGTCGGAGGCCTCGTACGGCACCATTTCGCCGCAGGTGGCCATCTGGATCGGCACGGTGGTCATGGTCAGCTACATCCTGTTCTCGGGCATCCACGGCTCGGCCAGCATCGCCATCGTGAAAGACGTGCTCATCCTCGCGCTCGCGGTGTTCCTGGGGCTCTACCTGCCGTGGCACTACTACGGCGGCGTCACGCCGATGTTCACGGCCATCCATGCCGCGAACCCCACGTTCTTCGAGTTCCCGAAAGAAGGCCTGAACCTCACCTGGTACAACTCGACCATCCTGCTCACCGCGCTGGGCTACTACCTGTACCCGTTCAACCTCACCTCGGTGTACGCGGCCAAGAGCGCGAGCGCAGTGCGCCGCAACACCATCCTGATGCCGCTGTACCAGGTGGTCATCGCCTTCCTGTTCCTGGTGGGTTTCGCGGCCATCCTGCAGGTGCCGGGGCTGAAGGGCGCGGAGGTCGACCTGGCCCTGTTCGGTCTGGTCAAGCACACCTTCGACCCGTGGTTCGTGGGCGTCATCGGCGGCACGGGCGTGCTCACGGCGCTGGTGCCGGGCTCGATGATCCTGCTGACCGCCTCCACCGTGATCGGCAAGAACGTCTACAAGGAAGGCTTCGCCCACAACGCCACCGACAAGCAGGTGTCGCGCGTGGCGCGCGGCGTGCTGCCGGTGTTCGCGCTGGTGGCGGTGTACTTCGTGCTGCGCGGCGGCACCACCATCGTGGCGGTGGCCATCTTCGCGTCCAGCCTGCTCACGCAGCTGTTGCCGTCGCTGCTGTTCAGCCTCATGAAGAAGCCTTTCGGCAACAAGCACGCGGCTTTCGCGGGCATCCTGGCGGGCGGCGCGGTGCTCGGCTTCATGATGACGACGGGCTCCAACCTGGGTACGCTGTTTCCCGCGGCGCCGGTGGTGTTCAAGTCGCTCAACACCGGCCTGGTGGCGCTGGCGACCAACGCGCTGGTGTTCGTGATCGTCGCGCTGTTCACGGCACGCGCCGTGCCGCGCAGCGTGTCCGCGCAACCGGCCTGACTTGGCGCCCTGAGCTGCCGCCCTGACCTGCCGTCCCACGTCCTTGAAAGAACCCGACCCCATGTCCTCGCTCCTCATCCGCAATGTTCGCCCCATGGGCTCCCCTGGTGGTCCGGCCGTCGACGTGCGCGTGCAGGACGGCCGCATCGCCGAGGTCGGCCCCGCGCTCGCCGCGCCGACCGCCACGCCGGTGGAAGAGGGCGGTGGCGCCCTGCTGCTGCCCGGCCTGGTCGAAGGCCACACCCACCTCGACAAGACGATGTGGGGCATGGACTGGTACCGCAACGAGGTCGGCACCAACCTCACCGACAAGATCGACAACGAGCGCGCCTTTCGCCATGCCAGCGGCCACGACGCCGCCGCGCAATCGAAGGTGCTGGCCAAGGCCTTCCTCGCGCTGGGCACCACGCGGCTGCGCACGCATGTGGACGTGGACACCCAGGCCGGCCTGCGCCACCTCGAAGGCACCTTGCGCACGCGCGAGGCGCTGCGCGAGGTGCAGCAGATCCAGCTGGTCGCGTTCCCGCAGTCGGGCCTGCTGGGCCGCCCCGGCACCGCCGAGCTGCTCGACGAGTCGCTCGCCATGGGGGCCGACGTGCTCGGCGGCCTCGACCCCTGCGCCATCGACGGCGACCCGGTGAAGTCGCTCGACGTGCTCTTCGGCATCGCGCACAAGCACCAGCGCCCGCTCGACATCCACCTGCACGAGCCCGGCGCCATGGGCGCGTTTTCGCTCGACCTGATCCTGCAGCGCACCGAGGCGCTGGGCATGCAGGGCAAGGTGGCGATCAGCCACGGCTTCTGCCTGGGTGACGTAGGCGAACGCGAGCGCGAAGCCCTGCTCGCACGCATGGCGAAGCTGGGCGTGGTTCTCGTCACCAGCGCGCCGCCTTCGCGCAGCGTGCCGCCGCTGCTGGCCTGCCGCCAGGCCGGCGTGACGGTGCTGGGCGGCAACGACGGCATCCGCGACACCTGGTCGCCGTACGGCAACCCCGACATGCTCGAGCGCGCCATGATCATCGGCCTGCGCTACAACCTGCGCCGCGACGACGAGCTCGAAGTGGCGCTCGACACCGTCACCCATTCCGGCGCGCGCGGCTGCGGCTTCGAACAGTACGGGCTGGTGCCCGGCAACCGCGCCGACCTGGTGCTGGTCGACGCGCAGACCGTGGCGCAGGCCGTGGTCGCTCGCCCCGTGCGCCGGCTGGTGGTGTCGGGCGGGCGCGTGGTGGCGCGCCAGGGCGTGCTGCAGCCCGAGGTCGCGGCCTTGTGACGGTGCGGCGCGGCAGCAAGGACGGCGGCAGCGATGGCGGCATGGCCTTCGCCGTCGTCATCGTGCTGGTGGCGCTCAACCTGCGCGCCTTTCTCACCTCGAGCAGCCCGCTGCTGGCGGCCATACGGCAGGCCACGGGCATCAGCTTTCATGCGGTCGCGTTGCTCACGGTGCTGCCGATGTTCGCCATGGGCGCCATGTCGCTCGTCGGCGCGGCGGTGGGCCAGCGCGTGGGCGCGCGCGCCGGCATTGCCTGCGGGCTGGCGGCCATCGCGGTGGCCTGCGCGAGCCGCTACGTGGCGGGCGGCGCGGCGGCCTTGCTGTGGAGCGCGGCGCTCGCGGGCGCGGGCGTGGGGCTGGTGCAGGCGCTGATGCCCGGCGTGGTCAAGCAGGCCTACCCCACGCGCATCGGCGTGATGACGGGGCTGTACTCCGCCGCCATCATGGGCGGCGGCGGCCTCGGTGCCATGGCCAGCCCGTGGGTGGCGCACGCGTTCGGCGGCGCGCAGCCCGACTGGCATGCGGGCCTGGCCATCTGGGCGCTGCTCGCGACCTTCGCGCTGCTGTACTGGCTGAACATGCGGCGCGTGCAGTTCACTGCCGACGCGCCGCGCCAGAACCTCTCGTGGCTGCGCTGCTTCGGCAACCGCCGCGCCTGGCTGCTGGCCGTGTGCTTCGGCCTCATCAACGGCGGCTACACCAGCCTGGTCGCGTGGCTGCCGCACTTCTATGCGCAGCAGGGCTGGAGCGCGCAGCAGGGCGGCTCGGTGCTCGCGCTGATGACGCTGGCGCAGGTGGTGGCCGCGCTGGCCATGCCCGCCATCGCGCGCAGCCGGGGGCGCGACATGCGGCCCTGGCTGGTGCTCACGCTGCTCGCGCAGCTCGCGGGCTTTGCCGCGCTCACCTTCGAGGCGCCCGTGCCGGCGCCGGCCGTCGCCGTGGTGCTGGGCTTCGGCCTGGGCGGCGCGTTCGCGCTGTGCATGGTGCTGGCGCTCGACCACCTGGGCGATCCGGCGCAGGCCGGCGCGCTGGCGGGCTTCATGCAGGGCGTGGGCTTCATGATCGCGGCGCTCGCGCCCTTCGTCACCGGCTGGGTGCGCGAGCACACCGGCGGCTTCACGCTCGCGTGGGCCTACCTGGGCGCGGTGGTCGTGGTGCTGCTGCCGCTGATGCTGTGCTTCGACCCGGGCCGCTATGCGAAAGCGATGGCGGGGCTGTTCGCACCGCAGCCGTCCTCGCCGCACACCCACTCACCCGTCCACGCGCTCGACGGCGCCAGAAAGGCATGACCCCCATGACCCCCATGACCCGCATGTACCACCAGCCCTTCATGCAACGCGCGCTCGCACTTTCCGCGCAGGCGCTGAGCGTGCCCGGCACCGAGCCCTTCGGTGCCGTGGTCGTGAAAGACGGCGCCATCGTCGGCGAAGGCTTCAACCACTCCGTCGCGCACTCCGACCCGACCTCGCACGGCGAGATCGAGGCCATTCGCGATGCCTGCCGCAAGCTGGGCACGGTCAACCTCGCGGACTGCGAGATGTACACCTCGTGCGAGCCCTGCGCCATGTGCGTGGCGGCCATGCACATCGCGGGCATCGGCCAGCTGTACTACGCGGCCTCGCTCGCGCAGTCGGGCGAGGCCTTCGAGGGCGTGAGCGTGGCGGCAAGGCACCCCATCGACGTCGAGGCGCTGCGCGCCGAGGCCGGCGCCACGCTGGAGCAGCGCACGCTGCCCGCGGAACAGAAGCTGGCCGACGACGCCGTGCGGATTCTTTCGGACTGGGCTGCCTCGCGCCGGGTGGGCTGAGGCTGCTGAAACCCTACACCGGGCTCTTCAACGCCGCCACCACCGCATCGAAGAACGGCACCACCGGCAAGCTGCCGTTGCCCGCCGGGTCGGTCTGGGCGCCCCAGATCACGACGACCACCTGTTCCTTGCGGTTGATGTAGATGTACTGGCCCATGATGCCGGTCGCGTAGAACGCACCGTCGGCCGCCGAGGGCCCGCTGGGCGGTATCCACCACAGGTAGCCGTAGCTGATCGGCTTGCCCGTGCTCAGCACCTTGGGCGAACCCGCCTGCGCGATCCAGCCCGCCGGCACCACCTGCTGCCCGGCGGCCACGCCGTCGTTCATCACGAACAGGCCGAAGCGCGCGTAGTCGCGCAGCGTGGCGCTGATGCCGCTGCCGCCAATTTCCACGCCGTCGGGCGAGTCCAGCCACCAGTTGGCCTGCGACTCCATGCCCACCTTCGACCAGATCTTCTCGGACAGGTACTGCGCCAGCGGCTTCTTCACGGCGTTGTGGACGATCTCCCCGGCCACCTGCGTCTCGCCCGTGCTGTAGTTGTAGACCGAGCCCGGCGCTGCCGCGCGCGGCAGCTTGCTCATCAGGTCCATGGCAGAGCCGGCCTTCTGGCTGATCTGCGCCTCCAGCAGCTGGCGGCGGTCGGAGGCCGGGTCGGTGTAGGTTTCGTTCCACTTCGCGCCCGAGGCCATCATCAGCACGTCGCGCACCGTGGCGCCGTCGTAGGCGCTGCCCGCCAGGCGGGGCACGTACTTCACGACCTGGTCGTCGATGCTGGCGATGTAGCCGTCTTTCACGGCCGCGCCGATGAGCGTGGACGTGACCGACTTGGCCACCGACATCGACATCCAGCGCGTCTTGGCGGTGTTGCCGTAGCGGTAGGTCTCGTTGACCACGTTGCCGTTCTTCAGCACCAGCAGCGCGGCCACGCGGTTCACGGTGAGGAAGTCGGCCAGGGCGTAGGTGTTGCCGTTGGCGGTGAAGCTCAGCTGCGTGAGTGGCGTGGGTGCTGCGGGCAGCGGGTACGGCGTGCCGCCGGGCTCGATGGTGCGCGTGGGAAACAGCCGGTCGATGTTGCGGTAGGTGTTCACGGCCAGGTCGGCCGAGAGCGCACCGTCGTAGATCTGGCGCACCGTGCCGATGGGCTCGTTCGCGTGGGGGTAGGCGGCGCTGTTGCCGCCGTCGGTGCCTCCGTTCGCGGGTGGCGCGGTTGATGCGGGCGGTGCGACGACGATGGGAAGCGCCGCGCCCCCACCACCCCCGCCGCCTCCACCCCCTCCGCATGCCGCCAGCAGCAACGCCGTGGCGAGCACCGAAGCCGACAGCCGGATGCGCTTCGGGCGCCCCAGGCACGTTGATACCAATGCCTTCTCGACAGCTTGATCCACGCGAGTCTCCTTGTTGGTTTTCGACCTTCGCGAGCCGTGCCCCTCCAGCGGCGCGCCGGCGCGGATGATCGCACCTGTAGTGTTTGTCGCCAACCCACGCGCGGTGGCCGCTGACACGGCATCTCGCGGCGCGGTGCAACCATGAAGCCTGATTTCAACAACCCGGAGGACCGCTCAATGAACAAAGCCCTGATCGCCATCGCCACGTCGCTCACCCTGCTCGCCGCTGGCACCGCCAGTGCGCAGATCGGCAAGGCCGCCTCCGAGGCGACCGACGCCGCGCAGCACAAGATCGACGAGAAGCAGGCCGACAGCAAGGCCAAGAAGAGCGGCCCCGTGGGCAAGGCCGTGAACAACGTCAAGTCGGGCTATCACAAGAACCGCTCGAAGGCGTCGGCCGACAAGGCCAAGCAGTCGCTGAAGAACGCGGGCTGATCCACGCTCCCCCGCTGAAGGGCATGCCGCCTTGCGCGGCGTGCCCTTCGTCGTTCATGAGCGACGCGTGATGACGGGTGAACCGTGGTTCAGCCTGCGCGGCGAACGTTGACCACCGTCGCCTGCATCATCGCGACCACCTTGTACGCGGTGCCACCGTCGGTGAACGCGCGCACTTCACCCGTGCACACCGACAGCAGCTTGCCCGCGCTCTGCACCTTGCCCACGGCCAGGAAGCGCGTGCCCAGCGCGGGGCGCATGAAGTTGATCTTGAACTCGGCCGTCACCACGTCGAACTCCGCCGGTGCCGTCGTCAACGCGGCATAGCCGCATGCGCTGTCGACGATGCTGGTGACCGCACCCGCGTGCACGAAGCCCTGCTGCTGCGAGAGCGCCAGCGAGAACGGCATGGCGATGTGGACCTCGCCTTCGCCCACGAACACGAGGCTGGCGCCCAGCGTCTTCATGAGGCCTTGCGAGCCGAAGCTGTCGGCAATGCGCGTCTGGGTTGTCGGGGTATTGCTCATGGGTGCGTGCGGAGTCTCGAATAATTCAGGTTCTACCATCCGCGACCCCGAGAGGACCCCATGCGCGCTCCCGCGATCCTCGCCAGCCTGCTGCTGGCCGCCTCTTCGACGCTGGTGTCGCAAGCCTTCGCGCAGGCCGCGACACAGGCGCCTACACAGGCTCCCGCAAAGGCGCCGTACGACGGCCCGCTGTTCGACACCCACCTGCACTACAACCAGGAAGCATGGGACGGCAACACCGGCCCTTACCCGCCCGCCGAAGCGCTGGCGCGCATGCAGCGCAACAACGTGAAGGCCATCGTCGCCAACTCGCGCCCCAACGCCGGCACGCAGACGCTGCCCGCGGCAAAGGAAACGCGCGAGGCCGGCGTGCGCGTGGTGCCCTTCGTGCGCCTGTACCGCAACCGCGACGACTACGGCAACTGGTTCCGCGACGACACCATCCACGACATGGTGCAGGCCGAGCTCGCACGCGGCACGCCCAGCGGCCCCTACCGCGGCCTGGGCGAGTTCCACCTGTACGACAGCGCCAATGCCAACGGCCCCGTGGCCAAGAAGCTCATTGCGCTGGCGGAACGCCAGAAGCTCGCGGTGCTCGCGCATGTGGACGACGAGGCCATCGACCTGCTGATGGCCAACGCCCCGTCGAAGGGGCAGGACCTGCGCCTCATCTGGGCGCACACCGGCATCGGCGGCGCGCCCATCGCGCGCGTGCAGGCGCTGCTGGAGCGCTACCCGCTGCTGATGGGCGAGCTGTCTTACCGGCCCGGGCTCACCTGCGAGGGCGGCACGCTGTGCCCCGAGTGGCGCGCGCTCATCCTCAAGTACCCCGGGCGCTTCCTGGTCGGCTCCGACACCTGGGTCAACCAGCGCTGGAGCGCCTACGACGACATCATGCGCGGCTACCGCGTGTGGCTGGGCGACCTGCCGCCCGATGTGGCGCAGCGCATTGCGTGGGGCAATGCGGCTGCGTTGTTCGACCTGCGCTGAACGGGGACGCTGCTAGTCAGCGCTCGCGTTCGCACGCTCCCGCGCCCGAACCACCGTCGTCGTTTCCCCCGCATAGCCCCAGTTGTCGGTGTCGATCTCGTCGATCACCACGTGCGTCAGCTCGGGCTTCTTGCCCAGCACGCGCTGCAGCGTGTCGGTGATCTCCGCGATCACGGTGGCCTTCTGCTCGCGCGTGACGCCGTCGCGCGTGATGCGCACGTTGACGAATGGCATGGTGTGCTCCTTGTGCTTCGCGCCCGGTTTCAGAAGTTGCCCGCCGCCGCGGCGCCGTCCACCGCCAGCACGGCGCCGCTGGTGAAGCCCGCGTTCACCAGGTAGAGCACGGCGTCGGCAATTTCGTCGACGGTGCCCAGGCGGCCGGTCGGCTGCAGGGTCTTCAGGAAGGCATGCGACTCGGCCGGGTGCATCGGGCTGTCGATGATGCCGGGCGCCACCGCGTTCACGCGCACGCCATGCGGCGCCAGTTCGAGCGCCAGCGCGCGCGTGGCCGCGTTGAGCCCGCCCTTGAGCAGCACCGCCATGAAGGCCGGCACGTTGCTGCGCGGCTGCAGCGCGATCGATGCTGTGATGTTCACGATGGCGCCCGCGCCGCGGCCGATCATGTGCCTGGCCGCGGCCTGCGACGCGAAGATGGTGCCCTTCACGTTGGTGGCGATCTGCTGCTCGATTTCTTCGGGCGTGAACTCGATGAAGGGCTTGGGCAGGAAGATGCCGGCGTTGTTCACCAGCGCATCGACGCCGCCGAAGCGCGACACCGCATGCCCGACCACCGCCTGCGCCACGCGCGGGTCGGCGATGTCGCCGGCCACGCCGGCAAAGCGGTCGCCCGCGTTCAGCTGGCCCGCGGCCTCCTGCAGCCGCGCATCGCTGCGCGCATTGCCGACCACGTTCCAGCCTTCGGCCAGCAGGCGGCGGGCAATGCCAAAGCCGATGCCGCTGCTGGCGCCGGTGACGACGGCGGTCTTGCCGCCTTGGGGGATCTGCACGGTCATGATGATTTCCTTCCGGTTTCAGCGGGCCGCGAGATGCGGCGCCGTCATGGAAGGAAGTGTGGATTCGACCGGGCGAAGAGTGAATAGCCGGCGTTCGGCAATCACTCTTCCTTATGGCGAGTGAATCAGGCGCGCTTTGGCTTTGGGACCGCTTTGGGCCTTGGCTTGGCCGCAGCCTTCTCCTTCGGCGCGCAAGCCTCCGACCACGCCGCGAACCCCGCGCGCAGCCGGGGCAACGCGAAGTCGACAAAGGCCCGCACCTTCGGCACCGACAGCCGCCCGTGCGGCGATACCAGGTGCGCCGGCAGCGGCGGCGCCTCGTCGTCGGGCAGGATGATGCGCAGCCGCCCCTGCGCCACCTCGTCGGCCACGTGGTACGAGAACGAGCGCAGCACGCCGCGCCCCTCCGCCGCCGACGCCACCGCCGCGCGCAGGCTGTTGACCACGAAGCGCGGCGCGAACTGCACCGTGCGCGGCATCGTGGAGCCGGCCTGCGGCGGAAAGCTCCACGAGTCGATGCCGAAGTGCGTCATGGCCACAACCTGGTGCTCCGCCAGGTCCGACGGCTGCGCGATGCGCGGGTGCCGCGCCAGGTAGCGCGGCGACGCCGTGAGCACGCGCCGCACCTCGCCGATGGGCAGCGCCACCAGCGTCGAATCGGCCAGGTGCGCGATGCGCAGCGCCACGTCGATGCCCTCGTCGATCAGGTTGGCGGGCCGGTCGAGCAGGTGCAGCCGCACCGACACGGTGGGGTGCGCGTTCATGAACTCGTCGAGGATGGGCCTCAGCAGCGCCTCGCCGACGGCCACCGCCGCCGTCACCGTGAGCCGGCCGCGCGGGGCCGAGCGCTCGCCGGCGGCGGCGATGTCGGCTTCTTCCAGGTCGGTGAGGATGCGGCGGCATGCCACCGCGTAGCGCTCGCCCGCGTCGCTCAGGCGAATGGAGCGCGTGGTTCGGTGCAGCAGCTCGGCGCCCACGTGCGTTTCCAGGAAGGCGATCGCGCGGCTCACCGCGGCGGGCGACTTGCCCAGCTTGCGCCCCGCGCCGGCCAGGCTGCCTTCGGCCAGCGCTGCGACGAACACCTTCATGGCATCGATGCGGTCCACGATTCTTCCTTGCTGCGAAATACTGAATGCCCAAGCATAGGGATTCACTCGGGCGGCGGCAATTACTAGCATCGAGGCGTCGGTTGGCACACACGTGTAGCCGACGAACAGCAGGAGAAATTCCCATGGCCGCAGCCCACCGCGCCAACCAGGCGAACCCCGCCATCCCCGCGAACCTCACCGGTCGTGCGAACCCCGCCGCGCCGCCGTGGCGCGCCATCCTCGCGGGCTTCTGCGCCACGCTGGTCGGCCTGGGGCTGGCGCGCTTCGGCTACACGCCCTTGCTGCCGGCCATCATCGACGCGCACTGGTTCAGCGCCTCGGCCGCCACCTACCTGGGCGCGGCCAACCTCGTGGGTTACCTGCTGGGCGCATTGCTGGGCGGCCCCATGTCGGCGCGCTGGCCGGTGCGCAGCGTGCTGCGCGCCATGATGCTGGCGACCGCCGCGTCCTTGCTGGCCTGCGCCTGGCCTGTCGACTTCGCGTGGTTCTTCGGCTGGCGCGTGGTCTCGGGCAGTGCCGGCGGCGCGCTGATGGTGCTGGCTGCGCCCACGGTGCTCGCGCACGTCACGCCGCAGCAACGCGGGCTGGCCAGCGGCATGGTGTTCGCGGGCATCGGCCTGGGCATCGCGGCCTCGGGCACGCTGGTGCCGCTGCTGCTGCGCCAGGGGCTGGCGGCCACGTGGATCGGGCTGGCGGTGCTGGCGCTGGTGCTCACCGCCGTCGCGTGGCACGGCTGGCCCGCCGCGGCGCCGGTGGCTCCCGGTTCGCATGCCGCGCACGCTGCGCATGCGGCCAGCGCGCGCCCGCCCGTCGCCACGGGCAGGTTGCGCGCGCTGACCCTGTCTTACGCGCTGAACGCCGTGTGCCTGGTGCCGCACATGATCTTTTTGGTCGACTTCGTCGCGCGCGGGCTGGGGCAGGGGCTGGCGGTGGGGGCGCAGTACTGGGTGGTGTTCGGCCTGGGTGCCATCGTGGGGCCGGTGCTCAGCGGCTACCTGGCGGACCGCGTGGGCTTCGGCGCCGCGTTGCGCATCGCCTTCGCGGTGCAGGCGCTGGCCTTGGCGCTGCCGGCCTTCGGGGTCATCGGGCATGGCGGGCTCATCGTGTCCAGCGTGGTCATCGGCGCGTTCACGCCGGGCATCGTGCCGCTGGTGCTGGGCCGGGTGCAGGAGCTGCTGGCGCACCACCCCTCGCTGCAGAAGGCCGCATGGAGCCAGGCGACCACCGGTTTCGCGGTGCTGCAGGCCAGCGCGGCATACGGCATGTCGTGGCTGCTCGGGCACTCGGGTGGTAACTATGCGTTGCTCTTCTCGCTGGGCGGCGGCGCCGTGGTGCTGGCGCTGCTTACAGACCTTGTTGCTGGCAGGCTGCACACCGTGAAGTGATTCGGCGCGCCGCACTTAAACTGCGGCCATGCAAAGCACCGGGGAAGCTCAACGCCGCCTGCAGCCCGTCGTGGAGCTCCGGGAAGAAGGGGCGTCTTTTGCGTACTCCGTGCGCGCCCCCCGCTCCAAGGGCGTGATACCGCCCAGCTCCTACCAGGACTGCGGCGTCGCCAGCCTGGCCGAATGCCTCAGCGACGTGGCCAAGGCCCTGGGCGGCGACTTCAAGCGCATCTATGTTCGGCTCGACGGCCACTGCGTGGGCGAGCGCGACATCGCCGAGCTGCACCAGTCGCCCGAGCTGGTGGCCGCCGCGTTGCGCAGGGCATGCCCGGCGTTCGACGTGCTGGCGCCGCGCGCGGTGGACGCCGCCGTTGCTGTCGTTGCGGTTCCGGTTCCGGTTGCTGCTGTCGTTGACCAGGAAGCCGAAGACCCCACCGCCGTCAGCCGAAGCTTTCAGCGCCCCTGCAGCCTCATCGCTTTACAGCCTTACTCCACGTAGCGCACCCACAGGTGCGTGCGGCCCGCGATGCCCTGCGCAAAAGTCTCGGCCAGCGCGTCGCGGTCTTCGTCCCCCGCGTTGTAGAGCGCGCACAGGTCCGCCGCAATCGCCTTGGCCTGCGTCGCATCCGGCGGCGTTGCACGCAGGTAACCAAGGTAAGACGCTCCCACGCCCACCAGCGCGTAGCCGTGCGCGCCGTGCAGGTGGCGCGCCACCGCGAAGTTCAGCGCCGGCCCCAGGTCGCAGGTGAAGTAGCCGTTGGGAAACGCCGCGAGCGCTTCATGCGCGGGCTGCACCGGCACCACCAGGCGGACACCGGCTGGTCGAGCAGCGACAGCGGGTCGCGCTGGTAGCCCGTCCATTCCTCCAGCGCCTCGTCGTCCAGCGTGAGCCCGTGCGCGCACGCGTCTTCGAACGACACCGCCGCCGTGTGCTTGCGAAAGTTGTGCAGGCAAATGGCGAACTCGGCCTTGGTGTTCAGGTGGCCCAGGTACTTGCCGTCTTCGAAGCATTCGGCGGGCAGGCCTGAGGTGTCGAGCCCGCTCACGTCGTCCAGTTCCAGGTTCATGCGCGCGTGCCCCGAGGTGTAGCGCGCCTGGCCGAAGTCGTCGAGCGAGAACAGCGGCGTGCAGCCGGGGTGGTCCGCGGCAATCTGCCGATGGGCCTCGGCCAGCTCGGCCAGGCTGGCGATGTAGCTCAACCGGTATTCGTCGCACAGCCCCTGCGAGGGGTTGGCGTTCGACGTGTTCCCTTGAAATTGCATGTGCATGCGCGCGATGCTCGCACACCGCCATGCATGCCAGGGTAGGCCAAGCGCTACGGCAGCAGCTTGGCGACCGCGTCGTTGAACGAGGGAATGTCGGTCGCCACGTGAATGGTGCTGTACGTGGTTTCCGTGACCACGAACTGCGGGTACGCCCGCGCCAGCAGCCGCTTGTACATGTCGTCGACGTTGCCGAAGTTGCACTCGCGCGGGTTGTCGCAGCGCGTGAGCATCAGCGTGGCGGGCAGCGGCTTGCCGGCCAGCGCGTCGAACATCTTCTGCTCCAGGTCGTTGTTCTGGTCGGTCTGCGAATCGAAGGAGCCTTCGAACGACAGAAAGTACGAGAAGGTCAGCGTGCCGCTCGCGCCCTCCAGCAGCAGCGCGACACCCGCCATGCTGCCGCTCAGCGAGAGGCCGGTGAGCATGCGCTTCTTTGTGTCGGCGCGGTACTTGGCCTCGATGAAGGGCACCAGCTCCTGCGTCAGAAAGTCGTGGTACGACCGCGCGCCGGGCAGCAGGTAGTCGGTCTCGCGGCGCGAGGTGCCGCCGATGCCGACCATCACCGCCTGCGTGTGGCGCGTGTCCAGCGTTTGCCTGAAGTTGTCGAAGCGCGTGCCGGGCGGGTTGAAGATGGCGTCGCCGTCCATCGCGTAGATCACCGGGTACGCGGTGCTGCCCGTGTCGTAGGAGGCCGGCAGGTAGATCTGCAGCGGATACGTCGCCCCCGTCTTGGCCGAGGTGATGGTGTCGGACACCACGCGCCCCGGGGCCGTCGAAGGTTGCGCGGGCTCCGCGACAGGCTCTGCCGGTGGCGCCGCGGGCTGGGCCGCAGGGGTGGCGGGCGCAACAGGGAGCACCGGCAACGCGGCCCCACCGCCACCCCCGCCTCCGCCGCCGCAACTGACCACGGCCAACGCAAACGCCCACCCGAAGGCAGACACCATCCGGCGCATCACTCGTCCCAGCTGCATAGCAACTCCTCGGCTGTCATGGTTGGAAGAAAGACGGAAGAAGACTGAAAGAACTTTGCGAGGGCATCGCTTGATGACGCGCAATCGACGTGCAATCGACACGAAATGGCGCGCATGGCGATCCCCGATGCAACTCGGCGCGAGGATGGCACGGCACCTGTTTCACAACGGTGATAACTGGGGAGTTTCTGAACTGAAACACTCGTGTCAGCGCTGCGCGGCGCGCTGGTGGTTGCGAATGCGTGCGGGGCGCCGTCCTACTCCAGCAGTGCGCTTTCGACGGTTCACGTGTTTTGCGTCAGAGCGACAAAACACCCATGTCCACCTATGAATCCGTGCTGCAGGAAACCGGGCGCTTCGAGGTCGTCGATGCGCTCGACAAGACTGCCACCGTGCTCGAGTACACGGAGTGCCTGTACCGCGTGAGCATTTCCAAGCGATACCCGGCCGTGAGGGGCGCGATCAGCTACAGACTGAGCGACGGCACGCCGTTGCGAAGATCGAAGAAGGGCTTCTTCGACACGCTGGACGGCATGCAGCGCTTCTTCGTCGTGCAGGGGGTGGAGATGCCGGAATCGGCTTGCTGACGTCGGCTCTTCTGCCTCAGTCAGCCGTTCAGGCAGTCACAGCCTGCGCCGTGTGAAACACCGGCAGCACGAATTCCCCGATTTCCTGCATCGTCTCGTCCACCGGTCGCTGGTTGCGCCGCAGGTGCAGCGCCACGTGCTGCACGCCTGCCGCATGCAGCGCAGCCAGTTCGTGCACCAGCGCGTGCCGGCCCATGCGCCCGCCGAAGCGGTAGCGCTCCAGCGGCGCGTGGGCGTCGTCGGCCAGGTCGAGGTGAATGAAGCTGATGTACGGCTTTGGCACCCCTTCGCTGAGGGGCGCTGTCACGGCGCGCCACTGCGCCGAACGCCGCGCGTGGTCTTCCGGCGTGCCGGGATAGGCGAGGCAGCCGTCCATGTGCGCGCCGATCCACTCCGGCGTTTGCTGCGCGAGGCCCGCCACCAGCAAGGGCAACGGCTGTGCAGGGCGCGGCAGGAGTTCGATGCCAGCGGGCAGGCTGCCCGAAGCCCAGCTACGCACCATCGCCACCTGTTCCCTGAAGCGCTCGCCGCGCGAGGCAAAGTCGCGCTCGAAAATCGGGTACTCCACCGGCCGGTCGCCACTGGCCACGCCCAGCAGCAGGCGACCGTTGCTCAGCTGGTCGACCGTGGCGGCCGACTTCAGCGTGAGCATCGGCTCGCGCAGCGGCAGCACCACCGCGGCGGTGCCCAGCAAGATGCGCTCCGTAACGCCCGCCAGGTAGCCCAGGTAGGTGAACACCTCGAACACCTGCGCCGCGTCGCCGAACGACGGGTCGTACAGCGGCACGTCGCGCGCCCACAGCGCACGAAAGCCCAGCCGGTCGGCCAGCTTCGCGAGCCGCGCGTGCTGCGCAAGGTCGGACACGCCGAAGGGCCTGCCCGCATCGCCCTCGGCGCGGCGGGCCGCGTCGCGTGCTGGTGACCAGTCGTTGTCCAGCGGCAGCTCCAGCCCGATGCTCGGGCCCGCGCCGTTCGACGCCACCAGCGATTGCAGCGCGCCGTGCATCGGGCTGCTCATCACGCTGCTCATCGGGCTGTTCATCACGCCGTTGCCTTCACTTCGCGCAGCGTGCCCGCCATGCGCACGAACTCATGCGCGGCCGTGGTGTAGTACGAGCGCGATTGCCCGGCCTCGAAGTCGTCCACGTGCACCACCGTGCCCTTGTCGGCCTCTTGCCACGACAGCGCGTAGAGCCCGGGCGCAAGCTGCTCGCTTTGGTAGCGCACCTCGGCGGTCGCGCCGGTGAAAGGGCCGGCCGTGACCTCGTAGCGCATCGTGTGGCCGTCGGCGGCGTAGATGTTCAGCGCCGTCATCGTGTCGCCGTAGCGCACTTCGAAGGTGCGACCAGCGAACGGCAAGGTGGGCAGGGAGGGCAAAGCGGTTCCCATGTCGTTGCTCATGGCGTTGCCGCTCAGTCCCACGCCGGCGACAGGCCGGCCGGGTCGGTCAGGCGCTCGTTGCGGTCCAGCGCGGCCATCTGCGCCATGTCGGCGTCGGTCAGCTTCAGCTGTTGCGCCTTCAGGTTGCCTTCGAGGTTCGCGCGCTTGGTGGACGACGGAATCACCGCGTAGCCCAGCTGCATGGCCCACGCCAGCACCACCTGCGCCGCGGTGGCGCCGTGCGCCTTGGCAATGGCCTCGACCACCGGGTCGTTCAGCACCTTGCCGTAGGCCAGCGTCATGTACGAGGTGATGTGGATGCCCTGGCTCTTTGCGAACTCCGCCACCTTGCGGTTCTGCAGGTAGGGGTGCAGCTCGACCTGGTTGGTGGCGATGTTCTGCGCGCCCACCGCCGCGATGGCTTCCTTCATGAGCGCGATGTTGAAGTTGGACACGCCGATGTGCTTCGTGAGCCCCTGCGCCTTGGCCTCGGCCAGCGCGCCCATGAACTCGGCCACCGGCACCGCGTTGCCGGGCGAGGGCCAGTGGATCAGCGTCAGGTCCACTTGGGTTGTGCGCAGCTTGGCCAGGCTGTCTTTCAGGCTGGGCACCAGCTTGGCGGCGGCGTAGTTGTCGGTCCAGATCTTGGTGGTGATGAACAGGTCTTTGCGGGCCACGCCGCTTTCGGCAATGGCCTGGCCCACCTCGGCTTCGTTGCCGTAGATCTGCGCCGTGTCGATCACGCGGTAGCCCACGTCGAGGCCGTTCTTCACCGAGTCGATGACCACCTGGCCCTTCAGGCGGAAGGTGCCGAGGCCGAAGGCGGGAATGGGGTTGTTCGTGTTCATGTGTTGTCCTTGTGCGTTGAAAGAAAAGAATGAGGTAGAGAGAAACGAAGTGGCTCAGTGCCCGACCGGCACCGGCCCTGGCCCTGCGGCCCGCACCGGAATGCCGGCACGGCGGTCGAGCGAGCCGCTCCATTGCGTGAGCGCCAGCGACACCAGCACCACCAGCGCGCCGATCCAGGGCGTGTGCATCAGGCCCAGGTGCGTCACGATGAGGCCGCCGGCCCAGGCCGCGCCGGCAATGCCCAGGTTGAAGGCGGCGATGTTCAGGCCCGAGGCCACGTCCACCGCCTGCGGCGTGAAGCGCTCGGCCTGCTTCACCACGTACACCTGCAGGCCCGGCACGTTGCCGAAGGCCACCGCGCCCCACATCATCACCGCCAGCAGCGCCAGCCACTTGTGCGGCGCCGCGAAGTTGAAGACCAGCAGCACCGCGGCCAGCAGCGCGAAGATGATCTTCAGCGCCGGAATGGGGCCCAGCCGGTCGGCCAGCTTGCCGCCCCAGATGTTGCCCACCGCCACCGACACGCCGTACACCAGCATCACCCAGCCCACCGCGCCCGCGCTGAAGCCCGACACGTCGGTGAGGATGGGCGCCAGGAACGTGAACGGAATGAACGAGCCGCCGTAGCCGATGGCCGTCTTGGCATACACCAGCAGCAAGCGCGGCTCCGCCAGCACCTTGGCTTGCTGCGCCAGCGAGGCGGGCGGCGTGTGGCGGATGTTGGAGGGCACGAAGATCCAGCTGCCGATGAACGCGACAACACCCAGCGCCGACACGGCCAGGAAGGTTTCGCGCCAGCCGAAGTGCTGCCCGATGAACGTGCCCAGCGGCACGCCCGTGACCAGCGCGACCGTGAGGCCCGTGAACATCACCGCGATGGCGCTCGCCGCCTTTTCCTTGGGCACCAGGCCCGTGGCGATGGTGGAGCCGATGGAGAAGAACACGCCGTGCGCCAGGCCCGTGAGCACGCGGGCGGCAATCAGCGATTCATAGCTGGGCGCCTTCCACGCCAGCAGGTTGCCGACCGTGAACAGCGCCATGAGCCCGAGCAGCAGCGCCTTGCGCGGCAGCTTGCCCGTGAGGGCGGCGAGCACCGGCGCGCCAATGGCGACGCCCAGCGCGTAGAGGCTGACCAGCAGGCCGGCCGAGGGAAGGCCGATGCCGAGGTCGGCAGCGACGGTGGGAATGAGGCCAACGATGACGAACTCGGTCGTCCCGATGGCGAAGGCGCTGAGGGTCAGCGCGAGTAGGGCGATTGGCATGGGGCACTCCTTCTTGGGATGGGAGGAGTGTCTTGCGGATACCTTTGCGGATTAAGGGGGGATGGGGCAGAAGATAGTTGCGGATAGATCAACAATCAGCTTGGATTGCGTTCTCGTTCAGTGGCTCGAATCAATCTGGAAAGATGAAAGCTCGCGAGATTGATCTCATCGGCAGAGAGGCGGGCGGGCTCGTTCTGAAGGAATGACGGCAAGGCTTTGGGCTCTAAGACCCATAGATCGCGAAAGCCGCCCGAGTTAGCCACAAACCAACCCGGAAAAACGATGACTGGGCGTGTCTCAAATTTTCTTCCAGTGCTCTGCGATAACAACTGCTTTAGCCAGCTTGCCTGCGCTTTAGGGCTACGCTGAAGTAGCCCCCTTTTTCTGCATCGAGCATGCTGCACGCTTTGGATTGCGCTGATCGGCACTCAGGGATGGCGGTTTTTGCCGTGTCTGTGCATCGGCGCGCTGCTTTCGGCGGCCTTCTGCGTTTTACGGGCGCACTCGCACCAACAGCAGCCCTCGGCTCTTGTAGATGTTGGCCAGCGCAAGGGCCGTGAATGCCCTGGTCGCGTTCTTGTGAAGTCCACGGTATCGGACCTTGCTGAAGCCCCACAGTCTCTTGACGACACCGAACACGTGCTCGACCTGCGCGCGCACCTTGGACTTGTTGCGGTTGCGTAGCCGCTGGCCCTCATCGGGCACTCCAGCAACCTTCCAGTTTCTGGTGGCGCTGTACCTGCAGAACATCCAGGGCTGGGCGCCGTGGCAAATGGCGCTGGTGCTGCTGCCGGCGGGGCTGTCGGCCTTCGTGCCGTGCTACCTGCTGATGTTCGGCATCGGCCCCGAGCCCGATTTGTGGGGCGTGCTGCTGCCGGCCTCGGTGCTGTGGGGCGCGGGCTTTGCGCTGAGCATCTCCGCGCTGATGGTGGCCGGCACCACGGGCGTCGCCGATGAAGAGCAAGGGCTGGCCGCCGGGCTGCTGAACAGCTCGCTGCAGGTGGGCGGCGCCCGCGGGCTGGCGGTGCTGACGGCGGCGATCGGGCCGGGCACGGCGCTGGCGATGCTGTATCCGGGCGTGGGGGTGATGCTGGGGTTTGCGGTGCTGACGTTGTTGGCGCAGGTGATCCGGGGGAAGGGGTAATTGCCGCGGTTCAGCGCGCCGGCGCAATCTCGATCGCGCTGAACGTCTCCGTCAGCTTCACCGCCTGTTTCAGCGAGGCGGTGGTGATCTCCCGCCCGGCCTTGTCGAGGAACTTGGTGTCGGTGTCGACGATGAGGGTCACCGGCACATCGCCGCTGTCGCCGTGCCACACCGCCCGGAACTCGTAGGGCCCCATGCGCGCGCCGCCCAGGTGCGGCATCGCCGCATCGGAGATGCGCACGCCTGAGCCGGCGTCGTCGATCTTCAGCGTGCCGAGCACGAACTTCTCGAACGCCGGCCTGGCCTTGAGCAGCGGCCGAATGTCCGACTCGAAGCTGACGGTGCCATCGGCCCAGGCGGGCGCTGTCGCAAGGAAGATAGTGCTGAGCGCGATGAGCATCGAGCTGTATCGTGGCTTCATGGGCGGGGGGCTTTCGTGGGCGTGTTGTTGCGGCGCAGGCCCGGATTCTGGGGCCGTGCCACGCATCAGCCGCACACCAGCCGCCTGGAAAAAGCCCCGCAACCACCAGCAGCAGAAATTTTTCAAAACTGCCTGCATCCAAACCCGCCCCCGACGTGTAGACCCTACAGCAGCGAGGAGCTGCTGACCCTCTACCACCCCAGGAGAACTTCCATGCACACCTCCCGTACCACCCGTTCCGTCGCCGTGCTCGGCGCCGTTTCCGCCGCCGCCTTCCTCACCGCCTGCGGCTCGATGTCGATGGCACCCGCGTTCAACCAGTCGAGCCTGCCGCCGACCATCCAGGTGCCGGCCGGCAACAAGGTCGCCATGGAAACCGTGGGCAAGGGCGACATCACCTACGAATGCCGCGACAAGGCCAACGCCCCCGGCCAGACCGAGTGGGTGTTCGTCGGCCCCGACGCCAAGCTGTGGGACCGCAGCGGCAAGCAGGTCGGCAAGTACTACGGCCCGCCGGCCACCTGGGAATCGAACGACGGCTCCAAGCTGACCGCCACGCAACTGGCCGTCGCACCGTCGGGCCCCACGAGCCTGCCGTTCCAGCTCGTCAAGGCCAACCCCGCCACCGGCTCGGGCGCGATGACCGGCGTGACCTACATCCAGCGCGTGGCCCTGCAAGGCGGCGTGGCACCGGCGGCCATGCCCTGCACGCCGGCCACCAAGGGCCAGAAGCAAGTGGTGCAGTACCAGGCCGACTACATCTTCTGGAAGGCGTCCTGATCGGGGGGTGAATGCGGGGCGAGGGCGGGGGCTGCGACTACCATCGGGCCCTTGCCCGATCCCCGCAACCCGCCGACGCTCACCACCTTGCCCGCCGCAGACCCCTTCGACTACGACGCCGCACTCATGGCCTGCGCCCGCGGCGACCGCCAGGCCCTCCAGCAGCTCTACCAGCGCGAGAGCCGCTACCTGATGGGGGTGGCCCTGCGCATCGTGCGCCAGCGCCAGCAGGCTGAAGACGTGCTGCACGACGCCTTCATCAGCATCTGGCAGCGCGCGGAAACCTTCAACCCCGCGCGCGGCGAAGGCCGCGGCTGGATCTACAGCGTGGTGCGCAACGCCGCGCTGAACATGGTGCGCAGCGGCGCGCGTCAGGTGCATGTGAGCGAAGAAGCGGTGGAAGCCATCGACGACCAGGCCGCGATGGCGGCCTATGCCTCGTCGGCCGACCCGTTCGAGCTGCGCGCCGACCTGGGCAAGCTCGAAGGCTGCCTGGGCGGCCTGGAGCCGGCGCGGCGCGACTGCATCCTGTATGCGTACGTGGAAGGCTGCTCGCACGGCGAGATTGCCGAGCGGCTGCAGACGCCGCTGGGCACGGTCAAGTCCTGGATACAGCGCGGCATGCGCGCGCTGAGGGAGTGCATGGCATGAGCACGACCCCGGGCAACAGCAACAATTTCGAAGACATCGACGCGCTGGCGGGCGAGTACGTGCTGGGCACGTTGTCGGCCGCGGCCCGTGCGTCGGTGGACGCGCGCATGCGCGACGAACCCGCGCTGCGCGACGCCGTGCAGGCCTGGGAAGCGCGCCTGCTGCCGCTGACCACGCTCGCGCCGCCGGCCGAGCCGTCGCCCGCGCTGTGGTCGCGCATCGAGCGAAGCCTGGGGCCGGTGCTCGGTGCCAGGACGCGGCCTGCGGGCACGTCGGCGTTCTCCAATTGGTGGAACAACCTGAACCTGTGGCGCGGCCTGGCCGCCGGCGGTTTCGCCGCCGCCGCGCTGATGGTGGCGGTGATGGTCACGCGGCCGCTGCCCACGCCGCAGTACATGGTGGTGCTGGTCGCGCCGCAGGACAAGGCGCCTGGCTGGGTGATACAGACCAGCGCGTCGCGCCAGCTGAGCCTGGTGCCGCTGGGCACCTTCGAGGTGCCGCCGCAGAAGACGCTGCAGTTCTGGACCAAGGCCGACCAGTGGCGCGGCCCGGTGTCGCTGGGCCTGGTCAAGCAGGGCCAGTCGCTGCGCATTCCCATCGACAAGCTGCCGCCGCTGGAACCCAACCAGCTGTTCGAACTGACGCTGGAGCCCGAGAACGGCTCGCCGATCGACCGGCCGACCGGGCCGATCCAGTTCATCGGGCGTGCGGTGAAAGTGCTGTAGCAGACGCGCGTTTGCGTTGCATTGCATCGCTCCTTCCCCCTCTGGGGGAAGGCCGGGATGGGGGCAGGCACGGCGCCCCGTGGATGCGCCGGGTGCCCCCACCCCCGCCCTCCCCCGGGAGGGGAGGGAGCAAAACTTGGGCTCGCGGCTGACATGGCAGGCGCGTGAGCGCCGCAAATAATCCGCCCATGATCGCCCTCGACTGCTACTACAGCCTCTCCTCCCCCTGGGCCTACCTCGGCGGCCCGCGGCTGCAGGACATCGTGCGCCGCCACCATGTGCGGCTCGTGCTCAAGCCATACGACTTCCAGTCGGTGGTGCCGCAGACCGGCGGCATTCCGCTGAAGACGCGCCCCGAGCCGCGCCGCACGTACCACGCGCTGGAGCTGGCGCGCTGGAGCGAGTACCTCGGCATGCCGATGAACCTGGCGCCCGCGCACTACCCCAAGGGCGCGCCCGCCGACCCGAACTGGAACAAGTACCCGGGCTGGATGGTGATCGCCGCGCAGCTGCGCGGGCTCGACGCGCAGCCGCTGTCGCATGCACTGCTGCGCGCGCTGTGGGCGGAAGAGCGCGACACCGCGCAGGCCGACGTGCGCATTGCCGTGGCCATCGAGAACGGCTACGACGGCGCCTCGCTGCAGGCGATGGAGCAGTCGGCCGAGGTGCTGGCGGCGTACCGCGTGAACAGCGCCGAGGCGGTGGAGGCGGGCGTTTTCGGCTCGCCCACGTTCCTGCTGAACGGCGAGCGCTTCTGGGGGCAAGACCGGCTGGGCTTCCTGGACCGGGCGCTGGACAAGCTGCGCGCGGGCTGAACCTCAGGCCTGAATCTCAAGCCTGAATTTCAAACCTGAACTTCAATCGTCGCCGTCGAGCACCGACTGCGCGGCGGTGCGCACGCGCTCGCTGGCGTCGTTCCGCGCGGCCTCTTCGAGCGCGGCGTGCCAGGGTTTCCCTTCGACTTTCCAGTCGCCGATGCCCGTGACGGCCGTCCATCGCACGTCGGCGTCGTCGTCTTGCGCGGCGCGTTCGGCCAGCACGGGCAGCACGCGCTGGCCGATGGCGCTGCCCAGCCCGCGGTCCCCGCACAGGCTGGCCGCGTGCAGGCGAATGAAGGCGTGCGGCGAAGCCAGGCCGCGCAGCGCCTCGTCGACCTCGCCCGGGCGCAGTTCGCAGTAGCTGCTGCCGGGCCGCAGGATCTCGCGCACAAGGGCGACGGTGGCCGGCGGCGCCGCGAGCAACGCCTCCAACGGGCGGTAGTCCAGCGGCAGCGGCGTCGGGTCGCGAAACGACGAGCAGGGCGCGCACAGGCCTTCGATGGCCATCCTGGCGGCGTCGGGCAGGTTGTCGCCGTCTTGAGGCTCTTGCATCACCTGTTTCAGCTGCGCCAGCAACCAGTCGCTCTGGCCCAGGTAGGCCAGCGCCCGCGCGGCCCAGGCGCGTCCGGGTTCGTCGCGGGAGGCCGCCATTTGCGTCTTCAGCGCGTCCAGCACCTCGGGCGTGGCCACGCCGATGCGCCCGAGCATCAGGGCGGCGTGCCAGCCGCGGGGGCTCTTGCGCTTGCCGTTTTCCAGGCGCGCGAGCAGCGCGGGCACGGCCGGCGCGCCAATGGCGCAGAGCTGGTCGCAGGCCTCCTCGGCGCCGATGGAGCCGTTCGGGCGGTCCAGGCAGGTGACCAGGAACTCGACGCGCTCGGCCACGGGCAGCGCGGCCACGCGGGTGCGTTCGCGGTCGTCGCGGGCGTCTTTTTCGAACAGGCGCTCGAAGGTGGCGTCGCCGAGGCAGCGGCGGGCCAGGGCGGTGGCGTATTCCTCGTCGTTCACGAACATGACGAAGTCGGGCGTGAGCTGGAGCGAATCGCTGACTGAATCGCCGAGCGCCTCGCGCACCTTGTGCGCCGCCGACACCAGCATGTCGAAGCAGTCCTTCTCGGCCTGCAGCCAGTCGGCGCGCGAGCCCTGGCGGGCGGCCTGGTCGGCCGCGTCGGCGGCTTCCTTGAGCGCGTCGCTCTCGAACTCGACCAGCTCGTGTGCCCAGTCGGCCGGGTTCCAGTCGGCGTCCCAGAAGTCGATGGAAGCGCGCGCTTCGTCCTCGCGCGCGGACACGGTGTTGGCGCCCAGCGAGGGCAGGGCGATGATGCCGTCGCACTCGCGGTACACGCCGTGGAAGGCGGCCACGTAGAAGCGCTCGTCGGGGTTTTCCTGCATCAGGGCGCGCAAGGCGCGCAGGGCGTCCTCGACGATCAGCGGTTCCAGTGCTTTCCAGTGGTTCATTCGCAGGCCTCTCCCCCGTGGTTTCATTTGGGCCTGCGATCGTAAGGGGCGGTGCCGGTGGCGATAATCCCGGGATGCGAATCCGCTTTACCAAGATGCAGGGCGCCGGCAACGATTTCGTCGTGCTGGACGAAACACGCGGCACGCTGGGCCTCAGCGCCGCGCAATACCGCTTTCTGGCCGACCGCCATTTCGGCGTCGGCGCCGACCAGATCCTGACCGTGCGGCCATCGCCTGCGGAAGGCATCGACTTTCAATACGTGATCCACAACGCCGACGGCGGCGAGGTGGAGCAGTGCGGCAACGGCGCGCGCTGCTTCATGCGCTTCGTCAGCGAACACAAGCTCACGGCCAAGGACACGGTGCGCGTGCAGACGCTGGCCGGCGTGATCGAGCCGCGCCTGGGCGCCGACGGCCGCGTGACGGTCGACATGGGCGCCCCGGTGTTCGAGCCCGCGCGCGTGCCCTTCGACCCCGCCGGGCTCAGCCCGCAGCCCGAGGGCGCGTGGGAAAAGTGGCATCTGGCGCTGGGCACGCATGCCGGCAGCGCCATCGTGTCGGTGGCGGTGCTGTCGATGGGCAACCCGCACGCGGTGCAGGTGGTGGACAACGTCGACACCGCGCCGGTGGCCGAGCAGGGCCCGCAGATCGAGCACCACCCGCGCTTTCCGCAGCGGGTGAACGCGGGCTTCATGCAGGTGGTCGACCGCACGCACATCAGGCTGCGGGTGTTCGAGCGCGGCGCCGGCGAAACGCTGGCCTGCGGCACGGGCGCCTGCGCGGCGGTGGTGGCGGGCATACGGCTGGGGCTGCTGGAGCGCAGGGTCGACGTGCAGACGCACGGCGGCATTCTCACGATCGAATGGCAGGGCGAGGGTCAGCCGGTGCTGATGACCGGGCCGGCCACGACGGTTTTCGAAGGCGACATCGAGGTTCCCGATCTGACATGACTTCCTCCCACAACAACAACGACGCCAACGCCATGAATCCGATCACCGAGGACGACATCGCCAACTACCTGGCGAACACCCCCGACTTCTTCGAGCGCCATGCCCAGCTGCTGGCGCAGGTGCAGCTCACCAGCCCGCACGGCAACCGCGCCGTGAGCCTGCAGGAGCGCCAGGCCGAGATGCTGCGCGAGAAGATCAAGGCGCTGGAACACCGCCTGATGGACATGGTGCGCCACGGCACCGAGAACGTGGTCATCGCCGACCGCCTGCAGCGCTGGACCAAGGGCCTGCTGACCACGCGCGACCCGCGCAGCCTGCCGTACCGCATCGCGGTCGACCTGCAGTCGCTGTTCCTGGTGCCGCAAACGGCCATCAAGGTGTGGGACTGCAGCAGCGAATACCTGAACGAGGCCTACGCCCAGTGGGTGAGCGACGACGTGAAGGCGCTGGCCACCTCGCTGACCTCTCCGTATTGCGGCCTCAACGCGGGCTTCGAGGCGGCCAACTGGCTGCCCGAGCCGCAGTCGGCCATGTCGATCGCGCTGATTCCGCTGCGCGCCGACCCCGAGTCGCCGGCCTTCGGCATGCTGGTGCTGGCGTCGCCCGACGCGCAGCGCTTCAACGCCGAGATGGGCACCGACTTTCTGGAGCGCATCGCCGAGCTGGCCTCGGGCGGACTGTCGCGGCTGCGTCCTTGAAGCGTCCGCGCGGGTTGCGCCGGCGCTGGCAGGTGCTGCTGGCGGTCGTGCTGACGGGCGGGGTGCTGGCGTATGCCGCCCTCGGGGCTTTCGTGTGGTGGCAGGCCGAAGCGCTGCTGGCGAACCCGCCGCAGCGCCCGGCCGATGCGGCGCTGGTGCTGGGCAGCCGCGCCTACCTGGACGGCAAGCCGCACCCGTGCCTGTCGGGCCGGGTCGATACGGCGGTGGCGCTGGCCCATGCCGGCACCGTCAAGCTGCTGGCCTTCACCGGCGGCGTGGATTCGGAAGACGGCCGCATCGAGGCCAAGGTGATGCAGGAGCGCGCCGTGGCCGAGGGCTTCGCCGGCCCGATGCTGCAGGAGCCGGCCTCCACCTCGACGCGGCAGAACCTGTCGCTGTCGCTCCCGCTGCTGCAGGTGGCCGGCGTGCGCAGCGTGGTGATCGTGTCGGAGCCCTTTCATTTGTGGCGCGTGCAGCGGCTGGTGAAGATGAGCGGCTTCGACCGCAGCTTCGACGTGCAGTACGCGGCCGCCCCCACTTCGTGCTGGAACGCGCTGGGGCCGTTGTCGAAGGGCGCATTGCGCGAGCCGGCGGCCATCGTGAACAATGCCTTCCGTGGATTCCTCTTCTGAAGCCGCGCCGCCAGCCGATTCGGGCTGGATCGACAAGTACCTCGCGCATGTGCGCGTGGAGCGCCGCCTTGCGGCACGCACGCTGGAGCTGTACTCCTTTCACCTGAAGGCGCTGAGCGACAACGCCGCGCAGGCGAAGCTGTCGCTCGACCGCGTGCAGACCGCGCACGTTCGCCGCTGGATGGCGCAGCTGCACAGCGCCGGGCGCGAGCCGCGCGGCATTGCGCTGGTGCTGTCGTGCTGGCGCAGCTTCTACCGCTGGCTGGGCCACGAGGGCCTGATCGGCTTCAACCCGGTGCAGGACGTGCACGCCCCCAAGGCCGGCAGGCCGCTGCCCAAGGCGTTGGGCGTGGACGACGCGGTGCGCCTGGCCGAGCTGTACGACCCCGAGGCCGACCCCTGGACCGAGGCGCGCGACAGCGCCATCGTGGAGGTGCTGTACGGCTGCGGCCTGCGCGTGAGCGAGCTCACGGGGCTCGACGCCCAGCCCAGCGGCACGGCGCGCGGCTGGATCGACCTGGACGCGGCCGAGGCCAACGTGCTGGGCAAGGGCAGCAAGCGCCGCATCGTGCCGCTGGGCAGCAAGGCGGCCGAAGCGGTGCGCGACTGGCTCGCGGTGCGCGGCGAGTGCGCCGCCATCACCGTGGCCCAGGTGCGCGACCCGCAGGCGGCGGCCGCGCTTTTCATCAGCGCCAAGGGCGTGCGCATGACGTCGCAGGCGGTGTGGAAGCTGCTGCGCGAGCGCAGCCTGAAGGCGGGGCTGGCCGCGCCGGTGCACCCGCACATGCTGCGCCATTCGTTCGCCAGCCACGTGCTGCAGTCGAGCAGCGACCTGCGCGCGGTGCAGGAGCTGCTGGGGCACGCGAGCATCACGACCACGCAGGTCTATACGCGGCTGGATTTCCAGCACCTGGCCAAGGTCTATGACCAGGCCCACCCGAGAGCGAAATCTCGCGAAGACAAAGACAAATAAACACATGAAAACCCTTCGCCTCAAACCCGGCAAGGAGCGCTCGCTGCAGCGCCGCCACCCCTGGATCTTCGAGTCCGCCATCGCACGCGGCGCCGCCGATTCGGGCGAGACGGTGCGCGTGGAGTCGCACGACGGCGCCTTCCTGGCCTGGGCTTCTTTCAGCCCGGCTTCAAAGATCCGCGCGCGGGCCTGGAGCTTCGTGGAAACGCAGCGCATCGACGCGGCCTTCCTGGCCTCGGTGTGCGCGCGCGCCGTGAAGGCCCGCGGCCTGTTCGACCTGCAGAGCGACGGCGTGCGGGTGATTCACGGGGAGGCCGACGGGCTGCCGGGGCTCATCGTCGACCGCTATGGCGACACGTTGGTGGCGCAGTTCCTGTCCGCCGGCGTGGAGCGCTGGAAAGACGCGCTGGCCGACGCGCTGCTCGCGGCCACCGGCCTCGGCAAGCTCTACGAGCGCTCCGACGCCAGCGGGCGCGAGCGCGAAGGGCTGAAGCCGGTCACGGGCTGGCTGCGCGGCGAGAGCGCGACCGACATCACCATCCGCGAGCACGACTGGCAGCTGTCGCTGAACATCGCGACCGGCCACAAGACCGGCTTCTACCTCGACCAGCGCGACAGCCGCCAGCGCTTCGCGGAGCTGGCGCAGCACCGGCGCTTCAGGCGCGTGCTGAACTGCTTCTGCTACACAGGCGGCTTCACGGTGGCGGCGCTGGCGGGGCTGAAGGCCGCGGGCGCGCTGGACGGGGCCGAGCTGGTGTCGGTCGACTCGTCGCTGCCGGCGCTGAACCTGGCGCGCGCGAACGTGGCGCTGAACGGCTTCGGCGGCGGTCAAGGTGAAGGTGAAGGTCAAGGCGATGCGGGTTCGGGCGCGAAGACGGAGTTTCTGGATGCCAACGTCAACACCCTGCTGCGCGAGTTCATCGACCAGGGCCGCACCTTCGACGCCATCGTGCTCGACCCGCCCAAGTTCGCGCCCACGGTGGCGCACGCCGAGCGCGCCGCGCGGGCCTACAAGGACATCAACCGGCTGGCGCTCAAGCTGCTGGAGCCGGGCGGGGTGCTGCTCACTTTCTCTTGCTCGGGCGGCATCGGCGCCGACCTGTTCCACAAGATCGTGGCCTCTGCGGGGCTGGACGCGGGCGTGGACGGCTACATCAGCGAACGCCTGGGCGCGGCGCCGGACCACCCGATGACCATCGAATTCCCGGAGGGCGAGTACCTCAAGGGGCTGGTGGTGGTCAGGAAGCCGGCCTGAAACCGCTGGCGCCCACATCGCGTTGACCCCTTCGGCAACGCAACTCAGTGGCATTGGCTAAACTGCCCGCCACGTCTGCTTTTCGCCCCTTTTTCCTGTTTTCCGCTTCCGGAGCACTTTCCCCATGGCCCTCATTCCCGCGACCATCCTCACCGGCTTTCTCGGCTCGGGCAAGACCACCCTGCTCAAACGCATCCTGACCGAAGCCCACGGCCAGAAGATCGCGGTCATTGAGAACGAGTTCGGCGAGGAGAACATCGACAGCGACATCCTGGTGACGGAGTCGAAGGAGCAGATCGTGCAGATGAGCAACGGCTGCGTGTGCTGCACCATCCGTGAAGACCTGCGCGAAGCGCTGCAGCTGCTGGCCGCCAAGAAGCGCCAGGGCCTGCTGGACTTCGACCGCGTGGTGATCGAGACCACCGGCCTGGCCGACCCCGGCCCAGTGGCGCAGACCTTCTTCATGGACGACGAGATCGCCGAGAGCTACCTGCTCGACTCGATTCTCACGCTGGTGGACGCCAAGCACGCGCCGCAGCAGCTCAACGATCGCCAGGAAGCGCGCCGCCAGGTGGGCTTTGCCGACCAGATCTTCATCAGCAAGAGCGAGCTGGTGTCCGCCGAGGAAACCGAGGCGCTCATCCACCGCCTGAAGCACATGAACCCGCGCGCGCCGCAGCAGAAGGCGCACTTCGGCGACGTGCCGCTGAAGGACATCTTCGACCTGCGCGGCTTCAACCTGAACGCCAAGCTGGACATCGACCCCGACTTCCTGAAGGAAGACGACCACGGCCACGACCATCACGACCATGACCATGCGCATGGCGAGGCCTGCGACCACCCCTCCCACAAGCACGAGGGCCACGGCCACCACCACCACACCGACGACGACGTGAAGAGCTTCGTCTACAAGGCCGACCGCCCCTTCGACCCGGCCAAGCTGGAAGACTTCCTGGGCGCGATCGTGAACATCTACGGCCCGCGCATGCTGCGCTACAAGGGCGTGCTGAACATGAAGGGCACCGAGCGCAAGGTGATCTTCCAGGGCGTGCACCAGCTGATGGGCAGCGACCTGGGCCCGGAATGGGGCCAGGACGAGGCACGCCAGAGCCGCATGGTGTTCATCGGCATCGAGCTGCCGCGCGAAATCCTGGAACAGGGGCTGGAGCAGTGCCTGGTGTGAGCCGACGGCCTCGCTGAAATCAAAAAAAGGGCGCCGACCGCGAGGTCGGCGCCCTTTTTGCATTCAAGGCGTCGTGGGTTGCTTGATGAAGTTACCGGCCCGGCGCGCCCATCGGCTTGCCGTTGATCTTCAGGCTGCCGTCGCTGTACTCGACCTGGGCGGCCACGTCGTCGCCTTCGCGCTTCACAAAGCCCTTTTCCTCGCCTTGCTCGACCAGGCCCGCCACCATTTCGGGCGGGGGCGTCTGGCCGCTCTCGGCGCCGGTTTCGGCGAGCTTCTCGAGCCACTTCATGGGCAGGCGGGCGTTGGCCTTGAGCGCGCCGCGCTTCATGAGCAGGGCGGTGCCGGGCAGTTGCAGGTCTTCGTCGGTCACGCCGGCCATGCCGGCCATGTAGCTGATTTCACCGCGCTTGCCGTCGATTTCGACGACCATCCTGTCGACGCCGGCCTCGGGGCTGAACTTGGCCATGGCCTTCAGGTCGGGCGCGAGCTGGTCGGCCAGCGCCTGCATCGCGGCCTGCGATGCCTTGCTGCCGCCCTTGCCGCAGCCGTTGACGGCGCTGGACTGCATCCACGCGTCGGCCAGCTTCTTGTAGCCGGCGGCCTGGATGCGCCGCGCGCTGCTGGTCAGCTCGAACTTGTCGATCTTGGTCGCGCCGATGGTGCCGTTGCCCTTGACGGTGCCGCTGGAGGCATAGAGGCCGTCCTTGATGGTGGCTTCGCCGAGCATGTCCAGGCCCTGCAGCAGCACGGTGGTCACCACCTTGGGCGGGGTGTCGGCCGGCACGGCGGCGGCGCCCAGCGGGCCGCCGGTCTTCTTCACGACGAGCTCCAGCGTGTCGAGCTTGCCCTCGGTCTTGCCGGTGGCCAGGAACCAGCCGGCGCTGCTGTCCATGTCGGCCTTGGCGGTGAGCTTGCCCATCTTCAGGGTGGTGCCGGTGCGCGCGTCGCTGAAGTCCAGGCCCGGCATGGCCAGGTCGTAGCGCACCTGGGTGCGCGCGGCGTTCACGTCCATGCGCATCTGCGCGCCCTGCCAGGCGAACTGGCCCTTGCCGGCTTCGGCCAGCTTGGCGGGCGCCACGGTCATGTCGGTGGTGAAGGCGCCGCCGAAGCCGACCTGGGTGCGCGCGCTCAGGGGCTTGGCATCGCCGAAGAGCTTCTTCGCATCGGCCTGGGTCTTGGCGTCGAGCACCAGTTCGCTGTCGATGGTGGCCGCGGCCAGCGAGCCGCCGGCGATCGGGCCGTGGTGGATGGTGTCGCGGATGGTGAAGCGCAGCGGCTTGGGCGGCGTGGCGTATGCCTGCGCTTCGGCTTCCTCGTCGGCTTCGGCTTCTTCACCCTCGGCGGGCGGGGTCGGCGCGGCAGGCGTGGCCGCGGCCGTGGCGTCCGGCGCGCAGCCGATTTCCAGGGTCACGGTGCTCACGGCGCCGAAGAAGCCGCGTTCGTATTGGCGGTCGGTCACGCGCACCAGCGCGGTCTGCTTCGGCAACTCGTCCAGCGCGGTGTCGTAGCGCGACTTGATCTGCGACCCGGCGTACCAGGTGCTGCCGCCGTAGGCCACCGCGATGGCCGCGGCCAATGCACCCACTCCCAGAACTGCTTTATTGCTCAAGGTTTTTCTCTCTCTTGTATCGAATGATCGGATAGGCCCCCGCCGCCGTACGGACAAAGCAGGACAGGGCGCGGACCCGCGTTGCCCCCTCGACAACGCCGGGCGATGCTAACGGAGTTGCCGGCGGCGCCGGCCGCGGCGCACGCACATCGCCCGCGCTGCCGAGTTCTCTATACAATCGCGCGCCTGTTCCGGCAGCCACTCCTCGTCCCCATGGACAAGATGTGACTTCCGGCACGGGGCGCCGCACGTTTCTGGCGGGCTTTCGGGGGTATAACCCCGGGGTTCGTCACTGGCGGGCACCCCGACAACGGAGACATCGCGCGGCCTGAAAGCCGCAGGGTCTCCATGGGAGGAGACACCCAGTGAAAGCGCGTTCCAGTTCGTCAAAGGAGCCAGTCACCGTGAAGAAACCCGCCGCCAAGGCCACGCCAGCAACCAAGCCCGCCGCAACGAAGGCGCCGGCTGCGAAGCAGGCTGTACCTGCGGCAAAAAAGGTTTCCGCCGCTGCACATGACTCCCCCGCGAAGGAGAAAAGCGCATCCAAAAAGCCCGCAGCAGCCCCGGCCAAGGCCGAGACCGCTGCAAAGAAGTCCGCCAAGCCTGCCACTGCTGCGACCAAGACCGCAGGCGCGGGCGCCTCGTCATCCAAACCCGTCGGCCGCCCTGCTGCCGTTACTTCCGTCCCCTCGAGTCCCATGAAAAAAACGGCTGCCGCCTCCACTTCCGCCCCGGCGACACCCTCGATGCCCGCTCAAACCGCCACGCCCGCTCCCGCGCGTGGTGGCCGCGTGTCCCGGCTGTCGCAATTGACCGTCCCCTCGATGCCGCAATCCGTGGCGTCGACGGCCGCCAAATCCAGCTTCTCGCAGGCGCCGTCCACCGCGCTGGTGCCGCCGCCGCCCCTGGCCGTCAAGAAAGACCCGAAGCTGGCCAACAACTGGAAGACCAAGACGCCCGCCGAGCTGAGCGACGCCGAAGTCATCGCGATGCCCGACGACGAGTACATGAACGACAAGCAGATGGCGTTCTTCCGCCTGAAGCTTGCCGAACTCAAGCGCGGCATCCTGGAAAACGCCGGCGAGACCACCGAGCACCTGCGTGAAGACACCGTGGTCGTGCCCGACCCGGCCGACCGCGCCACCATCGAGGAAGAACACGCCCTCGAGCTGCGCACGCGCGACCGCGAACGCAAGCTGCTGAAGAAGATCGAGCAGTCGATCCAGCGCATCGACGCCGGCGACTACGGCTACTGCGACGAAACCGGCGAACCCATCGGCGTGGGCCGCCTGCTGGCCCGCCCGACGGCCACGCTGTCGCTCGAAGCGCAGCAGCGCCGCGAGCTCAAGCAGAAGATGTTCGGGGATTGACCGAGAGCACCCCCGGGACACTTTCCGTTCGATAGTCTTCACCGCATGGCCAAGGAAGAATCGGGCCGCCTTTTTTCGAAGGTGGCCAAGTTTGTTCGCAATCCCCTGAAGGATTGGTCGGAGCTCGACGCGCCGGCCGCGTCCGATTCCTCGCTGCCCGACCAGACCTACAGCCGCGAGATGCTGAAGGAAATGATCGAGCGGCGCCAGCGCAACGACTTCGTGCGCCGGCGCGAGTTCGACATGCTGCGCAAGCTGCGCCAGCGCGAAGCCGCCGCGCACGCCTTCGACGGCACGGTGACGCCGTCGTCGTTCAACGTCAACAGTTCTTCCGGCAAGCAGGAAGGCCGCGCGCTCACGCTCAAGAAGATCGACGAGATCGAAGAGCAGATGTCCCAGCAGTGGTGGAAGGGCCGCGGGCCGAACGGCGAAGCGCTGTCCACCCCGCCGCCGGACGCCGGCGCCGAAACGCTGCCGCCCGTGCTCGACGACGAGGCGGCCGAAGGGCAGCCGGCGGCCCAGCCTCCGGTTCAAACCGTTGCGCATGCGGCCCACGCACCGGCCGATGCGCCTGTGTCGGCACCCGCTTCATCGCCTGACACGACACCGGCCGCCGCCAGCACGCCGCTGACCTCTTCGCACCTCTCGCACGACGGCGCCCTGGAAGAAGCGGTGATCCGCTTCGCGCACGGCGACGACACCGGCGCGGAAGCCATCCTGCTGCAGGCCCTGGCCTCCGAGAGCGCGCCGCCCGAGTCCGAGAACGGCCAGCACGGCCAGCACGCCTCGATGGCCGAGCGCGACGACGACCGCTGGCGCGCCCTGTTCGACCTCTACCGCGCCACGGGTGCCGCCGCCAAGTTCGCGGCCGCCCGCATGCGCTACGCCCAGCGCATGCGGCGCATGGGCCCCGACTGGGTCTCGCTCGAGGAGCTGGCCCGCAGCGTCAAGGCCGTCACTGCCAGCGAAGAGGCTGCAGGTGCCGCCGCCGAGGGCGACGCCCACGCCGATTGGGCCAGCCCGCCGCGGCTGGCGCGCGAGGGGCTGGTGGCGCTCACGCGCGCGCTGTCGAAGGCGGGCTCGGTGTGGACGCTCGACTGGCGCAGCCTGGGCGGCATCGAGCTCGAGGCCGCCGCGCCGCTGCGCGTACTGTTCAACCACTGGTCCGACTCGCCGGTGCAGCTGCGCTTCATGGGCTCGGCCCAGCTGCTGGCCGTGCTGGCAGAGGCGTCTCCCAACAACGATCGCAGTACCGAGGATGTGTGGTGGCAGCTGCACATGGCCGCGCTGCGGCTCATGCACCTGCCCGACGACTTCGAGCTGGTGGCGCTGAACTACTGCATCACCTACGAGGTGTCGCCGCCTTCCTGGCAGGACCCGCGGGGCGAATGCACCGCGCTGGCCGCGCCGGCGGTGAACCGGCACAGCTCGGTGTGGTCGCTGCTGTCGGTCGGCGGCGATTCGGAGAGCTTTCCGTCCACCGACAGTGGCTTTGCCGCGCTGGCGGGCGACCTGCGGGGCGAGTCGCTGTCGAACTGGCAGCGGCTGGACCACGACCTGCGCCACACCACCGCGCCGGTCATCTCGTGCGCAGCGCTGCTGCGCATGGATCTGGCCGCCGCCGGCACGCTGCTGAGCTGGGTGCGGGCGCGCGATGCCAACGGCGAGCGCGTGCAGTTCGTGGATGCGCATCGCCTGATTGCCGCGCTGTTCAACCTGGTAGGCATTGCCGATCACGCCACCGTGGCGGTTAGGAAAAACTAAGGGCCCGGCCCGCCCTTGCGCGGGTTGCATTGCCTGTGGCCATCCCCAAGTGGCTTCGATGGAACAGTTTCACGGCACCACCATCGTGAGCGTGCGCCGCAAGACCCCCCAAGGCGATCAGGTCGCCATCGGCGGGGACGGGCAGGTCACTCTCGGCAATATCGTCATCAAGGGCACGGCGCGCAAAGTGCGCCGGCTTTATCACGGCAAGGTGCTCGCCGGCTTTGCCGGCGCCACGGCCGACGCCTTCACGCTCTTCGAGCGCTTCGAGGCCAAGCTCGAAAAGCACCAGGGCCACCTCACCCGGGCGGCGGTCGAGCTGACCAAGGACTGGCGCACCGACCGCGTGCTGCGCAAGCTCGAGGCCATGCTGGCCGTGGCCGACGCCACCACCTCGCTCATCATCACCGGCAACGGCGACGTGCTGGAGCCCGAAGACGGCGTGATCGCCATCGGCTCGGGCGGCGCCTACGCCCAGTCGGCGGCCAAGGCGCTGATCGACAACACCGATCTTTCGGCCGAGCAGATCGTGCGCAAATCGCTGGCGATCGCCGGAGAAATCTGCATTTACACGAACATGAACCACACCGTGGAAGCGCTCTGACCATGTCCATGACCCCCCAGGAAATCGTCTCCGAGCTCGACAACCACATCGTCGGGCAGCCGGCCGCCAAGCGCGCCGTGGCCATCGCCCTGCGCAACCGCTGGCGCCGCCAGCAGGTCGACGAAAAGCTGCGCCACGAGATCACCCCCAAGAACATCCTCATGATCGGCCCCACGGGCGTGGGCAAGACCGAGATCGCGCGCCGCCTGGCACGCCTGGCGGACGCGCCCTTCATCAAGGTCGAGGCCACCAAGTTCACCGAGGTGGGCTACGTGGGCAAGGACGTCGATTCGATCATTCGCGACCTCGCCGAAATCGCGGTCAAGCAGACGCGTGAATCGGAAAGCGTCAAGGTGCGCGCGCGCGCCGAAGACGCGGCCGAGGAACGCATCCTCGACGTGCTGCTGCCGCCGGCGCGCGGTGCCGACGGCGCCACGCCCGCGCTGGACGGGCCCAACCCCACGCGCCAGGCCTTCCGCAAGAAGCTGCGCGAGCACCAGCTCGACGACAAGGAGATCCAGCTCGACCTGGCCGAGACGCGCGCCCCGCTCGAAATCATGGGCCCGGCCGGCATGGAGGAAATGACCGAGCAACTGCGCGGCATGTTCGGCCAGATGGGCGGCGGCAAGCGCAAGACGCGCAAGCTGAAGATCGGCGAGGCCATGCGCCTGCTGATCGACGAAGAGGCGGGCAAGCTGATCAACGAGGACGAGATCCGCGCGCAGGCCATCACCAACGCCGAGCAGAACGGCATCGTCTTCATCGACGAGATAGACAAGGTCGCCACGCGCAGCGACGCGCAGGGCTCCGACGTGTCGCGCCAGGGCGTGCAGCGCGACCTGCTGCCGCTGGTGGAAGGCACGGCCGTGAGCACCAAGTACGGCGTGGTGCGCACCGACCACATGCTGTTCATTGCGAGCGGCGCGTTCCACCTGAGCAAGCCCAGCGACCTGATTCCCGAGCTGCAGGGCCGCATGCCGATTCGCGTCGAGCTGCAGTCGCTGTCGGTGGCCGACTTCGAGAGCATCCTCACGCAGACGCGCGCGTCGCTCGTGAAGCAGTACCAGGCGCTGCTGGCCACCGAGGGCCTCACGCTCGAATTCACGCCCGACGGCGTGAACCGCCTGGCCACCATTGCGTACGAGGTGAACGAGCGCACCGAGAACATCGGCGCGCGCCGTTTGTCCACCGTGATGGAGCGTTTGCTGGATGAGGTAAGCTTCGATGCGACCCGCCTGGAAGGCCAATCGATCCGCATCGATGCCGCCTACGTCGACCAGCGCCTTGCGGCACTAAGTCACGACGAAGACCTCTCGCGCTTCATCCTCTGAAGCCGCTTCTCTTGCCCCTGTAACGGCGGCAATGCTTCACGCATCACTTTCACTGCGTGAGCTAAGTAGTTCATTCTCAACGAAATTCGCCGATTCCATGCATTTGGAATCGGCGCTAAGTCGTTGATTCCATTACAAAAAATACCACCAACGGCCAGTTGCTTCCTAAGTGTTTCCTGCTACAGTGCAAAAAAGTGCAGTTAAGTGGGAGAAAGTGCGGGTAGTGCCCCCTTCGGGTGCTGCGGCAGCTCCCAACACAGGGGTTTCGTGGTCGTGTTTCAAGGCGCTTCATCGCTCAGTCTGGATGCCAAGGGGCGGCTCTCAGTGCCGACCCGGCATCGCGACGTCCTGAGCGCCACGGCAGGCGGCCAGCTCACGATCACCAAGCATCCGCACGGATGCCTCATGGTGTTCCCCCGTCCCGAATGGGAAAAATTCCGCGAACGCATTGCCGCGCTGCCGATGTCGGCGCAGTGGTGGAAGCGCGTCTTCCTGGGCAACGCCATGGACGTCGAGATGGACGGCACCGGCCGCATCCTGGTTTCTCCTGAACTGCGCGCCGCCACCGGCATCGTGCGTGACACGCTGCTGCTGGGCATGGGCAACCACTTCGAACTCTGGGACAAGGCCACCTACGAGGCCAAGGAGGCCGAGGCCACCCAGGGCGAGATGCCGGATGTGTTTCAGGACTTCGCGTTCTGAGGACTCACGTGAACACCCCATGGACCCATACGACCGTCTTGCTGAACGAAGCGGTGGAAGCTCTTCTTTCAGGCAGCACGGATGCCGCCGGCACCTACGTGGACGCCACCTTCGGACGGGGAGGGCACGCGCGCGCCATCCTCGCGAGGCTGGGGCCGCAGGGCAGGCTGATCGCATTCGACAAGGATGCGGAAGCAGTGGCCGAAGCAGCGCGCATCTCCGATGCGCGTTTTTCCATCCGGCACCAGGGATTCCGCTCGCTGGGCGAACTGCCCGACGCGAGCGTCGACGGCTTGTTGATGGACCTGGGCGTGAGTTCGCCGCAGATCGACAACCCGGTGCGCGGTTTCAGTTTTCGTTTCGACGGCCCGCTCGACATGCGCATGGACACCACGCGCGGCGAGAGCGTGGCCGAATGGCTGGCAACGGCCGAACTCCAGCAGATTGCAGAGGTGATCCGTGACTATGGCGAAGAACGGTTTGCTGTTCAGGTTGCAAAGGCGATTGTTGCTCGCCGACAAGAACGGGGCCCAATTTCAACCACCACCGAACTGGCCGAGCTCGTGGCTGGCACGGTCAAAACCCGCGAGCAGGGCCAGAACCCTGCAACGCGCACATTTCAGGCTTTTCGGATTTTCATCAACGCCGAGCTTGAAGAGCTGCAACAGGCGCTAGAAGCGAGCCTTTCCGTGCTCAAGCCCGGCGGCCGTCTCGCGGTGATCAGCTTCCATTCGCTGGAAGACCGCATCGTGAAGCAGTTCATCGCGAAGCACTCCAAGGAGGTCTACGACCGCCGCGCGCCCTTTGCCGCGCCCAAGGTGATGAAGCTGAACGCGCTGGAGCGCATCAAGCCGTCCGACGACGAAGTGCGCGGCAACCCGCGCTCGCGCAGCGCCATCCTTCGCGTGGCCGAACGCACCGAGGCCAGCTGAGCATGGCCCGCATCAACCTGCTCCTGCTGCTGGCCGTCGTCGCGACGGCGCTGTACCTCGTGCACACGCAGTACCAGTCGCGCCAGCTCTACACCGAGCTGGACCGCGTGCAGCAGGAAGCCCGCCGCCTTGAGCTGGACCGCGACCGCCTGCAGGTCGAGAAGCGCGCCCAGGCCACGCCGCTTCGCGTCGAAAAGCTCGCCAAGGAGCAGCTGCAGATGCGCACCACCTCGCCGGCCATCACGCAGTACGTGCGCCCCGACGGCTCGGTGATTCCGGCCGTCGCGCCCGTGGCGCCGGCCATGCCCGCGACCACCGGTGCCAAGCCCGCCGCCAAGCCGCCGGCCAAGCCGGCCGCCAGGCCCGTGACCGCCACGAGGGCCGCGCCATGACCCGCCGCAGCGTGCGCTACACCACCAGCCCCCTGCTGGCGAGCAAGACGCCGGTCTGGCGCAGCAAGTTCATCGTCGCGGGCATCGCGCTCGGCTTCGTCATGCTGGCGGGCCGGGCCGCCTACGTGCAGGTGCTGAACAACAGCTTCTTCCAGCGCCAGGGCGAAGTGCGCTTCGCCCGCACGCTGGAGCTGCCGGCCAACCGCGGCCGCATCCTGGACCGCAACGGCCTCATCCTCGCGTCCAGCGTGGTGGCGCCCAGCATCTGGGCCATTCCGGAAGACATCGAGCGCGACGACCCCGAGGTGCGCGCCAAGCTCAAGCAGGTCGCCAAGCTGCTCGAGATGCCGCAGAAGGACTTCGACAAGAAGCTCGAGGACGAGGACAAGACCTTCGTCTGGGTCAAGCGCCAGGTCGACGAGCCCATCGCCAAGCAGATTGCCGCGCTGAACATCAAGGGCATCTACCAGCGCCGCGAATACAAGCGCCAGTACCCCGAGGGCGAGGCCGCCGCGCACGTGGTGGGCTTCACCAGCGTGGAAGACAACGGGCAGGAGGGCATCGAGCTCGCGTTCAACAAGGACCTGGCCGGCAAGGCCGGCTCGCGCCGCGTCATCAAGGACCGCCTGGGCCGCGTGGTCGAGGGCGTGGGCGACACCGTGCCGCCGCTGGACGGCAAGGATATCCAGCTGAGCGTGGACAGCAAGGTGCAGTTCTTCGCCTACCAGAAGCTGCGCGACGCCGTCACGGCGCGCAAGGCCAAGGCCGGCAGCGTGGTGGTGCTCGACAGCACCACCGGCGAAGTGCTGGCGCTGGCCAACTACCCGAGCTACGTGCCCGACAAGCGCCAGAACCTCACCGGCGAGCAGCTGCGCAACCGCGCGCTCACCGACACCTTCGAGCCCGGCTCGACCATGAAGCCCATCACCGTGGCCATGGCGCTGGAAGCCGGCCGCGTGAAGCCCTCGACGCTCATCGAGACCGGCCCCGGCCGTTTCCAGATCGGCGGCTTCACCATCAGCGACACGCACAACTACGGCACGCTGACGGTCGAGGGCGTGATCCAGAAGTCGAGCAACGTCGGCGCGCTCAAGATCGCCCAGAAGATGACCCCGCACGAGATGTGGGACACCTACACCGCGCTCGGCTACGGCCAGAAGCCGCAAATTCAGTTCCCCGGCGCGGTCACCGGCCGGCTGCGCCCCTGGAAGACCTGGAAGCCGGTCGAGCAGGCCACCATGGCCTACGGCTACGGCCTGTCGGCGTCGCTGTTCCAGATGGCGCATTCGTACACCTCGTTCGCGCACGACGGCTCGCTCATTCCGGTCACCATCCTGAAGAACACCGAGCCGCCGGTGGGCGTGCGGGTGTTCTCGCCTTCGAACGCGCTGGCGGTGCGCAAGATGCTGCAGATGGCCGCCGGCCCCGGCGGCACCGGCACGCGCGCGCAGACGGTCGGCTATTCGGTCGGCGGCAAGTCGGGCACGGCGCACAAGCAGGTTGGCAAGGGTTACGCGAGTAACAAATACCGCGCATGGTTCACCGGCATGGCGCCCATCGAGAAGCCGCGCATCATCGTGGCCGTGATGATCGACGAGCCCAGCGACGGCCAGTATTTCGGCGGCGTGGCCGCGGCCCCCGTGTTCAGCGAAGTTGTTCAGCAGACGCTGCGCATGATGAACGTACCGCCCGACCTGGCGGTCAAACCGCTTGTGATGACGCAGGGCGTCGACGAGAGTTTCTGAACATGCTGACCTTCACTTCCCCCCCATTGGCCGCGGCCTGGCTCAAGGAGCGCGCGCCGCAGGGCGCCATGCACGCCGACAGCCGTGCCGTGGGCGCGGGCGACATCTTCATTGCCTGGCCCGGCGCCGCCACCGACGGCCGCAAGCACGTGGCCGCCGCGCTGGCGCAGGGCGCGGCCGCGTGCCTGGTGGAGCACGAAGGCGTGGAAGCATTCGGCTTCGACGGCGATGAACGCATCGTGAGCTACCCCGGCCTGAAGGCCGCTACCGGCCCGATCGCCTCGGCCTTCTACGACAACCCCTCGGCGCTGCTCGACGTGCTGGCCGTGACCGGCACCAATGGCAAGACCTCCACCGCCTGGTGGCTGGCCGAGTCGCTCTCCACGCTGCGCGCGGCGGGCGGCGTTCGCGCCATGAAGCCCGACGGCACCGTGCAGCGCGACGCGCCTTCGCCGTGCGCCGTGATGGGCACGCTGGGCATCGGCATGCCGCCCGCGCTGACCTACACCGGCCTGACCACGCCCGACCCCGTGATGATGCAGCGCGAGCTGCGCTCCCTGGTGGAGCGCGGCTTCGGCGCCTGCGCCATCGAGGCCTCGTCCATCGGCATCGCCGAGCGCCGGCTCGACGGCGCGCAGATCGCGGTGGCCGTGTTCACCAACTTCACGCAGGACCACCTGGACTACCACGGCAGCATGGACGCCTACTGGCAGGCCAAGGCCGAGCTGTTCCGCTGGCCCGGCCTGCGCGCCGCGGTGATCAACATCGACGACACGCACGGCGCGAGCCTGTGCGCCAACCTGATCGACGCCGGCATCGGCGCGCTCGACGTGTGGACCGTGTCCGCCGAGGGCAAGCCGGCCCGCCTGATGGCGCGCGACATCGGCTACGACGCGCAGGGCCTGCAGTTTTCCGTGGCCGAGCACGGCACGGCCGAGGTGCAGCGCCTGTCGACCGGCCTCATCGGGCAGTACAACGTGGCCAACCTGCTGGGCGTGCTGGGCACGCTGCGCGCGCTGGGCCTGTCGCTGGAGCGGGCCGTGGCCGCCTGCGCCAACCTCACCAGTGTGCCGGGCCGCATGGACCGCGCCGGCACCGGGGAGGGCGCGCCGCTGGCCGTGGTCGACTACGCCCACACGCCCGACGCGCTCGACAAGGCCCTCATCGGCCTGCGCCCGCTCGCGAAGCAGCGCGGCGGCGCGCTGTGGTGCCTGTTCGGCTGCGGCGGCGACCGCGACCCGATCAAGCGCCCGATGATGGCCGCCGTGGCCGAGGGCCAGGCCGACCATGTGGTCGTCACCAGCGACAACCCGCGCAGCGAAAAGCCCGACGCGATCATCGCGCAGGTGCTGCGCGGCTTCTCGCGCCCCGAGGCCGCCCAGGTGCAGCCCGACCGCGCCATGGCCATTGCCAACGTGCTCGCGCAGGCGGCCCCGCAGGACGTGGTGCTCATCGCCGGCAAGGGCCACGAGGCGTGGCAGGAAATTGCCGGCCAGCGCATCGAGTTTTCCGACAAGGCCCATGCGCTGCAGGCGCTGGCACGCAGGGTGAACCCGGGTAACCCAGGTAACCCGGTAAACACCGGGAGCGTGGCATGACCGACAGCACGCCGCTCAACCTCACGCTGGCCCAGGTGCAGCAATGGATTCCGGGTTCGCGCCTGGTCGGCGACGGCGCGACCGTCATCGCCCGCGTGCACACCGACACGCGCACGCTCGCGAGCGGCGACCTGTTCGTCGCGCTCAAGGGCGAGCGCTTCGACGCCAACGAATTCCTCGCCGACGCGAAGGCGCAGGACGCCGTCGCCGCCATTGCGCACCATGGCCTCGAAGCCGCCGGACTGGCCGGGCTCGAGGTGCCCGATTCGCTGGCCGCGCTCGGCGCGCTCGGCGCCGGCTGGCGCGCGCAGTTCACGCTGCCGCTCATTGCGGTCACCGGCAGCAACGGCAAGACCACGGTCACGCAGATGATCGCGGCGGTGCTGTTCGCGTCCGCCGCCGAACGTGCTGAACGGGCCGAACGTGCGTTGGCCACGGCCGGCAACTTCAACAACGAGATCGGCGTGCCGCTCACGCTGCTGCGCCTGCGCGCGGAGCACCGCCGCGCGGTGCTCGAATTGGGCATGAACCATCCGGGCGAAATTGCGCGGCTGGCCGCCATCTCGCGCCCGACCATCGCGCTGGTGAACAACGCGCAGCGAGAGCACCAGGAGTTCATGGCCAGCGTCGAGGCGGTGGCCGTGGAAAACGCCGCCGTGTTCGCGGCGCTGCCCGACGACGGCACGGCCGTGTTCCCGTACGGCGACACCTTCACCGCGCTGTGGACCGACATGGCGCGCGCCGGCGGTTCGCGCCGCTGCATGACGTTCGGCGAAGCGCAGGACGCCGACATCTCGCTCGAGAGCGCCGAATGGGCGCAGGGCGCGTGGGCCGTGCGCATCCGCACACCGCTGGGCGCCTTCGCCACCCGGCTGCACATCGCCGGGCGCCACAACGTGGTGAATGCACTGGCGGCGACCGCCTGCGCGCTGGCGGCCGGCGTGTCGCTGGAGACCATTGCCGCGGGCCTGGACGCTTTCGTGCCGGTCAAGGGCCGCTCGCGCGCCAGCGAGGTGGTGCTGGCCGGCGGCCACGCGCTCACGCTGGTGGACGACAGCTACAACGCCAACCCCGATTCCGTGATCGCCGCCATCGACGTGCTCGCCGCCCTGCCGGCGCCGCGCCTGCTGGTGCTCGGCGAAATGGGTGAGGTGGGCAACCGCTCGCCGGAGTTCCACGCCGAGGTCGGCGCCTGGGCCCGGCAGCGCGGCATCGAGTCGGTCTACACGCTGGGCGCCGCCACGGCGCATGCCGCCACCGCCTTCCAGGGCGGTGCGGACGGACGACATTTCGACGAGTTCGACGCGCTGGGCGCGGCCGTGCTCGCGCGCCTGCCGCAGGTCGGCAGCGTGCTGGTCAAGGGATCCCGCTTCATGAAGATGGAGCGCATCGTGCAGGCCATCGAGGCACAACAACAAAAGGAGGCCGGTCATGACGCATGAGCCGCGCGAAAACACATGCTGCTGACTCTCGCCCAATGGCTGCAGACGCTGTCGCCCGAATTCGGGTTCCTGCGCGTCTTCCAGTACCTCACCTTCCGCGCGCTGATGGCCGCGGTGACCGCGCTCGTGGTCGGCCTGGTGGCCGGCCCCTTCGTGATCCGCCGGCTCGCCGCGCTCAAGATCGGCCAGCCGGTGCGTGGCTACGGCATGGAAACGCACCTGACCAAAAGCGGCACGCCCACCATGGGCGGCGTGCTGGTGCTGTTCGCCATCGCCTTCGCCACGCTGCTGTGGTTCGATATCTCGAACCGGTTCGTGTGGATCGTGCTGTGGGTCACCATGGGCTTCGGCGCCATCGGCTGGGTCGACGACTGGCGCAAGGTGGTGCGCAAGGACCCCGAAGGCATGCGCTCGCGCGAGAAGTATTTCTGGCAGTCGGTGGTGGGCCTGCTGGCGGGCTTCTACCTGCTGTTCAGCATCTCGGAAAGCTCCAACTGGCGCGTGCTGCAGCTGTTCTTCGCCTGGGTGCAGTCGGGGTTCGACCTCGACTTTCCGCCCAAGATCAACCTGCTGGTGCCCTTCTTCAAGGAAGTGAGCTACCCGCTGGGCGGCATCGGCTTCGTGATCCTCACGTACCTGGTGATCGTGGGCGCGAGCAACGCGGTGAACCTCACCGACGGGCTGGACGGCCTGGCGATCATGCCGGTGGTGATGGTGGGCTCGGCGCTGGGCGTGTTCGCCTATGTGACGGGCAGCGCGGTGTACTCCAAGTACCTGCTGTTCCCCAACATTCCGGGCTCGGGTGAGCTCCTGGTGTTCTGCTCGGCCATGGCCGGCGCGGGCCTCGCCTTCTTGTGGTTCAACACGCACCCGGCGCAGGTCTTCATGGGCGACGTGGGCGCGCTGGCGCTGGGCGGCGCGCTGGGCACCATCGCGGTCATCGTGCGCCAGGAAATCGTGTTCTTCATCATGGGCGGCATCTTCGTGGTCGAGGCGATCTCGGTGATGGCGCAGGTGATGTACTTCAAATACACCAAGAAGCGCTACGGCGAAGGCCGCCGCGTGCTCAAGATGGCGCCGCTGCACCATCACTTCGAGAAGAGCGGTTGGCGCGAGACGCAGGTCGTGGTGCGCTTCTGGATCATCACGATGCTGCTGTGCCTCGTGGGCCTGTCCACGCTGAAGCTGCGGTAATAAAAACATGCGGCACCTGCAAGACCTCCCCGTTCTCATCCTCGGCCTCGGCGCGTCCGGACTGGCGATGGCGCGCTGGTGCGCGCGCCACGGCGCGGTCGTGACCGTGGCGGACACGCGCGAGGCGCCGGCGCAGCTGGCCACGCTGAAGGCCGAGCTGCCCGATGTGGTTTTTGTCGGCGGTCCGTTCTCGGCCGCGCTGGTCGACGGCACGCCGATTCGCGCGGTGTACCGCTCGCCGGGCCTGTCGCCCGAGACCATCGCGCCGGTGGCCGATGCGGCACGCGCCATGGGGCTGCCGGTCGGCGGCGAGCTGGACCTGTTCGCGCGCGCGCTGCTCGATCTGCAGACCGTCGACGTGCCGGTGGTCGAAGCCGACGCCGAGCCTGCGTTGGAAGCCGCGCCTGAAGTCGTCGGCGAAGCCGAGCAAGCTGAAGCACAGGCCGAACTGCCGCTCGAGGCGGCAGCCGTCGAAGAGGTTGCAGAGGTCGAAGCTGCCCAGGCCGCCGAACCCGAGCCGACGACCGAAACCGCCGAAGCGCAACCCGAACCGGCCGTGCCCGCGATGGCCGAGGCCATGCCGCGTGATCCATCGATCAGCGTGACCGTGCCTGCGCCGACCGAGGCACCTGACGCGCCCGTGGCCGCAGAGCCTGAAGCCGTGCCGCAAGACGCAGCCGCCGAAACGCCGGCATCGGAAGTCACTGCTACGGAAGCCCCCGCAACAGAGGCCACCGCTGCAGCAGCCGAAGCCGCTGATTCCAGCGGCCCCGAATCCGAAGCACTGGAAGCTCCTGAAGCCCCCGCTGCTTCAACTGCACCCGCCACCGTTTCCCGCCTGCCCACCACCGGCAAGCCCTACGTCCCCACCGCCGCCAGGGAGGCCGCCGAGTTCGTCGCCAAGATCGCCGAACTCGCCGCCTCCAACCCGGCCTCGGCCGCCGTGGAAGAGGAAACGCCGCAGCTCGAGCTGGCGCCGCCCGTCGAGCCCGAAGCGCCCAAGGGCTACAAGCCCGCCGTGCTCGCCATCACCGGCACCAACGGCAAGACCACCGTCACCTCGCTCACCGGCCAGCTGGTCGAGCGCGCGGGCAAGACCGTGGCCGTGGCCGGCAACATCGGCCCGACGCTGCTGGACACGCTCAGCGCGCACCTCGACGCTGACACGCTGCCCGACGTGTGGGTGCTGGAGCTCTCCAGCTTCCAGCTGGACGGCGTGCAGGGCTTCGAGCCCACCGCCGCCACCGTGCTCAACCTCACGCAGGACCACCTCGACTGGCACGGCGACATGAAGGGCTACGCCGCGGCCAAGGCGCGCATCTTCGGCGCGCGCGGCCTCATGGTGCTGAACCGCGACGACGACGGCGTGATGGCCATGCTGCCCGCGCCGGTGCGCGTGAAGCTGCAGCGCCCGCTGATCCGCACGCACGTCACCTTCGGCTCGGCGATGCCGCTGCGCCCGGGCGACTACGGCATCGAGCGTGTCAACGGCATGACCTGGCTGGTGCGCGCGCTGGAAGCCGACGAAACGCAGAAGCGCAAGCGCGGCGCGGTGGTGGAAGAAGAAATCTTCCTGCAGCGCCTGATGCCCGCCGACGCGCTGCGCATCCGCGGCCGCCACAACGCGCTGAACGCGCTGGCCGCGCTGGCGCTCGCCACGGCGGCCGACTGCGCGCTGGGCCCGATGCTCTATGGCCTGCGCGAGTACCGCGGCGAGCCGCACCGCGTGGAGCCCGTCGCCGTCGTGGACGAGGTCGAGTTCTTCGACGACAGCAAGGGCACCAACGTGGGCGCCACCGTGGCCGCGCTCGTGGGCCTGGGCGAAGAGCGCCGCGTGGTCGTCATCCTCGGCGGCGAAGGCAAGGGACAGGATTTCGAGCCGCTGGCCGAGCCGGTGCGCCACTACGCGCGCGCCGTGGTGCTCATCGGCCGCGACGCGCCGATCATCGAGGCCGCGCTGGCGTCCACCGGCGTCTCGCTGCTGCATGCCGCCTCGATGCACGAGGCCGTGACGCTGGCCGGCAAGCGCGCCAACCCGGGCGACGCCGTGCTGCTGTCGCCGGCCTGCGCGAGCTTCGACATGTTCAAGGACTACGCCCACCGCGCCGAGGTGTTCCGCGAGGCCGTGCAGGCCTGGGAAGACAGCCCGCGCGGGCTGGTGGAAGACCCCGCGTCCGATGCTTCGACGGAGGAACCGCTTTGAACCCCGCAACCGCAGGCGCCACGTCCAACACCCGCACCGGCCGCTTCAGCGGCTGGTTCAGGCGCGCCCGCAGCGGCATCGACGCGCTGCCCGTGCACTTGCCCGTGCGGCTGGGCGGCGCCGGCATCGCGCAGACCAAGGCCACGCCCATGCGCGTGCTGGGCTTCGACCAGGCGCTGGTGTGGGTCACGGTCGCGCTGCTGACCTGGGGCCTGATCATGGTGTATTCGGCCTCCATCGCGCTGCCCGACAACCCGCGCTTCGCGCGCGCCGGCTACAGCGCGTCGTACTTCCTCACCCGGCACGCGGCCTCGGTGGCGTTCGCCTTCGTCGCCGCGCTGCTGACCTTCCAGATCCCCATGAAGACCTGGGAGCGCGCCGCGCCCTGGCTCTTCGTCGCCTCGCTGCTGCTGCTGGTGGCCGTGCTCATTCCGCACATCGGCATCAACGTGAACGGCGCGCGCCGCTGGCTGCCGATGGGCTTCATGCGCTTCCAGCCGTCGGAGCTGGCCAAGCTGGCGATGGTGTTGTACGCCGCCAGCTACATGGTGCGCAAGATGGAGATCAAGGAGCGCTTCTTCCGCGCCGTGCTGCCGATGGGCATCGCGGTGGTGGTGGTCGGCATGCTGGTGATGGCCGAGCCCGACATGGGCGCGTTCATGGTGATTGCCGTGATCGCCATGGGCATCCTGTTCCTGGGTGGCGTGAACGCGCGCATGTTCTTCGTGATTGCCGCGCTGGTGGTGGTGGCCTTCGGCAGCATCGTCGCGAGCAGCCCGTGGCGGCGCGAGCGCATCTTCGCGTACCTCGACCCGTGGAGCGAGGAGCATGCGCTGGGCAAGGGCTACCAGCTGTCGCACTCGCTGATCGCCATCGGGCGCGGCGAGGTGTTCGGCGTGGGCCTGGGCGGCAGCGTGGAAAAGCTGCACTGGCTGCCCGAGGCGCACACCGACTTCCTGCTCGCGGTGATCGGCGAGGAGTTCGGCCTGGTCGGCGTGCTGCTGATCATCGGCATGTTCCTCTGGCTCACGCGCCGCATCATGCACATCGGCCGCCAGGCCATCGCGCTCGACCGCGTGTTCTCCGGCCTCGTGGCCCAGGGCGTGGGCGTGTGGCTCGGCTTCCAGACCTTCATCAACATGGGCGTGAACCTGGGCGCGCTGCCGACCAAGGGCCTGACGCTGCCGCTGATGAGCTTCGGCGGCTCGGCCATCCTGATGAACCTGGTGGCGCTGGCCATCGTGCTGCGCATCGACTACGAGAACCGGGTGCTGATGCGGGGAGGCCGCGTATGACTGGCAAGATCGCACTCGTCATGGCGGGCGGCACGGGCGGCCACATCTTCCCCGGACTGGCCGTGGCCGAGGCCCTGCGCGAGCGCGGCTGGCGCGTGCACTGGCTGGGCGCGCCCGGCAGCATGGAAGAAAAACTGGTCCCCCCGCGCGGCTTCGCCTTCGAGCCGGTGCAGTTCGGCGGCGTGCGCGGCAAGGGCCCGCTCACGCTGTTCCTGCTGCCGCTGAAGCTGCTGCGCGCGTTCTGGCAGAGCCTGGGCGTGGTGCGCCGCGTGAAGCCCGATGTGCTGGTGGGCCTGGGCGGCTACATCACCTTTCCGGGCGGAATGATGGGCGTGCTCATGGGCAAGCCGCTGGTGCTGCACGAGCAGAACTCGGTCGCCGGCCTGGCCAACAAGGTGCTGGCCGGCGTGGCCGACCGCGTGTTCACGGCCTTTCCCAACGTGCTGAAGAAGGCGCAGTGGGTGGGCAACCCGCTGCGCGCGGCCTTCACTTCGCAGCCCGAACCGGCCGCGCGTTTCGCGGGCCGCACCGGTCCGCTGAAGTTGCTGGTGGTTGGCGGCAGCCTGGGCGCACGCGGGCTCAACACCGTGGTGCCGCAGGCGCTGGCCCGCATCGCGAGCGAAGCCCGTCCGCAGGTGCTGCACCAGAGCGGCGCCAAGCAGATCGACGAGCTGCGCGCCAACTACGCGGCCGCCGGCGTCGAGGGCGAGCTCACGCCGTTCATCGAAGACACGGCGCAGGCCTATGCGGACGCCGACTTCATCGTCGCGCGCGCCGGTGCCAGCACCGTCACAGAAATCGCGGCCGTCGGCGCAGCAGCGCTGTTCGTGCCTTTTCCTTCGGCGGTCGACGACCACCAGACCACCAACGCGCGCTTCCTCGTGGACGCGGGCGGCGGATGGCTGGTGCAGCAGGCCGACCTCACTCCTGAATTGCTGGCTGATTTGCTACAGAAAACCGGGCGCGCCGCGCTGATCGACAAGGCCGCCAAGGCCAAGACCCTGCAGAAGACCGAAGCCGTCGAGGCGGTCGTCCGCGCTTGCGAGGAGCTTGCCAAATGAAGCACGCGATTCGTCACATCCATTTCGTCGGCGTCGGTGGCTCGGGCATGAGCGGCATCGCCGAAGTGCTGCTGAACCTGGGCTACAGGATCACCGGCTCCGACCTGGCCGACAGCGCCACGCTGCGCCGGCTCGCGGGCCTGGGCATCGGCACCTTCGTGGGCCATGCGGCCGCGCACATCGAAGGTGCCGACGCGGTCGTCACCTCCACCGCCGTGCAGTCGGACAACCCCGAGGTGCTGGCCGCGCGCGAGAAGCGCATTCCGGTGGTGCCGCGCGCGGTGATGCTGGCCGAGCTGATGCGCCTGAAGCAGGGCATCGCCATTGCCGGCACGCACGGCAAGACCACCACCACCAGCCTGGTGGCGAGCGTGCTCGCCGCCGCCGGGCTCGACCCGACCTTCGTGATCGGCGGGCGGCTGAACAGCGCCGGCGCCAACGCGCAGCTCGGCAGCGGCGACTACATCGTGGTCGAGGCCGACGAGTCGGATGCGTCGTTCCTGAACCTGCTGCCCGTGATGGCGGTGGTGACGAACATCGACGCCGACCACATGGAGACCTACGGGCACGACTTCGGCAAGCTGAAGAAGGCCTTCGTCGAGTTCCTGCACCGCATGCCGTTCTACGGCGTGGCCATTCTCTGCACCGACGATCCGGCGGTGCGCGAGATTGCGGCCGACGTGAACTGCCCCGTGACCAGCTACGGCTTCAACGAAGACGCGCAGGTGCGCGCCATCGACGTGCGCGCCGTCGGCAGCCAGATGCACTTCACCGCGCAGCGCCGCAACGGCGTGACGCTGCCCGACCTGCCCATCGTGCTGAACCTGCCGGGCGAGCACAACGTGCGCAATGCGCTGTCGGTGATCGCCGTGGCCGTGGAGCTCGGCATCGCCGACGAGGCGGTGCAGCGCGGGCTCGAAGGCTTCAAGGGCGTGGGCCGGCGCTTTCAGAGCTACGGCGACATCCAGGTGCAGGGCGAGGCCGGCAACGGCACCTTCACCGTGATCGACGACTACGGCCACCACCCGGTGGAGATGGCCGCGACCATCGCCGCCGCGCGCGGCGCGTTCCCGGGGCGCCGGCTGGTGCTGGCCTTTCAGCCGCACCGCTACACCCGCACGCGCGACTGCTTCGAAGACTTCGTGAAGGTCATCGGCACGGCCGACGCGGTGCTGCTCGGCGAGGTGTATGCCGCCGGTGAGGCGCCCATCGTGGCCGCCGACGGCCGCACGCTGGCGCGCGCGCTGCGCGTGGCCGGCAAGGTCGAGCCGGTGTTCGTCGACGACATCGCGGCCATGCCGCGCGCCATCCTCGACAACGCCCGTGCGGGCGACGTCATTCTTTCCATGGGGGCCGGCTCCATCGGCGCGGTGCCGGGCAAGGTCGTCGAGCTCGGCAACACCAACGCCTCGGCCACCGCCACCTCCACTGCCACCGCCGCCATCGCGGCGTCCCCCACATCGCAGCGCGATTCGCGCGAAGGGAGGGCCTCGTGAGCCTTCAGAACCCCCAGCTTTTCGGCAAGGTGGCCGTGCTGTTCGGCGGCAGTTCCGCCGAGCGCGAAGTCTCCTTGATGTCCGGCACCGGCGTGCTCGAGGCCCTGCGTTCGCGCGGCGTCGATGCGCATGCCTTCGACCCCTCGCAGCGCGAGCTGGCCGACCTGAAGCGCGAAGGCTTCGCGCGCTGCTTCGTCGCGCTGCACGGCCGCCACGGCGAAGACGGCACCGTGCAGGGCGCGCTCGAGCTGCTCGGCATTCCCTACACCGGCTCGGGCGTGATGGCCTCGAGCGTGGCCATGGACAAGGTCATGACCAAGCGCATCTGGCAGGCCGACGGCCTGCCGACGCCCAAGTACGTGCGCCTGGCCTTCGACCAGCAAAGCCGCGAGCAGGTCATGGCCGTGCCCGATGTGCTGGGCCTGCCGCTGATCGTGAAGCCGCCGCGCGAGGGCTCGTCCATCGGCGTGACCAAGGTCGAGGGCTACTCGCAGATGCAGGACGCGATCACCCTGTCGGCCAGGTATGACGCCGACGTGCTGTGCGAGGAGTTCATCGAGGGCGAGGAAGTGACCTGCGCCGTGCTCGGCCACGGGCTCGATGCCCGCGCGCTGCCGGTGGTGCGCATCAGCGCGCCCGAAGGTGCCTACGACTACCAGAACAAGTACTTCACCGACGACGTGAAGTACCAGTGCCCGAGCGGCCTGTCGGACGCCGAGGAGCACGAGATCCAGCGCATCACGCTGGCCGCGTACCGCACGCTCGGCTGCCGCGGCTGGGGCCGCGCCGACGTGATGATCCGCGCCAGCGACCGCAAGCCCTTCCTGCTGGAGATGAACACCTCGCCCGGCATGACCAGCCATTCGCTGGTGCCGATGTCCGCGCGCGCCGCGGGCATCGCCTACGAAGAACTGTGCGTGCGCGTGCTGGCCTCGGCCACGCTCGACGCCACGGGAGGCTCGCAATAGCCATGGCCGACAGCATTCCCGCACCCTTCGACGTCAAGCTCATGAACATCGTCGCGAACATCGCCTTCGTGATGGTCACGCTCATGCTGCTGGCGGCGGGTGCCTGGTGGGTGCTGCGCCAACCTTTCTTCCCGCTGGCCGGCATCAAGGTCGATGGCGAGGTCACGCACAACAACGCGGTGACCCTGCGCGCCAACGTGGCGCCGCAGCTGAACGGCAACTTCTTCACCATCGACCTGTCGCGCGCCCGCGCGGCGTTCGAGTCGGTGCCGTGGGTGCGCAGCGCGGTGGTGCGGCGCGAGTTTCCGAACAAGCTGCACGTCACACTGACCGAGCAGGTGCCGGTGGCCACGTGGGGCGACGACGCGGGCTCCAAGCTCATCAACGGTTTCGGCGATGTGTTCGAAGCCAACGTGGCGGAGGTGGACGACAACCTGCCGCGCCTGGACGGCCCGATCGAGCAGGCCGGACAGGTGCTGGGCATGTACCGCGTGCTGCAGCCGCAGTTCCAGCCCTACGACCTGGCCATCGACGAGCTCACGCTGTCGAGCCGGGGCAGCTGGAAGGTGGTGCTGGACAGCGGCGCGGAAATCGAACTCGGCCGCGGCCAGAGCGAGGAAGTGACGGCCCGGCTGCAACGGTTCCTGAAGACCGTGACCCAGGTCTCGGCCCAGTACCGCCGCTCGATGGCCGATGTCGAAGGCGCCGATCTGCGCCACAACGACGCGTATGCCCTGCGGCTGCGCGGCGTCACCACGGTCTCGCCCGAGACCCCAAGAAAAATCAAGTAGCGAACACCGAGGAATCGAGGACATATCAATGCCCAAAGAATACAAAGACCTGGTCGTAGGACTCGACATCGGCACCGCCAAGGTCATGGTGGTGGTGGCCGAGGTGCTGCCCGGCGGCGAGCTCAAGCTGGCCGGCCTCGGCATCGCGCCGAGCAACGGGCTCAAGCGCGGCGTGGTGGTGAACATCGACGCCACGGTGCAGAGCATCCAGCAGGCCCTGAAAGAGGCCGAGCTGATGGCCGACTGCAAGATCAGCCGCGTGTACACGGGCATCACCGGCAGCCACATCCGCGGCATCAACTCCAGCGGCATGGTGGCGGTGAAGGACAAGGAAGTCACGCCCGCCGACGTGGCCCGCGTGGTGGAGACGGCGCGCGCCATCAACATCTCCAGCGACCAGCGCCTGCTGCTGGTGGAGCCGCAGGAGTTCGTGATCGACGGCCAGGACGTGAAGGAGCCGATCGGCATGAGCGGCATGCGCCTGGAAGCCAAGGTGCACATCGTGACCGGCGCGCAGAGCGCGGCCGAGAACATCATCAAGTGCGTGCGCCGCTGCGGCCTGGAAGTCGACCAGCTGATGCTCAACCCGCTGGCCTCCAGCCAGGCGGTGCTGACCGAGGACGAGCGCGAGCTGGGCGTGGTGCTGGTGGACATCGGCGCGGGCACCACCGACGTGGCCATCTTCACCAACGGCGCGATCCGCCACACGGCCGTGATCCCGATCGCGGGCGACCTCATCACGAGCGACATCGCGATGGCGCTGCGCACGCCGACCAAGGACGCGGAAGACATCAAGGTCGAGCACGGCTATGCCAAGCAGCTGCTGGCCGACCCCGAGTCGCAGGTCGAGGTGCCGGGCCTCGGCGACCGCGGCCCGCGCATGCTGAGCAAGCAGGCGCTGGCCGGCGTGATCGAGCCGCGCATCGAGGAAATCTTCTCTCTCGTGCAGCAGGTGGTGCGCGAGTCGGGCTATGAAGAGGTGCTGTCCTCGGGCGTGGTGCTCACGGGCGGCAGCGCGGTGATGCCGGGCATGGTCGAGCTCGGCGAAGACATCTTCCTGAAGCCCGTGCGCCGAGGCATTCCGAAGTATTCCAGCGCGTTGTCCGACATGGTCGCGCAGCCTCGCGCCGCTACAGTCATGGGCCTTCTCGAGGAGGCTCGCTTCGCACGCATGCGCGGCTTCAAGGTGGCACAGAAGAATGGGTCGGTAAAGACTGCATTCGGACGTTTCAAGGACTTCATCGTGGGGAATTTCTAGCCATGATCAAGTCTCCACTCTGGCTCGCGCGCGGCAGCCCCCCTTTGCATTTCAACGAGCGATGGCGACGCACAGGTCCACCATCGTGACGCTCGAACGTTGAGCGCGTCAGGCACAAGAACATTCACAGATACATAACGGCAACTGCAAGATTCAAGGAGTTAAAAATGACCATCGAAATGATCGAAGTCGAAGAGTTCAATCAGGGCACGCAGATCAAGGTGATCGGTGTCGGCGGTGGCGGCGGCAATGCAGTCGCCCACATGATGGAGCGTGGCGTGCAGGGCGTTCAGTTCGTCTGCGCGAACACCGACGCACAGGCACTGCAACGCAGCAACGCGCACAAGATCATCCAGCTCGGCACCAGCGGCCTGGGCGCCGGCAGCAAGCCCGACAAGGGCCGTGAAGCAGCCGAGCTCGCGGTGGACGACATTCGCGCGGCCATCGACGGCGCGCACATGCTGTTCATCACGGCCGGCATGGGCGGCGGCACCGGCACCGGCGCGGCCCCCGTGATCGCGCGCGTGGCCAAGGAAATGGGCATCCTCACCGTGGGCGTGGTGACCAAGCCCTTCGACTGGGAAGGCGGCCGCCGCATGACCAACGCCGACGCCGGCCTGACCGAGCTCGAAGCCAACGTCGACTCGCTGATCGTCGTGCTCAACGAGAAGCTGCTCGACGTGCTGGGCGAAGACGTGACGCAGGACGAAGCCTTCGCGCAAGCCAACGACGTGCTGAAGAACGCCGTGGGCGGCATCTCGGAAATCATCAACGAGTACGGCGGCGTGAACGTCGACTTCGAAGACGTGCGCACCGTGATGGGCGAACCCGGCAAGGCCATGATGGGCACGGCCGCGGCCGCTGGCCCCGACCGCGCGCGCATCGCCGCCGAACAGGCCGTGGCCTGCCCGCTGCTGGAAGGCATCGACCTCTCGGGCGCCAAGGGCGTGCTGGTGCTGGTGACGGCATCGAAGGGCTCGCTGAAGCTGAACGAGTCGAAGCTGGCGATGAACACCATCCGCGCCTACGCTTCGCCGGACGCGCACGTGATCTACGGCGCGGCCTACGACGACACGCTGGGCGACGAAATGCGCGTGACCGTGGTGGCCACGGGCCTGTCGCGCGCCGACGCGCGCCGCCAGGCACCGACGCTGGAAGTGATCCGCACCGGCACCGACAACATCCCGTTCACCGTGCCCACGCTCGGTGGCATGGGCCACGCCAGCAGCGGCGGCCACGGCAGCCAGCCCAACTACGACGGCATGGCCGTGCCCAGCGTGTGGCGCACCAACCGCACGATGGCCGCTGCCAAGGTCGACGCGCTGTCCTCGGGCGGCATGGACGACTTCGAGATCCCGGCCTTCCTGCGCCGCCAGGCCGACTGAACCTGGCTCGCCGCCAGGCTGCGCGCACTTCGTGCCGCTTCGCCGACCCCTGCCGGGGGCGACGCCCGCGGACCGGCCCGGCCGGTTCCGCTGTGTTGTGCGAAGTGGCTGACCAGACGCAGCGGGCACGAAGGTTCGCAAGGGGCACGGGGAAGACCTGAAAGGGACTTCCACCGGCCCTACGCGCTGCGTTTGCTTCGTGCCCGTTGCGTCCATCATTCGCCTGGTCATTCATAGAACCCATGTCTATCGGTGCCATAGCCAGGGGCATAGGCCGCCACGCGCGTGGCGCGCCTAAAATCCCCGGCGTGCTGCAACAACGAACCCTCAAGTCGATCAGCCGCGCCGTGGGCGTGGGGCTTCACAGCGGGCAACGCGTGGAACTGACCCTGCGACCGGCCCCCGCCGACACGGGCATCGTGTTTCGCCGCGTCGACCTGCCCGAGCCGGTCGAGATCCGCATGACCGCCGAGGCGGTCACCGACACGCGCCTGGCCTCCACCGTCTCCGAAGGCGGTGCCAAGGTGCAGACGGTCGAGCACCTGATGTCCGCCTGCGCGGGCCTGGGCATCGACAACCTCTACATCGACATCACGGCAGACGAAGTGCCGATCCTCGACGGGTCGGCTTCGTCCTTCGTGTTCCTGCTGCAAAGCGCGGGCATCGCGCTGCAGAAGGCGCCGCGCCGCTTCATTCGCGTGACCCGCAAGGTCGAGGTGCGCGAAGGTGAGGGCGCCAACGAGAAGTGGGCGAGGCTGGAGCCGTACCACGGCTTCAAGCTGGCCTTCGAGATCGACTTCGACCACCGCGTGGTGAACTCCACCGGCCAGCGCGTGGAGTTCGACCTGGGCACCGACTCGTACAGCCGCGACATCGCACGCGCGCGCACCTTCGGCTTCACGAAAGAAGTCGAGTACATGCGCAGCAAGGGCCTCGCGCTCGGCGGCGGGCTGGACAACGCCATCGTCATGGACGACACCAAGGTCCTCAATGCCGGCGGCCTGCGCTACGACGACGAGTTCGTGAAGCACAAGATCCTCGACGCCATGGGCGACCTGTACGTGGTCGGCAAGCCGCTGCTGGCGGCCTACACGGCGTTCCGCTCGGGCCATGCGCTGAACAACAAGCTGCTGCGCGAGCTGCTCTCGCACAGCGATGCCTACGAGGTCGTGAGCTTCGACGACGAGAAGCGCGCACCGCGCGGCTTCAACGAAGTGGCGCGCGCCTGGTAGGCGCAACGCCCCTCGACGCTCGCAACGCCGGCAACCTTCCCGATGCTTCTCTTCCGCTGGGCCATCCTGCTGCTGCTTCTGGTGGCGGGCGTGTCGTTCGCGTTCTATGCCGGCACCGGCCAGGCCAAGTACCGGCGCTTCGGCTGGATCGTGCTGAAGTGGACGCTGCTCGCGGCCTTCGGTTTCTTCGCGGTGCTGATCGCGGAGCGCGTGGCCTGAGCGTGCGTCCGGGCCTGCGCTAGCGCGAACGGCCTTGCCGGTACGTGCCGGCATGCGTCTTCGACAGCTCCGCGGCCTGCGCCAGCCGCGCCATCGAGCGCCCCACCTGCGCATGCGTGATGGCGATGCCCAATGCGTCCGCCGCGTCGGCGCCGGGCACGCCGGGCAGGTCGAGCAGGCGGCGCACCATCTCCTGCACCTGTGCCTTGGCCGCGCCGCCATGGCCGGCCACGGCCTTCTTCATCTGCAGCGCCGTGTACTCGGCCACCGACAGGTTGTTCGTCACCAGGGCCGTGACGCAGGCGCCGCGCGCCTGCCCCAGCAGCAGCGTCGACTGCGGGTTGACGTTGACGAAGATGATTTCCACCGCCGACGCATCGGGCTGGTAGCGCGCGGTGATCTCCGCGATGCCGTCGAACAGCACCTTCAGGCGTGCCGGCAGATTGCCGGTGCCCAGGTGCCGCGTGCTGATGGTGCCGCTGGCCACGTAGCGCAGCGCATGGCCGTCCGCGTCGACCACGCCGAAGCCGGTGGTCTGCAAGCCGGGGTCGATGCCAAGAATGCGCATGAAAGGAAACGTAAAGGCCTAAGCCCGGGTAAAGAGAGCAGAAAGAGCTGCGAAACCTTGTGTGAAACCGGTTCGATCACGGGCAGAATCCGGCCCGGTTCGTACAGTCCACCCCGCCGCGCGCGGCGCGCGCCACACAAGGAAGCGAATGTGAATGTAGTCGAGTCCTCCGCGCGCCGGCAAACGCACGAGGCGCAGGCCCTGCCCGACGCACACGCGGCGTCGCCCTCGGAGCGCGTCGTCGCGGGCTTTCGCCGCGCCGAGCTGCTCAACGAGATGGGTCGCCGCGGCGAAGCGCTGGCCGCCTGCGGCCGGCTGCTGGAGGAGTTCGGCGCCATGCCCGGGGCCGACGTGGTGGCGCCTTGCTGCCAAGCGCTGCGCCTCATCGCGCACATGCTGCGGCAGATGCACCGCTCGGCCGACGCCCTGACCACGCTCGACCGCCTGCTGGCCGCGCACGGCCATCGCAGCGAACCCGAGATCCGCCTGCAGATCGCCGACGCGCTGTTCCAGCGCACCTGGCTGCTCGACGACCCCGAAGCCCGCTGCGAGGCCTGCGATGCCATGAGCGAGCTGCTCGACACCAAGGCCGACGCCGCGCTCGATGCCCAGCGCGTGGAGGCCCGGCTGCGCAAGGCCGAGGTCGAGCACCACCGAGGCCTTCCGCAGCAGGCCCTGGCCACGCTGGAGGCCGCCGTGGAGCGCTTCGACGCCAGCACCGACCCCGACGTGGTGCTGCGCGTGGCGCGGGCGCGGCTGGCCTCGGTGCTGAACCTGCGCGAGCTGGCGCAGCACACGCAGGCGCAGGTGCTGTGCCTGCAGGTGGCCGACCAGATCGAGGCGAGCCTGTCGGATGCGGCGGCCGAGCTGCGCGTGGAAGGCGTGCGCGCGCTGGCGCTGTTCTTCGACGGACTGGGCTTCGAGGAGCAGGCGCGGCGCGCCGAGCTGGTGGGCTGGCTGCTTGAGCGCTACGGGCGCGATGCGTCCTCGCAGGTGCGCCGCATGGCGGCGGTGCGCGCCTACGACTGGGCCGTGGGCCTGCGCGACCGCGGCGACGGCGAGGCGGCGCTGGCCGCCTGCGACCGCATGCTCGCCATCTTCGCCGACGACACCGACGTCGCGGTGCAGCGCACCGTGACCAGCGCGCTGCTCAACAAGGGCCATGTGCTGCTCGAACTGCTGGGCCGGGCCGAGGAAGCGCTGGCCGTGTACGGGCAGCTCGTGGCGGCGCTGCGCGACGCCAGCGCGCCCGAGCACCAGGTGACGCTCGGCAAGGCCTCGAGCGGACGCGCGGCCTGCATGCGGCGCTTGCGCAGGGCAGGGCCTGCCGATGCGGGCGAGCTGCCTGGCGAGTTGCGCGATGCGGTGCGCGAAAAAATCAGGCAGGGCCGCACGCTCGGCGATGCGGGTCAGCCGCTGGAGGCCGTGGCGCTGTTCGACGAGGTGCTGGCCGCGCAGGCCGCATCGCCGCACCCCGAGCTGCGCCGCCAGTGCGCGCGTGCGCTGGTGCACAAGGCCTTCTGCCTGGTCGCGCTGGGGCGCTTCGCCGACGTGGTCGAGGCCGCCGATGCCATGGACGCCAGCTACGGCGCCGACGCTTCCACCGCCATGCAGGAGCAGGTGGCGCTGTGCCTGCAGTACAAGAGCACGGCGCTCGACCGCCTCGGCCAGCGCGACGAAGAGGTGCGGGTGCACGACCAGATCGTCGCGCGCTGGGGCAACTCCGAGCTGCCCGAGCTGCGCGCGCGCGTGGCCGGCGCGTTGTTCCGCAAGGGGGCCGCGCTGCGCCAGGCCGGGCGGCTCGGCGACGCCGTTGCCTGCTACGACGAAGTGGTCGCGCGCACCGCGGTCGCGCGCGAGAGCGCGCTGCAGCTGTGGGCCGCCAGGTCGATGGTCAACAAGGCCAAGGTGCTCGAGAAGCTCGGCGATGCCACGGGCCAGGCCAAGGCCTACCGCGTGCTGATCGCGCGCTTCGGCGAGTCGGGCGATGCGGCGCTGCGCGAGCGCGTGGCCAATGCCTGCGAATGGCTGGCCGAGGCCGAAGGGCGGCAGGGGCGCGTGGAGCAGCAGCGCGCGGCGCTCGAACAGGCGCTGGGGCGTTTCGGCACCGCGCTGTCGGCGGAGCAGCGCACGCGCATGTCGCGCGAACTGCAGGCGCTGAAGGCCAAGGCGTTGGGGCGGATGGCGAAGCAGGCCCTGGCCCGGGTGATGCGGCGCAAGCCCTGAGCGCAGACGCCGCGCCTTGCATGCGATGCAGGCGCTTCAGGCGTTGAAGTACCAGCGGATCGAGTGGAAGAAGATCGGCGCCGCGAAGCACAGCGCGTCGACGCGGTCCAGCAGCCCGTTGGCCCCCGTCACGCCCACGCCCTTCTTGCCCCAGTTGGGAATGCCGCGGTCGCGCTTGAGCGCCTTCATCACCAGGTGCCCCATCGAGCCCGCGATGCAGGCAATGACCGACACCGCCAGCGCCTGCCCGAACTTGAACGGCGTGATGAACGAGAACAGCGCGCCCACCAGGCTGGCCACCACGATGCCGATGCCCCAGCTGGTCCAGTTGAAGCTGCGGCTCACGTTGGGCGCGAAGGGCGTGCGCTGCATGCGGCGCGAGATCAGGTGCTGCACCAGCACCGAGGTCTGCACCACGAACACCAGGAAGAACACGAGGAACGCGCTCTTGCCCTCGTAGCCCGGAAAGCTCAGCAGCAGCAGCGCCGGCACGTGGCTCATGCCGTAGACGCAGACCATGATCCCCCACTGCAGCTTGGCGTTGCGCTCCAGGAAGTGGCTGGCGTCGTTCGACAGCGCGCTGGCCACCGGAATGGCCAGGAACACGTAGACCGGAATGAACACCGTGAACAGGTCGAAGCGCGCCGTGGCCACCAGCCAGAACTGGATCGGCAGCACCACGAAGAACGCGAGGATCAGGCTGCGGTGGTCGCCGCGCCGCGTGGGCGAGAGCGTGATGAACTCGCGCAGCGCGAAGAACGAGATCAGCGCGAACAGCACCGTGGCCACCGTCTCGCCCAGCGCCCAGCCGACCCAGAAGATCACCACCATGAACCAGGTGGTGCCCAGCAGGCCGCGAAAGTGCGCCAGCTCGGCTTGCCAGGCGGCGTCGTGCACGGGGTTGCGGCGCTCCCTGAACGACAGGAAGAAGGCCGTGGTGCTCACGATGACCAGCACGCCGAAGACGATGAGGAAGAGGGCCGCGACCTGGTGCGTCGGGCTGAGGTTGCGCAGGAACTGGTTCATGTCAGACGTCGCGCAAGGCGATCACGGCGGCGCGTGCGCGGTCGAGGAAAGGCCGGCGCTCTTCGCCTTCTTCCACGCGCAGCGGCGCGCCGAAAGTGACGGAGCAAAGAATGGGCACGGGCACGATCTCGCCCTTGGGCATGACGCGCTGCACGTTGTCGATCCAGGCCGGCACCAGCACCACCTCGGGAAACATCGTGGCTAGCGCGTACAGGCCCGACTTGAACTTCTGCGGCTCGCCGGTGTGGCCGCGCGTGCCTTCGGGAAAGATGATGATCGAGTCGCCGCTGCGCAGGGCCTCGATGAGCGGGGCCAGCGGGTCGGTGGCGGGCGGCGTCTCGGGCTGGGTGGCTGCCGGTGGTGCTTCAGGTGCGGGCGAAAGTGGTGGCGGTGGCGGTGGCGGTGGCGCAGGAAGGTCGAGTTGCCCCTGCACTTCGTTCATGACCTCCACGGACGCGTCGGCGAAGGGCAGCGACATGGGGAGCAGCGGCTCCATCGACGGCTCGATGCGCTCGGCGGGCGACGCTGCGGCGGCGCGTGATGCCGTCGGTGCCGGTGTCGGTGCCGGTGCCGGAACATCCGCCGGAGCTACTGAAGCACTTGGAGCCACCGGCACGACGGGCGCCGTCGCCGCGCGCTCCACGTACACCGCGTTGAACACCTCCGTCGTGATCCATCGCTTGAACGGCGTGTTGGCCCAGTAGTCGCGCGCCGCGATGGGCCGCGTGATGCTGCGCAATTCCTCGGGCAGCGCGGCCCAGATCATCACGAGGTCGGCGTGGCTCTGGTGGTTGGCGAAATAGATGCGTTGCTCGGCCTTCGGCGGACACCCGTACCAGCGCGCTTGCGCGCCCGTGAGCAACCGGACGATTCCCAACAACAACCAACCTGTGAGCTTAGCCAGCATATGGGCGCGATGATACGGGCCATGCGATGGCGTTTCGATCCTCTTTCCCTGGCGTGGGCGGTGGCCCTTTTTGTCCTGCTCGTGCTGCTGGCCACCGTCGGCGCGCGATGGGGCTGGGTGCGCAGCTTCTTCGGCGACGTGCTCGCCGTGGTGTGGGTGTACTTCGTGTTCAAGACGGCGATCGGCGCGCGCGCGTGGCCGCTGGCGCTGGCCGCGCTGGGCGTGGGGTGCGCGGTCGAACTCGGGCAGTACCTGGCGTCGGCGTGGCACCTGCGCATTCCGAATCGCGCGCTGCGCATCGTGCTCGGCAGCACGGCCGACTGGTGGGACGTGGTGGCCTACGTGATCGGCTTCGCAGCGGTGCTGGCGCTCGAAGCCCTGCGCAACGCAGTTCGGTCGCTCAGGGAGGCCAAGGCGATCAAGGCAGTTCGGCCGAAGACATCCGCGCCATGACGGTCGAGGCGCGCCCGCTCAGGTAGGGCGAGCCGGGCCGGCGTTCGAAGAACTTGGGGCTCGGCAGCATCACCGCGAGGCGCGCGGCCTCGTTCGCGCTCAGGCGCGCCGCGGGCTTCCTGAAGTAGTACTGCGACGCGGCTTCCGCGCCGAACACACCCTCGCCCCACTCGACGTTGTTGAGATACAGCTCCAGGATGCGCTGCTTGCCGAGGAACACCTCGAGCAGCGTGGCGAGCACCAGCTCCTGGCCCTTGCGCAGCATGGTGCGTTCGCCCGACAGCAGCAGGTTCTTGGCCAGCTGCTGCGTGATGGTCGAGCCGCCGCGCAGGCGCACCGGCTGCACCGGCTTGCCGCGCGCCACCGCGCGTGCGGCGCGCTTGGCGGCCAGTTCCTCGGCCTTGGCGTTGCGCTGGCGCGCACGCTCGATGGCTTCCCACTCCACGCCGTTGTGGTCGACAAAGCCCGCGTCCTCGCTCGCGATGACGGCGCGCTTGAGCGTGTCGTTGATCTGCCCGTAGGGCACCCATTGCTGCCGCCAGCCGCCTTCGCTGCCCTGGTGGATGGCGATCTGCCAGGCCTCGGAGCGCTGGAAGGCCGTGCTCTGCGGATCGACCACGGCCATGGCCGCGATGCGCACCACGAAGAACAGCTCCAGGGCCACGCCCGCCACCACGAGGCAGGCGATCAGGCGCAGCACGGCTTTCATGCGGCGGGGTGCTTGGCCGCGGCCAGCGCCGCAAGCTCGGCGCGAATCTCCGCCAGCACCTGCGCCGAAGGCGGGCGCACGCCGCGCCAGATCTCGAAGGCTTCGGCCGCCTGCTCGACCAGCATGCCCAGCCCGTCGCGCGCCGTGGCGCCGTGCGCCTCGGCCCAGGCCATGAAGCCGGCGGCCGCGGGGCCGTACATCATGTCGACCGCCAGCCCGCCCGGGCGCAGCACGCTCGCGTTCACGGGCACGGCATCGCCGGCGAGGCTGGAGGCGGTAGCGTTCACCACCACGTCGAAGCTGCCCGGCACCTCGTCGAGTGCCCAGGCCTCGAGCGCGGCGCCGTGGCGCAGCGCGATGGCCGCATGCCGGCGCACCAGCTCGACGGCCTTGCCCACCGTGCGGTTGGCCACCACCACGCGCGAGGCGCCCGCGTCGAGCAGCGGGCCCAGCACGCCGGCCGCCGCGCCGCCCGCGCCGATCAGCAGCAGCGCCTTGCCCTGCAGCGGCACCGCCGCGTTGCGCTCGATGTCGTTCACCAGGCCGATGCCGTCGGTGTTGTCCGCGTGGATGCCGCCGTCGTCCGCGAAGCGCAGCGTGTTCACCGCCTGCGCGAGCGTGGCGCGCTCGCTGGTGTGCTGCGCCAGCGCGGCGGCGTCGAACTTGAAAGGCACGGTCACGTTGCAGCCGCGCGCGGTGTCGCCGCGCTCGGCGGCTTCATGGCGAAAGGCGGCGATGTGCTCGGCGAAGGCGCCCAGCGGCACCAGCCGCCGGCCATAGTCCATCTGCTGGCCGCAGAGTTCGGCAAAGCGCGCGTGGATGCGCGGCGAGCGGCTGTGCTCGACGGGGTTGCCCATTACGCAGTACAGGTCCATGGCCTTGTGTCTCCGCTGCCGCCGGTGGCGTGCTCTTGTGGTGTGGGGGGCTTACTGGGACGAGAGCTCGATGGTCTCGTCGCGCGTGAACTTGAAGCGCGACTGCAGCACGATCTGGTCGGTCTGCTTGCGCATGGCGTCGGTGAACTTGCCGAAGTTGCCCACGCTGCGCACGATGGCCTGCGCGCGCCGGTCGAGCGTGACGTCGCCCGAGCTCTCGTCGACGGCGGTGTCGAGCACCTTGCCGTCGAAGTTGATGGTGATGGTCATCTTCAGCTCGCCGTAGAGCTTCTTGCCGGCGGCCGTGGGAAAGTTCTCGGTGCCCTTCAGCTCGATGCGCCGGCGCAGCGAATCGACGTAGAGGGCGTACGCGGCCTCGCGCGTGGCGGGGCTCAGGTAGCGCTTCTTGGGGCGCGCGTTTTCCTCGTTCACGCGGCGCTCGATCTCGGCGACCAGGTTCACCATCTGGCGGCGCTTTTCCTCGCGCGCGGCGGCCTCGGTGGGCTCGCCCGCGCTGCGCGGGTCGGGCACCGGCATGGCGGCCAGCTCGCGCTTGATCTGCGCGAGCATCTGCATCTGCTGGGCCTGCAGCGCCTCGACCTGGCGGCGCGATTCCTCGAAGGAGTCGCCCATGGTGGTGAAGCTCGACGGCGGCAGCGGGCTGGTGGCGCGGCCCTTGTCGAGGTCGCCGCCGCCGGCGAGCGAGGTCTGCGCCATCACGCGCGCGTTCGCGTCGGGCTTGTCGTTGGTCTTGCTGTTGACCAGGATGACTGCGAGCGGCGTTTCGCTGAAGACCTTGTTGAACGATTCGGGATCGACGAAGCGCACCGCGAGCAGCGCGGCGTGCGCAATGACCGACACGCCCAGGGCAATCTGCAGCGTGCTGAGGTCCTTGAAGTTCATTCTCGAAATTCCTCCAGGGGGCGCACTTCGCCGGACGATCCGCCGGCGTTCATGCAGCGGTGTTTTCCGGCGCGGCCTCGCTGTCTGTCAGGTCGACGGCGATGGCGATCGGGCCGGCCACCACTTCTTCGTCGTCCTCGGCGCTGTCTTCGCCGGCGCCCTCGTCACCCTCGCCAGGCTTCGGCGTGTCGAGGCGTTCGAGCACCGTGCCGGTCACGTCGAGCGCGATCTCGTCGATTTCGCCGAGCTTCACGCGCAGGCGCGCACCGCGCTCCTGCTGGCCGGCCACGGGGAACACCAGCGGCAGCGTCTCGGCCCGCACCAGCGCGCCGTTGGGCAGGTCCTTGATGACGGTGGCCTCCAGTTCGGTGATGCCCTGCTGCTGCAGGTACTTCAGCGTCCAGAAGCGTTCCATGCCGCCCTGGTAGGCGTTGTACGTGGCGTAGGCCGCGTCGAAGCCCGAGAGGATGGAGAACAGGTCGGCATCCTTCGGCTTGAAGGGGGCGGCCAGCGCGGCGGTCTTGCCGTGGCGCGCGGCGGCAATGATCTGCCACTGGTTCACCAGGTCGGTGTAGCGGCGCAGGGGCGAGGTGCTCCAGGCGTAGCTCTTCACGCCCAGGCCCGCGTGCGGCAGCGCGCGCGTGCCCATGCGCACCTTGATGCCGGGCGCCAGGCTGGCCTGGCTGCGGTAGAGGCCGGGCACGCCGAGTTCGCCGAGCCAGCTGCCCCAGGTGCTGTTGGCCAGGATCATGGCCTCGGACACGATCAGGTCGAGCGGCGCGCCGCGCTGGCGCGTGCTGATCTGCACCTGCTCGTTGCCCACGGGCTCGTTGCCGTCGTTGCCGACGAGGCGGAAGTTGTAGTCGGGCCGGTTGAAGTTCTCGGGCTTGCCGCGCACCACTTCGCGCTGCGCCTTCAGCTGCTTGGCCAGGCGGAACAGGAAGGAGAGCGGCGCGCGCAGCTGCGCGGCGGCGTCGGGCGTGTTCTCGCCCTGGAACGCGGCGTCTTCGAGCCAGGGCTGCGTGACGACGGCGTCGAGCTGGTCGTGGCGCAGGTTGGCCACGATGGGCACGCGCTCCAGCCGGGTCTCGGTGCCCTGCAGCTCCAGCGTGGCTTCGTCGAAGCGCGCGTAGAGCGACACGGCCGGGCGGTCGCCGCCTTCGAGCAGCGTGTAGGTGTTGACCACCTCGTCGGGCAGCATCGTGATCTTGTAGCCCGGCATGTAGACGGTCGACATGCGCGCGCGCGCCACGTTGTCGATGGCGCTGCCGGGCGTGAGCGCCAGGGCCGGCGCCGCGATGTGGACGCCGACCGTGACGGTGCCGCTGCCCAGGCCCTGCACCGAGAGCGCATCGTCGATTTCTGTGGTCTGCGAATCGTCGATGGAGAAGGCCTGCACGCCGGCGGCCACGGGTAGCTCGTCGGCGATGGCGGGTGCCGCGAGCGCTGGGAAGCCGGTGCCCTTGGGGAAGTTCTCGAACAGGAAGCGCCGCCAGTGGAACTGGTAGGGCGAATCGATGGCGCCGGCGCGCTCCAGCAGGTCGAGCGGCGGGCGTTGCGTGGCGCGCGAGGCGTCGACCACGGCCTTGTACTCGGGGGCGTTCTTGTCGGGCTTGAACAGGATCTTGTAGAGCTGCTCGCGAATCGGCGGCGGGCACACGCCCTCGGCCAGTTGCCCGGCCCATTCGACGATCTGCGCCTGCACGGCCTTCTTCTTCTCGATGGCGGCCAGCGCCTGCTGCACGATTTCGGCCGGCGCCTTCTTGAAGCGCCCCTTGCCCGCGCGGCGGAAGTAGTGCGGTGCCTCGAACAGGGCGAACAGCGCGGCGGCCTGCTGCGCGAGCGACGGCTTGTCGCTGAAATAGTCGGCCGCCAGGTCGGCGAAGCCGAATTCGCCCTCGTCCGCGAATTCCCAGGCGAGGTCGAGGTCCATGCCGGCGGCGAGCGTGCGCGCCTCGGCGATCAGCTCGGCGGGGGAGGGCTTTTCGAACCGCAACACGATGTTGGCGCCCTTGACCTTCACGCGCTTGCCCGTGTCGAGCTCGACTTGCGCCGACGATTCGGCCTCCGACAGCACGCGGCCGCCGAGGTACTTGCCGGCTTCTTCAAACAATACAAACATGGGCGGGATTCTCCCACGCAGGAGGGGCTCGCCCGGGCCCGGCCGCGTTCAGACCGGGTTGATGAACGCCATCACGTCGTCGAGGTGGGCTTTTTCGAAATCGGACAGCGCGTGGTCGCTGCCCTCGAGCAGCTTGATGTTGCTGTCGGGGTAGCGCGCGGACATTTCGTGCCAGTCGAGCGCCTCGTCGCCCTTGGCGATGATGGCGAACACGCGCTCGGGCCGCGTGAGCTGGCCGACTTCCATGGCGCGCAGCTCGTGGATGTATTCGGGGCGAAAGTAGAAGTGCTCCGACGGGTCGTGCCACACGGTCTGGTCGCCGATGTAGCGCGTGAGGTCGCGCGCGGGGTGCACGGCGGGGTTCAGCAGCACGGCGCGGCAGCGCGTCATGCCGGCCACGTAGGTGGCGTAGAAGCCGCCGAGCGACGAGCCGACCACCGCCATCGACTTGCGCGGCCAGTGCGCGATGCCCTTCATCACCATGTCGATGGCGTCGTGCGGCGACGGCGGCAGCTGCGGGCACCACCAGTGGAGGTCCGGATGGCGTTGCGCCACGCGCTGCGCCATGAGCCGCGCCTTGGTGGAGCGGGGCGACGAGCGAAAGCCGTGCAGGTACAACAGGTGAGTGGTTTGCGGATCCATGCGAGGAAAAAACGGTGGGTGCCGAGGTTGCACCCCACTTGCCGGAAGCGGGTAATTCTGCATGAGGTCTGTTCTCGCGAGGCCGCTTCCAACGTACAAAAACCCCGCTGTCCGGGGTTCTTCGGTAAAGACCTGGCGTGCCGGTGCCAGGGGTGCTCAGGCATCCCGCGCACACCCCGTGGAGTGTTGCTGCGCGCAAGGAATTCAAAAGTATTCAGCCCGCAGCCATGGAAGCTTTGAATGGTCTACGTTCGGACTACTTCAGTTGCATGAACGCTGGCATGGGAGAGGTACCGCTGCGTTGTTCACGTGGCTGAAAGCGGCGCAAGTGTCGTGGCGGGCAGTGTTGCGTGCATCCCATGAACGGGGGAGTCTTGCCCGGATTTTCGACAGGCCGCGCGCCTTATGCTTCCGCCCATGAACACAGAGGCTCAGCACGACGCGACGCCACGCCGCTGGGGCGTGCTCGTCGTCGAGGACGACAGTCGCGCGCGCACCTTCTTCGAGGCGAGCGTGCAGCGCAGCCCGCGGCTGTACTGGCTCGGCAGCGCCGGCACGGTGCAGGAGGCGCTGGCCTGGCTGGCGCGCACCACCACCATTCCCGACGTGCTGCTGGTCGACCTGGGCATGCCCGACGGCACCGGGCTGGACGTGATCCGCGACGCGGTCACGCGCTTTCCCGGCTGCGAGCCGCTGGTGGTGTCGGTCTTCGGCGACGAGGAGAACGTGCTGGCCAGCATCGAGGCCGGTGCCGTCGGCTACATCCACAAGGACGCAGCGCCCGAGGACATCGCGCAGACCATCGTGGAGATGAAGGCCGGCGCCTCGCCGATCTCGCCCATGATCGCGCGGCGGGTGCTGGCCAAGTACCGCAGCCTGCAGTCGGCGGCGGTGCCGGGCGTGACCTCCGGGAGCGCGGGTGGTTCGAGTGGAACCGGTGGCGCCGCGCCCGAGGCGGCGTCCGAGGAGTCCGACCGCGGCCTGCTGTCGGCGCGCGAGCACGAGGTGCTCACGCTCATCGCGCGCGGCTTCTCCTATGCGGAAATCGCGCGGCTCAAGGGGCTGAGCGTGCACACGGTGCAGACCCACATCAAGAACCTCTACGGCAAGCTCGCGGTGCACTCCAAGAGCGAAGCGGTCTTCGAGGCGACGCGGCTGGGCCTGCTGTCACACCCGGGCTGACGCCAGATGCGGCCGAGGCGGCTGTCGCTGCTTGCGCTATGGCTGGCGATGCTGCTGGCGGGGTGGTCGGGGCTGTGCGGGCTGTCGGCTTCGGCGGCGGTGGCAGCCGAAGCGCCCATTGAACTGCGCCACGGCACCGTGACCACCTCGGTCGACGGCGTCTTGCGCACCGAGCCGGTCGAGCTTTCCTACCACTGGGACCGGAGGCACCACGGGCGCCCCGGCATGGCGAGCTTCGAGCTGCCGTTCCGGCTCGACGCCGCGCCCGAAACGCCGTGGGGCATCTTCATTCCGCGCGTGGGCAACGTCTTCGAGGTGCAGCTCAACGACGCGTTGCTGCAGGTCTATGGCGACCTTTCGAAGGGCAATGGCGCCGACTACGCCAAGGCGCCCATCTATGTGCCGGTGCCCGGGCGGCTGCTGCGCCAGGGCGACAACCGGCTGCAGATCCGGCTGCGCGCGGACAGCGCCCGGCGCGCGGGCCTGTCGCCCGTGGTCATCGGCCCGGCGGCGCCGGTGCGCACCGAGCTGTTCGAAAGCGCATACGCCTGGCGCTTCACCGGCTCGGTGCTGCTGACCGCCTTCAGCCTGGTCGTGGGCGGCATCGCGATGGGGCTGTGGCTGACGCAGGTCGACGCGCAAGGGCAGGGCCGGGGCGGGGCCCGGCGCGACGGCATCTACCTGTGGGTGGCGCTGGCCGAGTTCTGCTGGGCCGCGCGCGTGGCCGACAGCGCGATCGCCGAGCCGCCGCTCACCTGGGGCGCCTGGGGCGTGCTGATGGCGGCCTGCTACGCGGGCTGGGCGGCGTCGGCCATGATGTTCTGCTTTCACCTGTCGGGCTGGGCGCGCAACCCGCGCCTGCAGTGGCTGCGCTGGCCGCTGTGCGCCATGGTGGCCGGCACGGTGCTGGCGAGTTCGCTGGCGCTGCAGCGCGACGAGCCGCTGTGGCTCACCGGCTGGCTCGCGGTCGAGATCGTGTTCGTCGCCGGCTTCGTGGGCGCCTTCGTCGTGGCCACGGTGCGCAGGCCGAACACCGAGCAGTGGCTGGTGGCGGGCGCGGCGCTGGTGTCGGTGGCCTTCGGCGTGCGCGACTGGCTGGTGATTCGCCTGAGCGACGCCTACGGGGAAACGACCTGGGTGCGCTATTCGTCGGTGTTCTTCGGCGTGGCGCTGCTGCTGATCGTGCTGCGGCGCTTTCATACCGCCACCGTGCAGGCGCGCGGCTGGGTCACGGCACTGGCCGACCGCGTGACCCAGCGCGAGCGCGAGCTGGCCGCCACCTACGCCGAGCTCGAGGCGGCGGCGCGCGACCAGGCGCGCACCCACGAGCGCGAGCGCATCCTGCGCGACATGCACGACGGCGTGGGCTCGCACATCAGCTCGGCCATTCGCCAGCTGCAGTCGGGCCAGACCAGCTCGGGCGACCTGCTGCGCACGCTGCGCGACTCGCTCGACCAGCTCAAGCTGTCGATCGACTCCATCCACCTGCCGCCGGGCGATGTCGGCGCCTTGCTCGCGGCGGCGCGCTACCGGCTGGAACCGCGGCTGGCGGCGGCGGGCATCGCGCTCGAATGGGCCGTGGCCGAGCTGGCGCCGGTGGCGCGCCTCGACGCGCAGGCCATGCGCCAGCTGCAGTTTTTACTTTTCGAGGCGATTTCCAACGTGCTGCAGCACGCCCAGGCCAGCGTGCTGCGCATCGAGGCCGACATGCGCGGCCGCTCGCTGGTGTTGCGCGTGATCGACAACGGCAGGGGCTTCGACGCCGCGCACCCGCCGCGGGCGCTGGCCGAGCGCGCGGGGGCCATCGGCGCGGCGCTGGCGCTCGAAAGCCGACCTGGGCGCACGGTCGTTCAGCTGGTTTTCGATTGAGGCAGGCGGCGGGGCGCGGATAATCCGCCCCCATGTCTGCCGTGTTCAATCAGCCCTCCCTGGCGCGTCGCATCGCGCCCATCTTCCAGGGCTTCGACGGCTTTCTGGCCTTCGCCGTGCTGCTGCTCGCGTTCGCCGGGTTGCTGACCATGTATTCCTCGGGGTACGACCACGGCTCGCGTTTCATCGACCACGGCCGCAACATGCTGCTGGCCGGCTTCATCATGTTCGTGGTGGCGCAGGTGCCGCCGCAGCGGCTCATGGTGGCCGCCGTGCCGCTGTATTCCATGGGCGTGGCGCTGCTGGTGGCGGTGGCGCTGTTCGGCATCACCAAGAAGGGCGCGCAGCGCTGGATCAACCTGGGCGTGGTGATCCAGCCCAGCGAAATCCTGAAGATCGCCATGCCGCTGATGCTGGCGTGGTGGTTCCAGCGGCGCGAAGGGCAATTGCGGCCGCTCGATTTCGTGGTGGCCACGGTGCTGCTGGCGGTGCCGGTCGGGCTCATCATGAAGCAGCCCGACCTGGGCACCTCGCTGCTGGTGCTGGCGGCCGGGCTGGCGGTGATCTTCTTTGCCGGGCTGCCCTGGAAGCTGATCGTGCCGCCAGTGGTGATCGGCGCGGTGGCCATCACGCTGATCGTGGGGTTCGAGTCGCAGCTGTGCGCCGACGGCGTCGACTGGCGCGTGCTGCACGACTACCAGAAGCAGCGCGTGTGCACGCTGCTCGACCCGAGCAAAGACCCGCTGGGCAAGGGCTTTCACATCATCCAGGGAATGATCGCCATCGGCTCGGGCGGCGTGGGCGGCAAGGGCTTCATGCAGGGCACGCAGACGCACCTCGAGTTCATTCCCGAGCGCACCACCGACTTCATCTTCGCCGCCTATTCCGAGGAATTCGGCCTGGTGGGCAACCTGGCGCTGATCGCGTCGTTCATCCTGCTGATCTTTCGCGGCCTGACCATCGCGGCCAACGCGACCACGCTGTTCTCGCGGCTGCTGGCGGGCGCGGTCACCATGATCTTCTTCACCTACGCCTTCGTGAACATGGGCATGGTGAGCGGCATCCTGCCGGTGGTGGGGGTGCCGCTGCCGTTCATCAGCTATGGCGGCACGGCCATGGTGACGCTGGGGCTGGGGCTGGGCATCCTGATGTCGATCGCGCGGGCGAGGAAGCTGGCGCAGAACTGACGCCGCGGTGAACACCGCAGGGCCCGCCTTGCCAGGCCGCGGTGTTGCCCCCGGCGGGGGGAAGGCGAAAGCGGCACGAAGTGCGCGCCGGCCCTGGGGGCGAGCAATAATCTGGCAATGATCTCCCGCGAACCCACCATCGAGCGCCTCGCCACGGCGCAACAGCTCCTTCTCACGCCGTTCGGCCTCGACGAATCGCACCTGAGCAAGGCCCTGGCCGAGATCACCTCGCACAAGGTGGACGACGCCGACCTCTACTTCCAGTACACGCGCAGCGAAGGCTGGAGCCTCGAAGAGGGCATCGTCAAGACCGGCAGCTTCAGCATCGACCAGGGCGTCGGCGTGCGCGCTGTCAGTGGCGAGAAGACCGCCTTCGCTTACTCGGACGACATCTCGGAGGCCTCGCTGCTCGACGCGGCGCGCACCGTGCGTTCCATTTCCTCCGCTGGCCGCACCGGCCGCGTGAAGACGCCCGCGCGCAAGATCGCGTCGAGCCGCTCGCTTTATGACGGCGTCGACCCCATTGCCACGCTCGACAGCACCGCCAAGGTGAAGCTGCTCGAAAAGGTCGAGAAGCTGGCCCGCTCGCGCGACCCGCGCGTGGCGCAGGTGATGGCCGGCCTCGCCAGCGAGTACGACGTGGTGCTGGTGGCCCGTGCCGACGGCACGCTGGCCGCCGACGTGCGCCCGCTGGTGCGCCTGTCGGTCACCGTGATCGCCGAGCAGAACGGCCGCCGCGAAATCGGCTCCGGCGGCGGCGGCGGTCGCTTCGGCCTGGCGTATTTCACCGACGAGCAGATCGCCGAATACGTCGACCACGCCGTGAAGGCCGCGCTGACCAACCTCGACGCGCGTCCGGCACCGGCCGGCGAAATGACCGTGGTGCTCGGCTCGGGCTGGCCCGGCATCCTGCTGCACGAGGCCATCGGCCACGGGCTGGAAGGCGACTTCAACCGCAAGGGCTCCAGCGCGTTCTCGGGCCGCATCGGCCAGCGCGTGGCCGCCAAAGGCGTGACCGTGCTCGACGACGGCACCATCGCCGACCGCCGCGGCTCGCTGAACGTGGACGATGAAGGCAACGCCAGCCAGCGCAACGTGCTGATCGAGGACGGCATCCTGAAGGGCTACATCCAGGACTCGATGAACGCGCGCCTCATGAAGGTCAAGCCCACGGGCAACGGCCGCCGCGAGAGCTACGCGCATGTGCCGATGCCGCGCATGACCAACACCTACATGCTCGGCGGCGACAAGGACCCGAAGGAAATCGTCGCCAGCATCAAGAAGGGCCTGTACGCCACCAACTTCGGCGGCGGGCAGGTCGACATCACGAGCGGCAAGTTCGTGTTCTCGGCCAGCGAGGCCTACTGGGTCGAGAACGGCAAGATCCAGTACCCGGTGAAGGGCGCGACCATCGTGGGCAATGGCCCCGACGCGCTCACCCGCGTGACCATGATCGGCGACGACATGGCGCTGGACACCGGCGTGGGCACCTGCGGCAAGGAAGGCCAGAGCGTGCCGGTGGGCGTGGGCCAGCCGACGCTGCGCATCGACGGCCTGACGGTGGGCGGCACGGCCTGAACCTGCCGAAGCAGGCCTGAACGGCCTTGTTAAGCTGCGCTCCTTCGTTTTTCAAACAAGGAGCGTTTCGATGAGGATCAGGATCAATTCGTCCGCGGCTTTGCTGGCCGCGACCGCCGTCGTGGCACTGGCCACCGTGGGTTGCGCGTCGCGCGGCGGTTCGGGTGGCAGCCAGCCCGCGGCGGCCCCCACGGCTGCAGCACCCGCAACATCGGCTCGTGGCGGCGCCAAGGCCGGAATGGACGCGCAAGGCAACGTGGTCGACTCGTCGAAGATCGAGGCCGGCAGCGGCCGCACCGTGAAGGGCCTGAATGGCTACGAAGGCGAAATCACCGGCAACCCGGCGCGCAACAGCAAGTTCACGAAGCTGCAGATCGGCATGAGCGCCAGGCAGGTCACCGACCTCGCGGGCCAGCCCACCGACCAGGGCGCTTACGTGACCGGCAAGGCCTTCATCCCGTTCTATTTCGGCAGCGACCGGCACCGCTTCGAGATGACCTACAAGGGCCAGGGCCGCCTGATCTTCGCGGGTGGCGGCATGGGCGACTACTCCGCCGGCAACCTGATCTGGATCATTCACAACCCCAACGAATCGGGTTACCGATAAGAACAACGAACGCCCGGCCCCCGCGCCGGGTTTTCTTTTTCCGTGCTACATTCCGCCCACATGTCCGCCCTCCGCGCTTACTTTTTTGCCTACTTTTGGTTCCCGGTTTCCGGCGGACGAGAGGCGAGCGCGTAAAGCAAACGAACACCCTCCCAAAACCGCCGGTGGCCTCCAAGCCCCCGGCGGTTTTTTTATGCCCTGACGATATCCACTCCAACAAGGAAGCACCCATGAGCACGAACACTGCCCCCGCCAGCGACAGCTGGTATGCGAGCGTCGAAAAAACCAGCAAGACCGACGACGAACGCATCAAGGACATCAACGTGCTACCCCCTCCCGAACACCTGATCCGCTTCTTCCCGATTCGCGGCACGCCCGTGGAGACGCTGATCGAGGGCACGCGCCGCAGCATCCACAACATCATGGCGGGCAAGGACGATCGGCTGCTGGTGATCATGGGACCGTGCTCCATCCACGACCCGGCCGCGGCGCTCGACTACGCCCGCCGCCTGAAGGTCGAGCGCGAGAAGTACGCCGGCACGCTGGAAATCGTCATGCGCGTGTACTTCGAGAAGCCGCGCACCACGGTCGGCTGGAAAGGTCTCATCAACGACCCGTACCTGGACGAGAGCTTCCGCATCGACGAAGGCCTGCGCATCGCGCGCCAGTTGCTGATCGACATCAACCGGCTCGGGCTGCCGGCGGGCAGCGAGTTCCTCGACGTGATCTCGCCGCAGTACATCGGCGACCTGATTTCCTGGGGCGCCATCGGTGCGCGCACCACCGAGAGCCAGGTGCACCGCGAGCTGGCCTCGGGGTTGTCGGCGCCCATCGGCTTCAAGAACGGCACCGACGGCAACATCCGCATCGCCACCGACGCCATCCAGGCGGCGGCGCGCGGCCACCACTTTCTTTCGGTGCACAAGAACGGCCAGGTCGCGATCGTGCAGACCAACGGCAACCCCGACTGCCACGTGATCCTGCGCGGCGGCAAGGCGCCCAACTACGACGCCGCCAGCGTCGAGGCCGCCTGCAAGGACCTCGAAGCCGCCAAGCTGCCGCCCACGCTGATGGTCGACTGCAGCCACGCCAACAGCTCCAAGCAGCACCAGAAGCAGATCGACGTGGCGAAGGACATCGCGGGCCAGATCGCCGGGGGCTCGAACCGCGTGTTCGGCGTGATGGTCGAAAGCCACCTGCAGGCCGGCGCCCAGAAGTTCACCCCGGGCAAGGACCAGCTGTCGGGCCTCGAGTACGGCAAGAGCATCACCGATGCGTGCATCGGCTGGGACGACTCGGTGCAGGTGCTCGACACGCTGTCGCAGGCCGTCAAGCGGCGCCGCGGCTGAAGGGGGCTGCTCTTAGGCTGCTCTTATCTAGAGCATGCGCGCCAGGTCGGGCCAGTGGTGCCGCATCGACGCAGCCTCGTCGCTGCCGGGCGGCACCATCGAGAAATCCGCGAAGTCGAAGCCCGGCCCGACCATGCACGCGACCAGCGTGTAGTCGCCGGAGGTGTGGCCCTGTATGGGTTCGGCCGCCTGCCACTGGCCGGCGGGCACCACATGCTGGGGGCGGGTGCCGTGGACATCGACCGGGCCCAGGCGCACATGGGCCGGCGCGGTGCGCATGGCGGCGTCGCAGGTCCACAGGGCCAGCGGCACGCCTTCCAGGTGAACCCAGACTTCGTCCGACAGCACCCGGTGCCAGCGCGAATGCTGGCCCGCCTCGAGCAGGAAGTAGATGCTGGTCAGCGCGCTGCGCTGCGAGCGGCCGTCGCCCGGCGTGACGCTCGCGGCCGAGCGGAACACCTCGCTGTACCAGCCGCCTTCGGGGTGGGGCTGCAGCTTCAGGGTGTCGATCAGTTCGCGTGCGCGCATGCGGCTCATGATGCCGCCGGGCCGCGCAGCGCCGCAAGCAGTTTGTCGTGCACGCCGCCGAAGCCGCCGTTGCTCATGCAGACGATGTGGTCGCCGGGCCGGGCGGCCGCGACGATCTGCGCCAGAAGCGGCTCGATGGCGCTCGCCACCTGCGCGCGTTCGCCCATCGGCGCGAGCGCCGCGGCGGCATCCCAATCGAGCCCGGCCGTGTGGCAGAACGACAGGTCGGCCGCTTCCAGGCTCCAGGGCAGTTGTGCCGCCATGACGCCCAGCTTCATCGTGTTGCTGCGCGGCTCGAAGGCCGCGAGGATGCGCTCACTTTGCTTGCCTGCCGCGTCCAGCTTGCTGCGCAGGCCGTCGAGCGTGGTGCGGATGGCCGTCGGGTGGTGGGCGAAGTCGTCGTACACCGTGATGGCGCCGCCCGCGCGCTCGACTGTGCCGCGCAGTTCCATGCGTCGGCGCACATTGCGGAAGCTGCCCAGTGCGCGCGCCGCTTCGGCCGGCGCCACGCCCACATGGTCGGCCGCAGCAATGGCCGCGAGCGCGTTCATCTGGTTGTGCAGGCCCGAGAGTTCCCAATCGACACGGCCCGCGATTTCGCCGCGCCGGAGCACGTCGAAGGCGTCGTGCGAGCCGCGCGCCTGCCATTCCGTGTTCGCACCGCCGTCGCCGAAGCGCGCCAGTTCGCTCCAGCAGCCTTGCGCCAGGACGCGCTGCAGGCTGTCTTCGGTCGCGTTCACCACCAGCCGCCCGGTGCTTGGCACGGTGCGCACCAGGTGATGGAACTGGCGCTCGATGGCGGCAAGATCGTCGAAGATGTCCGCGTGATCGAACTCCAGGTTGTTCAATATCGCGGTGCGGGGCCTGTAGTGAACGAACTTGCTGCGCTTGTCGAAGAAGGCCGTGTCGTACTCGTCGGCCTCGATCACGAACGCCGGGCCGCCGCCGAGCCGGGCCGACACGCCGAAGTCCAGCGGCACGCCGCCCACCAGGAAGCCGGGCGCCTTGCCGCCTTTTTCCAGCACCCAGGCCAGCATCGAAGTGGTCGTGGTCTTGCCGTGCGTGCCGGCCACGGCCAGCACATGGCGGCCCAGCAGCACGTGCTCGGCCAGCCATTGCGGGCCGCTGGTGTAGGGCTTGCCGGCGTCGAGGATGGCTTCCATCAGCGGAAACTTGGGGCTGCCGTCGGCCAGCCGGGCTCGCGACACCACGTTGCCGACCACGAACATGTCCGGAGAAAGCGAGAGCTGGTCGGCGCCGAAGCCTTCGATCAGCTCGATGCCGAGGGCGCGCAGCTGGTCGCTCATGGGCGGGTACACGCCGGCGTCGCAGCCCGTGACCCGGTGGCCTGCCTCGCGCGCCAAGGCGGCCACGCCACCCATGAACGTGCCGCAGATACCCAGAATATGAATGTGCATCGGTCGATTCTAGGGAAGCGACTTGTGCGTCCCGAATGAGCGCGCCGGGTTTGTCCTGCATGCCGTACTGATGTTGGTGTGAGGGACGCCTTCCGCGGGCAAAATGCCGCGATGGACACGTCCAAGCGTGAAATTGCCGCCTCTGCAGCCCGCCTCGTTGTCGAGGAGGGACTGGAATACGGCCCGGCCAAGCGCCGGGCACTGCGCGACCTGGGGCTGTCGGCGCGCACCGCGCTGCCGAACAACGACGAAGTGGAGGCCGAGGTGCGCGAATACATCGCGCTCTTCTGCGCGGACACCCAGCCGAAGGAGCTGCACGCATTGCGCATGCTCGCGCTCGAATGGATGGAGCGCATGGCGGTCTTTCGCCCCTACGTGGGCGGGGCCGTGTGGCACGGTACGGCCACCCGTTTGTCAGACATTTATATTCAATTGTTCTGCGATGATTCGAAATCGGCCGAAATCGCGCTGATCGACCACCATGTGGACTACGAACCGCGCATGGTTTCCGGGTTCCACGGCGAGCAGGTCGAGGCCTTGAGCGTGCATGCGCCGAGCCGCGCGCTGGGCGAGGAAATCGGCGTGCATCTGTTGGTGTACGACCTCGACGACCTGCGTGGCGCGCTGAAGCCCGATGCGCAAGGGCGTACGCCGCGAGGCGACCTGAACGCGCTGCGCAGACTGATTGAACGAGAAAAGGACAAGTGAATGACTTCTTCGCCTACCCGTCGCGGCATGCTCTATGCCGGCGTGGCGGCTGCGGCCGCGGCCGCCGGCCTGGGAGGCGCGTGGTGGAAGGAGCGCGGTAGCGGCGCAGGCGGCGAGGTGCTCGATGCGGCCTTCTGGGCCCAGAGCTTCGAACGGCCGGAGGGCGGTGACCTGGTTCTGTCGAGCCTGCGAGGCAAGCCGCTGCTCCTCAACTTCTGGGCTACATGGTGCCCCCCGTGCGTCGAAGAAATGCCGATGATCGACGCCTTTTTTCGCGAACATAGTGGCAACGGCTGGCAAGTAGTCGGATTGGCCATCGATCAGCCCAGCGCCGTGCGCAAGTTCCTGCAGCGCACACCTGTCACCTACCCGACCGGCCTGGCCGGGTTGCAAGGGACGGAACTGGTCAAGAACCTGGGCAATACCGGGGGTGGATTGCCCTTCACGCTGGTCCTGAATGGCAGCGGTTCCGTGGCGGCTCGTAAAATGGGCAAGCTCGAACCGGCCGACCTGGACACTTGGCGGCGTGAACTTGTTCATGGTTAGAATCGGCCCCCTTCCGCTGGCGTTGAACGCCAAACGCCGAAAATCAACGATTTTCGAACAAGTTATGTCCTGAAGACCGGCTAAGCCGGCACTGGAGTCCCATGGATCTGCGCAAACTCAAGACACTGATCGATTTGGTGTCCGAATCGAATATTTCCGAACTGGAAATCACCGAGACCGAAGGCAAGGTCCGCATCGTCAAGGGTGGCGGTGCCGCCCCCGTGCAGTACGTTCAAACCCTGGCACCCCAGGCAGCCGCACCCGCCGCTGTCCCTGGTGCCGCCGCAGCGCCCGCCGCGCCGGTCGCCGAAGCCGCGCCGACCGGCCATGCCGTGAAATCGCCGATGGTCGGCACCTTCTACCGCTCGTCCAGCCCCGGCGCCGCCGCGTTCGTCGAAATCGGCAGCAAGGTGAACGAGGGCGACACGCTCTGCATCATCGAGGCGATGAAGATCCTCAACGAAATCGAAGCCGACAAGTCGGGCACCGTCACCCAGATCCTCGGCGAAAACGGCCAGGCGGTCGAATACGGACAGCCGCTGTTCATCATCGAGTGACCATGTTCAAGAAGATCCTGGTTGCAAACCGGGGGGAAATTGCCCTCCGGATCCAGCGCGCCTGCAGCGAGCTCGGCATCAAGGCCGTGATGGTGTATTCCGAGGCCGACCGCGACGCCAAGTACATCAAGCTGGCCGAAGAGGCCGTCTGCATCGGCCCGGCCCCTTCGGCGCTGAGCTACCTCAACATGCCGGCGATCATTTCCGCCGCCGAGGTGACGGACGCCGAAGCCATCCACCCCGGCTACGGTTTCCTCAGCGAGAACGCGAACTTCGCCGAACGCGTGGAGCAGAGCGGTTTCCAGTTCATCGGCCCGACGCCCGACAACATCCGCACGATGGGCGACAAGGTGTCGGCCAAGCAGGCCATGATCAAGGCCGGCGTGCCTTGCGTGCCCGGCTCCGAGGGTGAGCTCTCGGACGACGCCGCCACCAACAAGCGCATTGCCCGCGCCATCGGCTACCCGGTCATCATCAAGGCGGCAGGTGGCGGCGGTGGCCGCGGCATGCGCGTGGTGCACACCGAGGCGGCGCTGGTCAACGCGATCCAGATGACCAAGGCGGAGGCCGGCGCGGCCTTCAGCAATCCGGCCGTGTACATGGAGAAGTACCTCCAGAACCCGCGCCACATCGAGATCCAGATCCTCGCGGACAAGCACAAGAACGCCGTGTACCTGGGCGAGCGCGACTGCTCCATGCAGCGCCGCCACCAGAAGGTGATCGAGGAATCGCCGGCCCCCGGCATTCCGCGCAAGCTGATCGAGAAGATCGGCGAGCGTTGCGCCGCTGCCTGCAAGAAGATCGGCTACCGCGGCGCCGGCACCTTCGAGTTCCTGTATGAGAACGGCGAGTTCTACTTCATCGAGATGAACACGCGCGTGCAGGTGGAGCACCCGGTGACGGAGTTCACCACGGGCATCGACATCGTCAAGACGCAGATCATGGTCGCGGCCGGCGAGAAACTGCCGTTCACGCAGCGCCAGATCCAGATGCACGGCCACGCCATCGAGGTGCGCATCAACGCCGAAGACGCGTGGAAGTTCACGCCGTCGCCGGGCCGGATCACCATGTGGCACCCGCCGGGCGGCCCTGGCGTGCGCGTCGACTCGCATGCGTACACCAACTACTTCGTGCCGCCGAACTACGACTCGATGATCGGCAAGATCATCGTCTACGGCGACACGCGCGAGCAGGCCATGGCCCGCATGCGCACGGCGCTGAACGAGACCGTGATCGAAGGCATCCAGACCAACATCCCGCTGCACCGCGAGCTGATGGTCGACAGCAAGTTCATGACCGGCGGCACCAACATCCACTATCTCGAAGAGTGGCTGGCTGCGCACAAGCGCTGATTCGGGAAGCCCGCGATGTTTGAACTCCGCTTGATGGCGCCGGAAGACCGGGTCGAAATGCTCAGCGATGCGCTCGACGCCCTCGATGCGCTCAGCGTGTCGGTGGAAGACGCCGACGCGCAGACCGACGCCGAGCAGGCGCTGTTCGGCGAGCCCGGCATGCCGCCGCCCAAGGACGGCTGGCAGCGTTCGCGCGTGATCGCGCTGTTCGCCGACGAGGCGCTCGCGAAGGAGGCCGCGTCGGTGCTCGCGCTGCAGGACTTCTTCGAAGGCTGCGAGGTGCTCGGCATCGCGTCCGTTCCCGAGCAGGACTGGGTGCGGCTCACGCAGTCGCAGTTCGCGCCGGTCGAGATCACGCCCGAGTTCTGGATCGTGCCCACGTGGCACGAACCGCCCGAGCAGGCCGTGCAGGTGATCCGGCTCGACCCGGGCCTGGCCTTCGGCACGGGCACGCATCCCACCACGCGCATGTGCCTGCGCTGGATCGCAACCCGGGGCACGCTGGGCGACCAGCGCGTGCTCGACTACGGCTGCGGCTCCGGCATCCTGGCCATCGGCGCGGCCAAGTTCGGCGCCGCCGACATCGACGCGGTCGACATCGACGAAGCGGCGGTCTCCTCGACCGTGCTCAACGCCGAGGCCAACGGCGTGCAATTGAAGGCCGGCTTGCCCGAAGCTGCCAAGGGCACGTATGACACCGTGCTGGCCAACATCCTGGCCACGCCGCTCAAGGTGCTGGCACCGCTGCTGCGCAGCCATGTGAAGGCCGGCGGTTCGCTGGTGCTGGCCGGCATCCTCGAGCGCCAGGCCGACGAGTTGAAAGAAGCGTACGCACCCTATGCCGCGCTCGAAGTCAGCGACACCGAGGACGGCTGGATTCTCATGACCGCGCGCTGCTGAGTTGCCGGGGAGGCGCGCGGGCGGCCATGGGCGAGGCTTCGCGCCTTGCGTGCTTCTCGCGCCCCTCACACCCCTCACACGGCGGGGGCCCAACCCTACAATCGCCCGGTCATGAGCCTCGTCACGCGCTGCCCCGCCTGCACCACCACCTTCAAGGTGGTGCGCGACCAGCTTCGCATCTCCGACGGATGGGTGCGCTGCGGTCGATGCAGCCATGTGTTCGACGCCACGCTCGACCTGCATGAAGCGCCCGACGGCGCGTCGCCGCCCACGCAGGGCGGCTACATGCCGGGGCTGGTCGGCGCGGCCGCCGAGCCCAAGGTGCAAGTGCAGGTGCAGCCACCTTCGGCGCCTGAAGCTGCATCGCCACCTCCGCTTCCATCGTCACCGCCAGTTGCGTCGCCTTCCGAACCCGAGCTGCCCCAACCGCAGTCGGAGGACGCGGACTTCTTCGATGAAGAGCCAGAGCCCTCCCTGGTCGATGCGCCGCTGGAAACGCGAACCCCCGAGCGCACCGAGCCCGCCGACGCCGACGCCGCCGCGCCCGCGGCACCCGAAGCGCTCCCCGCTTTCTCGCTCACCTTGCCCGACCACGGCATCGCCGCCGACGAGCCTTGGTCCGACCTCGATGTTTCCGAACCCGATTGGCGCCCGCCGCCGAGCACGCTGCCTCCGTTCCCGAACATCGACCTGAACCTGGCGTCGCCGCCCCCCGCAGCGCGGCCATCGCCGCCTCCGCCCCTGCCGTTCACACCGCGCGTCTTGAAGACACGCGCGCTCATCGAGCGCGCGAGCGACGACGGGGAAGGGGAGCGCGAGCAGGAAGAAAAAGACCACGACCAGGTGCAGATGCAGAAGGCGCTGCGCCGGTCGCGCGCCAAGTCGGCCAAGATCGCGGGCGCCAAGGCCCGCGAGGAGCGCGCCGCCGCCGCCAAGGCCGCCGAAGCCTCGGTGGTGCAGGTCGCCAGTGAGCCCGACTACTCGCTGTCGGCCGCCTTCGAGCCGCCGCTGGGGCATCCCTTCGCCGATGAGGAAGAGATTGCGGAACCCTCGTCGCCCGGCTTCTGGCAGCGCAGGAGCGTGCGCGTGGTGCTCATTGTTCTCGCGGTGCTGGCCGTGCTGTTGCTCGTGCTGCAGGTGCTGCGCCATGAGCGCGACGGCATCGCCGCGCGGCAACCCAACCTGCGACCCGCGCTGGCCGCGCTGTGCCAGTACACGGGCTGCGAGCTCGCTGCGCTGCGCCAGATCGGCGACATCGTGATCGAGGGCGCGGCCTTCGCGCGCGAGAAGAGCGGTGCCAACGACTACCGGCTGAGCTTCACCCTGCGCAACGGTGCCGCCGTGCCGCTCGCGATGCCGGCCGTCGAGCTGTCGCTGCTCGACACGCAGGAGCGCGCCGTGGTGCGCCGCGTGCTCACGCCGGCGGACTACGGCGCCCCGGCGGTGCTGCAGGCGCGCGCGGACCGCGCCGCCTCGTTGCCGCTGAGCCTCTCGGCTTCGGAAGCCGCGGCACTGCCGCCCATCGCGGGCTACCGCGTCGAAGCCTTCTATCCCTGAACACGGCGCCTGCGCGCGCCGTGCCTTCGTTCTTCATTCATCCACCTCCAACCAACGGCACACCATGGCAGCAGTGATTTGCGGTTCCCTCGCGTTCGACACCATCATGACTTTCGAGGGCCGGTTCGCCGACCAGATCCTTCCGGACCAGCTGCACATCCTCAATGTGTCGTTCCTGGTGCCGACGCTTCGGCGCGACTTCGGCGGCTGCGCCGGCAACATCGCCTACAGCCTCAACGCGCTCGGTGGCACCGCGCTGCCGATGGCCACGCTGGGCAACGACGGCGCCCCTTACGTGGAGCGCATGCGCTCGCTGGGCATCGACACCGCGTTCGTGCGCCAGCTCGACGACACCTACACCGCGCAGGCGATGATCATGAGCGACGTCGACAACAACCAGATCACCGCCTTCCACCCCGGCGCGATGCAGCAGGCGCACGTCACGAAGGTGGTCGCACGCGAGGACATCAAGCTCGGCATCGTCGCGCCCGATGGCCGCGAGGCCATGCTGCAGCACGCCGAGCAGTTCGCCGCCGCCGACATTCCCTTCGTGTTCGATCCGGGCCAGGGCCTGCCGATGTTCGACGGCGAGGCGCTGCGCCACTTCGTCGAGCTCGCGAGCTGGGTGGTGGTGAACGACTACGAAGGCAAGATGCTTTCGCAGCGCACCGGCTGGAGCCTGGCCGAGATCTCGCAACGCGTGCGCGGCCTTGTGGTCACGCTGGCGGCCGAGGGCTGCGAGGTGTGGGTCAACGGCGAGCGCGAGCATGTGCCCGGCGTGGTGGCCACCGAGGTGGTCGAGCCCACGGGCTGCGGCGACGCATGGCGCGGCGCGCTGCTGTTCGGCCTGGAAAAGGGTTGGTCGCTCGCGCAGTGCGCGGCGTTGGGCAACAAGGTCGGCGCGATCAAGATCGCGCAACGCGGGCCGCAGAACTACGAGATCGATCGCAAGGCGCTGGGGCTCTGATCGGTTTCATATCGGGCCGGTTCGCCGGCTTGCGCTTGACGCGGCGCCCGCTCGACGGACCCCCATGAAAAAAGCCCGACACCGTGAGGTGCCGGGCTTTTGCGCTTTCAAGGCTGCTGAGAAAACTCAGGGCTTGCTGGCCGTGGGGAACGGCCAGGCTGCCTGCGGATTCAGCGTCGTTTGCGCCGCGGGAGCGGGCGCTACGGCAGCAGCCTTGGCGGGCGCGGCGGCCTTGGCCTTGGGAGCCTTCTTTGCAGCAGGCTTCTTGGCAGCAGCGGCAGGCTTGGCGGCAGCGGGCTTTTTCGCGGCTTTCTTGGCCGCGGCCTTTTTCGCAGGCGCCTTCTTGGCGGCAGCCTTCTTCGCAGGCGCCTTCTTGGCAGCGGCCTTCTTCGCCGGAGCCTTCTTCGCAGCGGCCTTCTTGGCCGGTGCTGCCTTCTTGGCGGCTACCTTCTTCGCAGGCGCCTTCTTGGCGGCGGCCTTCTTGGCAGGAGCTGCCTTCTTGGCCGCAACCTTCTTCGCCGGCGCTGCCTTCTTGGCGGCTACCTTCTTGGCAGCGACCTTCTTGGCGGGAGCTGCCTTCTTGGCGGCTACCTTCTTTGCCGGAGCCTTCTTAGCAGCCACGACCTTCTTTGCCGGAGCCTTCTTTGCAGCGACCTTCTTGGCCGGCGCTTTCTTTGCAGTTGCCATTTCTATTTCTCCTTGATCAAGTTGAAAAAATCAACCTATTGAAGCACTCCACGCACGTTGGGTAGCGTGAAGTGATTCATGGCGTTGGAATCTGAGCCCCAGCACCATGAACACCTGAGCCCTCGTCCATGCCGCGCTCTTTGGCGCAGTCGGTGGCAAGGGCAATTCTTGAATTCATTAATTCTTGTCGAAAGATCTCAATCCCAGGAGAGCGCGCCACCCGATTGGTACTCGATCACGCGGGTCTCGAAAAAGTTGCGTTCTTTCTTCAGGTCAATCATTTCGCTCATCCAGGGGAACGGGTTTTCCTCGTTCGGGAAGAGCGTTTCGAGGCCGATCTGCTGTGCACGCCGATTGGCGATGTAGCGCAGGTAGCCCTTGAACATGGAGGCGTTCATGCCGAGAACGCCACGCGGCATCGTGTCTTCGGCGTACTTGTATTCAAGCTCGACGGCCTTCATGAAAAGGTCCTTGATCTCGGCCTTGAACTCCGCGGTCCAGAGGCCGGGGTTCTCGAGCTTGAGCTGGTTGATCAGGTCGATGCCGAAGTTGCAGTGCATCGACTCGTCGCGCAGGATGTACTGGTACTGCTCGGCGGCGCCGGTCATCTTGTTCTGGCGGCCCAGCGCGAGGATCTGCGTGAAGCCGACGTAGAAGAACAGGCCTTCCATCAGGCAGGCGAACACGATGAGCGACTTGAGCAGCGTCTGGTCGGTCTCGTGCGTGCCGGTCTTGAAGTGCGGGTCGCTGATGGCGTCGATGAACGGGAGCAGGAACTGGTCCTTCTCGCGGATCGACTGCACTTCGTTGTAGGCGTTGAAGATCTCGCTCTCGTCCAGGCCGAGCGACTCGACGATGTACTGGTACGCGTGCGTATGGATCGCTTCCTCGAACGCCTGGCGCAGCAGGAACTGGCGGCACTCGGGCGCCGTGATGTGGCGGTAGGTGCCCAGCACGATGTTGTTGGCGGCCAGCGAGTCAGCGGTCACGAAGAAGCCGAGGTTGCGCTTGACGATGCGGCGTTCGTCTTCGGTCAGGCCGTTCGGGTCTTTCCACAACGCGATGTCGCGCGTCATGTTCACCTCTTGCGGCATCCAGTGGTTGGCGCAGGTGGCGAGGTATTTTTCCCAGGCCCACTTGTACTTGAACGGCACCAGCTGGTTGACGTCGGTCTGGCCGTTGATGATGCGCTTGTCGGAAGCCTTGACGCGTTGGGCGGCAGCGGGAGCTGCGGCGGCAGCAACGGATCGCAGTGGTGCGGCGCCGTCATCGAGCGCGTTGAACGTGCGAGCTGGTTGTGCAATCGACGAAGTCGAAGCATCCACCGAACGACCTGCGGGCGAACCGAGGGTCGATGCGTTGTGGTGCTGCAATCCTTGTTGCATGTCCTTTGGTAAGGAGGGCTTGACTTCTTCGTCCCAGGTCAACATAGAAAAATCCAATGCTCAAATTATCGGAGTAACGATGTGAGTTGCAAAGTGCTCGTTCACATCGCACGCCATTTATGTGGTTGTTATGTTGCTCGCATGCATCGCGCGATGTCAGTCAATGTCGCCATTGAGTGAACGTCGCGCGTCTTTCGCATGCACCTCGCTGTTTTCTCGAAGCGTCGCGCGCATCTTTGCGATGCATTGCGCGACGCTTCACTTGCACATCACTGGCAGGCTTCGCAGGTCGGATCGTCCACACCGCAGAACGCGATGTCGGTGGCGGGCATTGCGCTCATCTGTGCCTGCGCGGCAGCAGCCGCGGCTTCGAGTGCGCTCATGCCCGAGGGTGCGTCGTTGCCCGACGACACCGCGTTCAAGCGGCCCGACTGCACCGTCGACTTCTCGGCGTGCGTCGCGCTCTGCGTGCGCAGGTAGTACGTGGTCTTCAGGCCGCGCAGCCATGCGAGCTTGTACGTGTCGTCGAGCTTCTTGCCCGATGCGCCGGCCATGTAGATGTTCAGCGACTGCGCCTGGTCGATCCACTTCTGGCGGCGCGCCGCAGCTTCCACCAGCCACGTGGTCTCCACTTCGAACGCGGTCGCGTAGAGCGACTTCACGTCCTGCGGCACGCGGTCGATGGGGCGCAGCGAACCGTCGAAGTGCTTCAGGTCCATGACCATCACGTCGTCCCACAGGCCCAGGCGCTTCAGGTCGCGCACCAGGTAGTGGTTGATCACCGTGAACTCGCCCGACAGGTTCGACTTGACCGACAGGTTGCCGAAGCAGGGTTCGATCGATGCGTCCACGCCGATGATGTTCGAGATGGTCGCCGTCGGAGCGATGGCCACGCAGTTCGAATTGCGCATGCCGTCGGCCTTGATCTTGGAGCGCAGCGCGTCCCAGTCGAGGGTGGCCGAGCGGTCGACTTCGACGTAGCCGCCGCGTGCCTTTTCGAGCAGGTCGAGCGAGTCGATCGGCAGGATGCCCTTGTCCCACAGCGAGCCCTTGTAGCTCGAGTACTTGCCGCGTTCGCGCGCCAGGTCGGTGGACGCCCAGTACGCGTGGTAGCAGATGGCTTCCATCGACTCGTCGGCGAACTGCACGGCTTCTTGCGAGGCGTACGGAATGCGCAGCTCGTACAGCGCGTCCTGGAAACCCATCAGGCCCAGGCCGACCGGACGGTGGCGCAGGTTGGAGTCGCGCGCCTTCTTTACGGCGTAGTAGTTGATGTCGATCACGTTGTCGAGCATGCGCATCGCCGTGGAGATCGTCTTCTTCAGCTTGACCTGGTCGACCTTGCCGTCCTTCAGATGCTGCAGCAGGTTCACCGAACCCAGGTTGCACACGGCGGTTTCTGTGTCGCTGGTGTTCAGCGTGATTTCCGTGCACAGGTTCGACGAGTGGACCACGCCGGCGTGCTGCTGCGGCGAGCGCACGTTGCAGGCGTCCTTGAACGTGATCCAGGGGTGGCCGGTCTCGAACAGCATCGTGAGCATCTTGCGCCACAGGTCGGTGGCCTGCAGGGTGCGCGCGGGCTTGATCTCGCCGCGGGCGGCCTTCTCTTCGTAGGCGACGTAGGCCTTCTCGAAGTCGGCGCCGAACAGGTCGTGCAGGTCAGGCACGTTGGAGGGCGAGAACAGCGTCCAGGTGCCCTTTTCCATCACGCGGCGCATGAACAGGTCGGGGATCCAGTTGGCGGTGTTCATGTCGTGCGTGCGGCGGCGGTCGTCGCCGGTGTTCTTGCGCAGCTCCAGGAACTCCTCGATGTCGAGGTGCCAGGTTTCCAGGTACGTGCAGACCGCGCCCTTGCGCTTGCCGCCCTGGTTCACGGCCACGGCCGTGTCGTTCACCACCTTCAGGAACGGCACCACGCCCTGCGATTCGCCGTTCGTGCCCTTGATGTGGCTACCGAGCGCGCGCACGCGGGTCCAGTCGTTGCCCAAGCCGCCGGCGAACTTCGACAGCAGCGCGTTTTCCTTGATCGACTCGTAGATGCCGTCCAGGTCGTCGGGCACGGTGGTCAGGTAGCAGCTGGAGAGCTGCGAGCGCAGCGTGCCGGCGTTGAACAGCGTGGGCGTGCTCGACATGAAGTCGAACGACGACAGCACTTCATAGAACTCGATGGCGCGCGCTTCGCGGTCGATCTCGTTCAGCGACAGGCCCATGGCCACGCGCATGAAGAAAGCCTGCGGCAGTTCGATGCGGCTCTTGCGCACGTGCAGGAAGTAGCGGTCGTACAGCGTCTGCAGGCCGAGGTAGTCGAACTGGTTGTCGCGCTCGGCCTTCAGGGCGGCGCCCAGGCGGGGCAGGTCGTACTGCAGCAGCTTCTCGTCGAGCAGGTCGTTCTCCACGCCCTTCTTGATGAACTGCGGGAAGTAGTCGGCGTAGGCGGTGGCACGCTCGACCGGCATCACTTCGCGGCCGATGATTTCCTTGAAGATCGTGTGCAGCAGCAGGCGCGCGGTGGCGAAGGTGTAGTCGGGGTCTTTCTCGATCAGCGTGCGGGCCGCCAGGATGGACGCCTTGTAGACCTCGTCGAGCGGCACGCCGTCGTACAGGTTGCGCATCGTCTCGGCGACGATCGGCGCGGCGGTGATGCTGTCGCCCAGGTTTTCGCAGGCCGATTCGATCAGGCCCTTGAGCTGGTTCAGGTCGAGCTCGACGCGCTCGCCGTTGTCCAGCACATGCAGCGTCTGCACGGCCGGCATTTCATGCTCGCCCTGCTTGGAACGCTCTTGCGTGCGGCGCTCGCGGTACAGCACGTAGGCGCGTGCAATCTCGTGGTGGCCGCCACGCATCAGGCCGAGCTCGACCTGGTCCTGCACGTCTTCGATGTGGAAGGTGCCGCCGCCCGGACGCGAACGCACCATGGCGCGGATCACGCCTTGCGTGAGCGTGTCGACCGTTTCGCGCACGCTGGCCGAAGCCGCGCCCTGGGTGCCGTGCACGGCCAGGAAGGCTTTCATCATCGCGATGGCAATCTTGTTCGGCTCGAAGGGCACCACGGCGCCGTTGCGGCGAATGATCTGGTAGTGCGCCAGGTTCTGGCCGCCAGGCGAACCAGCGGTGTCTCGAGGCTGCTGCGGCGGCGTCGAGGGAACGGCGCGCGGGGTCGATTGGGGGGTCAGGGCTGTTTGCATTCGCTTCCTCTCGGTTGGCAATTCTTGTTGGATGGCGACGTCTGGGCCGGGCCGGGCCGGACGTCACGCCGGTGCTGATGACCGGACGGAGGACACTATATCTAGGGTGTGGATGACCCACAAGCCACTACCGGTAGTGTTTTCCTTTAAACACACACACCGACAAAAATCTGTTCGGCGGGGCACACCGCCAGAGATGCCGCGTGAACACTGGCCTATGTTCTCGCAACCCGCATGGGGCTTGGCTTGCAAGGCGATTTGGGCTTGCAGCCCGCATGGTTGCTGGCTCGGGCATTTGCAATTCGCGTGGCGATTCGCGTCAACCGCAGCGAATCGCAGCCCGATGTGCGATTGAAAAAATTAGCGCTGCGCCAGCTGCGCGGGAAACATCTGTGGATTCCAGCCGAGGTGTTCGCGCAACAGGCGCCAGTCGAAGCCGGCGCCGGGGTCCTGCTTGCGGCCCGGCGCGATGTGCTCGTGGCCCGCGATGTACGCGATGGGATAGTGCTGCGCCACGGCGGCGCACAGGCTCGCGAGCGTCTCGTACTGGGGCGCCTCGAACGGCTGTCCCTCCAGGCCTTCGAGCTCGATGCCGATGGAGTCGTCGTTGCAGTTGCCGCGCCCGCGCCACGACGACACGCCCGCGTGCCAGGCGCGGTCGTCGCAGCTCACGAACTGCCAGAGCTCGCCGTTGCGCCGCACGAAGAAATGCGAGGACACCTGCAGCCCGCGAATCGACTGGAAGTAGGGGTGCGCATCCCAGTCGAGCTGGTTGGTGAACAGCTGCTGCACCGCGTCGCCGCCGTACTCGCCGGGCGGCAGGCTGATGGAGTGCAGCACGACGAGGTCGGTGGGCGCGGTGCCGGGGCGGGGCCCGAAGTTGGGCGAGCGCAGCGCCTTCGCGAAGCGGTACCAGCCGGCTTGCCAGAGGCCGTCGCCGCTGGGCGAACCCTCGGCCGCAGCGGGCGTGTCAGTCGTCGGCATGGCTGCTCGCGCCATCTTCGCCACTGGAATCGCCATGGGGGTCGCCGGTGGGGTCGCCGTTGGGCGTGGTGATGCCCAGGCGCGCGATGCGGTAGCGAATCTGGCGCAGGCTCATGCCGAGCCGCGCGGCGGCCGCGGTGCGGTTGAAGCCGCTCTCGTGCAGCGCGCGCACGAGGATCTCGCGCTCCTGCTGGTCGAGGTAGGCCTGCAGGTCGGAGGGCAGCGGCGGCGGGGCGGGCCTGGGCGATGCGAGCGTTGCCGTCGAAGCGAGGGCCGAGGCGGATGCGGATGCGGATGCGGCAGCCGGTGCGGCAGGTGCAAGAGGCGCCATGGTCATCGCCGACGAAGGCGCATCGAACGCCGGCATCAGCGGCGCCGGCGCGGACGCCGCGGCCTCGGCGGCGGCGGTGAAGCCGCCCATCAGGTCCAGGTGCAGCTCGTCGCCGTCGTTCAGCGCGACCGCGCGGTGCAGCAGGTTCTCGAGCTCGCGCACGTTGCCGTCCAGCGGGTGCAGCGACAGGCGGCGCAGCAGGTCGCCCGACAGCAGCGGCACCGGCAGCCCGCCGTCCTGCGCGATGCGCGCGAGCAGCGCGGCGCACAGCGCGGGCAGGTCTTCGCGGCGCTCGCGCAGCGCGGGCACGGCGATCTCGATCACGTTGAGGCGATAGAACAGGTCTTGCCGGAAACGCCCGGCCTGCACTTCGGCGTGCAGGTCCTTGTGGGTCGCGCTCACGATGCGCACGTCGACCGCGTCTTCCTGCGTCGAGCCGATGGCGCGCACGCTGCGCTCCTGGATCGCGCGCAGCAGCTTCGACTGCATGGCCAGCGGCAGGTCGCCGATCTCGTCGAGAAACAGCGTGCCGCCACGCGCGGCCTGGAAGTAGCCGTCGCGGTCTTGCGCCGAGCCGGTGTACGAGCCCTTCTTGGCGCCGAAGAATTCGGCCTCGAGCAGGTTCTCGGGAATGGCGCCGCAGTTCACGGCGACGAACGGACCTTCGCTGCGCTGGCTGCAGGCGTGCACGGCGCGCGCCACCAGTTCCTTGCCGGTGCCCGACTCGCCGCGCACCAGCACCGGCGCCATGCCGCGCGCCACTTTCGCGATGCGCGACTTCACGAGGCGCATGGGTTCCGAGTCGCCCACGAGGCGGTCGAGCGCGGCAATGCCGATGTCGGAAGCGGAAGCACCGAGCGACCCGAGCGGCGTGAGAGCCCCGAGCACGGACGACCCGCCGGCGCTCGCCGCCTGCGCGGACTTGGCCGCCACCGGCATCGCGTGGCGCGCCTGCACGGCGGACGCGACGACCGCGCGAAACTGCTTCAGGTCGACCGGCTTGGTGAGATAGTCGAACGCACCGGCCTTCAGCGCCTCCACCGCGTTCTCGGCGGAGCCGTAGGCCGTCATGACCACGCAGCGCTCGCTGCGCTGGTCTTTCTGTATGCGGTGGATGATCTCCATGCCCTGGCCGTCGGGCAGGCGCATGTCGGTGATCACCGCGTCGAACCGGCCGGCCTCCAGGTACTGCCAGGCTTCCGAGACGCTGCCCGCGGCCTCCACGCGATAGCCTTCGCGCAGCAGCGTCAGCTCGTACAGCGTGCGCAGGTCGGGTTCGTCGTCGATGACCAGGATCTGCGCCGGCCGCTGGGTGGAAGGGGTGGGGATGGTCACGGCGCTATTGTGTCAGCCGGTTTTCGCTCACGGCGAAGCTGACGAAGAATTCATTGCCCTCGGGCCCGCCCGCCACCAGCGCGCGGCGCTCGTAACCGATGGTGGCGCCGTGTCGCCGGCACAGTTCGCGGCACAGGAACAGGCCCAGTCCGCTGGAGCGGCTTTCGGAAGAGAAGAAGGGCTCGAACAGGTGGCGCTGCACCGCGGGTTCCAGCGGTGCGCCGTCGCTCCACACCATCAGGCTGGGGCGCGGCGTGCCCGCGCGTTGCAGCGTGGTCAGCACCTGGATCGCGCCGTCGCGCGTGCTGGCATAGCGCGCGGCGTTGTCCATCAGGTTGACGATCAGCCGGCGCAGGTGCTCGGCGTCGAAGCGCACGTCGGTGCCGGGCGCATCCAGCGCCACGTGCACGCCCTTGCGCTGCGTCTGGCGCATCCACTCCTCGGCCAGCACCTGCACCGCGGGGTCGAGCACCACCTGCTCGCCCAGCGACAGCACGCGCTGCTGGCGCGCGCGCGAAACGTCGAGCACGTCGTCCACGATGCGTGCGAGCCGCTGCGCGTTGTGCTGCACCATGCTCGTGAGCTTGCGGTGCGCGGGGTCGGTGAGGTCTTCGGCGAGCAGCGCGCTGGCCTGCGTGATGGCGGCCAGCGGGTTGCGAATTTCATGCGCCACCGCGGCCGACATGCGGCCCATGGCGGCGAGTTTCTCTGTGCGGATGCGCGCCTCGAGCTCGCGCAGGTCCTGCAGGAACATCACGCACAGGCTGTCCACGCGCCGCTCGCTGGTGGGCGTGAGCCGCGTGCGCACGCGCACCTCGCGCGCCGCGCCGCGTTGCTGCGCCACCGGGATCTCTTCGGTCTGCGGTTCGCGCCGCGCGAAGGTCTGGCGCGCTAGCGCGGCCAGTGCGTGCCACGCGGGCTGCGCATGCAGCGGAAACGGCAGCGCCAGTTGCGCCAGGCCGTGGCCCAGCACGGCGTCGGCGGCCGGGTTGGCCGCATGCACCAGGCCTTCGGCGTCGATCACCAGCACGCCTTCGCTCAGCGTCTCGATCACCAGGTCGTTCACCTGCGCCTGCATCTGCGCGCTGCTGCGGCTGCGCTGCGCCACGGCTTCCTCGCGCGCCAGCCGCCGGGCCAGCTCGTGCGCAAGCAGCGCCACCACGAACAGGCCGGTGCCCGTGAGCGCGGCCTGCACGAAGCGGCCCGAGGAATCGACCGGCTGCTGCAGCCAGTGCCAGCCCGCGTCGGCCAGCAGCAGCAGCGTGACGCTGGCGGCGGTGCCCAGGCTGACGGTCATGGTGCCGAGCACCGCACTCATGAGCACCGGCAGCGCGAACAGCGGCGTGTAGTTGACGCTGCCGCCCTGCAGCAGCTGCAAGGCGGTGAAGGTGCCCAGGTCGATGCCGATGGTCAGCAGCCACAGCGCGGTGAAGCCGCGAATCGGCGGCTGGAAGCGCGTGTAGCGCATGCCCAGCCAGCTGGCGACCACGTACAGCGCCGAGATGGCCATGGCCACCGGCTGCATCGGCTGGCCGAGCGCGAAGGCCACGCCCTGCAGCAGCACCAGCACCAGCGCGACGAAGCAGCGCGCGCCCATGAAGCCGCGCCACAGGCGCGTGAGCGCGGTGCTCTCGCCCGGGCCCAGGTCGAGCACGTCCCAGTCGGTAACGGGGTCGGCCAGCGACCGCGGGGGCGAGCTCATCGCGCCGTGGCGGCGTCGCGGTGGGCGGTGCTGCAGTAGACGGCGCCGCCCGAACCCGCGGGCCCGGCGATGGCGTCGGTCGCCGGCAGGTGCAGCCCGCAGTGGGCGCAGCGCACCATGGCCTTGGGCGGGCCGACCTGCGTGGGCGCGCGCTGGGCCTTGGCCGCGCGTTCGCGCTGGGCGTCGCGCATTTCTTCGCGCCGGTTCTTGCGCCAGAGCCAGATCGCGATCCACAGGACCGCGAGAACAAGGAGGTATTTCATACAGGAGGACGGGCCAGCACCACTTCGAGCACGAAGCGCGAACCGACATAGGCCAGCAGCAGCAACGCCGAGCCGGCGTAGAGCACGCGCCGCGCCGTGCGGCCGCGCCAGCCGAAGCGGACCCGCCCGATCAGCAGCACCGCGAAGGTGAGCCAGGCGAGCACCGAGAAGGTGGTCTTGTGGTCCCACTTCCAGGCGCGGCCGGCCGCGCCGTAGAGCTGTTCGCTGAACAGCAGGCCGGCCAGCAGCGTGGCCGACAGCAGCACGAAGCCCGCGGTGACGAAGCGGAAGGTGAGGCGCTCCAGCGTCAGCAGCGGCACGCCGCCCTGCGGCTCGGCGGTGGCCAGGCGAATCTGTTTTTCGGCCCGCGTGATCAGCCAGGCATGCACCACCGCCGCGCCGAACAGACCGTAAGAGGCAATGCCGAGGGCCAGGTGCAGCGGCAGCCACGGCGAGGCCGTGACATGCAGCGGCGTGCCCGGAAACAGGATGGCCAGCAGCACCGCGGCCGCGCCCAGCCAGGCGAGCGCGCGGCGCACCTTCAGCTGCGGATACATGCGGCTTTCGACCGCGTAGACAGTGAGCACCAGCCACGCGGTGACCGACAGGGCGGGGGCGAAACCGAAGCGCGGCTCGCTGCCGACGAGGCCATGGGCCAGCACGGCGGCGTGCAACAACCATGCGATCCCGAGGGCCCACTGGGTCGATTGGCGACTCAGCCTTGCGCCCGCGGCGGCGGCAAAACCATAGGCAATCGCGGTGGCGATGCCCAGCGCCACGCCGAGTGGAGAGGGGATCGCTAAAATCATCGGCCGGAGTTTAGCGTCTCGCCCTTGCGTTGCCCGCGCCCGACTTCAAGTTCTCCCCTCGTCTCCAAGACTTCCACCGGCCCGCCGCAGCGGGCAGCAAGGCATCCCGCTCATGGCCACCGCCCTCACAGAAAAGTTTTCCCGCCTCGTCAAGACGATGAGCGGCCAGGCCCGCATCACCGAAAGCAACGTGCAGGACATGCTGCGCGAAGTGCGCATGGCGCTGCTCGAGGCCGACGTGGCGCTGCCAGTGGTGCGCGACTTCGTCGCCCGCGTGAAGGACAAGGCGCTCGGCCAGGAAGTGCTGGGCTCGCTCAAGCCGGGTCAGGCGCTGGTGGGCATCGTCAACCGCGAGCTCGCCGCCACCATGGGCGAGGGCGTGTCCGACATCAACCTCGCGGCCCAGCCGCCCGCGGTGATCCTCATGGCCGGCCTGCAGGGCGCCGGCAAGACCACCACCACCGCCAAGCTGGCCAAGCACCTGATCGAGAAGCGCAAGAAGAAGGTGCTCACCGTGTCGGGCGACGTGTACCGGCCCGCCGCCATCGAGCAGCTGAAGACCGTCACGAAGCAGGCCGGCGCCGAGTGGTTCCCGAGCACGCCCGACCAGAAGCCGCTGGACATCGCGCGCGCCGCGCTCGACCACGCCAAGCGCCACTACTTCGACGTGCTGCTGGTCGACACGGCCGGCCGCCTGGCCATCGACGAAGTGCTCATGACCGAGATCAAGCAGCTGCACGCCGAGCTCGACCCGGTGGAAACGCTGTTCGTGGTCGACGCCATGCAGGGCCAGGACGCGATCAACACCGCCAAGGCCTTCAAGGAGGCGCTGCCGCTCACCGGCATCATCCTGACCAAGACCGACGGCGACTCGCGCGGCGGCGCGGCGCTGTCGGTGCGCCAGGTCACGGGCGTGCCCATCAAGTTCGCCGGCACCAGCGAGAAGATCGACGGCCTGGAGGTGTTCGACGCCGAGCGCCATGCGGGCCGCATCCTGGGCATGGGCGACATCGTGGCGCTGGTGGAGCAGGTCACGGCCGGCGTGGACGTGGCGGCGGCGCAGAAGCTCGCGGCCAAGGTCAAGAGCGGCGCGGGCTTCGACCTGAACGACTTTCTCGGCCAGCTGCAGCAGATGAAGCAGATGGGCGGCCTGTCGAGCCTGATGGACAAGCTGCCCACGCAGATGGCCGCCAAGGCCACCGAGGCCGACATGACCCGCGCCGAGCGCGACATCCGCCGCAAGGAAGGCATCATCCAGAGCATGACCCCGCTGGAGCGCCGCAAGCCCGAGCTGCTGAAGGCCACGCGCAAGCGCCGCATCGCGGCCGGCGCCGGCGTTCAGGTCCAGGAAGTGAACCGCCTGCTCAACGAGTTCGAGCAGATGCAGGGAATGATGAAGAAGATGAAGGGCGGCGGCCTGATGAAGATGATGAAGAAGATGGGCGGCATGAAGGGCATGGGTGGCATGGGCGGCCCCGGCGGTCCCAAGCTGCCGTTCTGAGCGAACGCCGCGTCACCGCACGCACACGCACACGCACACGGGTACACGCATATATATAAGAGGGCCCGCCGGTTCGCACTGGCGGGCCCTCCTGCTTTCAGCTCTGCACGTCGTAGACCGTGTCGTGCGCTTCCACCGGCGCGGGCAGTTCCCAGCGGTGCAGCATGCGCTCGATGCCCGCGTTCGACAGCGTGGTGTCGCGCTCGCGGTTGCGCCGCATCAGCTCGGCGTGCGGCACCTCGAGGTACACCAGCTCGGTCTGCGCGTGGTAGTTCCACAGCAGGTCGAGCGTCTTGCCGCGCATCTGCTCGCTCAGGTGCGTGGCGTTCCACACGAAACGCTCCTGCCTGCGCAGCAGCGCCTTGGCCTGGTCGACCGCGTGGTGCGCGGCCATGCCGTCATTCTCGCCGTGCTTGAGCCCCAGCTCCGCGCGCGCATCGTCGAAGGACACCACCGGCCAGCCCTTGCGATGCTGCGCCACCCAGTGGTTCTTGCCGCTGGCGGGCAGCCCGCACATCACCGTGACCCGTGAGCCCGCGTTCTGGAACAGCGGGTAGTCGGGGCTGGTGTCGGCGCCGCGAAAGTAGGCCAGGCGCGTGTGCGCATCGGCCATCTTGCGCGGGCCGTTCCAGCAGCCTTCTTCCTGCGCGAGTTGCTCGAAGAGCGCGATGTCGGCCAGGCTGTCGGCGCGCTTCTCATAGTGGCGGCCCTGCATGTCGCAGCGCGCCACGCAGCACAGGTCCGGCAGGCTCAGCTCCCACGACAGCTTGTGCGCCAGCCATTCCGGCCGCACGCCCTTGCGCGAAGCAAAGGCATGGAAGGGCAGCTGGTGCACCGCGATGATCCGGCACACGGCTTCGCGCAGCGCGAACGGCACGCGCGCTTTCCACATCAGCACGCGCACGTCGACCGCGCCGCGGCGCGAGTGGCCGGGTTGGCCGATGCGGCCGCTGGCCGGGTCGATCACCGTGGTGTCGGGCTTGGCGATGTCGTGCAGCAGGCAGGCCATGAACAGCACGAAGCGGCCGTCGGCGTCGGCGTGCTGGTAGTGCGCGTCCTGCAGCAGCGCGTCGAGCACCATGCGCGTGTGGATGCCGACGTTGCCTTCGGCGTGGTAGTACGGGTCTTGCGGCGTTGCTTCCAGCCGCAGCAGTTGCGGCAGCAGCGCGCAGCATTGCCGCCAGTCGGTGCCCTTTCCAGGCGCGGGCACCAGCGCCTTCAGATCGGCGAAGTTCATCGCGACCTCCTTGCGTTCGTTGTCGGTTCCGCCGGTTCGCGCAGCGTGCGCAGCCCCAGGTCTTGCCATGTGGTCGTGGGCGTGGGTGCGTAGAGGTCCACGCCCGGCGCCAGCTGGTTGGGCAGCACCGGCCGGCGGCTGTGGTGCGAGCCCGAGTCGAGAATGGTCTGCACGAAGTCCGGCCGCACCCACTTGTAGCGGCCCGTCACCTGGCCGTTCGATTCGGTCTTGAGGTACAGGCCCTCGGCCAGGTCCGACAGGTCGGTCTGCTGCCGCACCAGGTCGAGCAGCTGGCCCTCGTGCGCCACGGCCTGCTCGAACGCGGCCTTCCAGCCCGCACTGCGCGCGAGCGAGGGCCGCACCAGCGAGCGCAGCGCCTTCGCCTGCCGCGGCATCTGGCCGTCGTACAGCACCGGCACCGACAGCACCGGCCCGCCCGCGAGCAGCGCGTGCCGCGCCGGCGTCGAGAGAAAGCACTGCGCGACGCGGTCGTAGATGTCGAACTCCAGGAAGAACGCCGGCAGCCGGTCGTACCAGCAGCTGTGCTTGGCAAAGCACCACTCGCCGTACATCACGTAGCGGTCTTCGAGCCGCACCAGCAGCGCCCCTTCGTGGGCCGCGGCCCAGTGCTTGAAGAGATTGAACTGGCGCTCGCCGGCACCGCCCGCGAGGTAGTGGCCGCGCGACTGCAGCAGCAGCTCGCCCGCCGAGGTGAAGGACACGGCGGCGTTGGCGCCGTCGAGCTTTTCCTCGACGACCACCTGCATGCCGTGCAGCGCGGCGAGCGGCACCTGGCCGTCGTCGGTGTCGCCCGCTTGCAGGCGCGAGCCTTCCAGGTGCGCAGTACGGGGGTACTTGAGCAGCGGAATGGATGAAAGAGAAAGAGAAGAAGTAGACACGTTGGTTCTCCGGATGCGAATCAGGAAAGACCGACAACGTGCGGGAGCGAAGCTGGAGATAGCGAAGCGAGATCGGGTGTGACCTCTGCGGCCTGGGTGTCCCCATGCGTGTGCGGGGAGGCCGTGTCTGGTCAGCGGGGTACGCAGCTAGGCGCCCGACATGACCAGCAATGAAGCGGTGTTGTCGGCGTCAGGAAGTGATGACGGCGAATTGGGGCACTTGGCGCTCCAGTGAAAGGCTGAGGTTGAAAGAGGCGCGGATTCTATAAGCAGAAAGCGCCGCGGAGAAGTCTCGTCGCGGCGCTTTCGATGGCCTGGGTCTGGCCTGCTTGATGTGCGTTTACTTGCCCTTGTTCTTCTCGGGCAGCGCGTACGCGATCACGTAGTCGCCGCGGTCCGGCGACTGCCGCGCGCCGCCCGCGCTCACCACGATGTACTGGCGGCCCGTCTTCGGCGACACATAGGTCATCGGCCCCGACTGGCTGCCCACCGGCAGGCGGGCCTTCCAGATTTCCTTGCCGCTGGCGGTGTCGAAGGCGCGCAGGTAGAAGTCCTGCGTGCCCGCGAAGAACAGCAGGCCCGACTGCGTGGCCAGCGACGCGCCCAGCGTGGGCATGCCGATGGGAATCGGCAGGCCCATGCGAATGCCAAGCGGGCCCGTGTCCTTCACCGTGCCCACCGGCACTTGCCACACCAGCTTGCGCGTCTTCAGGTCGATGGCCGACATCGTGCCGAAGGGCGGCGCCTGGCACGGAATGCCCAGCTGCGACAGGAAGCGCTCGCGCATCGCGCCGAAGGGCGTGCCCTCCTGCGGCACCACGCCCATTTCGATGCCGCTGGCACCGGGCTTGATGTTCGCGCGCGGGATCATGTAGTTGGCCAGGCCCAGGCGCATGTCGTTCACGAACATGTAGCTGCTGGTCGGGTCGACCGACACGCTGCCCCAGTTCATGCCGCCCAGCGAGCCCGGGAACTGCAGCGCGCGGTCCAGGCCCGGCGGCGTGTACACGCCTTCGTGGCGCATGCCCTTGAAGGCGATGCGGCACAGCAGCTGGTCGAAGGGCGTGGCGCCCCACATGTCGGACTCGGTCAGCGTCTTGTTGCCGATCGAGGGCATGCCCACCGAGAAGGGCTGCGTCGGCGAATAGCGCTCGCCGGGCACGTTGCCTTGCGGCACCGGGCGCTCCTGCACCTCGGCGATGGGCTTTCCGGTCTCGCGGTTCAGCAGGAAGATCTCGCCCTGCTTGGTCACCTGCGCGAGCGCGGGCTGCGTGCCCCCGTTGCCGCTGCCGTCGGGAATGTCGTAGAGCAGCGGCTGCGCGGGCAGGTCGAAGTCCCACAGGTCGTGGTGCGTGGTCTGGAAGCTCCAGCGCACCTTGCCGCTCTTCACGTCGAGCGCCACCACCGAGGAGCTGTACTTGTCGTCCAGCGGCGTGCGCTCGCCGGCCCAGAAGTCGGGCGTGGCGTTGCCGGTCGGCAGGTAGACCAGGCCCAGCTTCGGGTCGTACGACATGGCCGACCACACGTTGGGCGTGCCGCGCGTGTAGGTCTGGCCGGGCGGCGGCAGCCGGGTGACGGCGGGGTTGCCCGGGTCCCAGGCCCAGGCCAGCTCGCCGGTGACGGCGTTGTACGCGCGCACCACGCCGGGCGGCTCGTCGGTGGAGAAGTTGTCGGCCACGCGGCCGCCCACCAGCACCAGGTCGCCTGCGACCAGCGGCGTGGAGGTCTGCTGGTAGTAGCCGTCCTTCACCTCGCCCATGCCGGTCTTCAGGTCGACGATGCCTTGCTTGCCGAAGTCGGCGCAGGGCGTGCCGCTGTGGGCGTCGACGGCGATCAGCCGCGCGTCGGTGGTGGGGAGCAGCAGGCGCTGGCGGCAGGCCGCGGGCGTGGTCGATGACGCCGGTGCGACTGCAGATGCAGCGGATGCAGCGGGTGCGGGTGCAGCCGATGCCGTCGTCTCCGCATCCTGGTCGTGATAGCCCAGCCCGCGGCAGCGCTGCCAGTTCGGCGCGGTGGCCTTCGGGTCGTACTTCCAGAGTTCGGCGCCGGTGTCGGCGTCGAGCGCGACGATCTTGCTGTACGCCGTGCACACGTACACGGTGCTGCCGATCTGCAGCGGCGTGTTCTGGTCTTCCGCGCCCGAGCCGTTGCTCTGCGGCACGTCGCCGGTGTGGGCGGTCCAGGCCACCTGCAGGTCGCCGACGTTGTCCTTCGTCACCTGGTCGAGCGCGGCGAAGCGGTTGCCGGCGGTGGTGTTGCCCCAGTGCCGCCAGTCCTTCTGCGCGTCCTGCGGGTTGACCGGCACGATCGTCGGTGCGGGGCCCTGGGCCGCGATGACCGGCGTCGGCACGAAGGCATAGCCGCCCGTGGCGACCAGCGCGAGCGCCAGCACGCCGGCCACGGCATGGGCGCCACGCCCGGGAACGCCACCGGCCCGGCGCACCAGCGACGGATAGGCCAGCGCCACCAGCAGCCCCAGCACGCCGAACGCCACCAGCCGCGACACCAGCGGCCAGAAGTGCCAGCCGGCGTCCCACACGCCCCAGGCGGCGCTGGCCACCAGCGTCAAGGCGAACAGCCAGGCACCGCTGGTGCGGCGCTTGGCGATGAGCAGCCCGGACACCGCCAGCGCCAGCCCGACCAGCACGAAGTACCAGCTGCCGCCGAGCGCGGCAAGGTACGCGCCGCCGACCGCCAGGAATGCGCCCATCAGCATGGCGAGCGCGCCCAGGGCAATGAGCCCGACGAGCGGCCAGAACGACCGCCGATGGACCACCGGCCCCTGTGTTTCTGTCATGGATCGAACCCCCTTGCTTGATCGTTGGGCGGCTGCGCGCAGCCGCCGGAAAACCGGGAATTTTCACCGATCCAAGGGTTAACCCTTATATGGGCCGGATTTTGACCCCGGGCGCAGCATCGAGCGGCCAAGGCAGGCGGCCAGTCTGCGCCATGAAAAAAGCCGGCGCAATGACCGGCTTTCGGGGGGAGGGCTGAGGGCTCAGCCGTGCGTCACGTCAGGTCAGTGGCGCATCAGACGGTGGCCAGCGCGGCCGGGCGGGCCAGGCGCACGGCGTGCATCCAGGCGCGGCGCAGCACGGCCGGCGAGCGCGATTCCTCGGGAATCAGCAGGAAGCCGCGGTCGCGCAGCGTGGTGCCCAGCGCGATCTGGCTGGTCAGCACGGTCAGCGGAATCGCCAGCAGCAGCGGCAGGCCGACAGGCATGAGCCAGATCAGCGCGCTCGGGTCGATCATGGCGACGCCGACGGCCAGCATGGCGATCACCAGGGTCATGGGCGCCAGCTGCGAGGCAGCGATCTTCCACGGCACGGCGGCGGCTTCACGCGGGGGCGACTTCCAGTCGAGCTTGATGCCGGTGAGGGCGACCAGCACGAACAGCGAGTGGGCCAGCATGCGAACCGGGGCTTGCACGATGGCCAGGCCGCTTTCGAGCACCGAGCTCTTCACCAGGCCCCACACACCGCCGTACTGGCGTTGCTCGCCGCGCATCAGCACGGCGGCGATGCCCAGCACGCGCGGCAGGAACAGCAGGCACAGCGTCCAGATCCACAGGCCGGCCAGCTCGGCGGGCAGCACGCTCCAGCTCGACACCAGGCTCGAGCCGCTCAGCCACAGGGCGGTGCCCAGCGTCAGGAAGGCCAGCCACAGGGGGGCCGAAACGTAGGCCATGGTGCCGGTCACGAACATGGCGCGGTGCACGGGGTGGATGCCGGGCTCGGCCATCAGGCGGGCGTTCTGCAGGTTGCCCTGGCACCAGCGGCGGTCGCGTTGCAGCTCGGCCAGCAGGTCCGGCGGTTGCTGTTCGTAGCTGCCGACCAGGTCGGACACCAGCCACACGTTGTAGCCGGCACGGCGCATCAGCGCGGCTTCCACGAAGTCGTGCGACATGATGCCGCCCGACATGCCGCCGGTGCCCTTGATGGGGGCCAGCGCGCAATGCTTCATGAAGGGTTCGACGCGGATGATGGCGTTGTGGCCCCAGTAGTGCGATTCGCCCAGTTGCCAGAACTGCATGCCCAGCGTGAACAGGCGGCCCGTCACGCGGGAAGCGAATTGCTGTGCGCGGGCATGCAGCGTGACGTGGCCGATGGCCTGCGTCGCGGTCTGGATGATGCCGGCGGTGGGGTTGGCTTCCATCAGCTTGACCATCGAGGTCAGGCAGTCGCCGCTCATCACGGAGTCGGCGTCGAGCACGACCATGTAGCGGTAGTCCTTGCCCCAGCGGCGGCAGAAGTCGGCCACGTTGCCGGCCTTGCGGTGCGTGCGGCGGGTGCGCAGGCGGTAGTACACCTCCACCTGCGGCTGGTTAGGGCTCTCGGCCAGGGCGGCGCGCAGGTCTTCCCAGGCGGCGCGCTCGGCGGCGGCGGTCTCGGGCGCGTAGCTGTCGGACAGCACGAACACGTCGAACTGCTTGGCGTGGCCGGTGGCGGCGACCGATTCGCAGGTGGCGCGCAGGCCGGCGAACACGGTGGCCACGTCCTCGTTGCAGATCGGCATGATGATCGCGGTGCGGGCTTCCGGGTTCATCGGGTGGTTGACCACCTGCTTGGCCGAAAGCGCGTGCTTGTCACCGCGCACCGAAACGTAGAAGCCCATCAGGGCGGTAACGAAACCGGTCACGACCCAGCCCGAGAGCAGGCCGTACAGGCCGATCTGGCCGTATTCGAGCCAGACGTTGTCGTAGTCGGGTTGCACGCCGGCGAACAGCGACGAGGCGATCACGGTGCTGAGCACGGTCAGCAGCATGAAGGCATTGCGGCGCTGGGCCGCGGCGCGTTGCCAGGGTTGCTTGACCTGCTGCACGGACTCGGCGCTGGCGGCCTCGGCCTTGCGGCCGGCGCCCAGCTTCACCAGGGCGGCGGTGCCCAGGCTGTTCCAGAAACCGCGCCACGGGCGCGGCGTCATGGAACCGCGATTCACCGGCGGTGCCGTCACGGCGTTGGGATGGCGTTCTTCACGCACCGCGCTGCGGTGCGAAAAGTCGGCATCGGCCAGAACATTCAGTTGCGAGAAGTCGTTTGGCTTCATGGTGATTTACCAACGTTGCTTGTCGAGGGAAGGGGTGTCGCCAATGGCAGGAAAGCGCTTGATCACGCAATCCGGCTCGGCGCCGCCGGCGCTGGCGAGCGCGGCTTGCGAATAGCCCGCGGCACGGGGCCGCGAGGGAGAAAACTGCTTTTGACGCAGGCCGTCGCGCTGCTGGCGCAGTGCGAAAGATGGGCTGGTTAGTGCTGTCATGCCAGTACAGGGGCAAACCCTGTGCCAGGCTGGAAAAACGCTTTCAGATCAACGGCTTAGGCCGCTTCGACTGCATTTTTCGGGGGTGGAGGCCGCTGGCGGGCCTCAAAACCCCTCTTTTTGTCGCCGAATCCCGACAAGCCCGGCGGGCTGGTGGGGAATGGCTATATGAATCAACAACTTAGGTGCGTCGCTATTCGCCGACAGGGTCGCTGCCGTTGGCGACAGGGTCGGCCTTGAAGTGCCCGGGCGTGAGCTCGTGCTTCTGCAACAGGCGGTAGAACTCGGTGCGATTGCGGTCGGCCAGGCGGGCGGCGTCGGCCACGTTGCCGTCGGTCAGCTTGAGCAGGCCGACCAGGTAGTCGCGCTCGAAACGCTGCTTGGCGTCGGCATAGGTCTGCACCTCGACCGTGGGCACGCGCAGCGCGCGCTGCACCAGCGCCAGCGGAATCAGCGGCGAGCTCGACAGCGCGCACACCTGTTCCACCACGTTGAACAGCTGGCGCACGTTGCCCGGCCAGGCGGCCGTGGTCAGGGCCTTCAGCGCCTCGGGCGCGAAGCCCGACAGCCGCTTGCCGTACTTGGTCGACAGCCGCTGCAGGAAGTGGTTGGCCAGCAGCGGAATGTCTTCGCGCCGCGCCGACAGCGGCGGCAGCGTGAGCGTCACCACGTTCAGGCGGTAGTAGAGGTCTTCGCGGAACTGGCCGGCCTCCATGGCCGCGTCCAGGTCGCGGTGGGTGGCCGAGACGATGCGCACGTCGACCTCGATCGACTGGCTCGCGCCCAGCGGGCGCACCGCGCGCTCCTGCAGCACGCGCAGCAGCTTGACCTGCAGGGCGGGCGGCATGTCCCCGATTTCGTCCAGCAGCAGCGTGCCGCCGTCGGCCTGCTGGAACAGGCCCTTGTGGTTGGCGTGGGCGTCGGTGAAGGCGCCCTTCATGTGGCCGAACAGCTCCGACTCCAGCAGCGCTTCGGGAATGGCCCCGCAATTGACCGCCACGAAAGGCTTGTCGGCGCGCGCGCTGGCCTTGTGGATGGCGCGCGCCAGCAGCTCCTTGCCGGCGCCGGAGTCGCCGCGCAGCAGCACCGAGGCGTCCGACTTGGCGACCATGCGCGCCTCGGCCAGCAACTCGGCCATGCGGTTGCTGCGGCTGACGATTTCGGAGCGCCAGCTTTCGTCGCCGCCCTTGCTCGGCGTGGTGGCGGGCGCGCCCAGCGCCAGCGCCTGCGCGATCTTGTCGAGCAGCTCGCGCCCGTCGTAGGGCTTGGTCAGGTAGGTGAACACGCCGCGCGCCGTGGCCTCGACCGCGTCGGGAATGGTGCCGTGCGCGGTCAGCAGGATGACCGGCAGCGACGGATGGCGCTTGCGGATTTCGTCGAACAGCTGCAGGCCGTCGCGCCCGGGCAGGCGCACGTCGCTGAGCACGAGCTGCGGGTGCTCTATTTCGAGCTGAGTGAGCGCGGTTTCGGCCGAGGTCACGGCCGTGACCTGGTAACCCGCCGAACTCAGCCGCATCGAGAGCAGGCGGAGCATGTCCGGGTCGTCGTCGACCACGAGAAGGCGGGCACCGGTGTTGCTCATGGGCTTTGCTTTGTTCCGTTGGGCGGCGCGGCGGGTGCCGCGGGCGCCATGTTGGGCCGCGCGAAGCTGCGCTCGATGGCGCGCAGGGCTTCGATGCGGTCGTTCAGCTGGTCGATGCGGCGCTGGCTGTCGCGCAGCTGCTGCACCTGCTTGTCGCGGTCGTCTTCCACGCGGCGCTGCTCCACGTAGCGCGCGGCCAGGGCGCGCGCCAGCGGCTGCAGCGGCTGCGCCTCGGGAGACGGGTTGGCGATGACGCGCTGCAGCAGCCCCAACGCGCGCGCCAGGTCGGCCGGCACGCGGGTCTGCGAGAGCAGCAGCGCCAGCTGCATCTGGGTGGTGGGCGAATCGCCCGGGTCGCCGATGCGCGAGATTTCACCGGCCAGGTCGCCGCCGTTGAGCGAGCGCATCTTGTCGGCGTAGGACAGCATGGCCGCCACCGGCCCCTGCGTGATCAGCGTGAACAGCGACGCGGGCTGGGTCGCCGGCGCGCGGGGCTCGGCCTCGACCGGCATCACGCGCGGCACCACGGGCGGCGGCGGCACCGCGTCGGCTTCCGCGGGCGGCTTGGGCTGGCTGGCGCAGGCGGCCAGCAGCAGGACGAAAGGCACGGTCATCGCCCCGGCGAAGGAGGAACGGCGGACGAACGGGAAAGGCATGGGTCGAAAAAGAGGACGCGAGGCGGTGTTGGAAGACTCGGGAGAGTGCCGGGGTTGTCAGGCCGTGCGCGGCAGTTCGATGCGAAAGCGTGCACCGGGTCCGTCAGGCTGCAGGGTGATGCGGCCCCCGTGGGCTGCAATGTACTCCTGCACGATCGAAAGTCCGATGCCGGTGCCTTTGACCGTGTGCTCCGGCTGGCGCTCGCCGCGGAAGAAGGGTTCGAAGATCCGGTCGCGGTCGCCCTCGGCAATGCCGGGCCCCGCGTCGTTCACGTCGATGTAGACGGCCTCCGGCGTGCCCGACACCGCCAGCGTGATGACACCGCCGGTTACCGAAAAGCGGATGGCGTTGCTCAACAGGTTGGCAATGGCGGTGCCGAGCTTGGTGCGGTCCACCGTGATGGCAATGGGCTGGCCCTCGGCGCGCACGCGCAGGCCGTGCGACTGCCACTGCAGGCGCTGGGCCTCGATCTGCTCCTCGATCAGCGGCAGCAGCTCGGTGCGCTCGCGACGCAGCTCGCGCGCCTCGAAGGCGGCGGCGTTGAAGCGCAGCAGCGCCTCGATCTGCCCCTGCAGCGAGATGGTGTTCTGCTGGAGGATCTGCGCCACCTCGAGCTGCGCCGGGTTCAGCGGGCCGGGTACTCCGTCTTCCAGCAGCGATACGCCTTCGCGCAGCGCGGCCAGCGGCGTCTTCAGCTCGTGCGACACATGGCGCAGGAAGCGCGCCTTGTCGGCGTCGAGCTCGGTCAGGCGCAGGCGCAGCCATTCGAGCTGCTGCGACACGCGCCGCACGTCGGCCGGGCCGCGGATGTCGATGGGCTCGTCCAGCCGGTTCTGCCCCAGCCCGACGATGGCGTGCTCCAGCCGCTTGAAAGGCCGCGCCAGCCAGATGCCGAAGGCCAGCGCCAGCGACACGGCCAGCACGCTGGCGGCGACCACTTCGCGCATCAGCCGGCGGCGTGCGTTCTCGATGCGCTTGGCCAGCGCGTCGTTCTGCGTTTCGATCAGGAACTGCGCCTGCTGCGCAAGGTTGGTGTTCAGCGCGTCGAGCTCGCGGAACTGCATGGCCATGGTGCTTTCGCGTGCCAGGGCGCTGTCGGCGTTGCCGCTCATCAGCCCCTCGATCACGCCGAGCTGGGCGCGCCACATCTCGATGCCGGCCGGCGCCAGGCCGTTGGTTTCGAGCCGCTCGAGCACCTGGTGCGCCTCGCGCGCGGCGTCGTCGAAACGGCGGCGCAGAACCGCGTCGTTGAGCACCAGCGACTGGCGCCCCGCGCGCTCCATGGCCGCGCTGCGCTCGGCCAGCGACTGGGCCGCGCCCGACAGGCGCAGCGCGCGCGCGGCGGCGTCGCGGCTCTGGGTCATGAGCACGTCGTACTGCAGCACCGAGCGCAGGGCCACGCCCACCAGCAGCGCGGTGATCAGCAGGAACGCGAACAGCAGCAGCTGCTGGAACGAGCCGCGGATGGAAGGTCGCTTCGCCATCAGTGGGCGAGCGCGGCGGCGGGGGCCGTGGCCGGTGCCGCCAGTTCGGATTCGCGCGTGAGCACTTCGCCGCGCAGCGTGTAGGCCAGCGAGCGCGTGATGCGCAGGTCGGTCATCTGGCCCACCAGGCGGGCGTCGCCTTCGAAGTTGACGACGCGGTTGCAGGCGGTGCGGCCCATGAGTTCGTTCGCGTCCTTGCGCGAAGCGCCCTCGACCAGCACGCGCTGCGTGCTGCCCACCAGCGCCTGGCCGAAGCGCTTCACGTTGGTGTCGATGGCCGCCTGCAGCACGTGCAGGCGCGCCAGCTTCACCTCGTGCGGGGTGTCGTCCTTCAGCGCGGCGGCCGGCGTGCCGGGGCGCGGGCTGAAGATGAAGCTGAAGCTGCTGTCGAACTGGCAGTCTTCGATCAGCTTCATCATCTTGGCGAAGTCTTCGTCGGTCTCGCCGGGGAAGCCGACGATGAAGTCGCTGGACAGGGCCAGCTCGGGGCGGATGGCGCGCAGCTTGCGCACCGTGCTCTTGTATTCCATGGCGGTGTAGCCGCGCTTCATGGCCATCAGGATGCGGTCGCTGCCGTGCTGCACCGGCAGGTGCAGGTGGCTCACCAGCTGCGGCACCTTGGCGTAGGCCTCGATGAGCCGCGGCGTGAACTCGTTCGGGTGGCTGGTGGTGTAGCGGATGCGCTCGATGCCGGGAATCTCGGCCACGTACTCGATGAGCAGCGCGAAGTCGGCGATTTCCGCCGTGTCGCCCATCTTGCCGCGGTAGGCGTTCACGTTCTGCCCCAGCAGCGTGATCTCGCGCACGCCCTGGTCGGCCAGGCCGGCGATTTCCACCAGCACGTCGTCCAGCGGGCGGTTCACTTCCTCGCCGCGGGTGTAGGGCACCACGCAGTAGCTGCAGTACTTGGAGCAGCCTTCCATGATCGACACGAAGGCGGTGGCGCCTTCCACGCGCGCGGGCGGCAGGTGGTCGAACTTCTCGATCTCGGGAAAGCTGATGTCCACCTGCGGGCGGTCCAGCCGCTCGCGGTCGTTCAGCATCTCGGGCAGGCGGTGCAGCGTCTGCGGGCCGAACACGATGTCGACGTACGGCGCGCGCGCGATGATGGCCTGGCCCTCCTGGCTGGCCACGCAGCCGCCCACGCCGATCTTCACGCCCTTGGCCTTCAGGTGCTTCACGCGGCCGAGGTCGGAGAAGACCTTTTCCTGCGCCTTCTCGCGCACCGAGCAGGTGTTGAACAGGATGAGGTCGGCCTCGTCCACGTTCTGCGTGGGCTCGTAGCCCTGCGCGGCGTGCAGCACGTCGGCCATCTTGTCCGAGTCGTACTCGTTCATCTGGCAGCCGAAGGTCTTGATGAATACTTTTTTCATGGGGGAACTCTCTGTGCCCTGCGTGGGGGCAGGGCGTGCGGGACGGCGGGCGCGCGCGGCGCGCCGCCCTGGTTTATTGCGTGTTGACGGTGTCGTTCGAGACGAACGGCCAGATGTTCAGGAACGGCTTGCTCATGGCCTCGCGCGAGGCCGAGGCCTCTTCCGGCGTGAGGATCCAGACCTCCTTGATCAGCCCGGCCGCGTCGAGCGTGTAGTTCACCAGGTAGAGCTGGCCGACCAGCGCGCCGGTCATCTGCAGCAGGTTCTGCTGGTTGCGGATGCGCGCGCCGGGCGACAGGCGCACCGGGTTGCCGTCGAGCTGCACGTCGTTGGTGTCCACCACCATGAGCTTGCCGCGCAGGGCGCCGATGGGGAAGGTGCGGCCGCCGGCCAGCGATTCGTTCTGGGTCTGCGGGCGAGGGATTTCGTCCTGGGCGTGGGCCGCGAGGGAGAACAGGCCGGTGAGGCCGGCGGCGCAAAGCGCCAAAAGGAGAGAGTTGGGTCGGGAGTTCGTGGGTGTCTTGCAGCGGTTCATGGGGTTTATCCAGAGGCTGTGGAGCGGGGATTTTAGCGAGGGGTGTGCCGCGCCAGCCGCTTCGCAGGGAGTCATCGGGGAGGGGGTGCCTGTCGTAAAGCGGGCGAAAAGGTTCGCTTGCTTTACATTTCTTTACAGGAGTGGTGAACACTGCGCTCCCGCCACTGATTCAATAGCCGCTGTCAGCCCAAAGTGCACAAAAAACCCATGAAGAAAAATGTTGCCGTAGCCCTCGCGGGCGTGTTGATCGTAGCCGTCGCAGGCGGATGGTGGAGCATGTCCGGCAACAAGTCGGACACAAAGTCGGCCAAGGCACCCGGCGCTTCGAACGGCACGGGCGCCGGTGGAGCGGGCAATGGCGGCGCCCCCGCGCTGGTGACGCTGGCCACGGCCCAGAAGCAGGACGTGCCCGTCACCGTGCAGGTCAACGGCAGCGTGGTCTCCCTCAACAGCGTCGACCTGCGCCCGCAGGTGACGAACACGGTGAGCGCGGTGCACGTGAAGGAAGGGCAGTTCGTGAAGGCGGGGCAGCTGCTCTTCACGCTCGACGACCGCAACGACCAGGCCAACCTGGCGCGCGCCCGGGCGCAGCAGCAAAAGGACGAGGCCACCATGGCCGACCTGGAACGCCAGTACAAGCGCAGCCAGGACCTGGTGGCGCAGAACTTCATCGCCAAGAGCGCGGCCGACGCCACGCTCTCGCAGCTGGAGGCGCAGCGCGCCGCCGTGGCCGCCGACCGCGCGGCCGTGCAGAGCGCGCAGGTGGCGCTGGGCTACGCCACGTTGCGCGCGCCCATCGCCGGGCGCATCGGTGCCGTCAATATCTACCCGGGCACGCTGGTGCAGCCGACGCTGTCGCTGGTGACCATCACGCAGCTCGACCCCATTGCCGTGAGCTTTCCGGTGCCCGAGGGCAACCTGCAGGCCCTGCTGGGCGCCGCGCGCGCCCGCTCGAAGGTCGATGCCCTCGTCGCCGGCCGCAAGGAGCCGCTGAGCGGCACGCTCGACTTCGTGGACAACACGGTCGATCCGCAGATCGGCACCGTGCGCGCCAAGGCCGTGTTCGCCAACGCCGACCAGGGCCTGTGGCCGGGGCAGTTCGTGGGCACGCGCATCACGGTGCGCACGCTCGAAGGCGCCACCGTGGTGCCGGCCGCGGCGCTGATGATGCTGTCCGACGGCACCTCGCTCTACGTGGTGGACGAGGCCAGGACCGCCACGCGCCGCAAGGTGAAGACGCTGCACACCTTCGGCACCAAGGTCGCAGTGAGCGGGCTGGAGCCGGGCGAGCAGGTGGTGATCGAGGGCAGCCAGAACGTGCGCCCGGGCGGCAAGGTGCGGGTGGACGCCAAGGCGCCGGCGGCCGCGCCGGCAGCAGTTGAGCCTGCCGCGCCGCCCAAGCCGACCAACGGCACGAACGGCACGAACGGAACCACGGGCGTCACCCCCGGCAGCGCCGCGTCTTCCGAAGGCACCGGCGTCAAGCCGCCGAAGCAGGAACGCGCATGAACATCTCGGAGCTCTGCATCCGCCGTCCGGCGATGACGGTGCTGCTGTCGGCGGCCGTCGTGGTCATCGGCATCTTTGCGTACTTCAGCATCCCCGTGGCGGCGCTGCCCAGCTACAACACGCCGGTCATCAACGTCAACGCGCAGCTGCCGGGCGCCAGCCCGGACACCATGGCCAGCTCGGTGGCGCTGCCGCTCGAAAAGCAGTTCTCCACCATTCCCGGGCTGCAGACCATCAGCTCGGTGAACACGCAGGGCGTGACCTCGCTCACGCTCGAGTTCGTGAGCAGCCGCGACATCGACGCCGCCGCCGTCGACGTGCAGGCCGCGCTGCTGCGCGCCCAGCGCCAGCTGCCGCAGGAGCTCACGCAGCTGCCGTCGTACCGCAAGGTGAACCCGGCCGACGCGCCGGTGCTGTTCATCGCGCTGATCTCGCCGTCGATGAACCCGGCCGAGCTCAACGACTATGCCGAGAACCTGATCTCGCCCACGCTGTCGACCATCGACGGCGTGGCGCAGGTGGGCGTGTACGGGCGCAAGGCCTTCGCGGTGCGCATCAAGGCCAACGCCGACCTGCTCAACGCGCGCAACATCACGCTCGACGAGCTGGCCAAGGCCGTCAACTCGGCCAATGCCAACACGCCCGTCGGCGTGCTCGACGGCCCGCGGCAGACGCTCACCATCCAGGCCAATCGCCAGCTCGTGAAGGCGGCCGACTTCGCCAAGCTCATCGTCGGCCAGCGCAACGGCGCGCCGGTGCGCCTCGACGAAGTGGCCACCATCGAGGACAGCTTCGAGTCGGTGAAGACCGCCAGCAGCTTCAACGGGCAGGACTCCATTTCACTGGCCGTGCAGCGCCAGCCCAACGCCAACACCGTGCAGGTGGTGGACGCGGTGCGCGCGCTCATTCCGCGCTTCAAGGCCGAGCTGCCGCAGTCGGTCGAGATCCAGATGGTGAACGACCGCTCGCTCTCCATCCGCGAGGCCGTGCACGACGTGCAGCTCACGCTGCTGGGCACCATCGCGCTGGTGGTGCTGGTGATCTTTCTCTTCCTGCACCGGCTGGTCGCCACGCTGATTCCGGCGGCCACCATTCCGATTTCGCTGATCGGCGCGGTGGCGCTGCTCTACGCCTTCGGCTACAGCCTGGACAACGTGTCGCTGCTGGGTATCACGCTGGCCGTGGGCCTGGTGGTGGACGACGCCATCGTGGTGCTGGAAAACATCATGCGCTACGTCGAGAAGGGCATGGAGCCCTTCGCCGCGGCGCTGCGCGGAGCGCGCGAGGTGGGCTTCACCATCGTGTCGATCTCCATCTCGCTGGTGGCCGTGTTCATTCCGATCTTCTTCATGCCGGGCGTCATCGGCCTGCTGTTCCACGAGTTCGCGGTGGTGGTGGCGCTGGCGGTGCTGGTGTCGGCCATCGTGTCGCTCACGCTGGTGCCGATGCTCGCGAGCCGGCTGCTCAAGCAGGTGCCGCGCAAGGAGGGTGCGCTGGCGTCCGGGCATGACCACGAAGAAGAACACCCCGAGCCCGGCACCGCCATCGGCCGCGCCTTCGAGCGCGGCTACCGCGCGGTGCACGGCGGCTATATGCGCTCGCTCGACTGGACGCTGGGGCACCGCGCGCTGATGCTGGCCATGGCGGGGCTCACCTTCGTCATCACCGGCTGGCTGTTCGTCACCATTCCCAAGGGCTTCTTCCCCGAGGAAGACATCGGCCAGATCCAGATCACCACCGAAGCCGCCGAAGACATCTCGTTCACCGCCATGAAGGCGCTGCAGGCCCGCGTGTCCGACGCGCTGCAGGCCGACCCGAGCGTGGACTACGTGAGCGCCTTCGTGGGCGTGGGCGGCCCGACCGCCACGCAGAATTCGGGCCGGCTGTTTGCCGTGCTCAAGCCGCGCGGCGAGCGCCCGCAGATGGCCAAGGTGCTCGAGTCGCTGCGCCAGCGCTTTCGCGAGATTCCGGGCGTGGCCGTGTACATGCAGCCGGTGCAGAACCTGCGCCTGGGCGGCCGGCAGAGCAAGGCGCGCTTCCAGTACACGCTACAGAGCGTGAACGCCGGCGAGATGGTGCCGTGGGCCACCAGGTTGATGGAGCGCATGCGCGCGGACCCCGCCTTTCGCGACGTGACCAGCGACTCGCAGAACCGCGGCCTGCAGGCCACGCTCGACATCGACCGCGACAAGGCTGGCGTGCTCGGCGTGAACGTGGGCGACCTGCGCACCGCGCTCTACAACGCCTACGGCGACCGCCAGATCGGCAGCATCTACGCCGCGAGCAACACCTACCAGGTGATTCTTTCGGCCGCCGACAACGATCGCCAGTTCGAGGACGACGTGTCCCGCCTGTCGGTGCGCAGCACCACCGGCCGGCTGGTGCCGCTGTCGGCCTTCTCGACCATCAACCGCACCGTGGGGCCCACGTCGGTGAACCACCAGGGCCAGCTGCAGGCGGTGACGGTGTCGTTCAACCTCGGGCCCGACGTGCCGCTGGGCAACGCGACCGCGAAGATCGACCAGTTCAAGGACGAGCTGAAGATGCCGCAGTCGATCATCACCACCTACGGCGGCGACGCGGCGGTGTTCCAGAGCTCGCAGTCGAGCCAGGCGGTGCTGCTGGTGCTGGCGGTGCTGGTCATCTACGTGCTGCTGGGTGTGCTGTACGAGAGCTACATCCACCCGCTGACCATTTTGGCGGGGCTGCCTTCGGCGGCGGTAGGGGCGCTGCTGTCGCTGAAGCTCTTCGGCTTCGACCTGACGCTGATCGCGACCATCGGCATCCTGCTGCTGATCGGCATCGTGAAGAAGAACGCGATCATGCTGATCGACTTTGCGCTGGACGCGCAGCGCACCGAGGGCATGAAGCCGGTGGACGCGATACGCGAGGCCTGCCGACTGCGCTTCAGGCCCATCCTGATGACCACGCTGGCCGCGTTGATGGGCGCGTTGCCGCTCGCGCTGGGCCTGGGCGCCGGCGCCGAGCTGCGGCAGCCGCTGGGCGTGGCGGTGGTGGGCGGGCTGATCTTCTCGCAGGTGATCACGCTGTACATCACGCCGGCCATCTACCTGGCGCTGGACCGCTACAGCGGAACGGGGCCGATGGTCGACCTGCCCGGCGAAGCGAAGGCGGAAGCCGGTGCCAGCGGGCACTCGGCTTCGCATGCGTAGTCGTGCCCCGCCGGTGTGATCGCGCCCTGAACGGCAAGCCGCCGAAACGAGACCGCTAAAGAAAACTCAGCTGGTGATCTCGTCCAGCGCATCGCCCGCCGTCAGGTGGGCGGTATCGCTCCACCCGACGAGGCTGAAGCCGCCCGGCGTCCACAGCATGCGGTTGATGGCCGCGTTGCCCAGCTGCCAGGTGCGCGGCGCCTGCAGCTCCTGGCGGGTGGCCGCGCGGTACAGCACGTCCATCACGCCGCCGTGCGCCACCAGCACCACCAGTTCGCCCGGATGGCGCGCCGCCAGCTCCGCGGCCACGCCCGTCACGCGGTCGCGGAACACCAGCAGGCTCTCGCCGCCTTCGGGCTCGAACTCGGGGTCGCGCTCGCGCCATCGCTTGGCCTGCTCGGGGAGCCTGGCCTCGATCTCGGCAAAGCTCATGCCCTCGAAGGTGCCGAAGGCCCGCTCGCGCAGGCGCGGCTCGGGCTGAACGGGCAGGCCGTGGGGCTGGGCGATGGCCTCGGCGGTCTGCCAGGCGCGCGACAGGTCGCTGGCGTAGACGACGCCGATGGGTTCGTCCGCCAGCGCACCGCCGGCACGGCGCGCCTGCCAGAGGCCGGTTTCATTGAGCCCGATGTCGAGCTGGCCCTGGATGCGGGTGTCGACGTTCCAGGCGGTTTCTCCGTGGCGAACGGCGATCAGGCGGGTGGCTTCTTCCATCCGCGGGATTCTAGAAGCGCTACTTTTTCGCCGTGGACAGCTCGATGTTTACGCGGCGCTCGCCCTGCGGCGGATTCGGAAAGCCCTGCAGGGCGGCCTGGAACATGACCGGCAGGATCGCCGCGCTCGAGTTGTAGGGCCCGTCGTTGCGCGCGCGGGTTTCGTAGACCACGCGGTTGGAGCCGACCTCGCGCAGCACGATGCTTACTTCTCGCTCGTACCAGGGGTTGGCCGGCGGCGCGAACACCGGGCCGCCGTACCAGCCGCCGCCGTAGAAACGCCGGCCGTAGTAGCCATAGCCACCGTACCCGTAGCCGCCGTAGCCCCAGGGCCCGCTGTAGAGCCACGGATCGGCCCAGGGCGACAGCCCGGCCGTGACGCGCGCGCCGATCTGCGCGGTGTACTGGGGCTTGGTGTCGTCGCGGCGCAGGCCGGCCTGGTCGAGCGCCGCGCCGGCCATGGCCTCGAGCGATTCCTGGCGGGCGCCGTCGGCCTGCTGCGAGGGCAGGCGGTCGAAGCGGTAGGTGGCGCCGGGCGCCACGGCGCCGGGGGAGGCGAAGCTCTTCACGTCGCTGTCGACCACCCAAGAGGTGGCGCAGCCGCTCAGGCTCGCGACGACTGCAAGAGGCAGGAAGGTCCGAAAGGCAGAAAACGCGCGTGTCATGAAAGGGTCTCCGAGCCTCGCGGGCTCCAAATTCCCCTGGGTTGCCCGGTCAGCCCTGGACGATGCGCAGGGCCGAGGGTGCCTGGGAGAGCAAGTCGAAAGAGGGCGCGTCGAAGGCCTTGTCGCCGTCGTCGTCGGCCACGCCCGTCGCCTTCAGACCCTTGAAATCGTGCCGCGTTCCGTCCAGCAGGTGCGAGGGCACCACGTTCTGCAGCGCGGTGAACATGTTTTCCACGCGCCCGGGGTGCTTCCTGTCCCATTCGCGCAGCATTTCGCCGACCTGCTTGCGCTGCAGGTTTTCCTGGCTGCCGCACAGGGTGCACGGAATGATCGGGAACTCGCGGTGCTGGGCCCAGCGCACGGTGTCTTTCTCGGCCACGTAGGCCAGCGGGCGGATCACGACGTGCTTGCCGTCGTCGCTCACCAGCTTGGGCGGCATGCTCTTGAGCTTGCCGGCGAAGAACATGTTGAGGAAGAAGGTCTGCAGCATGTCGTCGCGGTGGTGGCCCAGCGCGACCTTGGTGGCGCCCAGCTCGTCGGCCACGCGGTACAGGATGCCGCGGCGCAGCCGGCTGCACAGGCCGCAGGTGGTCTTGCCCTCGGGAATCACGCGCTTGACGATGCTGTAGGTGTCCTGGTTCTCGATGTGGAAGTCCACGCCCAGGTCGCTCAGGTACTTGGGCAGCACCTCTTCGGGGAAGCCGGGCTGCTTCTGGTCGAGGTTGACCGCCACGATGTCGAAGTGGATGGGCGCGCGCGCCTTCAGCTTGAGCAGGATGTCGAGCAGCGCGTAGCTGTCTTTTCCGCCCGAGACGCACACCATGACCTTGTCGCCCTCCTCGATCATGTTGTAGTCCACGATGGCCTGCCCGACCTGGCGGCACAGGCGCTTTTCGAGCTTGTGCGTCTCGCGTTCGATCTTCAGGGAGTTGGTGGCGTCGGCGGCGGCGGGCGCCTCGTCGATCCAGACGGCGTTCATGGGCAGGCTACTTCGGGGAGTCGGGGGAGGCTGCGATTGTCCCCGATCCCCATTTCACGTGCCATCCGGGCGCTTTCGGGGTGTTTTCCACGCGCATTCGGCGCACTTCGGTCCCGCTCGTCCTGCGTTTTCGCGCGTCACGAAGCCGGAAAGGCCGTGCGCATCGCCTCCACGAAGAGCCGCAGCTTCGCCGGATAGAAGCGCGCGTACGGGTACACGATGTGCACCGGCGCGGGCGTGCCGCGCCACTGCGGCAGCAGGTGCACGAGCCGGCCCGCGGCGATCTCCTCGCTCAGCATCCAGGCCGACGACACGCCCGCGCCCACGCCCAGCAGCACGGCGCTGCGCAGGGCGTAGAGGCTGTCGGTGACCAGGCGCGGGCGGATCGGCACGCGCACCACCTCGCCCGTGTGCTCGTGGGTCAGCACGACCTCGGTGCGGTAGAAGTTGCGCGCGGCCAGCCAGGGCAGCGCCTCCAGCTCGCGGGGGTGCGCGGGCAGCGCAACGCCCTCGAACATCGACGGCGCGGCGAACGCGATGCGCGGCACCTCTGACAACCGGATCGCGACCAGCCCCGGGTCGCTCACCTGGCCCACGCGCACCGCGCAGTCGACGCCCTCGGTGATGAAATCGGGCGTTTCGTCGTGCGGGCCGTCGTGCAGCAGCCACTCGACCGTCACCTGCGGGTGGCGCTTCAGGTAGGCCGCCAGCGGGCCGACCAGCAGCTGCTGCCCGAAGGCATGCGGCGCCACCACGCGCAGCCGGCCCTCGGGCTGGTCGCCGGCGCCGCGCAGCTCGGCCTCGAAGGCGCTCCAGCTCAGGATGAGTTCCTTGGCGCGGTCGAAGCAGCGCTCGCCGTCCTCGGTGAGCTTCATGGCGTGGGTGGAGCGCTGCAGCAAGCGCACGCCCAGCGAGCGCTCCAGCGCCTGCAGGCGCCGGCTCACGGTGGGCTGAGTGGTGCCCATCTGGGCGGCCGCGGCCGACAGGCTGCCGGCCTCGACGATGCGCACGAAGGTCTGCATCAGCTCGATGCGGTCGGTGGGCGCGGATGAAGCTGATGAAGGTGACGAAAGCGGTGCGGCCATGCGCGCAGCGTATATCAATTGTTCGAGGGAAGGGGCTACCTTCGCCCGTTTGCGACGCGCACACTCCAGCCCTTGTTTTCGCATCTAAGGGTTAACACCATGTCTTCCATTCCATCGGTGCATGAAAAGCTGCCGAGCTCGCTGATCCTGCTGCTGGCCGCCAGCGCGGGCTTCGGCGTGGCGGCGCTCTATTACAGCCAGCCCATGCTGGGCGTGCTGGGTCCGGACATCGGCGCCTCGGCGCGCTCGGTGGGCTTCGTGCCCACGCTCACGCAACTGGGCTACGCGCTGGGCATCCTGCTGCTGGCGCCGCTGGGCGACCGCTTCGACCGGCGCCGCATCATCCTCGCCAAGGCCAGCGTGCTGGTGCTGGCCTTGCTCGGCGCGGCGTTTTCGCCGTCGGTCGGGCCGCTGCTGGCGGCCAGCCTGGTGATCGGCCTGGCCGCCACCCTGGCGCAGGACGTGGTGCCCGCCGCCGCCACGCTGGCGCCCGAGGCGCACCGCGGCAAGATCGTCGGCACGGTCATGACGGGGCTGCTGCTGGGCATCTTGCTGTCGCGCGTGCTGAGCGGCTTCGTGGCCGAGCACTTCGGCTGGCGCGCGATGTTCGTGGTGGCCGCCGCCAGCATCGCCTTCATCGGCGTGGCCGCCGCGCGCGGCCTGCCGCACCTGCGCCCGACCACGCAACTGGGCTACGGCGCGTTGCTGGGTTCGCTTGCCAAGCTGTGGCAGCGCCACGGCGCGCTGCGCCGCGCGACCATCGCGCAGGCCTTGCTGTCGGTGGGCTTCAGCGCCTTCTGGTCGACGCTCGCGGTCATGCTGCATGGCGCGCCCTTCCACCTGGGCAGCGCGGCGGCCGGTGCCTTCGGCCTGGCCGGCGCGGCGGGTGCGCTGGCCGCGCCCATCGCCGGGCGGCTGGCCGACCGGCGCGGGCCGGAACTGGTCATCCGCATGGGCGCGGCGCTGGTGGTGGTGTCTTTCGCGGCCATGCTGTTCGCGCCGCTGATGGCGCCCGCCGCGCGGCTGGGGCTCATCGTGGCCAGCGCCATCGGCTTCGACTTCGGCCTGCAGGCCGCGCTCATCGCGCACCAGACGGTGGTCTACGGCATCGACCCCGGTGCGCGCAGCCGGCTCAATGCGGTGTTCTTCACGGGGGTGTTCGTCGGCATGGCGACGGGCTCGGCGCTCGGCGCCCTGGTGCTGGCCCAGTGGGGCTGGTCGGGCGTGGCGCTGATGGCGGCGTTGTCCGCGCTCGGTGCTCTCGGCGTGCGCATGTGGCCTGCGGGCGCCAAGCCCGCCGTGGCCTGCGGTTCAGCGGCCTGAGGGGCCGGGGCTGCTGCTCACCACTCGCCGGCTTCCATGCGGATCGCCACCTCGCAGTCGTCGAAGATTTCGAGCTTGGCGATCTTCACGCGCACGCCCACCACGCCGGGCAGCTGCAGCAGCCGCTGCACCAGCTTGCCGATGAGGCTTTCGAGCAGGTTGACGTGCTCGGCGGTGCACTCCTCGATGATGATGCGGCGCACCTTGCGGTAGTCGAGCACGTGGAAGATGTCGTCGTCCTGCGGCAGCAGCGGCTGCGGGCCGAGGCTGAGCTCGGCGTCCACCAGGATGGGTTGCGGCGCCGTCTTCTCGTGGTCGAGGATGCCCAGGTTGGCATCGAAGCGCAGGCCCTGCAGGGTGAGGGTCTGGCGCCCCCGGGTCGGCGCGGGCAGGGGCGTGGAGGGGGTAGACATGGTGGTGGTGCTCGTCGTCACATGAGCGAGAAATCGCGCTCGAATTTCATCAGGTGCTGGCCGCCGTCGACCAGCAGCGTGGTGCCGGTGAGGGAGCGGTTTTCCAGCGCGAACTTCACCGTGGCGACCACGTCTTCCGGCGTGGAAGACCGGCCCAGCGGCGACAGCTTGTGCAGCTGCGCGAAGGTCTCGTCGTCCAGCATGTGGCTCGCCAGCGTGAGGCCCGGGGCCACGCCCACCACGCGCACGCGCGGGGCCAGCGCCAGCGCCAGCATCGGCGTGGCGGCCTCGAGCGCCGCCTTCGACAGCGTGTAGCTCAGGAAATCGGGATTGGGGTTCCACAGCTTCTGGTCGAGCAGGTGGACCACCGCGCCCTGCGCGTCGCGCGCGGCCAGGTGCGCGTGCAGCGCCTGCGCCAGCAGGATGGCCGCGCCGGTGTTGCTGCGCGCATGGCGCTCCATTAGCGCGTAGCTGAAGGTGGCGGCTTCGTCGTGCTCGAACAGGGCCGCGCTGTGCACCACGGCGTCGATGCCGCGAAAGCGCGCGACCACCTGCGGCAGCAGCGCGCGCGTGGCGGCCTCGTCCTCGAGGTCGGCCGCGAAGAGCGCCGAATCGCCCGAGAGGGCGGCGCAGTCGGCCACCGTCTGTTCGGCCTCGGCGCGCGAGTTGCGGTAGTGCACGGCCACCTGCCAGCCGCCCGCGGCCAACCCCAGCGCGATCTCGCGGCCCAGCCGTCGGCCTGCGCCTGTGACGAGAACGGTGCGGCGGGCGGAGGGGGGCGGTGCGGTGCTCATGCGGAGGGGAAATGGGAGGAGAGAGACAATGGCGCCGTGACGACAAAGACAACCCCCAGCAGTTTACCCACCGCCCTCGATCACCTCATTGCGCGTTCCGTGGAACGCGCAGGGGGCTGGATCGGGTTCGACCGCTTCATGGCGCTCGCGCTGTACGCGCCCGGCCTGGGCTACTACGCCAACACCTCCGCCAAGTTCGGCCACATGCCTTCGTCGGGCAGCGACTTCGTGACGGCACCCGAATTGACGCCGATGTTCGGCGCCACCTTGGCCGCCCAGGTGGCCGAGGCGCTGGAGAAGACCGGGACCGACACGGTCTGGGAATTCGGCGCGGGTTCGGGCGCGCTGGCCGTGCAGTTGCTGCATGCCCTCGACGAGATCGGCCGCACCGACGTGCGCTACCGCATCGTCGACCTGTCGGGCACCCTGCGCGAGCGGCAGCAGCAGGCGCTGGTGCGTTATGCGGAGCGTGTCGAGTGGCTCAACGAACTGCCCGAGACGATGGAAGGCGTGGTGGTCGGCAACGAGGTGCTCGACGCCATGCCGGTGCAGTTGCTGGCGCGCGTGGGCGGGCAGTGGTTCGAGCGCGGCGTGGTGCGCAATGCGCAGGGCGACGGATGGGCGTGGGCCGATCGCGCCACCGGGCTGCGGCCGCCGGTCGATGTGCCCGGCGAGCACGACTACCTGACCGAAATCCATCCGCAGGCGCGTGCGTTCATCGCCACGCTGGCGGACCGGTTGAAGAAGGGGGCGGCTTTTCTGGTGGACTACGGTTTTCCTGAAGGCGAGTACTACCACCCGCAGCGGCACATGGGCACGGTGATGTGCCATCGCGCGCACCAGGCCGATGGGGACCCGCTGGCCGATGTTGGGTACAAGGACATCACTGCGCATGTGGACTTCACGGGGATTGCCGTGGCGGGGCAGGATGCGGGCCTTTCCGTGCTGGGCTATACGAGCCAGGCTCGGTTTCTGCTGAACTGCGGGTTGCTGGGGCGGATGGAGGCAGGCTCCGTGGGGGAGCGGGCCATGGCGGCTCGGCTGGTGCATGAGCATGAGATGGGGGAGCTGTTCAAGGTTGTGGGGTTTGCTGTTGGTGAGGGGTGGGATGCGATGGGGTTTGTTGAAGGGGATCGGAGTCATACGCTCTGATTTCTGTTTTTAGGCTGCTGGCCGGGTCTCGCCCCGGCGGGCGACTTACTTTCTTTTGCTTCGCCAAAAGAAAGTAAGGGCGGCCTCAAATCCCAAGTGCAACGATGGGTTGGATATCGACATTCTGGTTGAAACAGTCTTCGAAGAGGACTTGC
>NZ_JBFUPJ010000017.1:0-192822 GCF_041355175.1 Variovorax sp. RCC_210 | reverse complement strand
CCCGCACAGCGGCATCGGCGGCATCGCGCCTATGTCCAGAATCAAATCGTCAAGAAACAACCTCTTGACGCTTCACAGCTAGTCCGCCTCGGACGCCGGTCGGCGTTCACTCCGCCGGCCAAGCGCCCCCCGCTCTTTCAACGCCACGGGGTACCGCCATGTCACATCCTCAACAACGATTCTTCGTCGCCGGTGTGAAGCAGTTCCTGCCGTCCTACTTCAGGGACCGCTCGGTCGTCGAAATCGGCAGCCTCAACCTCAACGGCTCGGTGCGCGAACTCTTCGAAGGCTGCAGCTACCTGGGCATGGACGTGGGCGAAGGCCCCGACGTCGACCTGGTCTGCCATGGCGAGAACTACGGCGGCGCCGCGAACGGCACGGACGTGGTGATCTCCTGCGAGGCCATGGAACACAACCCGCAGTGGAAGAAGACCTGGCTCAACACCCTGCGCCTGGTGAAGGACGACGGCCTCGTCGTCATGACCTGCGCCACCCCGGGGCGGCGCCAGCACGGCACGGTGGAGTTCAATCCCTCCGATTCACCCTTGACGGTCGGCCAGCACCAGAACCACTACCGCAACCTGGCCGCCGCCGACTTCACAGCCCTGCTGCAGCACGACGCCTGGTTCTCTGTGTGGGGCTTCTTCGAAGACCGCAGCAGCCACGACCTGTACTTCTTCGGCGTTGGCCCGGAGGCCGACGAACCGACCCGTGCGCAGGCGCTGGCGCTTCACGCGGCGTTGAAGGAGCACTATCACCAGGTGAACGTGCTGGGCCGGTACTGAGGCGCAGGAAGCAAGCAGCAGGGCCCGAGACCAGAAACCCGGAGACGTGAGCCCCCATGTCCACCCTGCCCCGGCTCAACTTCACCTCGCTGTCTTCGCACGAGACCTGCGGCGACATCGTGGAGGCCTTCAGGCTGGCGGCGCAGAGCCTGGGCTACCCGACGCGTTTCACGCCCTGCTACATCGTGCCGGGGGAAATCAACATCCTGTTCTTCTTCTGGGATGTGCCGTGGGAGCACATCGAGCAGCACCACCCCGATTGCATCGTCGTCAATTTCGAACCGATGGTGCACGGCACCCATGCATGGAACGAGCGCTACCTCGATGTGCTGAAGCGCTGCTATCTCTGGGAGTACAGCAAGTCGAACTTCCAGCGGCACCGCCAGCTGGGCTACCGGAACGCCGACTACGTCGCGCTCGGCTGGGAGCCCGGCGCGGCCGAGATCCTGCCGCTGGCCGACGTGCTGCCCGACGCGCAGCAGGACATCGACGTGGTCTTCTTCGGTTCGCTGACGCGGCGGCGCATCGACATCCTCGAAGGGCTGATGGCGCGCGGATGGCGCGTCGAAGTCAATCGCGGGCGCGCCTGGACGCTGGACGAGCGCAACGGCTTCCTGCGCCGCGCCAAGATCGTGCTGAACCTGCACAACTGGGAGGCGTCGCGCGTGGTCGAAGTGCCGCGCCTGTCGATCCTGCTGCGCCATCGCAAGGCGGTGGTCTGCGAGCTGTACCCCGACAGCGAGGTCGAGGCGCCGGTGCGCGATGCGGTGGTCGGCGCGCCGTACGAGCGGCTCATTGAAACCATCGAACAGCTGCTGGCCGACCCGCCCCGGCGCGAGGCGCTCGAGCGCGACGCGCTGGACGTGTTCAGCCACGCGTTCGCACCGCCGCTGGTGGGGCCGGCCATCGACCGTTTCCTGGACTGGCGCGCGCAGCAGCCCGACCGCTTCGGGGCCACGGCCATGCCGCGCGTGACGGTGTGCCTGACCGTTGGGGACTCTCTGGATGCACCCGATGCGCGCGATGCGCTGTCGCAGAGCTTGCGGGCCTGGTCGGCGCAGCAAGGGGTGTCGCTGCACGTGGTGCTGGTGGCCCCGGCGGAAGCGGACTGCCTGCCCGCCCTGCTCGCTGAAGCGGGCATCGTCGATACGCAACTGATCTCGCTGCCGGTCGCTTGCGACCGCGCCACCGCCCGCAACCTCGCATTGGCGCAGGCACAGGGCGACGGCATCGTGTTCTCCGACGCCGGAGACATCCCCTCGCCCGAGCGCCTGCAGCGCCAGGCGGCCCTGCTGCAGGCGTGCGCGACCATCGACATCGTCGGGTGCTGGTGCGACACGCCAGACGGCGCGTTCGAGTTCGCCGAGCGGCACCAGGACATCCTCGTGGAATTTCTCGGGCCCCGCCCGCTGCAGCTGTCGGCGTGCATGGTGCGCCGCAGCTTCCTGGCGCGCAGCGGCGTGCGCCACGACCCGGAATTCCCGGTGCACGACGACCTTCACATGCTGTGCAAGAGCGCCGCCGCGGGGGCGCGTTTCGCGGTACTGCCGCAGCTGCTGCACAGGCCGGCGACGCTGCCGTCGACCCTGGATGCCGATGCTTCAGCGGCACTCGCCGCCCGGGCGCGTGCGCTGGTGCTGGCCTGCCTGTTGCCGAAATCGACGGGCGAAGCCTTGCACCAGATCGCGCAGCTCTATGCGCTGTACTGGCCACCGACGCTGAATTTCGCACAAGACCTGCTGCACGCCCTGGCGCACGCCTGCTTCAAGCCGGCCGCGCCGCCGGAGCAGCAATGGGTCGAGCACGAGACCTTGACGCGCGCGCTTCGCCACGAGGCGTTGCGCCTGCTGCGGATCTTTTTCGACGCGGGGCTGGCGGACAGGGACTGGCTGGAACGCCAGTTCATGGTCCCCGAGGTCGCCCAGTTCCTGGCGCCGGCGTCCAACGAGTTGCCGGTGCGGGTGTTCAGGCACGCGCAGGATGCGCCGGCTTCATCGCTTGCATCGCCAGCCCCGCTCCAGGGCGACGCCGGTTAGCGCAGGCGCTTAGGCCGTCAGGTCACCGCGCGACAGGAGGCGCCGCGCACCCTGGTAAGGCGCCGAACCCATGAGCTCGGTCCACGACGGCGCTGCCGATGGCGGCAGCAACGCCCGGCGGCGCGCCTCGCTGGCGGCATCGCCCACCCAGCGGCCCGTGTCGCGTGCCGCGCCGAAGCCGTCCAGCAGGCTGTCGAGCGGCGCGCCGTCGCCGACGCTCTGGTTGCACAGCATGGCCAGGTCGCAGCCCGCGTCGATGGCCGCCAGCGCGGCATCGGCGTAGCTGAGCAACTGTCCGTCGATGTAGCGACCCGCCTCCATGCTGAGGTCGTCGCTGAAGATCGCGCCCTCGAAACCCAGCCGCTGCCGCAGCACTGCCCTGAGCCACTTCGACGAAAAGCCCGCGGGCCGCTTGTCGACCTTCGGGTAGATCACGTGCGCGGGCATCACGGCGCTGAGCGTGCCCGCGAGCCAGTCGTAGGGCTGCGCGTCGTCGCTCAGGATGTCCTTGAGCGCGCGCTGGTCGACCGGAATCTCGACGTGCGAGTCGGCCGTGACAAAGCCGTGCCCCGGAAAGTGCTTGCCGCAGTTGCGCATGCCCATCTGCAGCATGCCGTGCATGACGCTCTTGGCCAGCAGCGCCACCACGCGCGGATCGCGGTGGAAGCTGCGGCTGCCGATGACGCTGCTGCCGCCGTAGTCGAGGTCGAGCACGGGCGCGAAGCTGAAGTCGACGCCGCACGCGCGCAGCTCGCCGGCCAGCACCTGGCCGACGGCCGTCGCGGCCTGGGTGGCGCGCAGGGCGTCGCGCATCCACAGCTCGCCCAGCGCGCGCATCGACGGCAGGTGGGTGAAGCCGTCGTTGCGAAAGCGCTGCACCCGGCCACCCTCGTGGTCGACGCAAATCAGCAGGTCGGGCCGGATCGACTTGATCGCGGCATTGAGCGCGGCCATCTGCGCGCGGTCTTGCCAGTTGCGGGCGAAATGAATCACACCGCCCACCAGCGGGTTCGCCAGGCGCCGGCGGTCGGCGTCGGTGAGCGCGGTGCCGGCCACGTCGACGATCAGCGGCGCGTGCACGGCGCGGGGGCGTTCGAGCCCGGGGGTCATAGCTTCTCCACCACCACGAAGCTCGCGGCGTATTCGGTTTCGTCGGTCACGGTCACATGGGCAGTGAGGCCCTGCGCCTCGAACCATTCCTTCAGCTCGCCATGCAGCACGATGACGGGCTTGCCGCTGCGCAGGTTGGCGATTTCGCACAGCCGCCAGCTCATGGGCATGCGCATGCCCATGCCGACGGCCTTGCTGAAAGCCTCCTTGGCGGAAAAACGGGTCGCCAGGTAGCTCAGGCCGCGCTTGGGCCAGCGCGCGCTGCGCGCCTGCCAGACCGCGAATTCGGCGTCGCTGAGCACCTTGTGGGCAAAGCGTTCGCCCTGTCGCTCGAAGGTCGCGGCAATGCGACGCAGGTCGCAGATGTCGGTGCCAATGCCGTAGATCATGCGGCGGCGACGTTCACTGCGCCTCGCTGATGCAACGCAGGTAGTCGCGCGTGGCGGCGGCGTAGCCGAGCTCGAGCGCATCGGCCACGAAGGCGTGCCCGATGGACACCTCCTGCACGCCGGGCACGGCGCGCAGGAACGCCGTGAGGTTGTCGCGGCTCAGGTCGTGCCCGGCGTTCACGCCCAGGCCCGCGGCCAGCGCGGCGCGCGCGGTGTCGGCATAGCGCGCGAGCACGGCTTGTTCTTCAGGCGTGCCGCGCGAGGCGGCATAACCCTCGGTGTAGAGCTCGACGCGGTCGGCGCCCACGGCCTTCACCGCGGCCATCATCTCGGGAATCGGGTCCATGAACAGGCTGACGCGCACGCCCAGCGCGCGGGCCTCGGCGATCAGCGGGCGCAGGCGCTCGGCGTCGTCGGGAAAGGTCCAGCCGTGGTCGCTGGTCGACTGGGTTTCGCTGTCGGGCACGAAGGTGGCCTGGTGCGGCTTGAGCGCGCGCACGAAGTCCATCAGGTTCTGGAAGGGGTTGCCTTCGATGTTGAACTCGACGGCCGGCCAGTCGTTGGCGAGCAGTTCGGACAGGTCGCTCACGTCGTGCGCGCGGATGTGGCGCGCGTCGGGCCGGGGGTGCACGGTGATGCCCTGGGCGCCGGCGGCCAGGCAGGCCTGCGCGGCCTTCACCACGCTCGGAATGCCCAGGTGGCGCGTGTTGCGCACCAGCGCGACCTTGTTGAGGTTGACGGACAGCGCGGTGGCGGTGGACGTGGGGGCGTGGCCTGAAGTGCTCATAGTGCTTGCAGATCTCTCATCATTTGCCGCGTGCGCAGCGTGGACACGCCGCAATGGTAGTTGAGCAAGGCGCGCAGCTGGTTGCGCAGGGCGCTGTTGCTGCCGGTGTTCATGACGGCAATTTCGCGCAGCGTGGCGGAAAAAGGCGCGCGATCGTCCAGCACCTGTTGCAGCGCCCGCCAGTCGATACCGGCCAGCGCGGCCTCGCCAGCGGCGGCCTGGCGCAGGCCGGCCTCGGGCACGAGGCTGTAGCGCACGTCGTCGTCCAGCGGCTCCAGCGTGAGGGTCTGCACTTCGAGCGAAGGCAGCAGGCCCACCTCTCGCAGCAGGATCAGCTCGAACGCCCGCAGCGCCGCCGCCTGCGTGGCGGCCTGGGCGCCGGCGTGCTCGCTCGCCAGCACCTGCACCACGCCCGCGTAGGCGTCGAACAGCGCCTCGTGCGCATCGTCGCGCGCCAGCAGGCGCAACAGCAGTTCATTGACGTAGTAGCCCGACAGCAGCGCCTCGCCGGTCGGCATGACGTGCCCGCCCATCCATTCGGCGCCCTTGAGCGTGCGGATCTCGGCGTCGCCGCCGTAGTTGAGCTGCAGCGGCTGCAGCGGCAGCAGCACCGGGCGGAAGTTGGAACTCGGCCGCTTCGCCCCCTTGGCCACCAGCGCGATGCGCCCGTGGTGCCGGGTGAAGACCTCGAGGATCAGGCTCGACTCGCTCCAGTCGTAGCGATGGAGCACATAGGCCGGTTCGTGCGAAACGCGGTGGGCAGCGGCCACTTCATTCGTAGCCGAAGGAGCGCACGCGGGCCTCGTCGTCCGCCCAGCCGGAGCGCACCTTCACCCACAGTTCGAGGAACACCTTGGCGTCGGCCAGCTTCTCGAGCTCGACGCGGGTCTCCATGCCGATGCGCTTGATGCGCTCGCCCTTGTCGCCGATCACCATGGCCTTGTGGCCGTCGCGCTCGACCACGATGGTGGCGGCAATGCGCAGCAGGCGCTTCTGGCCCTTTTTCTGCGGCGGCTCTTCCTCGAACTTGTCGATGATCACGGTCGAGGTGTAGGGCAGTTCGTCGCCGGTCAGGCGGAACAGCTTCTCGCGCACCAGCTCGCCGGCCAGGAACTTCTCGCTGCGGTCGGTGAGCTCGTCCTCGGCGTAGAACCAGGGTTGCTCGGGCAGGTATTTTTCGCAGATGCCGAACAGGCGCTCGACGTCCTTGGCGTTCTTGGCCGACATCGGCACGAACTCGGCGAAGGCGTGCTTGGCCTGCATGGTCTGCAGCCAGGGCGCGATGTCGCCACGGCGGTGCACGTTGTCGAGCTTGTTGGCCAGGAGCACCGTCGGAATGCCCTTGCCCAGCAGCTTGAGCACGCGCTCGTCGGCGGGCGTGAAGCTGCCGGCCTCGACCACGAAAAGAATCAGGTCCACGTCGCCGACCGCGCCCTGCACGGTCTTGTTGAGCGACTTGTTCAGCGCGTTGGCATGCAGGGTCTGGAAACCCGGCGTGTCGACGAACACATACTGCGTGGCCCCCAGCGTGCGCATGCCGGTGATGCGGTGGCGCGTGGTCTGCGCCTTGCGCGAGGTGATGCTGATCTTCTGGCCGACCAGCGCGTTCAGCAGCGTCGACTTGCCCACATTGGGCTTGCCGACGATGGCGATAAGGCCGCAGTGCTGCGGCCCGGTGGCAGGCGCATCGCCTGCGGTGTCTTCGGGTCCCGCTACGGGATTGATAGCATCGTTCATTCTGATTTCACGCGGCGCCGCGTGCCTTGAGCCGGATCAACATGGCGGCGGCCGCCGCCTGCTCGCCAGCGCGGCGCGAGCCGCCGATGCCGCGTTCGCGAAGGCCCAACTCGGGCACCTCGCACTCGACATCGAAAGTCTGCTTGTGCGCGGCGCCCAGTGTGGCGGCCACGCGGTACACCGGCAGCTTCATTTTGTGACCCTGCAGCCATTCCTGCAATTCGGTCTTCGGATCCTTGGCCGCGGCTTCCATGCGCGGGTTGATTTCCACCGCCTCGTACAGCCGGTGCACCAGCGACTGGGCGGCGGCAAAGCCGGCGTCGAGGTAGACCGCGCCGATCAGCGCCTCGAGCGCGTCGGCCAGGATCGACGGCCGGTTCGGGCCGCCGGAGCGGGCCTCGCCCTCGCCCAGCTTGAGCAGCGGCGACAGCGCCAGCCCCACAGCCAGGCGGTGCAGGGTGTCTTGCTTGACCAGGTTGGCCCGCACGCGCGACAGGTCGCCCTCGGGCAAGGCCGACAGGCGGATGTACAGCAGGTGAGAAACCGCCAGGTTCAGCACCGAGTCGCCGAGAAACTCCAGGCGCTCGTTGTGATCGGACGAAAAGCTGCGGTGCGTGAGCGCGAGCTGGAGCAGCCGCGGGTCGGAGAAGGTGTGCTGGAGACGCGCTTGCAGCGCGACGAGGCTGCCGTCCACCTTTTTGAGCGCCGCGTTCAGCGGGACTCGCCCTTGTACTTGAGGGTCAGGTAGGCCGGGCCGAACAGCGGGATCTCGCGCTCGTACGCATACGAGACCACCACCTTGTCGCCGACCTTCTTGATGTCGAGGTCCTTGCCGCTGACCGACTTGAAGTCGTCGATGGCCTGGGCCCGATCGAAGATGGCGCGCACTTCCGGCACCGTGGAGCCTTCCTTGGCCTTGTTGGCGGCCTTGTCGATCGCCTGCCATTCGATCAGCGTCGGAATGACCTGCGCGACGACCACGCCCAGGCAGCCCAGCACCACCGCGACGAACACCAAGCCGACGAACGAAATGCCGCGTTGCTGCGCAGCCCTGCTGCGGACTGACCGATGTGTTCTCATGCCCTCTTACCCCTCGAACGATGCAGATAGCTCTGCTTATTGAAACGGACCGATGCGACCCAGATCGCCGAAGTTCATCCAGACAAAGAACGCCCTGCCCACGATGTTGTTGTCTGGCACGAAGCCCCAGAAACGCGAGTCGGCGGAATTATCGCGGTTGTCGCCCATCATGAAATAGCTGCCGGCAGGCACCTTGCAGACCACGCCTTCGACCGAATAGCGGCAGTTCTCGCGGCCCGGGAAGTCGCTGGCGCCGGGCACGAAGGACGGCGCGGCTTCGTCGTTCAGGATCTTGTGCTGCTTCTCGCCGAGCTTCTCGTCGTACTGCTTTAGCAGGCGCATCGACTCGTTGTCGAGGTAGTCGGCATCGGGCTGCTTGGACACCGGCTGGCCGTTGATCGTGAGCTTCTTGTTCAGGTAGGCCACTTCGTCGCCCGGAATGCCGACCACGCGCTTGATGTAGTCCATGCTCGGCTTGGGCGGGTAGCGGAACACCACCACGTCGCCGCGCGCCAGCGGCGTGCCGCTGGTGACCTTGGTGTTGATCACCGGCAGGCGCAGGCCGTAGGTGAACTTGTTGACCAGGATCAGGTCGCCGGTCAGCAGCGTGGGCATCATCGAGCCCGAGGGAATCTTGAAGGGCTCGTAAAGGAACGAGCGCAGCAGGAACACCACCAGGATCACCGGGAACAGCCCGGCGGTCCAGTCCAGCCACCAGGGCTGCATCAGCAGCCGCTCGCTCGACTTCGCGTCGGCGGTGTCGACCTGCTTGATGCCCTGCTCGGCCAGGCGCGCATTGCGCTCGGCCAGCGAGGCTTCCAGCTTGGCGGCCGCGCGCTCGCGCTTCGGCAGGAAGTAGAAGCGCTCGCCCAGCCAGTACAGGCCGGTGATCACCGTGGCCAGGAACAGCAGCAATGCGAAGTTGCCTTCGATCGCGCCGAAATACCACGAGCCGACATAGGCAGCGAAAGCCGCGAGGACCAGGGAGGTGATGAGTGCCATTTTTGTGATCAGTCTTCGACTTGCAGAATCGCGAGGAAGGCCTCTTGCGGGACTTCGACGGAGCCGATCTGCTTCATTCTTTTCTTGCCGGCCTTCTGCTTCTCGAGCAGCTTCTTCTTGCGGGAAATGTCGCCGCCGTAGCACTTGGCCAGCACGTTCTTGCGAAGGGCCTTGATTGTCTCACGCGCAATGATGGTGACCCCGATGGCCGCCTGGATCGCCACGTCGTACATCTGGCGCGAAATGATCTCGCGCATCTTCGACACCACCGCCCGGCCGCGGTACTGCGACTGGCTGCGGTGCACGATGATGGACAGCGCGTCGACCTTGTCGCCGTTGAGCAGGATGTCGACCTTCACCACGTCGGAGGCGCGGTACTCCTTGAACTCATAGTCCATGGACGCGTAGCCGCGGCTCACCGACTTCAGCTTGTCGAAGAAGTCGAGCACGATCTCGCCGAGCGGCATCTCGTAGGTCAGCATGACCTGGCGGCCGTGGTAGGCCATGTTCAGCTGCACGCCGCGCTTCTGGTTGGCCAGCGTCATGACCGAGCCCACGTATTCCTGCGGCATGTACAGGTGCACGGTGACGATGGGTTCGCGAATCTCGGACATGCGCCCGACGTCGGGCATCTTGGACGGGTTCTCGACCATGATGACTTCGCCGTCGTTCTTGACCACCTGGTACACCACGCTGGGCGCGGTCGTGATCAGGTCCTGGTCGAACTCGCGCTCCAGGCGCTCCTGCACGATCTCCATGTGCAGCAGCCCGAGAAAGCCGCAGCGAAAACCGAAGCCGAGCGCCTGACTCACTTCGGGCTCGTAGCGCAGCGACGAATCGTTGAGCTTGAGTTTTTCCAGCGCGTCACGCAGCGAGTCGTACTCGCTCGCCTCGGTGGGGTACAGGCCCGCGAACACCTGCGGCTGGATTTCCTTGAAGCCGGGCAGCGCCTCGGTGGCCGTGGCGGCGGCACCGCCGGTGCCAGGCCTGATGAGCGTGACCGTGTCGCCCACCTTGGCGGCCTGCAGCTCCTTGATGCCCGCGATGATGTAGCCCACCTCGCCCGCTTCGAGCGTGGCGCGCGCTTCGTTGGCCGGAGTGAACACGCCGATGCTGTCGGCGTTGTACATCGCGCCCGAAGCCATCATCTTGATGCGCTCGCCCTTCACCAGGCGACCGTCGACCACGCGCACCAGCATCACCACGCCGACGTACGCGTCGAACCAGCTGTCGACGATCATCGCGCGCAGCGGACCGTCGGGGTTGCCGCGCGGCGCGGGCATGCGCGCGATGATGGCTTCGAGGATCTCGTCGATGCCGACGCCGGTTTTTGCCGAGCACGGAATCGCGTCGGTCGCGTCGATGCCGATCACGTCTTCGATCTCGGTGCGCGCGTTGTCGAGGTCCGCGTTCGGCAGATCGATCTTGTTGAGCACCGGCACCACTTCGACACCGAGGTCGAGCGCGGTGTAGCAGTTGGCCACTGTCTGCGCTTCGACGCCTTGCGATGCATCGACCACGAGCAGCGCGCCTTCGCATGCGGACAGCGAGCGGCTCACTTCATAAGAGAAGTCGACGTGGCCCGGTGTGTCGATCAGATTGAGGTTGTAGACCTGCCCATCGCGTGCCTTGTAGTGCAGCGCGGCGGTCTGTGCCTTGATGGTTATCCCACGCTCTTTTTCGATGTCCATCGAATCGAGCACCTGCGCTTCCATCTCGCGTTCCGCGAGGCCGCCGCAGCGTTGGATCAAACGGTCTGCGAGCGTCGACTTGCCGTGGTCGATGTGCGCAATGATCGAGAAATTTCTGATGTGATTCATCAACGGGAACGCTTAAGTACTTGAATTGGCTCGGCCGCAGAGTGCGACGGGCAAGAAAAAAGGGCGCGTCTTCTGGAGACGCGCCCTGAACCAACAAGCAATGGCAACTGCAGTAGTTGGAACTTCATTGTAGGCAAAAAGGGAGGCACGTACATCCGGGAACAGGGTCCAAAGGGGTCGTTGCAGGTCCACAACATCAAAGATATAAACAGGTTATCAACAGGATCGGTGGAGCACTTGCTGAACAACTTGTGGGCGATCTGTGGAGCACCGGTGGACTGCCGTCTAACATCTCGCATCGTGAAGGCCGAGGCACTCCTTATGCGCTGACCGACCACCGAGGGTGCTCTATTCTACCGAAATCCGTCCTTAGCCTTCTTTAAAGTTAGTTTTCACTAACAAAAAACGATGCTTTCGACGTCCAAGATTTTTTTGATGGGCAGGGCCGGAACGTCGTAAACACCTCAAAAAAACGGCCCCAAACCCGACTGCCGGGTGGGGCCACTTGACGCCAGCGCCGTATCAGCGTGCGGGCCGGATCAGGGCGTACTGCGCCCAGTCGCCCCGGCGGAACAGCACGCTGAGCGCCTTGCTCTTGTCGGCCTTGCCGACGGCGGACTCGAATTCCTTCGTGTTCGCCACCTCTGCGTTGCCCACGGCCAAGATGATGTCGCCCTCTCGCAGGCCGGCACGGGCAGCGCCCTCGTTGGCTGCATCGACCTTCACGCCGCCCTTGATCTTCAGCTCTTTCTTCTGCGCGTCGGTCAGGTCGCTCACTGCGAGACCCAGCGATTTCGCGGCGGCGGATGCCGGCGGCTTCGGTGCGGGTTCGTCGCGATCAGCTGCGCGCTTCGCAGGCTTGTCGGGCTCGATCTCGGCAATGGTCACGCTCAGGTCGCGCGAGGCACCTCGGCGGAACACCGTGAGCGTGCTCTTGGTGCCTGGCTTGGTGTTGCCCACGAGGCGCGGCAGGTCGCTCGGCTTCTCGATGGCCTTGCCGTCGAACTTGGTGATGACGTCGCCCGGCTCCACGCCGGCCTTCTCGCCCGGCGAACCGGCCTCCACGCCGCGCACCAGCGCGCCCTGCGCCTTGCCCAGGCCGATGGCCTCGGCCACGTCCTTCGTCACTTGGTCGATCTGCACGCCGATGCGCCCGCGAGAAACGCGGCCGGAGGTGCGCAGCTGGTCGCTCACGCGGATCGCCTCGTCGATCGGAATCGAGAAAGAGATGCCCATGAAGCCGCCCGAGCGCGAGTAGATCTGGCTGTTGATGCCCACCACTTCGCCACGCATGTTGATCAGCGGGCCGCCCGAGTTGCCGGGGTTAATGGCCACGTCGGTCTGGATGAACGGCAGGTACTCGCCGGTGTCGCGCTGCTTCGCGCTCACGATGCCGGCGGTCACGGTGTTCTCCAGGCCGAACGGCGAGCCGATGGCCATCACCCACTCGCCTACGCGCAGCTTCGAAATGTCTCCGACCTTCACCGCGGGCAGGCCCGTGGCCTCGATCTTCACCACGGCCACGTCGGTGCGCTTGTCGGCGCCGACGATCTTGGCCTTGAACTCGCGCTTGTCGGGCAGCGTGACCAGCACCTCGGAGGCGTCTTCCACCACGTGCGCGTTGGTCATCACGTAGCCGTCGGCCGTCAGGATGAAGCCGGAGCCCACGCCGCGCGGACGCTCTTCTTCCTGCGGCTGCTGCGGGCGCTTCGGGGTGGGACCCTGTCGCGGCTGGCCGGGCTGCCCCGGAATGGGCTGGCCGAAGAAGCGGCGGAAGAACTCCTGCATCTCCTCGTCCATCTCGCCATTGCCGGCGCGCGGCGTGACCTTCTCGACGGTGCGGATGTTGACGACGGAGGGGCCGACCTGGTCGACCAGGTCAGTGAAATCGGGCAGCGTGCGCGTCTGCGCATGGGCGGATTGCACCGGAACGAAAGTGGCGCTCGCGGTCAGCGCGAGTGCGAAAGCCAGCAGACCGGAACGAAGCTTGTGTCCCTCGACTTTGAAGATCATCGGTTTTCTTTCAAAAGAACAGAGCGGCTAGAAACGATGGGTATGAGTCTGCGCTGCGTGCTTGGTTCAGCGCAATAGGCGCCGGGCGCGCCCGTGCCACAAATCAGCACGTGCATCAGCGCGTGCGCGCGAGACTCTGGGCGAATGCGTTGAGCGTTTGCTGCGGCACCTCGCCAACGGCCGTCAGCCACCAGTCGCTGTTCGGCTCCGGCAGGCGGCGGCGGATGGCGTTGGTGGCGCCGATGGTCAGCACACCGTCTCGCGGCGCGCGCGCGGCGTCGTAGCGTTCGATGAACAGCGACACCGAGGCCAGGCCGTCGGAGAAGGTCCACTGGACCGTGGCGGCGTCCTGCTTCGGCTTGCCGCTGCTGTCGCCAGTTGCCGCGGTTGCGGTGGTCGCCGTGGGCCGACGGAAGAAACTTCGCGGCTTGAACCCGGCCACGGGCGCGTTGAGCGTCCAGCCCTCGTCCTGCGCGTTGCTGCGCTCTAGCTCGAGCTTCTCGACGCGGTAGCCGGCGGTGTTCGACATCATCTGCGACAGCGCCTGCGCCTTCACGGGCGCATCGAGCTGCAGTTCGGAGAACGCCGACTGCTCCACCACGCGCGAATCGCTGTCGATGGTCTGCAGCTTCACCACCAAGCCCGAGCGGCGCTCGCTCCAGATGCGATAGCCGAAGCGCAGGGTGTCGTGCGGCACCAGTTGCACCACGTCGGCGTCGAAACCCGCCACGCGGTCCTTGCCGATGGCGCGCACGTCGTAGAAGTCGCCGATCGATCCGTCGGGCTTGTCCGGCAGGTTCGGAAAGAGGTCGAGGTTCTCGCGCTTCTCGACCTTTACGACCTTCGCTTCAGGCAGGAAGGTCATGACGCTGCGGTTGCGCCGGAAAGTGGAGCGCTGCGGCCCCGACAACGCCTCGATGCGCTCGATCTGATGCTCGCCGTCGCGCACATGCCAGATGCGCGCGCTCGACAGGTCGCCGCCCGGCGCCGAGACCACGAAGGTCCCGATGTAGTTGCGCTGGCGGGCGCCGGCGTGCATGCGCTGCAGCCACTCGGTCACGCTCATCGCGGGCGGTTCGTCGGTCTGGGCCGTTGCGGTGGCGCTCTTCGCGTTCGCGGCACCCGAGCGGGTTTGCGCGGTCGCAGCCTGCGCGAGGCAAAAAGCAGCAAACACAAGCACGCAGGCGCGTGCGGAGATCGGCATCTGAACGGTCATCAAGGGCGGCTGCGGGCGCGCGCGGTCAGCGCGTCGGGCCCTCGAAGGTGGCGTTGCGCAGGAAACCGGAAGGCATTTGCGAAGCACCGCCAGCCTGCTGGTGCGCTTCGAGCAACTGGTCGAGGCGCGGATCGCGCAGCATCACCTGCGGATTGCCGTTGCCGACGATCACACGGGTCGGGGTGAGCGTGTTGGTGGCGGGCAGGTCGCTGTTGACGGCGGCCGCAGCCAGCACCGAATTCACCGCCGGCTGCTGTTGCTGCTGCACCGACGCCACCTGAGGGCCGGCCTGCTGCACCGCCGAGCCGTTGCCGACCAGCGTCCAGCTGATGGCGGCCACGGCCATCAGCGACGCGGCGCCAGCCACCAGCTTCCAGCGGAACACAGGCTCGTTGGCTGCCTCCGCCCGGCGCTGCACGGGCAACGCCACCGGAGCGGCGACAGGGATCACGACCGGCGCGAGCACCACGGGCTCGGCCGCCAGCCGCTGCTGGAAGCGCGACAAAAACGCCGAGGTGTCGGTGCATTGCGCGTGCGAGCCCGAACGCAGCACGTCGCCGGCCACATGGATTGCCTGCCAGGCCGCGCGCGCCTCGCCGTCTGCGCAGACCGCCTCGATCGCCTGCGCGAACGCCTCGCCCTGCAAATGACCATCCGCAAGTGCGGACACCTGTTCCCGAACCGTCATCGTCTGATTCATTTCATTCACCTGCTTACTTACCAACGCTTGCCGGACTGGTTGTCCAGCAGTGGCTTGACCCTGGCCGAAATGGCCTCGCGCGCCCGGAAAATACGCGAACGCACAGTGCCGATCGGGCAATTCATGACCTCGGCAATCTCTTCGTAACTCATGCCCTCGATCTCGCGCAACGTCACGGCCTGCCGCAGTTCGGCAGGGAGCGCTTCCATGGCCGCTTCGACAGCGCTGGCGATTTCATTCGCCGCCATGACGGATTCGGGGGTTTCGTCGGTGGTTGGTTCGTTTCCAGGACGGTAAGTTTCATCGTCGTCTTCAGAAGACGGCCTCAGTGCCGCTTCGGAGACAGTCGGATCGCGCTTCATGTCCACCAACGCCTTCTTGGCGGTGTTGACGGCGATCCGGTAGAGCCAGGTGTAGAACTGCGCCTCGCCGCGAAACTGGTGCAGCGCGCGGTAGGCGCGAATGAAGGTTTCCTGGGCGATGTCCTCGACCAGGTCCACGTCGCGCACCATGCGCCCGATCAGGCGTTCGATGCGGCGCTGGTACTTGATGACCAGCAGCTCGAAGGCCTTCTGGTCGCCCGCGACGGTGCGCTGGACGAGCTGGAAATCGACCTCGCCCGGACGCGGCGGCCCTGCGGGCGCCTCGGTCAGGCCGGAATCCGGCGGCACGGGCGGCGGAGAAGTGGTCATCGACGAACGTTCAGGGTGCGTCGGCCGGAGCCGTCGCACGCCAGGTGTCGCCCGCAGGGGCTGCGGACGGGGGGCGCGAATATACCGCACGGCGCACATCGCGCCAGCGTTCGGGCATGGCCCGCTGCTCGACCCAGACCCAGCGCCGCGCGCGGCCCGGTTCGCTCAGGCGAAGCAGCATCAGCGACTGGAAATCGAGCGCCACCAAGGCCCGCGCGGTGTGCACCGAACGCGATGCGTCGGAGCCACCCAGCGACCAGTGGAGGCCGTCGAAATGAAGAACACCGGCGCCATCGCGCCGCAAGCCGAAGCCCGCGGCAACGCCGGAAAACACGACGCTGAGCACCAGCAGCAGCTGGCGCCATCCCACGCTATCGATCAGATAGCAGGACGCGCCTGCGCAGCAAGCGCCCAGAGCCCAAAAGACAACGAGAATCCGGGTGGCACCGCGCGAGCGCCCCACCGGATAGGTCACCGACGGTGCGCTGTGCATGAAAGAGCAATGCTCAAGCGCGCTTGAACACCAGCGTGCCGTTGGTGCCGCCGAAGCCGAAGTTGTTCTTGACCGCGACATCGATCTTCAGATCGCGCGCCTCGTTGGCGCAGTAGTCGAGATCGCACTCCGGATCCTGGTTGAAGATGTTGATGGTCGGCGGGCTCTTCTGCTCGTGCAGCGCCATGACCGTGAACACGGACTCGATGCCGCCCGCGCCGCCCAGCAAATGGCCGGTCATGGACTTCGTCGAATTCACGACCAGCTTCTTCGCGTGATCGCCGAACGCCAGCTTGACCGCATTGGTCTCGTTGAGGTCGCCGATCTGCGTCGAAGTGCCGTGCGCGTTGAGGTACTGGACCTGGTCGGCATTGACGCCGGCATTGGCCAGCGCCATGGCCATCGAGCGGCGGGGGCCGTCGACGTCGGGCGCGGTCATGTGGTACGCGTCGCCCGTCAGGCCGAAGCCCGCGACTTCCGCGTAGATCTTGGCGCCGCGCGCCTTGGCGTGTTCGTATTCCTCGAGCACCAGCACGCCGGCACCCTCGCCCAGCACGAAACCGTCGCGGTCCTTGTCCCAGGGACGCGAAGCCGTGGCGGGATCGTCGTTGCGGGTGCTCAACGCGCGAGGCGCGGTGAAGCCGCCGATACCGAGCGGGGAGATGGTCGATTCGGCGCCGCCGGCGATCATGACGTCGGCGTCGCCGTACTCGATCATGCGAGCAGACGTGCCGATGGCGTGGAGGCCGGTGGTGCAGGCCGTGACGACCGCGATGTTCGGGCCCTTGAAGCCGTACTTGATCGAGACGTGGCCGGAGATCATGTTGATGATCGACGCCGGCACGAAGAACGGCGACACGCGGCGGGGGCCGCGTGCAACCAGTTCGCCGTGCGTCTGTTCGATCATCGGAAGACCGCCGATGCCGGAGCCGATGTTGCAGCCGATGCGCACGGCCTTTTCATAGGACAGCGCTTCGCCGGTCGGCAGTCCGCTGTCCTGCACCGCCTGGATGGCGGCGGCGAGCCCCAGATGAATGAAGCGGTCCATGTGACGCGCTTCTTTCTCCGAGATGTATTGGGTGATGTCGAAACCCTTGACCTCACCGGCGAACTTGCAGGCGAAGGCGCTTGCATCGAACGCGGTGATGTTCGCAATACCCGACTTCCCGGCCAACAGGTTGGCCCAGGATTCGGTTGCGGTGTTTCCGACAGGAGCGATGCAACCGAGTCCGGTCACGACGACGCGGCGTTTGGTCATGCCGGCAAACCTTTCTGGAAGCGCTGAACAGTTGCCTGTCGGCGCGTGCGGTTCGATTAAAAGCCGCCGGCCGCAGTTGCAGTGTTGTCAGCTGGCCTTTTCAGGCCTTTTGATTCTTGGTGGCGTAGTCGACGGCGTTTTGCACCGTGGTGATCTTCTCGGCGTCTTCGTCGGGAATTTCGATGCCGAATTCGTCTTCGAGTGCCATCACGAGTTCGACCGTGTCGAGCGAGTCAGCGCCGAGGTCGGCCACGAAGGCCTTTTCATTCGTCACTTGAGACTCTTCCACGCCGAGTTGCTCGGCGATGATTTTCTTGACACGTGCTTCGATATCGCTCATTTGGTTCCCTCTGAGGGTTGTAGGTAATCGGTGGATTTTAGCCGGGCGCATTGTGGCATTTGCCGTGCACCCGGTACGGGAAAGATTGCGCCTTGCGGCTACATGTGCATGCCGCCGTTGACGTGCAGCTCCTGCCCCGTGACGTAGGACGCCTGGGGCGATGCGAGGTAGGCCACCGCATGCGCGATGTCGGCCGGCTTGCCCAGGTGGCCCAGCGGGATCTGCTGGAGCAGCGCCTGTTGCTGGGCTTCCGGGAGGCTGGCCGTCATGTCGGTCTCGATGAAACCGGGCGCGACGCAGTTGACCGTGATGTTGCGGCTGCCGAGTTCGCGGGCGAGCGCGCGGGTCATGCCCGCGACGCCGGCCTTGGCGGCCGCGTAGTTGGCCTGCCCGGCATTGCCGGAGGCGCCAACCACGCTGGTGATGCTGATGATGCGGCCGTAGCGCTGCTTCATCATGGGGCGGATCACGGCGCGCGAGAGCGTGAAGACGGCCTTGAGGTTGGTGTCGAGCACCGCGTCCCAGTCGCTGTCCTTCATGCGCATGGCGAGCGTGTCGCGCGTGATGCCGGCGTTGTTGACCAGCACGTGGATCGCGCCGTAGGCCTTCACGATCTCGTCGATCAGGGCCTCGACGGCGGCGCCGTCGTTCACGTCCAGCGCGCGGCCGCGACCGTCGAAGGCGCTGAGCGCCGAGGTGATCTTGGCCGCACCGTCATCGGTGGTCCCGGTGCCCACGACCTTCAGGCCGCGCTGCGCCAGCTCCAGCGCGATGGCTGCGCCGATGCCGCGCGTCGCGCCGGTGACCAGGGCAACTTGCCCTTCGAATTTGGGAATGCTCATAAGAAAAAGTATCGAGGCCTTGCCGGTCAGCCGGCGAGCGATTGTCGGGTGTCCGCGAGCGTGGCCGGGTCGTACACCGACGCAGCTTCCAGATCGGGGGCGATGCGCTTCACCATGCCGGCCAGCACCTTGCCGGGGCCGCACTCGATGATGGCGGCGACACCGCGCAGTTTCAAGGCCTGCACGCTCTCGACCCAGCGAACCGGGCCGGCTGCCTGGCGCACCAGGGCATCGCGGATGCGGTCGGCATCGGTTTCCACCGCCACATCGATGTTGTTCAGCACCGGAATCTGCGGGGTGCCGAGCGTGATCGACGCCAGCTTTTCGCGCAGCGCTTGTGCAGCGGGCTTCATGAGGCTCGAGTGGAACGGCGCCGACACCGGCAGCAGCAGCGCGCGCTTGGCGCCATTGGCCTTGAGCAGTTCACAAGCCTTGTCGACGGCAGCCTTGCTGCCGGCAATCACGGTCTGCATCGGGTCGTTGAAATTCACCGCCTCGACGATCTCGGCACTGCCCTCGCCGAAACTGGCTGTGGCTTCCGCGCAGCCAGCAACGACCTTGCCCGACTCCATGCCGAGCACCGCGGCCATGGCGCCGACGCCCACGGGCACCGCCTGTTGCATCGCTTGCGCACGGAAACGCACGAGCGGCGCCGCCTGGGCAAGCGTCAGCACGCCGGAAGCAACCAACGCTGAGTACTCGCCAAGCGAATGACCGGCCACCACGGAGGGAGTGGCGCCGCCTTCGGCGAGCCACGCGCGCCATGCGGCCACGCCCGCCACCAGCATCACGGGCTGGGTGTTGGTGGTCAGGGCCAGTTCTTCCTTGGGGCCGTTCTTGATCAGCGCGCCGACGTCTTCGTCCAGCGCATCCGACGCTTCACGCAAGGTTTCGACCACGGCGGGGTGATCGCCCCAGGCGTCGAGCATGCCGACCGCTTGCGAGCCCTGGCCCGGAAAGACAAAAGCAAAGGATTTCATTTTTGATGTGTCGTCTCGAATGCAGCCGCCCTCTTCGGGCCGCCGCAACACACTACAGGTTCAGGAGCACCGCGCCCCAGGTGAAGCCGCCGCCCACGCCTTCGAGCATGAGCGTTTCGCCTTTCTTCACCTTGCCGGAGCGCACGGCCTCGTCGAGCGCCAACGGAATCGACGCGGCAGACGTGTTGCCGTGTTCGTTCACCGTGACGATCAGCTTCTCGCGCGGAAGCTTCAGCTTCTTCGCCGTGCCTTCCATGATGCGGATGTTCGCCTGGTGAGGAATGAGCCAGTCGATGTCGGCCTCGGTCTTGCCGGCTTTGGCCAGCGTGGCGCGGGCAGCTTCTTCGAGCACGCGAACCGCGAGCTTGAAGACAGCCTGGCCGTCCATGTGCAGCAGCGGCGTGCCGAGCACATTGCCGCCGGAGACATGACCGGGCACGCAAAGAATGCCGACGTGCTTGCCGTCCGCATGCAGGTCGCTCGCCAGGATGCCGGGCTCTTCGCTGGCTTCGAGCACCACCGCGCCCGCGCCGTCACCGAACAGCACGCAGGTGGTGCGATCGCTGAAATCGAGGATGCGGGAGAACACTTCGGCGCCGATCACCAGCGCGCAGCGCGCGGTGCCGGTGCGGATCATGGCGTCGGCCACGGTCAGCGCATAGACGAAGCCGCTGCAAACCGCCTGGACGTCGAACGCCGGGCAGCCGGCGATGCCGAGCTTGTGCTGGAGGATGGCCGCGGACGACGGAAACACCATGTCGGGCGTCGAGGTCGCGACGATGATCAGGTCGACGTCGCTGGCCTTGCGGCCGGCGGATTCGAGCGCATGCCTGGCAGCCTCGAGCCCGAGATCGCTGCTGGTGACTTCCGGCGCGGCGAAATGCCGGGCATGGATGCCGGTGCGCTCGACGATCCATTGATCGGAGGTCTCGATGCCGCGCGTCGCCAATTCCTTGGCGAGGTCGTCGTTGGTCACGCGGCGTGGGGGCAGGTAGCTGCCGGTGCCGGTAATGCGTGAATAAGGAGTCATCAAACGTGAAGGGCCGTCGCGTCGACCGGCGCCGCCGGTTCCTGCCGCGCGAGCAATGGCGCGGCGTGGGCGATGCGGGCCCGCACGCGATCGAGCAGGTTGTTGCGAGCGGCATCATAAGCGCGATCCAACGCATGGCCGAAAGCCACTTCGTCAGCCGAGCCATGGCTTTTGAACACCAAGCCGCGCAAGCCCAAAAGTGCCGCACCGTTGTACCGGCGATGATCCAGACGACTTTTGAAAGCTTTTAGCACCGGATAAGCAACAATTGCTGCAGCCTTGGTGAAAATATTTCTCGAAAATTCGACGCGAATGAATTCGCCGATCATCGAAGCCACACCTTCGCTGGCCTTCAGCGCCACGTTGCCGACGAAACCGTCGCAAACGACGATGTCGGTCGTGCCCTTGAAGATATCGTTGCCTTCCACGTTGCCGTAGAAGTTCAGATCCTTGGAGTTGGCAGCCGTACGCAGCAGTTGACTGGCCTTCTTGATCGTTTCACTGCCCTTGATGGCTTCCTCGCCGATATTGAGCAGGCCGACTGAAGGCGCCTCGTTGCCGGTGAGCGCGGAGACCAAAGCAGACCCCAGCACGGCGAACTGAAGCAGGTCTTCCGCGTCGCAATCGACGTTCGCACCCAGGTCGAGCACGGTCGTGGCGCCGCCTTTGGCATTCGGAAGTTGCGGCGCAATCGCGGGGCGATCGATGCCGTCGAGCGTCTTGAGCAGGTAGCGCGCGATCGCCATCAGGGCGCCGGTATTGCCGGCCGAGATGGCGGCTTGCGCAGCACCATCCTTCACCTGCTGGATCGCCACGCGCATCGAAGAATCCTTCTTCTTGCGCAAGGCGATTTCAATCGGATCGTCCATGCCCACCACCTCGCTCGCGGCGACGACGCGGGCACGTGGATGCGCGGCAAACCCCGCCAGTGCGGCCGGCGCACCGACCAACAACAACGAGGCTTCGCTGTGCCGCTCGAGAAACGCGCGGCAGGCCGCGAGCGTGACACGCGGCCCATGGTCACCCCCCATGCAATCCACGGCGAGCGTGATTGCGGAAGGCGCAGCAGTGATTTCGGGGGAAGAAGGCGTAGCCATCAAAACAAAGGCCCGACGCTACAGCAGAAGTAGCTTCGGGCCTTGGCCTTGGGGTGCGAGATCAGGCTTCAGACTTGTTCTTGAGCACCTGACGGCCACGGTAGAAACCGTTGGGGCTGATGTGGTGACGCAGATGCGTTTCGCCGGTGGTCGGTTCCACGGCGATGCCGGGCACGACCAGCGCATTGTGGGAACGGTGCATGCCGCGCTTGGAAGGCGACTTCTTGTTTTGCTGGACGGCCATGATGGCTCCTGGACTGTGAGGTGAGTGAAAGGATGCGGGCTCACGCGGTGGCAATGCAGGGACATGTATGGAATGCCCTTGCCTGCATTGCTGCTCACGGCGGCGCGCGCGAAGCCCATGATTATAGCCCAGACTCGGAGAAAGAGCTACTCGCCCTCTTTCGAGCCGTCTCCAGGCTTTCGCCCGCGCAACGCCTGGAGCACTGCAAACGGGTTCGGCTTGGCCTGTTCGGCCGCCTTGAAGTCTTCGTCGCTGGACGACAGCTGCACCGGCGTCGGGCAAACGTCGTGAACGGGCGTGACGGGAATCTCCATCAGCAGCTCGTCTTCTATCAATGTATGCAGGTCGAAATCGCGGCTCAGCACGAGCAGGTCTTCTTCGGACTCGTCGTCCTGCGCCTCGGCGGTGGCCTCGTCGGCCACGAAACGGAACCAGCGGTCCACGAAAAGCTCGGTGTCGACAGGCGACAGGCAGCGCTGGCAAACCAGCGGCACGGTGGTTTCGGCCTCCAGGTGCATCCAGGGCACGGGCTTGCCGTCGGCGCCGGGGCGTTCTTCGCCGCTGGCCTCCCAGCTGACGATGGCATCGGTCGCCGGCGTGGCCAGCTCGGCGACCAGGCGGGCGTAATTTGGAACCGGATCGGCGGCTTCCAGGGTGGCGGCAGCGGCGGTAAAGCCGGGCACATTGAGCCGTTCGGGGGCAAATTCTCTCTTCATCCGCGCCAGTCTATCGCGACTGCCCGATCGAGCACCCTGGGACAAGCCCAAGGACACAGCCTGCAACAAGCTTCGGCGCTTGGGCGGCTCACGCACAATCGTCCCCATGCAACGCACCGTGATCCTCGCCTCCACCTCGCGCTACAGGCGCGAACTGCTCACCCGCCTGCGACTGCCCTTCGACGTGCAGTCGCCGGAAGTCGATGAAACCCCACTTCCCGGCGAAACGCCGCACGACCTGGCCGTGCGCCTCGCGCTGGAAAAGGCCAATGCCGTGGCCGCCCGCTTTCCCGAAGCCGTCGTCATCGGCTCCGACCAGGTGGCCGACCTGGCCGGCGAGGCCCTCGGCAAGCCCGGCGACCATGCGCGCGCCACCGCCCAACTGCGCCGCATGCGTGGCCAGACGCTGATCTTCCAGACGGCCGTGGCCGTCGTGTGCCACGCCACCGGCTTCGTGCAGCGCGACATCGCGCCCGTGCGCGTGGTGTTCCGCGACCTGACGGACGATGCCATCGAACACTACCTGCAAGCCGAGCAGCCCTACGACTGCGCCGGCAGCGCCAAGAGCGAAGGCCTCGGCATCGCGCTGCTGAGCGCCATCGACAGCGACGACCCGACCGCACTGGTCGGTCTGCCGCTGATCCGTACCTGCCAGATGCTGCGCGCCGCGGGGGTGAACCTGCTGTGACACAAGCCAAAGGCAAGCTCTACCTCGTTCCCGCGCCGCTCGATTTCGGCTGCGACGTGCAAGCCCCGCTGCAAGACGCCCTGCCCCTGGGCACGCTGCAGACCGCCGCCGGCATCACGCACTGGATCTGCGAGAACGCGAAATCCGCACGCGCCTACCTGAAGCGCGTCGACGCCGTCGCGCCGCTGGCCGCGCCCCTGCAGGCGCAGGCCATCCAGGAACTGCCGCGCGAAGTGCACAAGAAAGGCGACCACGCCGGCCAGTTCGACGCCCGGCCGCTGCTGGCCGCCGCGCTGGAAGGCCACGACATCGGCCTGCTGAGCGAGGCCGGCATGCCGGCAGTGGCCGACCCGGGTTCGTCGGTCGCGCGTGCCGCGCACGACCTGGGCATCGAAGTGGTGCCGCTGACGGGCCCGGTTTCGCTGCTGTTGGCGCTGGCCGCCAGCGGCCTGAACGGCCAGAACTTCGCTTTCGTCGGCTATCTGCCGCAGGACGCCGTGGAGCGCCAGACGCGCATTCGCGAGCTCGAGGCGCTCGCGCTCAAGTCGGGACAAACGCAGCTGTTCATCGAAACGCCCTACCGCAACGCAGCCCTGCTGCAGGCGCTGGTGCAGACCCTGCAGCACAACACCCGCCTCGCCGTGGCCCGGGGCCTGACGCTGTCCAGCGCCCAGGTGCGCAGCGAAACCGTGAAGTCCTGGCGCGCCAAGCCGCAGGCCGCCACGGACGAACGCCTGCCCGCCGTGTTCGCGATCGGCCGCTGAGATGCTGGCCGTTACCGCAAGCACGCGCTGGGCGTCGCGCGCCCAGTTCTTTTCCGCCGGCTTCATCTTCGCGACCTGGGGCGTGCACGTGCCCACCGTCAAGGCGCACTACGGCATCGATGAAGCCCAGCTCGGGTTGGCCATGCTCGCGGCCGGCGCGGGTGCAATGATCGGCCTGACCAGCGCGGGCCGCTGGATCGGCCGACACGGCCCGCGCCGCGTGGCTGGGTTGTGCGGCTGCATCTACGCCTTGCTGCTGGCAGGCCTGATCGCCATGCCGGGTTATGCGGCGCTGCTCGGTTTGCTGGCCGCCTTCGGCCTGGTGACCAGCGTGTTCGACGTGTCGATCAACACCGAGGCCGCGCAGCTCGAACTGCACGGCGGCACTCCGCTGATGAGCGGCATGCACGGCATGTTCAGCCTGGGCGGCATGGCCGGTGCCGCGAGCGGCAGCGCCGCGCTGGCGGCCGGCCTCGGCGCTCAAACCCATCTGCTGATCGTTGCGGCCGCCATGGTGCTGGTCGTGGCGCTTGCCTCGACACGCATGCTGCCCCGGCCCGCCACCAGCGGCGCGAGCGGCGCCGACCACGGCTTCCTGCTGCCGCGCGGCACGCTCGCGGTGCTGGGCGTGCTGGCTGCGCTGGGCCTGATCGCCGAAGGCGCGATCTACGACTGGAGCGTGCTCTATATGCAGCAGGAAATCGGCAGTCCCCAGCAGCAAGCCGCGCTGGCCTACGCCAGTTTCTCGGCGGCCATGGCCGCCGCGCGCTTCGGCGGCGACGCGATGCGCTCGCGCTTCGCCCCCACTTCGTTGCTGCTCGGCAGCGGCCTGCTGGCGGCGGCCGCCATGACGCTGGTGTTGATCACCGACCTGCCCTGGCTGGCGCTGGTCGGCTTCGCGGGCGTGGGCGTGGGGTTTGCGAACGTGGTACCGATCCTGTTCTCGGCATCGGCCAAGGTACCGGGCGTGGAGCCGGCACGTGGCATCGCGTCGGTGTCGGCCTTGGCCTATCTGGGGTTCATGGCAGGCCCGGCGGTCATCGGGCTGCTGGCGCGGGCGACCTCGCTGACCGCCGCGCTCTATGTGGTCGTGGTCTTCGCCGCGGCGCTGGCGGCCTCCGCGCGCTACACCGCCAGCGGCGACAACAAATAAGCGCTCAGCGCAGGGCCGGCGCGGTGTGCATCAGGCGCACCGTGGTCTCGGCCATGGCGGCGCCGAACTTCTTGGCCAGCTTCTCGGCCACGTTGTCGCGCCGCGTGTAGTCAATGACCTCTTCAGCCTTGATGACCTCGCGGGCCACGTAGTCGACATTGCCCAGCTGGTCGGCCAGGCCGTATTCCACGGCCTGCTCACCGCTCCAGAACAGGCCGCTGAACAGGCCCGGGGTGTCCAGCTTCAGGCGATCGCCGCGGCCGGTCTTCACCACGTTGATGAACTGCGCGTGGATCTGGTTCAGCATGGTTTGCGCATGGGCGCGCTGGGCGTCGCTCATCGGGCTGAACGGGTCGAGAAAGCCCTTGTTCTCGCCAGCCGTCAGCAGGCGGCGCTCCACGCCCACCTTTTCCATCACGCCGGTGAAGCCGAAGCCGTCCATCAGCACGCCGATGCTGCCCACGATGCTGGCCTTGTCGACGTAGATCTTGTCGGCGGAAGCGGCGATGTAGTAGGCGGCGGAGGCGCAGGTTTCTTCGACCACCGCGTACACCGGCTTCTTGTACTTGGCCTTCAGGCGCTTGATCTCGTCGTTGATGATGCCGGCCTGCACGGGGCTGCCGCCGGGCGAGTTGATCAGCAAGATGACGCCCTTGGCGCCTTCGTCCTCGAAGGCCGTCTTCATGGCGGCCACCACGAACTCGGCGCTGGCGTCGCCGCCGTTGGCGATTTCGCCCTTGATCTCGACCACCGCCGTGTGGGCCGTGGTCTTGGCTGTGCTGGGTGCGCTGCGCGACAGCGCGAACCAGACGAGAAAGACGAAGAACGCGAGCCAGGAAATGCGCACGAAGGTCTTCCAGCGGCGCGTGGCCTTCTGTTCGTTCAGTGCGGCGAAAGCCAGCTTTTCGAGCGTGGCGCGCTCCCATCCGGGGCGTTGCGTGGGGTCTTGGGCCATGTTTTTGGGGGGTACCGGCTCAAAGGGTTCGAACCCTGCGGGTTCGGTTCGGTTCGGGTCGGTCATGTCAGAAGCTCAGGGGGTGAAGGTTCCAGTCAGTATGCCAGTGCACCACGCCGTCATGCTCGCTCAAGGCGATCTTCACGAGCCCGCCGCGGCAGGGGCCGCCCGCGCATTCGCCGGTGTCGGGCTTGTAGACCGCGCCATGCGTCGCGCACAGCAGCCATTGCCCGGTGTCGTCGAAGAAGCGGTCGGGCTGGAAGTCCATTTCCATCGCGACATGGCTGCAGCGGTTGAGGAACGCATGGGGCAGGCCCTCGAACCGTATCGCGAAGGCGCGGCAGGTTTCACCGCCGTGGACCACGTCGAAGGGCACGGCCAGGCCGCCTTCGACCAGGTCCGCGGCATTGCACAGCGGGATGCGTTCTTCGCTCATGGCAGAGCTCTCTCCGGGGGGGTTAGGCGTTAAGGCGTCGAGGCGTTGTCTTGAAACGCCGTTCAGGCGTTGGCGAGCAGCCAGGCCTCGAGGTCGGCAATGGAATGCGCCACGTGCAGCGGCTTGAATTCGTCGAAGCTCTCGGGTTCGTGCGCGCCGTAGCTCACGCCCACGCTGGCGGCGCCGGCGTTCTGCGCAAGTTGCAGGTCGTGCGTGGTGTCGCCGATCATCAGCGTGCGTTCCGCCGGCACGTCCAGCTCTTCCATCAGCTCCAGCAGCATGCGCGGATGCGGCTTGCCGAAGGTTTCGTCGGCGGTGCGCGAGCCGTCGAAGCGCTCGCGCAGGGCCACCGACTTCAGCGCTTCGTTGAGCCCGCGGCGCGACTTGCCCGTGGCCACGGCCAGCTTGTGGCCGCGCGCGCGCAAGGCATCGAGCATCTGCAGCACGCCGTCGAACAGCACCAGGTCGTCCTGGTGCTGCAGGTAGTGATACCGGTAGCGCGCGCCGAGCTCGGGGTATTTTTCCTTCGGCACATCGGGCGCCGCGCGGGCCAGCGCCTCGGCCAGGCCCAGGCCGATGACCCAGGCGGCGTCGTTCTCGCTCGGCTTGGCGCCGCCGACGTCGACCACCGCGGCCTGGATGCAGCGCACGATCAAGCGCGTGGAGTCGTAGAGCGTCCCGTCCCAGTCGAAGGCGATCAGGTCGAAATTGAGGGGTCTGGAAGAGTCAGTCATGGGACGTCGGAGTGGGGTGTTGGGCCATGGCCTCGAGGGCCGCGCTCGGCATCAGCACGTGCAGTTCGGGCGGCAGTTCGGCCTGCAACGCCACGCGCTCGCCGCTGGCCGGGTGGTTGAATTGCAGCCGCCACGCGTGCAGGAACATGCGCTTGAGGCCGAGTTTCTGCAGCGCGCGCTGGCGATCGGACTCGCCGTACTTGTCGTCGCCGGCAATCGGATGGCCGGCCGAAGCCAGGTGAACGCGGATCTGGTGCGTGCGGCCGGTCTTGATGGTCACCGCCAGCAAGGACAGCGGCGCGGCATCACCGGGCAGCGTCAGCTTGGCCAGCACCCGCACCAGCGTGACGGCCCGCATGGCGTCCGGATGGTCCTTGGGAACCACGCGCACGCGGCGTTCGCCGGCGCCGGCCGAGCCGTCGGGCAGCAGGAACTTGGCGAGCGGCGCGTCGAGCACCTTCTTGTTGGCGGGCCAGGCGCCCTCGACCAGCGCCAGGTAGGTCTTGCCGGTCTCGCGCTCGCGGAACTGGTCTTGCAGCGCAACCAGCGCGCTGCGCTTCTTGGCGACCAGCAGGATGCCGGAGGTTTCGCGGTCCAGCCGGTGCACCAGCTCCAGAAACCTGGCGCCCGGGCGCGCCGTGCGCAGCTGCTCGATCACGCCGAAACTCACGCCGCTGCCGCCATGGACGGCCACGCCGGCCGGCTTGTCGATGGCCAGCACGGCGTCGTCTTCGAGCAGCACAGGAAATTCACGCGCGGGCGCGGGTGGGGTGGCGCCCTCTTCCGCGCGCGCCGAGATGCGAATCGGCGGCAGCCGCAGCACGTCGCCGGCCTCGATGCGGGTCTCGGCCTGCACGCGCCCCTTGTTGATGCGCACTTCGCCCGACCGGATGATCCGGTAGACGTGCGTCTTCGGCACGCCTTTCAGGTGGCGGAACAGGAAGTTGTCGAGCCGCTGTCCGGCGGATTCGGCGTCGACCGTCAGGAATTTGATGGCCGAAGGCGGCGCCCCGGTGTCGTCCGCGGCTTTTGGGCCTGAGGGATTTGGAGCAGCCGCGGGGGCTTGCTTCGCACCTATAATGTTTTTCACCAGCGCGGTCATGTAAGTGCTTGATTAGACAGAAGTTTAGTCCACTGCCATCAAATACCCAGGACCACGCTGTGAGGTCGATGCCGCTTTGGCGCCCAGCTGCAAACCCCGCGCAATTGCGCAAAGTGGCAGAGCAGGCGCCTAAGTCAAGCCGACACCCACGAAACACCGATACGGAATACCCAGCCTGCAGCTGATCAAGCTGCAGGCGGATCGAAGCGAGTCCCTTGTTGTGTTGATGCTGCTGATTCAACTTTGCCTGCGCTGGCCCACCTGGTTTCGACCAGCGGCCTCAGGCATTGAACTATCGGTAGCGCGCGCCACCCTTGCGCAACCGGTTATCAAAAAGATAGCCACTCAACACCGAATCTGGCTCGCGCCCATCCACGCGCCCCCACCCCGGCTGTCTTCTTGAGTTAATTCTCAGGAGGCCTGCTCGCGCCTGGCGCGGCAGTGACAGCATCCGGGGCCCAAGCGGCAATTCCCTGGTTTCGCGGGCGTCGTCCGTGCATCGTTGGCCCTTCAAGGGCCGGTAGAACGATACATATAAGGACAACGCATCATGAAGCGGATGCTGATCAATGCCACGCAAGCCGAAGAACGGCGCCTGGCCATCGTCGACGGGCAGAAACTGCTCGACTACGAAATCGAAATCGAAGGGCGCGAACAGCGCAAGGGCAACATCTACAAAGCGGTCGTGACGCGCGTCGAGCCTTCGCTCGAAGCCTGTTTCGTCGACTACGGCGAAGACCGCCACGGCTTCCTGCCGTTCAAGGAAATCTCCAAGCAGTACTTCGCCGAAGGCGTGTCGGCAAGCCAGGCCCGCATCCAGGACGCGATCCGCGAAGGCCAGGAACTCACCGTCCAGGTCGAAAAGGAAGAACGCGGCAACAAGGGCGCGGCCCTCACCACCTTCATCTCGCTGGCCGGCCGCTATGTCGTGCTGATGCCCAACAACCCGCGCGGCGGTGGCGTATCGCGCCGCATCGAGGGCGAAGACCGGGCCGACCTCAAGGAGGCGATGGACCAGCTCGAATACCCGAAGGGCATGAGCATCATCGCGCGCACCGCCGGCATCGGCCGCTCGGCGCCCGAACTCCAGTGGGACCTGAACTACCTGCTCAAGCTCTGGAGCGCCATCGACGGCGCAGCCAAGGGCGGCAAGGGCGCCTTCCTGATCTACCAGGAATCGTCGCTCGTCATCCGCGCCATTCGTGACTATTTCAATCACGACATCGGCGACATCCTGATCGACACCGACGACATCTACGACCAGGCGCAGCAGTTCATGGCGCACGTCATGCCCGAGCATGCCGCCCGCGTGAAGCGCTACCGCGACGACGCGGCGCTGTTCAGCCGCTTCCAGATCGAGCACCAGATCGAGTCGGCCTACGCCCGCACCGTGCAACTGCCCTCGGGCGGCGCCATCGTCATCGACCACACCGAAGCACTGGTGTCGGTCGACGTGAACTCGGCCCGCGCCATCAAGGGCGGCGACATCGAAGAAACCGCCACCCGCACCAACCTCGAAGCCGCCGACGAAGTGGCCCGCCAGATGCGCCTGCGCGACCTGGGCGGCCTGATCGTCATCGACTTCATCGACATGGACGAGTCGAAGAACCGCCGCGAAGTCGAAAGCCGCCTGCGCGACGCGCTGCGCCAGGACCGCGCCCGCGTGCAGTTCGGCTCGATCAGCAAGTTCGGCCTGATGGAAATGAGCCGCCAGCGCCTGAAGCCGGCGCTGAGCGAAGGCTCGTCGATCCCCTGCCCCCGCTGCGGCGGCTCGGGCCACATCCGCGACACCGAATCGAGCGCGCTGCAGATCCTGCGCATCATTCAGGAAGAGTGCCTGAAGGACAACACGGCCGCCGTGCACGTCCAGGTGCCGGTCGAAGTGGCGTCGTTCCTGCTGAACGAAAAGCGCCCTGAAATCGCCAAGATCGAGCTCAAGCAGCGCGTCACCGTGCTGATGGTGCCCAACAAGACGCTCGAAACGCCGAACTACAAGCTCGAGCGCCTGAAGCACGACGATCCGCGTCTCGACCACATCGAAGCCAGCTACAAGATGGCCGACGAGATCGAAGACCCGACGGCGGTCACCCGCCGCTCGCAGGAGCCCACCAACAAGCAGACGCCGGTCATCAAGGGCGTGCTGCCCGACGCGCCCGCGCCGGTGGTGCCGCCCAAGCCCGAAGCCGAGCGCGCGCCTGTCGCCGCTGCACCTGCACCCGTGGTCGCACCGCCCGTGGTGGCCGCGCCCGTGCCGGCCCAGACCGGCTTCTTCGGCTGGATCAAGAGCCTGTTCGGCGCCACGCCAGAACCCGTGGCAGCGCCTGCGCCGGCCGTGATTCCGGTCGAGCCGCCGAAGCCCCGCCGCGACGGCCGCCCTGGCCGCGACGGCGAAGCGCGTGGCGAAGCACGCGGTGGACGCGACGGCGAACAACGCCGTGGCGGACGCGGCGGTGAAGGCCGTGAGGGTCGTGATGGCCAAGGTCGCGGCGAAGGCCGTGGCGAGAACGGCGCCCGCTCGGGCCGCGACGGCGAACGCCGTGGTGGCCGCGGCGGCGAACGCCGCGAAGGCCGTGAAGGGCGCGAGGGCCGTGAAGGCCGCGAACCCCGCACGGGCGAACTGCGCGCCGACGGCACCAACGCACCGCGTGAACAGCGCGAACCCCGCGAGCCGCGTGAAGCGCGCGCACCGCGCGAAGGCGAACCCCGCCGCAACGGCCGTGGCGAACGCCGCGAAGGCGAAGGCCGCGACGGCCGCAACCAGCCGGCGGAAGCACTCGACGGCAACGTGAACCTCGAAGCCCAGCAACTCGCGCCCGGCGCGGTTGCAGGCGAAGAAGGCAACACGGCCGAGCGCGCACCGCGTGCACGCCGTGAACGTGGCGAGCGCGGCGAGCGTTCGGAACGTGGCGGCGACCGTGCAGAGCGCGGTGGTGAACGAGGTGGTGAACGCAATGGCGACAACGTCGCCCCGCGCGAACGCAGTGCCGAAGCCGGCGAAGGCGCGCCCCAGGGCGAACGCCAGCCGCGCAACGGCCGCGACGAGCAGCGCGCACCGCGCGGCGAGCGCAACGATGGCCGCGGCGAACGCACCGACGGCCGCCGCGAGCGCCGCAACGATGCGCCCGAACAGCTGAACGGCGAAGCCGAAGTGGCAGCCGCCACCGAAGCCGGTCAGGACGGCCAGGACGGCGACCTGAACGGCAACAACGAGCAGGCACCGCGCCGCGAGGGCGAAGGCGAAGCGCGCCGCGGCCGTTCGCGTGACCGTTACGGCCGCGACCGCCGCGAACGCGGCCCGCGCGACGAGAACGAAGCCGGCACGGTCAACGCACCGGCCACCGAAGGCGTGCTCGGCGTCATCGCCGCGGAAGCGGTCGAAGCGCAGGAAGCCCCGGTCGCCCGTCAAGAGCGCCAGGAACGGCAAGAGCGCCAGGAGCTGTCGCAGCAAGTGCCTGAGCGCGCCGAAGCGGTTGCCGCCGCGGCACCCGAGGCCCGCGAGGTGCGCGAACCTGCACCCCAGCAGGCCCGTGCCGAGCGTCCCGCGCCGGTGCAAGCCCCGGTACCGGCGGCAGCACCCATCGTGGTCGAAGCCGCCAAGGCACCTGTCGCCGCACCCGCCGCAGCCACCGCTGCCAACGGCCGGGCACTGCCCAAGGTCCAGGCCTTCGAACTGCCGCTGAACGAACTCGCGCAGATCGCCGAGAGCTCGGGCCTGCAGTGGGTCAACTCCGACGCCGAACGCATTGCGCAAGTCCGCGCCGCGATCGCCGCCGAGCCCAAGCCCGTGCACGTGCCGCGCGAACGTCCGCCGGTGGTGGTGGTCGACGAAGGCCCGCTGGTGCTGGTCGAAACCCGCCGCGACCTCGGTGCGATGTCGCTGCCCTTCGAGCAAGCCGCCAGCGGTACGGAGCAGCAACGCGCGCCCTGAACCGCGCACGCTTGCAGCAAATGAAAACGGCGCCACTCGGCGCCGTTTTTTTATGCCCGGTCGTGCGCCGGAAGCTTTGGCATTTCCAGGATCAATTGGCCGAGAAGATCGCGGCGGGCAACTTCGGCTCGCTCAGTGAAAGCTTTCCGGCGCTGGTGCACGGCTTCGGCGGGGTGATGCTCTACGGCGGCGTGGGAGTCCGGGTGCTAGCCGACATCAGCGGGCTGATCGTCGGCAGGGACAAGCCGTCGGTGCAGCAGGAACAGGGATCGCGCCTACGGGCGTAAGAGTGCAAGGGCCGGCCGCCCCTGAACTTCGCTTGAAGCGAGCCCGGCCCGGGGCTCAGGAGTGCTCGACCTGCGCCGCGCGCTTCCATGCCTCGGCCGCTTGCGCGGCGTCGTCGCGGTCTTCGGCCAGCTGCGCCAGGGCGAGCCAGGCGCGGCGGTACAGCTCGGTGTCCTGCAGGCCCAGGCCGGCCTGCGTCAGCAGTTGCTGGGCCTTGCCCCACAGCTGCCGCTTCATGCACGCCATGCCCGCGAGGTACTGCAGGTTGGCGTCGCGCGGGTTGTTGCGTTGCGCGCTTTCGATGCGGGCCAGCCAGTCGGCGTCCACCGAATCGAGCCCCGCCTCGAGCGCGCGCGCCAGCTTCACGCGCAGGGCATCGCCGAGGCCGCGCGGGTTGGCGACCATGCGCTCCCAGGCCGGCAGCAGCCAGCCGCGTGCCAGTGCGAGGTCGCCACGCAGCGCGACCATGCGTTGCGCCGCGTGAATGGCCACCTCGGGCATGCCGCGCTCGTTGGCGTCGAGTTCGGTCCAGGCCCGCAGCAGTTGCGCCGGGTCGTGCGCGCCCGACAGCAGTTCGGTCGCCAGGCCGCGCACGATGCTTTGCGCGGCAGCTTCAGAGAACGCGCGGTGCTTGGCCAGCAGCCGCGCGGTTTCCAGCGCTTCGAGCGTGCGGCGGTCTTGCCGCGCCGCCTTCAGTCGCAGGCGCAGGGCCAGCGTGCGACGTTGCGCACCTTGCGGCAGTTCTTCGAGCCGCGCCAGCGCCGCGGCCGCATCGCGGTCTTCCAGCGCCCAGCGGGCCGCGCGCAGCTGCACGCCTTCGCGCGTCTCCGGGCTCGCAAGCACGGCGCGGTCGGCGCTTTCGTTCAGGGCCTGCTGCAGGTGGGCATCGCGGGCCGGCTTGTCTTGCAGCGCTTGCGCGCTCTCGGCGGCCAGCAGGTGCGACAGCACGCGCACCTGCTGCGCCTGCGGCAGGCTGGCGCCGAGCGCGGACAGCGTCTTTTCTTGTGTGAGCGCCGCCTGGGCGGCCTTGCGCGCGCGCGAGAAGCGGCCCGAAATGAGCTGCACCATGGCATCGAGCAAGGCCGCGTGCAGCGTGCGCTCCTTCTGCTGCAGCCGCCATTGGCGCGCCTGCTTGGGCAGCGAGAACAACGCCGACAGCGCGCGCAGCGCCGCGTGCAGCAGCACGAAGGCCACCAGCAGGATCACCAGCACGAGGTTGAGCGACAGGTCGACACGCCAGGGCGGCCAGAACACGGTGATCGTGCCCTGGTTGTTGCCTGCGAACAGCGCGACCGCCGCCGCGACGGCGAACAGCGCGAGGAGCCAGATTGCCGCGCGCATTCAGCGACCGCCGCCGGGCCGCCCCAAGGCGGGTCGCGCCGCCCGCTCGGGGGGTGGCGAATTGCACGGAGCGCAGCGAGTGAAAAGCCGGGGGGTCATCGGTTCTAGCGTCCTGCGGCCGCGGTGGTCAAGGCGGTGAGCGTGTCGTCGATGCGCACGGGCTCGGTGGTCTTCACCTGCGTCTGCAGTTGCTGCAGCAGCGTGGCGGCGGCCTGCGTGCGGCGCGACGCGGGATCGAAATAGCGGTTGAGCGACGCGGTCACCTGCGCCAGTTCGCTGCGCGTGGCCTCCATCTGCCGCGACAGCAGCGACAGCCGCGCATTGAGCAGCTTGAGCTTCAGGTTCTCGCGCAGGAAGTACGACTGCTCGGGCGCCAGCAGGATGGCCTCGGGGCTCTGGATGCGGCCGACGCGCACCAGCGAGCGCATCTCGCCGCGAATGGTCAGCAGCACGCGGCTCCACCACGGCGCATCGGCGGGAATGGGCTCGGCCTGCCAGGCGTTGGTGCCGGTGCCGCGCACGGCCACCGCGTTGAGCGTGGGCAGGTCGTCCACGCCGCGCATGAGTTCGTCGAGCTTCTGCAGCGCCTCGGCGTTGTCGGTGCTGGCGCTGCTGCGCAGGCGGTCGGCGTCGCGCTGCATGGCGCGCTGCAGCGGTGCCAGCCGGGGCTGCGCCGCCCGCGCGATGCGCACGTCGCCGGCCTTCAGCGCCGCCAGCAAGGGCTCCACGCTGCCCGTGACCTGCGCCTGCTGCAAGGCCAGGCGCAGGGCCGACTCGATGTCGACCACCAGGTTCTCGTCGCGCGAACGCGACAGGCTTTGAATGAGTTCCTCGAGCTGCGAGCGCTGCAGCGCCACCTCGGCCACCCGCGTCTCGACCAGCGCCACGCGGGCCGATGCATCGCGCACCGTATCGCTGGCCTGGCGGGCCAGCGTGCGCGCTTCCATCGACTGCGCGATGGCATCGGCGCTTTGCCGCGCGAGCTGCTCCTTCATGCCGCTGACCTTCTGCCACAGCGCAATGGCCATCAGCAGCGCCACCACGGCCACCAGCGCGATCAGGCCGAGCCCGAGGCGCGACAGCAGCAAGGCACCGGCGGCCTTGGCGGCGGGGGTCTGGTGCGGTGCCACGGTGACCGGTACCGGCGTGGTGGCGACGGCGGGGGAAGAAGGAAGATCGTCTGACGGGGACGCGGCGCTCATGCGAGGGATTCTATCGACGCGACCAGTGCTTCCCGCAGCGGTGTGCATACACGCAACGCCCCGAAACCCGCGGCCCGCGCGGCTTCGCCGATGCGTGCGTGGGTGGCGACGGCGCTGGCCGCATGCCACTGCGTGCCGGGCATGGCGCGTTGCAGGTTGCCGATGGCTTCGGAGCTGCTGAAGAGCCAGATCGCGCGGCCTTCGGCACCGTCGAGCGCGAGCTGGCGTTGTACGACATCGAACGACGGCGGCAAGCGGCGGTACGCGACCACGGTGTCGCGCAGGCCGCGCGCAGCGTCGATCTCGTTGGCGAGCCAGTCGCGGCCCGTGGGGTGGCCGGCTTCGTCGCCGCCGCGCACGATCAGCACGCGCACCCCCGGCGTCACCTGTGCGTGCGCGCGCTCCCACAGCGCTTCGGAGTCGAAGCGCGTGGCCTCGGGCGGCGGCGCGTCGATGGCCTCGGGCGGCACGCCGGCACGCAGCAAGGCGCGCGTGGTGCCCGGCCCAGTCGCCCAGAAACGGCGGCCCGCCAATGACACGGCGTCGTCCCTGTGCGCGAAGAAGTGCTCGACCGCCGTGGCGCTCACGAACATCAGCGCCGCATAGCCGGCAAGGCGGGACCAGGCCTTGCGCAAGGGCTCGGCGTCGGCGACGGGTTCGATCGCGATCAGCGGCAACGCCACCGCGTCCAGGCCCGCGGCGCGCAGGTCGTCCACCCATTGCCGCGCTTCGCGCGCCGGCCGCGTGACGATGACGGGGCGGGTGGTCATGCGATGACCCCGGCCGTCAACGCGCCCCGGCGTCGCGCAGCAGCGTGGCGGCGTGCTCGCCGAGCGCGTCGGCCTGTGCGAAGTCGCCGGCCGGTGCCCGCGCGTGCACCTTCACGAGCGGCGCGTTGCCTTCGGGGTCGCCCCAGGCCGCGTCGATGCGCAATGCGCCATCGGCCTGCCAGCGCGCGTGCGCGGCCAGCGGCATGGAACAGCTGCCGCCCATGGCGCGGCTCACCGCGCGTTCGGCCGAGGTGGACAGCCAGTCGCCCTGGTGGGCCAGCGACTTGAGCAGTTCGATGAGTTCGGTGCGGTCCGCGCGCACCTCGATGCCCAGCGCGCCCTGCCCCGCGGCGGGCAGCATGGTGTCGGGCTCGAAGGCCACGCGAATGCGGCTTTCCAGGCCCAGCCGCTTCAGCCCGGCCGCGGCCAGCACGATGGCGTCGTACTGACCTTCGTCGAGCTTGCGCAGTCGGGTGTCGAGGTTGCCGCGCAGCGGTTCGATGCGCACGTCGGGTCGCAGCGCGCGCAGCAGCACCACGCGGCGCAGGCTCGAGGTGCCGACCACCGCGCCCAGCGGCAGTTCGTCGATGCTCGCGTAGAGGTTGGAGACCAGCGCGTCGCGCGGGTCTTCGCGTTCCAGCACGCAGGCCAGCGCGAAACCTTCGGGCAGGTCCATCGGCACGTCCTTCAACGAATGGACCGCGATGTCGGCACGCCCTTCTTCCAGCGCGAGCTCGAGTTCCTTCACGAAGAGGCCCTTGCCGCCCACCTTGCTGAGCGAGCGGTCCAGGATCTGGTCGCCCGTGGTCGTGAGGCCCAGCAGGCTGACCGTGTGGCCTCGTTCTTGCAGAAGCGCCTGCACGTGTTCAGCCTGCCAAAGTGCCAGCCGGCTTTCGCGCGTGGCGATCACGATATTGCTCAAGACCGTTCCCGAAAAGTACATGTTTCCAAACCGCGGGAATGCTAGCATGTTGCGCCGCAGCAACGCAGTCGGCGCATCCATTCAAGAAGTCCAGGACACACACCGAATGAAAGCCAGCAAGACCCCTGCTCCCCTTGCCCCCTCCAGGCGCCGACAGGCCGAAGACCAGCCACTCATCGAAGACATCCGGCTGTTGGGCCGGATCCTCGGCGATGTGATCCGGGAGCAGGAAGGAGACGAGACCTATGCGCTGGTGGAGAAGATCCGCACGCTGTCGGTGGCCTTCCGCCGCGATGCCGACCAGGCCGCCGACCGCGCGCTGAAAAACCTGCTCAAGGGCCTGAGCGCCGCGGAAACGGTGCGCGTGATTCGCGCCTTCACCTATTTCAGCCACCTGGCCAACCTGGCCGAGGACCGCCACCAGATCCGCCGCCGCACCGAGGCCGAACGCGCCGGCGACAGCGCCGACGGCGACCTGCAGACCGCGCTCGCGCGCATCCGCAAGGCCGGCGTGAAGCCCGACGACATCGTTGCCTCGCTGGCCCACAGCTACGTGTCGCCCGTGCTCACCGCGCACCCGACCGAAGTGCAGCGCAAGAGCATCCTCGACGCCGAGCGCGCCATTGCGCAACTGCTCACCGTGCGCGACGAGATCCGCCTGCGCCAGGGCGCCTATGCCGGCGGAAAAGACGCGCTCACGCCGCTCGAATTCGCCGACAACGAAACGCAGATGCGCACGCGCGTCACGCAGATCTGGCAGACGCGGCTGCTGCGCTTTTCCAAGCTCACCGTGGCCGACGAAATCGAGAACGCGCTGAGCTACTACGAGGCCACCTTCCTGCGCGAGATTCCGCGCGTGTACGCCGACCTCGAAAAGGCTTTGGCCCAGGGCGGCCACACGCCGTCGGTGGCGCCCTTCCTGCGCATGGGCCAGTGGATTGGCGGCGACCGCGACGGCAACCCCAACGTCACGGCCGAAACGCTGGAGTACGCGCTGCGCCGCCAGTGCGAACTGGCGCTGCGCCACTACCTCACCGAGGTGCACTACCTGGGCGGCGAGCTGTCGCTGTCGGCCACGCTGGTCGACGTGTCGGTCGAGATGCAGGCGCTGGCCGAGCGCTCGCCCGACACCAGCGAGCACCGCAAGGACGAGCCCTACCGCCGCGCGCTCACCGGCGTGTACGCGCGCCTGGCCGCCACGCTGCGCGAGCTCACCGGCGGCGAGGCCGCGCGCCACGCCGTCGCGCCGCAGAACCCGTACGCCACCGCCGAAGAGTTCCTGGCCGACCTGCGCACCGTGGCCGAGTCGCTCGAGGAAAAGCACGGCACCGTGCTGGCCGCGCCGCGCCTGCTGCCGCTGATTCGCGCGGTGGAGGTGTTCGGCTTTCACCTGGCCACGGTCGACCTGCGCCAGAGCTCCGACAAGCACGAGGCCGTGATTGCCGAGCTGCTGGCCACCGCGCGCATCGAGCCCTCGTACGCGTCGCTGGCCGAAGACGCCAAGCAGACGCTGCTGCTGCGCCTGCTGGACGACGCCCGCCCGCTGCGCGTGCCCGACGCCGACTACTCGCCGCTCGCGCGCAGCGAGCTGGCCATCTTCGCGGCCGCGCGCGCCTCGCGTGCGCGCTACGGGGCGGCGGCCATCCGCCACTACATCATCAGCCACACCGAGACCGTGAGCGACCTGCTCGAGGCGCTGCTGCTGCAGAAGGAAGTGGGCCTGCTGCGCGGCGCCATGGACGGCAACGCCACCTGCGACCTGATCGTGGTGCCGTTGTTCGAGACCATCGAAGACCTGCGCAACGCGGCACCCATCGTGCGCGCCTTCTATGCGCTGCCGAACATCCAGGCGCTCATCGAACGCTCGGGCGCCGAGCAGGACGTGATGCTGGGCTACAGCGACAGCAACAAGGACGGCGGCATCTTCACCAGCAACTGGGAGCTGTACCGCGCGGGCATCGCGCTGGTGGCGCTGTTCGACGAGCTCAACAAGAAAAAGGCCAACCCGATTCGCCTGCGCATGTTCCACGGCCGCGGCGGCACCGTGGGGCGCGGCGGCGGCCCGAGCTACCAGGCCATCCTGGCGCAGCCGCCGGGCACGGTGCGCGGGCAGATCCGCCTCACCGAGCAGGGCGAGGTCATCGGCTCCAAGTACGCCAACCGCGAGATCGGCCGGCGCAACCTCGAGACGCTGGTGGCCGCCACGCTCGAAGCCACGCTGCTGCCGCAAGGCAAGTCGGCGCCCGCCACCTTCCTGTCGGCCGCCGGCGAGCTGTCAACCGCGAGCATGGGCGCGTACCGCAAGCTGGTGTACGAGACCCCGGGCTTCGGCGACTACTTCTTCGGCTCCACGCCGATCCGCGAGATCGCCGAGCTCAACATCGGCTCGCGCCCCGCGTCGCGCAACCCCAGCCACAAGATCGACGACCTGCGCGCGGTGCCGTGGAGCTTCAGCTGGGGCCAGTGCCGCCTGACCATTCCGGGCTGGTTCGGCTTCGGCTCGGGCGTGGAGCAGTTCCTGGCCGCCGCCGGCACCGCCGCGGGCAAGAAGGAGCGCGTGGCGCTGCTGCAGCGCATGTACGAGCAGTGGCCCTTCTTTCGCACGCTGCTGTCGAACATGGACATGGTGCTGGCCAAGAGCGACCTGGCGCTGGCCTCGCGCTACGCCGAACTGGTCACCGACCGCAAGCTGCGCCAGAAGGTGTTCTCGATGATCGACGCCGAATGGCATCGCACGTCGGACGCGCTCACGCTCATCACGGGCGCCAAGCAGCGGCTCGAGGGCAACGCCGAGATGCAGCGCTCGGTGCGCCACCGCTTCCCGTACATCGATCCGCTGCACCACCTGCAGGTGGAGCTGATGCGCCGCTACCGCGCGGGCGACGGCGGCGAGCGGCTGCAGCGCGGCATCCACATCTCCATCAACGGGGTGGCGGCGGGGTTGCGCAACACGGGTTGATTCATATCAACCGCGGCTGATTCGTGGGGAACAGAGGGCGCCTTGTGCGCCCTCTCCTACGTCGTCTGTCCGCAATGAGGAACCCGTAAGGTCATTTAAAAGGGTACGGTCGGACTCGTTCACAGTTCTCGCCACAGTTCTCGCAATTGCGCGGCAGCTCGAAGTCGTTACAAGGAGCCCGTAGCCATGCCAGTCCCGCAGTCTTTGACCCATTCGCCCATCGATTTCGTCGGTAACGACGTCGAGGCGCTCGCTTCCCACATGCGCCATTGCGCGCGCGCCCACGGGCGCTGGTTCTCGCTGCGAAGCCACATGCAACGCGTGCGCGCGCTCGCTGCGGGCCGCATCGTCACGATGGCCTGCGTGGCCGTGGTGTTGGGCATCGGCCTTTTCGCCGTCGCTTGAGCGCCGCAGCCGCCGTCGACCGCCTCCAGGGGCTCAGTCACTACGCCCGGGCGCTGCTTCTGGGTCCGCATGACCCGGTAGCCCTTCCGATTCGCGCCGAACTCTTCGGCGTCCAGCGCTTCGAGCAGCACGGGCGCAGCCTCGCGCGCGCGCAGGTGGTCGAAGAAGACCACGCCTCGCGCGAAGCCGCCCCCTTCTTTCCGCGCGTGGACGAAAACCTCGCTTCGCTGCGCAACGCCTTCGACTACATCGCGCTCATTTCGCTCAGCGGGCGCTACGTGTCGCCGGCGGCCGAATGGCTGCTCGACAACTTCCACCTGGTCGAGGCGCAGCTCCAGCAGATTCACGACGGCGTGCCGCGCAGCTACTACGCGCGCCTGCCCAAGCTGGCGGCGCCGCCTCTGGCCGGCCTGCCGCGCGTGTACGGCATTGCGTGGGCCTACGTGGCCCACACCGACAGCGTGCTCAACCAGGCGCTGTTCACGGCCTTTCTGAACGCCTACCAGGAGGTGGACGAACTCACGCTCGGCGAGCTGTGGGCGCTGCCGACCACCTTGCGCGTGGTGCTGCTCGAAAACCTGCGCCGCGTGGCCGAGACCATCGCCGAGAACAAGGTCGCGCGCGAAATCGCGCACGCCGCCTGGGACGCCGCGCCGCACCTCTCGGCGCAGGACCTCGACGTGCTTTACCGCGCGCTGCAAAGCCACGGCCTGCAGGACAACTACCTCACGCAGCTGTGGCAGCGCCTGCCCGTGGAGCGCGGCGAAGACATGCCCGCGCTGGTGCGCTGGACCGAGCAGCACTGCCCCAACGGCCCGGCGCTGATCGGCGAGGCGCAGAACGCGCAGGCCGCGGCCAACCTCACGGTCGGCAACATCATCACCACGCTGCGCATGATCGGCCAGGTCGAGTGGAGCGACCTGATCGAGCCCGTGAGCCGCTCGCTGCGCGTGCTGCGCGAGCTGCCCAGCTTCGCCAACGAAAGCGAACTCACGCGCCAGCAGATCACCCACGCCATGGAGCAGGTGGCGCGCACCAGCGAGCAGCCCGAGCGCGTGGTGGCGCAGGCCGTGGTGCAGCTGGCCGCGTCCGCGCCGGCCGACGACGCCGGCGCCGAGACCGACCGTGCCGACGGCACCGCCGGCTTCTATCTTTTCGGCCAGGGCCGGCCCGCGCTTGTCGCGGCGTTGCAGGCCGACGTCGACGCCAGGCGAGCGGGTCGCGCCGTCGTCGCCCCTGCGGCACAGCCGCCGCGCGACCATCGCGGCTGGCGCCTGCCGGTGTACATCGGCTCGGTGGCGCTGGGCACGGCGCTGCTGCTGGCCGCCGTGGTGCACGGCCTGCCGCACCGCGAAGACTGGACCACCGTGCTGGCGCTGGTGCTGCTGGCGTGGCCGCTGTCCGAGGCGCTGCTGGCGCTGGCGCAGCGCATCATGGCCGAGTCGGTGCGCGTGCAGTCCCTGCCGCGCCTGGACTTTGCCAACGGCATTCCCGAGCGGCACCGCGCGCTGGTCGTCATGCCCACGCTGCTGTCGTCGGCCGCGAACAACGCGCAGCTGGCGCACCGGCTCGAGCTGCACTGGCTGGCCAACCGCGAAGACCACGCGCAGTTCGCGCTGCTGACCGACTGGGCCGATGCGCCCCAGGCCTCGCTGCCCGAAGACGGCGCGCTGCTCGACGACGCGCTGCAGCGCATCGCCGCGCTCAACGCGAAATACCCCGTGGCGCCCGACGCCGCGCCGCGCTTCCTGCTGCTGCACCGCCCGCGCAGCTGGAGCGACACCGAACGGCGCTGGATGGGCTGGGAGCGCAAGCGCGGCAAGCTCGAGATGCTGGTGCGCCTGCTGGCCACCGGCGACGCCAGCGGCTTCCTGCCGCTCGCGCCCGGCCTGCGCCTGGCCGCCGGCCGCACGCCCTACGTGCTCACGCTCGACAGCGACACCGGCCTGCCGCCTGGCGCCTTGCGCGACCTCGTGTCGATTGCCGCGCACCCGCTGAACGCGCCCGAAATCGATGTGCGGAGCCGGCGCGTGGTGGCCGGCTTCGGCATCCTGCAGCCGCGCATCGTCACGCCATTTCCGATGCAGAACGAGCGCTCGTTCTTCCACTGGGTGTTCGCCGGCCAGTGCGGGCTGGACCCCTACGGCAGCGGCGCCTCCGACATCTACCAGGACGTGTTCGGCAGCGGCTCCTTCACCGGCAAGGGCCTGCTGAACGTGCGCGCGCTGCACGCCACGCTCGACCGGCGCCTGCCCGACGGCGCGGTGCTCAGCCACGACCTGCTCGAAGGCACGGTCGCGCGCTGCGCGATGGTGAGCGACGTGGTGCTGGTGGAAGACCATCCGCACCACGCCGGCGTGGCCGCGTCGCGCGTGCACCGCTGGGTGCGCGGCGACTGGCAGCTGCTGCCGCTGATGTGGCGCGCGCGCCGCTTCGGCCTCGACGCGCTGGGCCTGTGGAAGATGGGCGACAACCTGCGCCGCTCGCTGGTGGTGCCGGCGTCTTTCGCGCTGCTGGTGCTGGTGGTGTTCACGCAGGCCATGCCACTGGGCTGGGCGCTGGCGGCCGTGGCCTCGGCGCTGGTACTGGGGCCGCTGCTGGGCGCGCTCGCCGGGCTGGTGCCCACGCGCCGTGCCATCGAGCTGCGCCACTTCTTCGACGTGGGCGCGGTCGAGCTGCTGCGCGCTATGGCCGGCGCGGCGTGGCAGTTCGTGCAGCTCGCGGCGCAGACGCGGCTGCTGCTGGACGCGTGGTTCCGCGCCACCTGGCGCCTGGTCGTCAGCCGCCGGCACCTGCTCGAATGGACCACGGCGGCGCAAGCCCAGGCCCAGGCGAGCGAACGGCTGGGGCCCTTCCTGCGCAATGCCGCGGCCAGCAGCGTGCTGTGCCTTGCACTCGCCGTGGCGGCGCACTGGAGCGCCTACCCGGTCATCGGCCCGCTGCTGTTCGTGCTGTGGGCGCTGGCGCCGGTGGCGGCGTGGTGGGGCAGCCGCGCCGATGCCGAAGTGCAAGACCCGCTCAGCACCGAGCAGCGCAGCTACCTGCGCAAGGTGGCGCACGACACCTGGCGCTTCTTCGAGCACGTGGTGGGCCCCGACGACAACCACCTGCCGCCCGACAACCTGCAGCTGGAGCCGCAACCCACCATTGCGCACCGCACCTCGCCGACCAACATCGGCATGTACCTGCTGGCCGCCTGCTGCGCGCGCGAGTTCCGCTGGATCGACACCGCCGCGCTGCTCGCACGCATCACGGCCACGCTCGACAGCGTGGACCGCATGCAGAAGCACCACGGCCACCTGTTCAACTGGTACGACACGCAAACGCTGAAACCGCTGCCGCCCGACTACGTGTCCAGCGTGGACAGCGGCAACTTCGCGGGCCACCTGGTGGCCGTGGCGCAGGCCTGCCGCGCTTTCGCGGCCGAAGGATGCGAAGCGCACGAGGCGCCCGCGCTCGAAGCCCTGGCACGGCGCTGCGACGCGCTGCACGCCGACATGGACTTCAGCGGCCTCTACGACGCCAAGCGCCACCTGTTCCACATCGGCCTGCGCGTGGAAGAGAACGTGCTCGACGCCAGCTACTACGACCTGCTGGCCTCCGAGTCGCGCCTGCTGAGCTTCCTGGCCATCGCCAAGGGGGACGTGCCGCGCCGCCACTGGATGGCGCTGGGCCGGCCCTTCCTGCTGGTGGGCTTCCAGCCCAGCCTGAAGTCGTGGTCGGGCTCGATGTTCGAGTACGTGATGCCCGCGCTGGTGATGTCCGAGCCCACCGACGGCCTGCTGCAGGTGGCCAACGCCGCCGCCATCGCCGAGCAGCAGGCCTTCGGCCGCGCGCAGAACCTGCCGTGGGGCGTGTCCGAGTCGGCGTACTTCGCGCAGGACCACTCGCTGGCCTACCAGTACTCGCCCTTCGGCGTGCCGCGGCTCGCGCTGCGGCGCACGCCGCCCACCGACCGCGTGGTGGCGCCCTATGCCAGCGCCATGGCCGCGCCCTTCGCCCCGGTGGCGGCGGTGCAGAACCTGGAGCTGCTCGAATCGCTGGGCGCGCGCGGCGAGTTCGGCTTTCACGACGCGGTCGACTTCACCGCCTCGCGCCAGAGCGAGGGGCAGGACTTCACCGTGGTGCGCAACTTCATGGCGCACCACCAGGGCATGTCGCTGGTGGCGCTGTGCAACCTGCTGTGCGCCGACGCGCCGCGCCGCTGGTTCGGCAGCGCCGCGCTGGTGCAGGCGCACGACACGCTGCTGCACGAACGCACGCCGCGCCAGATCATCGGCAGCGCCGATCCGCGCACGCCGCCCGAGCCCAGCCAGGCCGAGCTGGCGCCGCTGTTCCAGCCGCGCCTGGTCGACCCGATGGCACCGGGCTTCCAGCCCACGCACCTGCTGTCGAACGGCCGCTACACCGTGGCCCTGCGCGCCAACGGCGCGGGCGTGAGCCGCTGGCATTCGTTCAACGTGACGCGCTGGCGCGACGACCCGCTGCGCGACAGCTACGGCACCTTCTTCTTCATCCGCGACGACGGCGCCGAAGCGCTCACCTCGCTCACCGCCCTGCCCGCGCCCGGCGCCGACTGGCGCTACCGCACCCGCTTCCTGGCCGACCAGGTGCAGTTCGACGCCACCGGCCCCGGCCTGCAGGTGCGCACCACCGTGCTCATCAGCCCCGAGGACGACACCGAGCTGCGCAACATCACCCTGCACAACTCGGGCGAGCACACGCGCACGCTGGAGCTGGTGTCGTACTTCGAGCCGGTGCTGTCGAACCCCAAGGCCGACGAGGCGCACCCGGCCTTCGCCAACCTGTTCGTGGAGTCGCGCTGGGAGCCCTCGTGGCGCGCGCTGCTGCTGTCGCGCAAGCCGCGCCTGCACGGCGACGCGGTGGTGGCCGCCGCCCATTTCCTGGCCTCGGCGGACGCCAACGTGCTGTCCATCGACTGCATGACCGACCGGCGCGCCTTCATCGGGCGCAACCGCACGCTGGCCAACCCCGCGCTCGACGCGCAGCCGCTCACCGCCAAGGGCAAGCAGGTGAACGGGCTGGACCCCATCGCCTGCCTGCGCGTGCGGCTGTCGATTGCGCCGGGCGCCACCGCGCGCCTGAGCTTCGCCACGGCGGCCGACGAGACCATCGAGGCGCTGATGCCCGGCATCGACCGCTACATGCAGCCCATGCACGTGGAGCGCGCCACCCGCATGGCCGCCACGCTGGCGCAGGTGCGCCTGCGCGACCTGAGCATCGCGCCCGCGCAGAACCTGGCGCTGCAAGACCTGACGACCATCCTCACGTACACCACGCCGCGCGTCATGAGCGACCGCGGGCTGATCGACCTGCGGCAGATCTGGCGCTTCGGCATCTCGGGGGACAAGCCCATCGTGCTGGTGTACATCCACTCGATGAACGGCATGGGCCTCATCAACACGCTGCTGCGCGCGCAGCCGTGGTGGGGCTTCGGCGGCGTGGCCTGCGACCTGGTGGTGCTCAACAGCGAACCCAACTCGTACCTGATGCCGCTGCAGCGCGAGATAGAAATGCTGCGCTCACGCGTCACCCAGCAAACGCAGAACAGCTTTCCGCGCAACGACACGGCCGGCTTCTACCTGCTGCGCGACCAGGACGTGGTGCCTTCGGAAAAGGCCGCGCTCTCCAGCCTGGCGCGCGCGGTGTTCACGGCCGACGGGCGCCCGCTCGAAGTGCAGGTGGCGGCCTTGCACGAGGCGCGCGGCGACGCGCCGTCGGCCACCGAAACCGTCGCCACGCCCCCGGCCGTGCCGCTGGTGCCACGCCTCGAAGCGCTGCCCACGGCAACGCCTCCCACTGGCGAGTTCGACGCCGACAGCGGCGAGTTCCGCTTCGAGGTCGGCGCCGACCGGCGCACGCCGCGCCCGTGGATCAACGTGATCGCCAACGAGGCCTTCGGCTTCCAGGTGTCCGAGTGGGGCACCGGCTTCACCTGGGCCGTGAACAGCCGCATGCACCAGGTCACGCCGTGGTCGAACGACCCGGTGCAGGACCCGGCCTTCGAGCACTACCTGCTGCAGGACCTGGCCTCGCGCGACATGCTGCCGCTGACACCCGCCGGCGGCCATGCAGGCAAGGCGCGCCACCGCGTGCGCCACGGCCAGGGCTACACCGTGTTCGAGCACGACGCGGGCGACCTCGCGCTGCAAACCACCTTCTTCGCCGACCGCGACGAGGCCGTGAAGCTGGTGCACGTGCGCGTGCACAACCAGGGCAGCGGCGCGCGGCGCCTGCGCGCCCTGGCCATGGCCGAGTGGCAGCTCGGCGACGCGCGCGGCACGCGGCGCACCGTGCATTGCTGGAAGCCCGAAGACCAGCCGGCCGTGTTCGGCGAGCAGCGCGAATCGGGCGCGGGCTTCGGCGGCAGCACGGCCTTCCTGATGCTCGCGGGCCTGCAAGGCAGCGGCACCAGTTCGGCCATGGGCGCCACGCAATGGACCTGCGACCGCAACGAGTTCTTCGGTGGCCACGGCGTGGTCGAGGTGCCCGACACGCTCGCGCGGCGCGCCGGCAGCGGGCTCGACGCCTGCGCGGCCATCGGCGGCGAATTCGTGGTGGCGGCCGGCGAAACGGCCAGCTTCAGCTTCGTGCTGGGCCATGCGGCCAGCGCCGACGCCGCGCTCGACCTGGCGCACCGCTGGCGCCAGCGCGACGTGCCGGCCGCGCTGGCCCAGGTGCAGGGCTTCTGGAACGAGCTGCTGGGCCGGCTGCACGTGCGCACGCCCGACCCGCTGTTCGACGCGCTGGTCAACCGCTGGCTGGTCTACCAGACGCTGGCCTGCAGGCTGTGGTCGAAGGCCGGCTTCTACCAGGCGGGCGGCGCCTTCGGCTTCAGGGACCAGCTGCAGGACGCCATGGCCTTCGCCCTGACCGACCCGGCGCGGCTGCGCGAGCAGATATTGCTCAACGCGGCGCGCCAGTTTCCCGAGGGCGACGTGCAGCACTGGTGGCACATGCCCGGCGGTGCCGGCGTGCGCACGCATTTCTCGGACGACCTGCTGTGGCTGCCGTACGCGGCGGCGCACTACGTGGAGGTGACGGGCGATGCATCGCTGCTCGACGCCATGGCCGGCTTCATCGAAGGCCCGGCCATTCCCGAGGGCGCCGAAGACGCCTACTACGCGCCGCAGCGCAGCGGCCAGATGGCCAGCGTGTTCGAGCACGGCGCGCGCGCCATCGACCGCAGCCTGAAGACCGGCGCCCACGGCCTGCCGCTGATGGGCACCGGCGACTGGAACGACGGCATGAACCGCGTGGGCAACGAAGGCCGCGGCGAATCGGTGTGGCTCGCGTGGTTCCTGTGCAGCGTGGTCGCGCAGTTCGCGCCGCTGGCGCAGGCACGCGGCGAGCACGAGCGCGCCGCGCGCTGGAGCGCCGCGCGCACCGGCTGGATTGCCGCGCTGCACGGTGCCGGCTGGGACGGCGCGTGGTTCCGACGTGCCTTCTTCGACAACGGCGCGCCGCTGGGCTCGTCGACCAACGACGAATGCCGCATCGACCTGATCGCGCAGGCGTGGTCGGTGCTGTCGGGCGCCTCGGACGACGCCCATACCGGCCCGGCCATGGCCTCGGTGAAGAAGCTGCTGCACGACGAGCCGGCCGGCCTGCTGCGCCTGCTGACGCCGCCCTTCGCCAACTCGACCAACAACCCCGGCTACATCCAGGCCTACCCGCCCGGCGTGCGCGAGAACGGCGGCCAGTATTCGCACGGCGCCGTGTGGGCGCTGATGGCGCAGGCGCTGCAGGGCGACCACGAGGCGGCGTGGCAGAGCTTCGAGGGCTTGAGCCCGGCGCATCGCGCGCGGCACCCCGAGCGCGGGCCGGTGTACGAGCTGGAGCCCTACGTGATGGCGGGCGACGTGTACGGCGCGGCGCCCTACGTGGGCCGCGGCGGCTGGAGCTGGTACACCGGCTCGGCCGCGTGGCTGCACCGCGCGGCCGTGGAGACGCTGCTGGGCCTGAGCGTGAAGGGCCGCCAGCTCGCGCTGACGCCGCACGTGCCGGCGCACTGGCCGGGCTTCGAGATCGCGCTGCGGCTCGGGGGGCGGCAGCTCACGCTCCAGTGGGGCGAGGTGCACGGCGTGGATGGCGCGGCCGCGCCGACGCACCACGTGGCGGCGGGCGAATGGATCGACTGGCAGGCGCTGCCGGCCGACGCGGTGCTGCGGGTGGCCTGAAGGGGCGGGGCCGCTCGGGCCGGGTCCGCTCCGCTCCGCTCAGGTCGGGACGGCCCCGGCGATGGCCCTAGACTCGCAACCCCATCCACATCGCGCGACCGAAGCGGCACTGCCGAACACATGAGCACCAAGATCCAGTTTCGCCGCAAGGTCATCGTCATCGTGCTGCTGTGCGTGGCCGTCGGCGGCGCCGTCGTGCGCCACTACGCCACGCCCGGCACCACCACACGCGACATCGCGACGCTGCTGATGGTGCTGTGGGTGCCCATCATCGGCAACGTCATCGCGTGGCTGGTCAGCAAGCGGCCGCGCCGCGCGCCTCGGGCCGCGGTGGCGGCGCCGCCGAGCTTCGACACCGCGGGCGCGTTCACGCCGCACGCGCGCGTGGAGCTGGTCTTTCGCAAGCCCGGGCTCCCCTCGCAGGACGTGCCCATCGCGCCCGGCGAGTACCGCTGCGCGCTGGTGGTCGACAAGGAAGGCTTCTCGGCGCGCTGGGTGGTGCCGGCGGGCGAGCCGCTGGAGCGCGGCAAGCCGGCGGTGCTCGACGTCGAGTTCCTCTCCCCGGCCGTCGCCCGGTCCAGGCTGGCGCCGGGCGCGAGCTTTCGGGTGCTGGTCGGCGAGGCCTTCATCGCCGACGGGCGGGTGCTGCCGGCGGCATAGCGGCCATCGCCACCCGAGATAGCGAAAAGGGGCGATTGTTCGTCCCAGGGAAACTGACTACTGCTTGGCGACCCCTTTGTCGCGAAGGCGACCGCTCGCACACTCCAATGCCCTTTCACCGGCATCGGCGTGCGTGCACCGCCGATGCGCTTCAGGACCAGTCCCATGATGAATTCACCCAGCAGCAACCCCTGCGCCGACGACCTGGCGGTGGCCCCGGCCACCTCGTCCGCCGCGCCGGTGCCGGCCACGCCCTCCGCCTGGCTCGCCGTCGGCTCCATCGCCGTCGGCACCTTCGCGATGGTCTCCACCGAGTTCATGCCCATCGGCCTGCTGACCGACATCGCGCGCGGGCTCAACGTGTCCGACGGCACGGCCGGGCTGATGGTCACCATGCCCGGCGTGCTGGCCGCCTTCGCGGGCCCCGCGCTCATCGTGGCCTCGGGCCGGCTCGACCGGCGCACGGTGCTGATCGCGCTTACCACCTTGCTCATCGCCTCGAACGTGCTCGCCGCGTTCGCGCCCAACTTCGCCACCATGCTGGTCGCGCGCCTGCTGCTGGGCCTGTGCGTGGGCGGCTTCTGGACCTTTGCGCCGGCCGCCGCCACGCAACTGGTGCCGCATGCCGCGCAGGCACGCGCCATGTCCTATGTGCTGGCCGGCGTGTCCGCCGCCACCGTGCTCGGGGTGCCGGCCGGGTCCTTCCTGGGCACGATGTTCGGCTGGCGCGCCTCGTTCGCCGTGACCGGCGCGCTGGCCGCGGTGGTGCTGCTGGTGCAGCTGTGGCTGCTGCCCGCCATGCCGCCGGCGCGCGCCATCGGCGCGCGCGACCTGCTCACGCCGCTCACGCGCCGCATGGCGCAGGTCGGGCTGCTGGCGGTGCTGTTCTTCATTGCCGGCCACTTCGCCGCGTATACGTATCTGAAGCCGCTGCTGCAACAGGTGTTCGGCCTGGCGCCGAACGCGGTGTCGACGCTGCTGCTGGTGTACGGCGCGGTGGGTTTCGTGGGCACCTTCCTCGGCGGCAGCCTGGTGGCGCGCAGCGTGCGCGGCACCACCCTGCTGGCGGCGCTGATGCTGGCGACGGCGCTGCTGCTGTCCACGCTGATCGGCACCGGCTTCGTGCCGGGCGCGGTGGTGGTCGTGATCTGGGGCGTGGCCTTCGGCCTGATTCCGGTGGCGCTGACCGGCTGGATGATGGAAGCCGTGCCCGACGCCCCCGAAGCCGGCCAGGCCCTGCTGGTCAGCGGCTTCCAGGTGGCCATTGCCTCGGGCGCGCTGATCGGCGGCGTCACGGTCGACGGCTTCGGCATCTCCAGCACCATGGTGCTCAGCGGCGTGCTGGTGCTGATCGCCGCGCTCATCGTCGGCACGCTGGGCCGCGCACGCGGCGGCATGCCGGCGGCGGCGGGCGTGATTCCCGAGTGACGTCGGGCAAGGCCCTGGCCCTGCCCGGCGGCCGACGGCCCGCCAGCTAGCGGCGGCCGGGCTTGCCGGCCGCCAGGATCGCGTCGAGCACCACGCGCAGCGCCTTGTTCACGGGCTTGTCGCGCCGCATCACCACGGCCAGCGTGCGGTGCATGCGCGGGTTCAGGCGGCTGGCCTTCAGCCCCGGGTGGGCGCCGCGCCCCGTCATCGACATGCCGGGCACGATGGCGCACCCCAGCCCCGCGGCCACCATCTCCTTCATCGCCTCCACGCTGCCCAGCTCCATCACGGGCTGCGGCTGAAGCCCCTCGGCGGCGAACCAGCGGTCGACCAGCTTGCGCGTGTTGGCCGCGGGCTCGAACAGCACCAGCGGCAGGCCGGCCAGGTCGCCCGGCGCCACCCTCGCCTTCAACGGTGCGCGCTCCACCGGGCTGATGGCGACGAACTCGTCGTCGAGCACCGGCATCGCCGCCAGCGAGCGCCCCGCCGCCGGCAGCGTGACCAGCGCGAGGTCGAGGCTGTTTTCTTCCACCTTGCGCGCCTGGTCTTCGGTGTTGCCGGTGCTGACCACCACGCCCAGCCCCGGGAACTGCTCGCGCAGCGTGCGCAGCACCGCCGGCAGAAAGTGCAGGCAGGCCGTGGCGCCCGTGCCCAGCCGCACGCGGCCGGTGACGCCGCTTGCGTGGTCGGCCAGCGCGTCGATGGCGTTTTCCACCGCGCTGTCGATGTGGGGCACATGGCGCAGCAGCTCCATGCCCGCCGGCGTGGCCCTGGCGCGCTTGCCGACCCGCTCGATGAGCCGCACCGCGAGCCGCCGCTCCAGCTGGCGCACCTGCAGGCTCACGGCCGGCTGCGACAGGCCGAGCCGGTCGGCCGCCGCCGAGAAGCTGCCGGTTTCGATGACCAGGCCGAAGGAGCGGAGCTGGTCGAGGTTGAGCGTCTTGTCCAAAGTATTTCTTATGCAGCGAATAGCAGGGCGAAGCTTCACTTATGGCAGGGGCCTCGTCAAGATCGGCGCCATGCCATCGCAAAGCCCTCACCCCGACACCCGCATCGCCGTCGACACCGCTGTCGACACGAACGTTGAAATCACCGACGCCGAGCCCCGCCACATGGCCGCCGTGCACGCCATCTACAGCCACTACGTGCTGCACGACCTGTGCTCCTTCGAGGAGCAGGTGCCCGGCGTCGAGCAGATGCAGGCGCGCCGCGACGCCGCCGCCGCGCGCGGCCTGCCCTACCTGGTGGCGACGATGAACGGCGCGGTGGTCGGCTACGCCTACGCCACGGCCTACCGCGCGCGCTCCGCCTACCGGCACACGGTGGAAGACTCGATCTACGTCGCGCACGGCATGCACGGCCACGGCATCGGCCGGGCGCTGCTGCAGGGCGTGATCCAGCGTTGCACCGACAGCGGCTTCACGCAGATGGTCGCGTGCATCGGCAACAGCGCCAACGCGGGCTCGCTGGGCCTGCACCAGAAGCTGGGCTTCGAGCGCGTCGGCGTGCTGCGCAACGTGGGCTTCAAGTTCGGCCAGTGGGTGGACACGGTGCTCATGCAGCGCACGCTGCGCTGAGCCATGGCCACGCCCGCTGTTGAGATAGGAGTTGCGACCCCGCCCGCGCGCGGCTGGCTCGCGCTGCTGTGCACGAGCCGCCTGCTGCAGGCCATGATCGTCACGGCCTATTCCGGTGTGCTGCCCTTCGTGATGGCCGACTGGCAACTGGGCGCCGCGCAGGCCGGCGCCATCCAGAGCGCCTGGCACGTGGGCTACATGAGCTCGCTGTTCGCGGTGGGCCTGCTGGCCGACCGTTTCGGGCCGCACCGCATCTTTCTCTTCGGCAGCGCCTTGAGCGCGGTGGCGGCGATGGCCTTCGCGCTCTTCGCCCGCGACCCGCTTTCCGCCATGCTGCTGTACGGCCTGACCGGGCTGTGCGCGGGCGCCTCGTACACGCCGGGCCTGCAGCTGCTGGCGCGCAACACCGAACCGGCGGTGCGCGGGCGGGCGATGGGGCTGTTCATCGGCTCGGCGTCGATGGGCTATGCGCTCTCGCTGGCAGTGGTGGCGGCGTGCAGCCACCTGCAGCATTGGCGGCTGGGGCTGCTGCTGGCCGCCGCGGGCACGGCGGCGGGCGCGTTGCTCACGGTGCTGGCGCTGCGCCGCATGCGAGCGCCCGAGCCACCGGTGCCGGGCGCGGTGCGCGAAGGCACATGGCACGCGCTGGCGGCCACGGTGCGCGACAAGCCCGCCATGGCCGGCAACTGGGCCTATGCCTTCCACTGCTGGGAACTGATGGCGCTGTGGGCGTGGCTGCCGGCGTACCTGGTGGCATCGATGGGCGGCAAGGCAGAGTGGCAATGGGCAGGCGTCGCGCTGGCCGCGTTGGCGCACCTCGTGAGCGTGTTCGGCAGCGTGGCCGGCGGCGCGGCCTCCGACCGGCTGGGCCGCGCGCGGGTGATGATGATGTCGAGCGTCGCCAGCCTGTGCATGTCCTTCGCGTTCGGCTGGCTGTGGAGCTGGCCGCTGTGGCTGCTGGCGGCCGCGGCGGCCGTCTACAACCTGTGCGCCATCGCCGACTCGTCGGTCTACTCGACCGCGCTGGCCGACGTGGTGGCGCCGCACCGGCTCGGCGTGGCGTACTCGGTGCGCTCGGTGATGGGCTTCGGCGCGGGCGCGCTCAGCCCCTGGGTGTTCGGCCTGGCACTGGACTGGGGGCAAGCGCGCTTCGGCTTCGGCAGCACGCACGGCTGGGTGGTCGCGTGGAGCTCGGTCGGCCTGGGCGCGCTGCTGGGGCCGTGGATGATCGCGCGCTTCTCAAGGCTTCAACGCACGGTCGCTCACCGAGCAGTTCACTGATCCTCGCCCTCGGTCCACTCGGGGCTGTAGCCACCCAGCGTCGGGTGGTACATCTCGTCGCCCGAATGCTGCGTGAACTCGACGTTGAGCCGGTCTTCGCGCAGGCCGAGGATGTCGATGCAGTCGCGGCACAGCGCCTTGGCCACCTCGAGCCGCAGCTCGGCCGAGCGGCCGCGGCGGATGTCGCACATCAGCACCGACACCTGCTCGGGCTCGCCGTCGACCATGCGCCATACGGCCCCCTCGCCTGCTTCGCGGATCGCGATGCTGATGCGGCGGATGTCCACGCTCATCATGCGTGCGTAGGTTTCGCTCAGCTGCCTCGCGAGGCGCTTCTTGTCGGCCACCGGGTGCTGGCCGTTCACGTCGAGTTGAAGGTAGGGCATGTCAGTCGAGGCCTTCCAGGGTGTGGGCAAGCTTGAACAGCGCGGCTTCGCGGCCCGCGGCCGTCACCAGCTGCAGGGCGACAGGCAGGCCGTCGATGGTACCGGCGGTCACGCTGAGCGCGGGCAGGCCGAAGAGGTTCCATGGGCTCGTCAGGGACAAGAGCGCGGCGCGCACTTCCACCGGCGCGCCGTCGATGTGCGGCGCGCGCTCGCCGATGCGCGGCGCTGTCATGGGCACGGTGGGCAAGGCGAGCACGTCGTACTTGTCGAGCAACGCGCCAATGGCGGGCGCCCACGCCGCGCGCCGCGCCTGCGCGCGCAGGTAGCGCCATGCGGGAATGGCCTCGCCGCGGCGCAGGCGCGCCAGCACCTCGGCGTCGATGGACGCGGCACCTCGCGCCACGTCGTCGGCGTGCGCCTCGAAGGCCTCGCTGCCTTGCAGCGTGGAGAAGACATCGAACAGCTCGTGTGCGTGCGGCAGGTGCGACGTCAGGTCCACCTCTTCGACAGGCAGGCCCGATGCACCGAGGCGGGCGCGTAGCGACTCGGCGATGCGGCGGTCGGTCACCCCCAGCGCGGACGGCAGCAGCCAGCCGATGCGGCGCGCGCCAGGCGCGTTCGCCAGCGGGGCCAGGCAGCCGTACGCGAGCGCGGCGTCTTCGCTCGTGCGCGTGAACAGGCCCACATGGTCCAGCGAGGCCGCCAGCGGGAACACGCCTTCGCTTGAGATGGCGCCGTACGCCGGCTTGAAGCCCACCACCCCGCACAGCGCGGCCGGCACGCGCACCGAGCCGGCGGTGTCGGTGCCCAGCGCCAACGGCACCATGCCCGCGGCCACCGCCACGGCGCTGCCGCCGCTGCTGCCGCCGGACATGCGCGCCGGGTCCCACGGGTTGCGTGCGGCGCCGTGCACCGAGCGGTCGCCGGTCGCGCCGTAGGCGAACTCGTGCAGCGTGGTCTTGCCGACGACGACCGCGCCGGCCTCGCGCAGTTGCGTGACGCAGGTCGCGTCTTCTCGCGCGACATGCCCCAGGTACAGCGAAGAGCCCAGCGTGGTGGGCCAGCCGGCGACATCGACGATGTCCTTCACGGCCACCGGCATGCCATGCAGCGGCCCGCGGTCGATGCCCTGGCGCAGCGCGGCATCGGCGCGCGCGGCGGCGGCGCGTGCGCCCTCGGCATCGACGTGCGCGAAGGCGTTGAGCGGCGCGCCGAGCCGCTCGATGGCGGCGAGCGAGGCATCGACCAGCTGCGCCGACGTTCGCCGGCCCGCGCGCAGGTCGCGCGCGAGGCCGGCGATCGAATGCGTGGCGAAGAAGCCGTCGCGCAAGCTGCCTTGCGCGGCGGTTGGCGAGATGGCTTGCAAAGCGTCGGGCGTCATCGCGGCAGCGCAGGCGCGCCCTTGTAGCCCAGCAGCGGGTCGTAGAGATCAGTGCGCCGGTCGCGGTGCAGGTCGTTGAACTGGTTCCAGATGGGCGCGCTGCGCGCGGCGCCGAGGTCCACGTCGGCGTAGAGGATGGTCTCTTCGTCGGGCCCGGCGATGCGGCCCACGGGCCAGCCGTTGGTGCCCGCGATCAGCGAGTTGCCCATGAAGCCCGCGCCGCGCTCCTGCCCCACGCGGTCGGCCGTGGCGATGAACACGTTGTTCTGGTGCGCGGCCGCGATGGTCAGGTATGCCGCCATGCAGGTGCCGCTGGCGTCGTACAGCGGCGGCGGAGTCCACACCCAGTTGGTCGGTATGCAGATGATGTCCGCGCCCAGCTGCGCGAGGATGCGCGGCGCCTCGGGAAACCAGATGTCCCAGCACACGAGCAGGCCGATGCGGCCGATCCGGGTCTCGAACACGGGGTAGCCCTCGTTGCCCGGCGTGAACCACAGCTTCTCGTTGTTCCACAGGTGCGTCTTGCGGTAGCGGCCGATGTAGCCCTCGGGGCCGACGAGCACGGCCGTGTCGAAGAGCTGCAGGCCGTCCTGCTCGACCAGGCACCCGACGATGTACACGCCGTGCTGCGCGGCGAACTCGGCCCAGCCCTGCACGCTCTCGCCGCCGGGCACGGGCTGCGCATGCGCGTAGGCCTCCTCGCGGCTGCTGAAGCAGTAGCCGGTGGTCGCGAGTTCGGGCAGCACGATGAGCGTGGCCCCGTGCTGCACGGCGGCCGTCAAGCGCTCGTGCACGGCCTGCGCGTTGCGCGCCAGGTTGTCCACGCCGACCTGCGGATCGAACTGCACCACGGCCACGCGCACGGGGCTGGCGCGCAGGCCCGGGGTGGCGTCTGCACTGGCGGCGATGGCCGCGATGGCGGCTTGTGAAGGAACGGATGGCGTCATGAGATTGCTCTTTCAGGTTTCAAATTAAAACCAGATGGATGCTAGCCATTCCAGTTTTACTTTGCAACCTGAATGGCAATGCGATCTACACTCGCCCACCGAAGGAAAAAGCCATGGCCCAGAGAAAAAGCCTGAAGAACGACGCGTGCCCGATGGCGCGCGCGCTCGAAATCGTCGGCGACCAGTGGTCGCTGCTCATCATTCGCGATGCGTTCGACGGCATGAAGCGCTTCGGCGAGTTCCAGCAGAGCCTGGGCGTGGCGAAGAACATCCTGGCCGACCGGCTGAAGTACCTGGTGCAGGAAGGCGTGCTCGACCTGGTGCCCGCCTCCGACGGCTCGCTCTACCAGGAGTACGTGCTGTCGGCCAGGGGCAAGGGCCTGTTCCCGGTGGTGGTCGGCCTGCGCCACTGGGGCGAGGCGCACCTGTACGCCAAGGGCGAGCCGCATTCGGTGCTGGTGGAGCGCGACAGCGGCAAGCCGGTGCCGAAGATCGAGCTGCGCACGCGCGACGGCAAGCCGCTGCACCCGGACCTCACGTATGTGAAGAAGCTGCCTGTGAAAGCCTGAGCCCCGGCGCCCATGTCACCCGGGCACCAGGGCATCCGCCAGGCCGCCACAGTCGGCTACAGCAGGCTCTCGCTGATGAACGGAAACAGCAGCCACAGCTGCAGTTGCGTGCCGAAGTCCACGCCCGGGTCGCTCTCGTACACCGTCTCGGCGCCGTTCACGCTGCCCACCCATTGCAGCCGGTCGCCGGGTTGCGCGAGCCGCAGCCTGAAGCTGCCCACAGCGCGCACCCGCTCGGCCAGGCTCAGCACGTTGCGCGCGAGCTCGGGCGAATCGACCAGCATGCCCAGCTCGGTGTTCACGCGCGACGAGCGGAAGTCCATGTTCATGGAGCCGACGAAGGTGGTGCGCCGGTCGATGACGATCAGCTTCGAATGCGAGCGGCCGATGGACGCGTGCAGCGCGGCGGCAATGAGCGAGTCGTTCTTCAGCTGGCTCGAATCGGTCTCGTACAGTTCGGCGCCCAGCTTGAGCATCTCGACGCGGTAGCGCCCGTAGGCGGCGCTGGCGAAGGGCTCGTCGTTGGAGGCCAGCGAGTTGGTGACCACCTCGACGCGCACGCCGTTCGCGCGCGCCTGGCGCAGCCCCGCCATGCCGGGCTGGCCCGGAATGAAGTACGGCGAGCCGACCACCACTTCCGACGTGGCGTTGGCCATGGCCCTGCCCGCGCGGGCGGTGACGGTGGTGTCGTCCACGCCGCTCTCGGCGCGGCCGCTGACCTTTTCGGGGTCGTCGGAAAACACGTCGATGGCGCCGTGCAGCAGCTTGAGCGGCGGGTGCTGCAGGTCGGCGCTCAGCGGCAGGTAGCCCAGGATGTCGGTCTTGTCGGCCGCGGGCGAGGGGTAGGCATCGATGGCGTCGGCCGTGAGCGCCTCGAACTCGGCCTGCAGTTCGGCAGGTCCCTTGCGGCTGGTTTCCAGCGCGTGCAGCGGGTAGATGCGCGGGCTGTTCCAGTAGGTGTCGAAGATGGCGGCCATGCGCGGCACGGCCTCGCCCGCCACCAGCAGGTCGAAGTCGACGAAGTTGCCGCCCTTGCTGCCGAAGAAGTACTCGTCGGCGATGTTGCGCCCGCCGGCCACGGCGAAGGCGCCGTCGGCCACCAGCATCTTGTTGTGCATGCGGTGGTTCACGCGCGAGAAGTCGCCCAGCGCCATGACCCAGCGCGTGAGCGCGAACGAGCGCCCCGAGGGAAAGGGGTTGAAGAGCCGCACCTCCACGTTCGGGTGGGCGGCAAAGGCCAGCAGCATGCGATCGCTGTCGGCGGTGTAGAGGTCGTCCACCAGCAGGCGCACGCGCACGCCGCGCCCGGCGGCGTCGCGCACGGCCCGCAGCAGCGTGTGGCCGGTGACGTCGTTCTGCAGCAGGTAGTACTGCAGGTCGAGCGTCTTCTGCGCATGGCGCACCAGCGTGAGCCGCGCGTCCATCGACCAGGCGCTCAGCGGCAAAGGGCGAAAGCCCGACTGCGTGCCGGGCGGCGCGCTTTGCGCGGCGATGCGGCCGAGCAGCTCGTCGGCCGACGCCGGCACCGCCGCGCTGGGCGTGCGCTGCACCGAGGGCGGCAGCGACGCGCAGGCCTGCAGCAGCGCCAGCGCGGCCGCCGCCGCGAGCAGCGCCAACCAGCGCGTGAACATCCGGGCGGCCGGCATCGGTTCGCTTTGCTTCGCTTACTTCACTTACTTTGCTGCCGCAGCAGCAGCAGCAGCCGCCGCCTTGGCCTTGGCGGCCAGCCCGGCGAACTCCTCCTTGCCGAAGGCGGTGCCGAACAGGCCCCAGCCGCCTTCCGCCGCCTCGGTGAGGATCACCCAGGTGCGCGCCGCCTGGCCCGGATCGCCCGAGAGCTTGGCGACGATCTCGGTCGCCTCCTTAGTGATCTGCTTCTGCCCTTCGCGGTTGAGCGAGCCGGGCGGCGTGACGATCTGCACGCGCACCGTGCGCGCCTGCGCCGTGGTGGCGGTCTGCACCGCCGAGGCGGGCATGCGGTGGATGTAGGCGGCGGTGTTGTCCAGGTGGAACGGGCCGGGGTTGGCCACGCCCTCGGCACGCAGCACGGCCAGGGTGAGGGCCTCGCCGAGCTGGCGGTCGGCATCGGCGGGGAACATGTCTGCGGCGGCGTAGACGTCGATCATGGGCATGGGAGGCTCCTCGGAGAACAAAAGTGAAAGCGAAAAAGAAAAGGCAGGACGGGTCAGGAACGGAACGGCCTGGATGGTCCTTTCTGAATGATGGTCATCATCCAAACGCAGGATGATGATGAACATAATCCTCAGCGTCAAGCATTTGCATTCACGCCGCACCGAGGACGTTTCAAGCCACATGGGCCATTCCAAAGCCAACAAGGAACAAAGCCACGAGCGCATCGTGCAGACCGCCGCCGCGCGTTTCAGGGAGGAAGGCGTGGACGGCCTCGGCGTGGCCGACCTCATGAAGGAAGCCGGGCTCACGCACGGCGGCTTCTACCGGCACTTCGCGTCGCGCGACGAGCTAGTGGCCGAGGCGGTCGAGTGCGCGCTGAGCGACGGCGGCCGGGCCGTGGAAGCGGTGGCCGCATCGAAGGAAAGCCGCGAGGTGGTGGCGGGCCGGCTGGTCGACGCCTACCTGAGCACCGCGCACCGCGACGGCCTGGCCACCAGCTGCGCCGTGACCACGCTGGCCGGCGACGTGGCGCGCAGCAACGAGCGCACGCGCGCGGCGTACACGCGCCAGGTGAACACCTACCTCGAGCTGCTGGCCAGGCTGGCGGCGGCGGAAAAGTCGACCGTCAAGCGGGCCAAGGCCATTGCGGCGCTGTCGTCGCTGGTGGGTGCGGTGTCGCTGGCCCGTGCGGTGAACGACGAGGCGCTGTCGCGCGAGATCCTGAAGGGCGCGGGGGACGAGCTGAAGGCGTTGCTGGGCTGAAGCCGCTGGTGGGGTGAACCCGTTGCCGGGTTGGCGCCCGCCCTACTCCCCCAGCAGCTCCCCGATCGGCTGCAGGTCTTCCACCCGGTCGCAGATCGCCTTGATCACCATCGTGATCGGAATGCCCAGCAGCAGGCCCCAGATGCCCCACAGCCAGCCCCAGAAGATCACGCCCACGAACACCGCCACCGGGTTCATGCGGCTGGTGCGGCTGGTGAGCCAGGGCATCAGCAGGTTGCCGATGAGCGTGTGGATGGCCAGCGACACCCCGCCCACCACGATGCCCATCTGCAGGCTGTTGAACTGCAGGAACGCCACCAGCCCCGCGGCCACCAGCACGATGACCGAGCCGATGTACGGAATGAGGTTGGTCACCGCCGCGATGATTCCCCACACGGCCGCGTTCTCCACCCCGATGACCCAGAACGCCAGCCCGGTCGCCACGCCGACGATGACGCTCACCAGGATCTGCACCAGCAGGTAGCGCTCGATGTTGCGCGTGATGTCGTCCAGCACATGCACCGTGACCTTCTTCTTCTGCAGGCTGGAGCCGGTGATCTTGATGAGCTTGCGCCTGAAGGTGTCGCCCGAGCACAGCGCGAAGTACGTGAGAAAGGCCACCAGCGTGAGCTGCCCCATGGCGCTGAGCAGGCCGACGGTGCCGCTGAGCAGGTAGTCGCGCACGTTGAAGCCGGGCCGCTCGATGATCACGCGCGCCACGCCGCGGCGCGAGGCCACGCGCGCGGAGTTTTCTTCGGCCGCCTTCTCGAGCTGCGCGGCGGCCTGCTGCACGCTTTCCAGCGGCGTGGCGCTGGCGCCCTTGTCGCGGCGCATGGCCTGCCCCAGCTTCTGCGCGGCCACGGGCAGCGAATCCAGCAGCTGCGAGGCGCTGCCCGACAGCGAATAGCCGGTCCAGCCCAGCCCGCCGAACAGGCCCATCAGGATGAGCGCCGCGCCGACCCAGCGCGGCAGCCGCCAGCGGTGCAGCATGTCGACCAGCGGCGACAGCGCGTAGGTGAGCAGCAGGCTCAGCATCAGCGGAATGAACACGGCCTGGCCCCACTGCAGCGCGAACACGCTGGCCAGCACGGCGAGCACCACGAGCGAGGCGCTGCGCACGTCGACGGGCATGTGCAGCAGCAGGCGTTTGCGCTCGCGCTCGCGTTCGCGCGCGGGCTCCGCCGACGGGGCCGGGGGGGTGCCGTCTTGCGCAGGCGCTTCGGGCGCGGGCTGCGCTGCAGCCGCCTGCGGAGGCTCGGCAGCCGGCGCGTCTGGCGCAGGAGACTGGGGCACCGGAGCGTCAGGCGCGCGTGCGGGCGCGGGCTGGGGAATGACGTCGTTCATCGCGCTTCCTTCAACACTTCGCGCACCGCGGCAAGCTGCCGGCGCGACACGGCCACGGGTTCGGGAATGGCGTCCAGGCGCAGCGCCCAGCCTTCGGCGTCTTCGCCGTCGTCGTACTTCTCGAGCGCACGAATGGCCGAGCGCGCCACCAGCGCGTTGCGGTGCACACGCAGGAAGCGGTGGGGGTAGCGCTCCTCGAACTCGTTGAGCGAGCCGTCGAGGATGTGGCTGCGCGTGGCGGTGCGCACGGTGAGGTACTTGAATTCGGACTTGAGGTAGAGCACCTCGGACAGCGGCACGCGCTCGGCGCGGCCGCGGTCCTGGATCAGCACGGTTTCGGGGGCGGTGGGCGCGACGGGCGCGGCCGGTGCGCCGGCCTGCAGCGCGCGGCGCTCCTTCAGGAAGCGCTCGGCCTTCTGCAGCGCCTGCTGCAGCCGCTCGGCGCGCACGGGCTTGGTGAGGTAGTCGACCGCGTCGAGCTCGAAGGCCGTGACTGCATGCGTCGCGTGCGCGGTCACGAACACCACGGCTGGCGCGTCGGCGCGGCTGCGCAACGCGCGCGCCACCTCGATGCCGTCGACGCCGGGCATGTGCACGTCGAGCAGCACCAGGTCGATGGCCATGGTGGCCAGGTGCTGCTGCGCCTCGGCGCCCTGCGAGGCCTCGGCCACCACCTCGGCGGCGGGCGAGGCGCAGTCGCGCAGCAGCGTGCGCAGGCGGGAGCGCGCCAGGGCTTCGTCGTCAACGATCAATGTCTTGAGGGTCATGATTCAGCGGGGATGGCGATGCGCACCCGGTAGTTTTTCTGGTCCATGCCGGCGCTGAACTGCATCTGCATGTCGTGCAGCAGCCGCAGGCGGTCTCGCACGTTGGCCAGCGCGATGCCGTGGCCGCGCGGTAGCGGCTGGTCGGCCCAGCGCAGCGGCGGCAGGCTGTTGACCACCTCGATCACCACCATGGCGCCGCGCCGCTCGGTGCGGATGCGCAGCTTGGCGCCCTCGGGGCTGGGCTCCACGCCGTGCTTGATGGCGTTCTCGACCAGCGGCTGCAGCAGCAGCGGCGGCAGGCGGGCGCTGCTGGCGGCGGCGTCCAGGTCCCAGCGGATGCGCAAGCGGTCGCCGAAGCGCACCTGCTCGATGGCCAGGTATCGCTCGGCCAGCGCAATTTCGTCGGCCAGCGTGCCCGATTCGCCCGGGTCGGCCAGCGCCTGGCGAAACAGCTCGGCCAGGTCTTCCAGCATGGTCTCGGCCTTGGCCGGCTCCTCGCGCACCAGCGCGATGGCGCTGTTGAGCGTGTTGAACAGAAAGTGCGGGCGGATGCGCGACTGCAGCTCCTCGAGCCGCGCCGTGGTGGCCGCGGGCGTCTGGCCGCGCGCGCGCAGCACCATCGCCGCCATCACCAGACCGGCGAACAGCGCGCCGGTGAGGCCGCTGGCCAGCCAGGGCGCATGGGCCAGCACGCCGGTCAGCCGCAGCAGGCCGCAGCCATACAGGGCGGCCAGCGCACCGAGCACGGCGCCGGCCGCGTACTGCCATTGCTTGGGCAGGCGCCGCAGAGGCTTCTTCAAACCGCAGGCGGCCACCAGCCACATCAGCGTGGCAGGCAGCGCACCGCCCGTCACGGTGGCGGCCTGCACCAGCCATTCGCCGGGCGTGGACACCACGAACAGCGTGGCAATGGCGACCACCGCCTCGACGAACACCACCGTGCGCAGCACCACGCCGATCTGGCACGCATCGAAGATCGAGGGTTCGGCGCGCAGGGGGGCGCGCGTCTTTTCCTGAACCGGCGTGGACGTCGACATGGATGACGACGTGGACGACGACACGGATGTGGGGTTGGGGGTGGCGTTGGCCGATAAAATCGCCGGGTTGCGCATCGCAGACATCTGATCCATCGGGTGACCAACCCATTATTGCCTCCTGGACGGCTCCCATGACCCAAAACCAACTCGACAAGAAATCCGAAGCCTGGTCGGCCCTGTTCTCCGAACCCATGAGCGACCTCGTGAAGCGCTACACGTCCAGCGTGTTCTTCGACAAGCGCCTGTGGCAGGCCGACATCCAGGGCTCGCTGGCCCATGCCGGCATGCTCGCCGCGCAGGGAATCATCGGCGTGCAGGACCACGCCGCGATCGAACGCGGGATGGCGCAGATTCGCGCCGAAATCGACTCGGGCGCCTTCGAGTGGAAGCTCGACCTCGAAGACGTGCACCTGAACATCGAGGCCCGCCTGACCCAGCTGGTCGGCGACGCCGGCAAGCGCCTGCACACCGGGCGCAGCCGCAACGACCAGGTCGCCACCGACGTGCGCCTGTGGCTGCGCGGCGAAATCGACCTCATCGGCGACCTGCTGGTCGAGCTGCAGAAGGCGCTGGTGGACATCGCCGAGAAGAACGTCGACGTGATCCTTCCCGGCTTCACCCACCTGCAGGTGGCGCAGCCGGTGAGCTTCGGCCACCACATGCTGGCGTACGTGGAAATGTTCAGCCGCGACGCCGAGCGCATGGGCGAAGTGCGCCGCCGCGTCAACCGCCTGCCGCTGGGCGCCGCCGCGCTGGCCGGCACCAGCTACCCGCTGGACCGCGAGCTGGTCGCCAGGACCCTGGGCATGGACGGCGTGTGCCAGAACAGCCTGGACGCCGTGAGCGACCGCGACTTCGCCATCGAATTCACCGCCGCGGCCAGCCTGTGCATGGTGCACATCAGCCGCATGAGCGAAGAGCTCATCCTGTGGATGAGCCAGAACTTCAGCTTCATCCAGATCGCCGACCGCTTCACCACGGGCTCGTCGATCATGCCGCAGAAGAAGAACCCCGACGTGCCCGAGCTGGCGCGCGGCAAGACCGGTCGCGTGGTCGGCCACCTGATGGCGCTCATCACGCTCATGAAGGGCCAGCCGCTGGCCTACAACAAGGACAACCAGGAAGACAAGGAGCCGCTGTTCGACACCGTCGACACGCTCAAGGACACCCTGCGCATCTTTGCCGAGATGATCGGCGGCATCACCGTGAAGCCCGAGGCCATGGAGGCCGCCGCGCTGCGCGGCTACGCCACCGCCACCGACCTGGCCGACTACCTGGTGAAGAAGGGCCTGCCCTTCCGCGACGCGCACGAAACCGTGGCCCACGCCGTGAAGGCCGCCACCTCGCACAAGGTCGACCTGGCCGAGCTGCCGCTGGCCGTGCTGCAGCAGTTCAACCCGAGCATCGAGAAGGACGTGTACGACGTGCTGAGCCTGCGCGGCTCGCTGAACGCGCGCAACATCCTGGGCGGCACCGCGCCGGCGCAGGTGAAGGCGCAAGTGGCGCGCCACCGCGCCCGCCTCGGCTGATCAGCTGCGCAGCTGAACCACTGACCGACCGACAGCGACCGAAGCCGCGCCGTGTTCTACGCCATCCCGCTCGAGAACAGGCCGAGCTGGCGCAACCCGCCGTGGATGACGGTGCTGCTCATCCTGCTGAACATGGTCGTGTTCTGGGGGCCGCAGCGCAGCGAGGACAGCGCGCGCGAGCGCGCCGCCCGGTACTACGTGACCAGCGTGCTGCCCCAGCTGGAACTGCCGCCCTTCGTGGAATGGCTCGAAAAGAGCGACCCGAAGCGCGGCAAGATCGCGCGGCGCATGCTGCCGCACGACGAGGCCTACCCGCAACTGCTCGAAGGGCTGCAGAACGACAAGAAGTTCCTGGCGCGGCTGCAGGCCGAGCAGGTCGTCACGCCCGCGAACCCGCAGTACGGCGAGTGGAAGCGCGACCGCCAGCAGTACGAGGCCCTGCTGCCCGCGCCGTTCACCGCGCGCTGGTCGCAGGACTACACGAAGGACGCCGAGTTCAAGCCCTGGACCTGGATCACCAACGCGTTCCTGCACGGCAGCACCGGCCACCTGCTGGGCAACATGCTGTTCCTGTTCCTGTTCGGCTTTTCGGTGGAACTGGCACTGGGCCGCGGCACCTACCTGGCGTTCTACCTGCTGGGCGCGGTGGGTGCCTCGATGCTGGCGGGCTGGGCCTATGCCGGCAAGGACGGCTACGGCCTGGGCGCCTCGGGCGCCATCTCGGCGCTGATGGGCATGTACGCGGTGATGTACCGGCTCAAGCGCATCCGCTTCTTCTACCAGCTGTTCTTCTATTTCAACTACGTCACCGCGCCGGCCCTGCTGCTGCTGCCGGCGTGGATCGTCAACGAGCTGATGCAGCACTGGCTGGGCGGCCAGGGCATCGCCTACATGGCCCACCTGGGCGGCCTGCTGACCGGCGCGGCGCTGATGACCGCCGCCCTGCTGCTGCGCCGCGTGCAGGCGCCCGAGGCGGTGGCGGGCCCCGAGCCCGATCGCTTCGACGAGCACGTGGCCGCGGCGCAGAAACACGGCGCGGCCATGCGCTTCGACAAGGCCTGCGCCGAGTGGCGCGCCGCCGCCGCGCTGCGCCCCGGCGACACCGACACCCTGCGCGCCTGGTTCAACACCGCGCGCCTGCAGCCCGCGAGCGACGACTTCCACCACGCCGCGCGCCGCATTTTCCGCCTGCCCGCCACCGAGCCGAACACGCTGGCGCTGCAACACGCCAGCTACAAGACCTACCTCGACCAGGCCAAGCCCGGCGCGCGGCTGAAGCCCGACGACATGGCCCGGCTGGCGCGCCGCTTCGCGCGCATTCGCCAGTTCGACGACGCCGACCGGCTCTGCGCCATCCTGCTGAAGACCGCGCCCGAGCACCCCGAGCTGGCCGACACGCTCTCGGTGTGCGCCAACGGCCTGCTGCATGCGGGCCAGCGCGAGAAGGCCATCGGGCTGCTGCCGCACCTGCTGCGGCTCGCGCCCAACGACATGGTCACGCGCGCGCTGCAGCGCGCCTGACGGCGGCACGGCGGCGGCCGTCAACCCGCACCCTGTCACGGGGCTGTCACGCCAACCCGGCGCCAACCTTCGCACTCCCTCGTGCCACCTTCTCGTCGTGGCACCGCAATTGCAGTAAACCGCGTGTAAAGCCGCCCCCAGCCCCCGCCGCCTCGTTGAACTTGAGGCCGCTCACCTGCTCCATCCGGGGGCCTCGCCCCCATTTCCCTACTTCCATAACCTGTCTGATGCCTGACCACACCCCCTCCCGCTTCGCCCTGCTGTTCACGGCCCTGGCCCTCGCCGCGCTCGCAGGTTGCTCGCGCACCAGCGTGGAGACGCCCGGCACGTCGAAAGCAGCCGCCGCACCAGAAAAGGAAGTCGGCACCGTCACCCTGAAGCACGAGACGCTGGCGCTCAGCACCGAGCTGCCCGGGCGCACCATGGCACCGGTCATCGCCGAGATCCGCCCGCAGGTCGGCGGCATCCTGAAGGAGCGCCTGTTCACCGAGGGCTCGCAGGTCAAGGCCGGCCAGGTGCTCTACCAGCTCGACCCGGCGCCGCTGCAGGCCGCGCACGCCAGCGCGCAGGCCAGCGTGCGCAAGGCCGAGTCGGCCCTGGCCACCTCGCGCACCGTGGCCCGGCGCAACGCCGAGCTGGTGAAGATCGACGCCATCAGCCGCCAGGTGTTCGACGAGTCGCAGGCCAACGAGCAGCAGGCCGAGGCCGACCTCGCCGTGGCGCGCGCGGCCGAGCAGACCGCGCGCATCCAGCTGGGCTACACGCGCATCACCTCGCCGATCACGGGCTGGGCGGAGCTGTCGAGCGTCACGCCCGGCGCGCTGGTCACGGCCAACCAGGCGGCGGTGATGACCACCGTGCAGCAGCTCGACCCGATTCATGTGCACGTGACGCAGTCGAGCAGCGAGCTGCTGCGCCTGAAGCGCGAGCTCGCCAGCGGCCGCCTGCAGCGCGCCAGCGACGCCGAAGCCCGCATCCAGCTGGTGCTGGAAGACGGCAGCAAGTACCCGCACGCCGGGCGCCTCACCTTCAGCGGCGTCACGGTCGATGCCGGCACCGGCAGCGTCACGCTGCGCGCCGTGGTTCCCAACCCCGACAAGCTGCTCATGCCCGGCATGTACGTGCGCGCCGTGCTGCAGGAAGGCGTGAACGCCACCGCGCTGCTGGTGCCGCAGCAGGCCGTGACGCGCGCGCCCGACGGCAGCGCCTCGGCGCTGGTGATCGACGGCGAGAGCAAGGTCGCCAAGCGCGCCATCCATGTGGGCCGCGCGGTCGGCACGCGCTGGCAGGTGCTCGACGGCCTGGCCGCGGGCGACCGCGTGATGACCGAGGGCTCGCAGCGCGCGAAGGTGGGCGACAAGGTGAAGGTGGTCGACCTGGGCGCCAAGGCTGCCACTGGTCCCGTGGCCAGCGCAAAGCTCGATACGGCCGATCCAGCCGATCCGGCCGATGCGGCCGGCGCCGCCCCCGCCCCCGTGGCGCGCTGAGGACCGAGCGACATGGCGCAGTTCTTCATCGACCGACCCATCTTCGCGTGGGTGCTCTCCATCGTCGTCATGCTGGCGGGGCTCATGGCCATCCGCACGCTGCCGCTGGAGCAATACCCCGACATCGCGCCGCCGCGCGTGTCCATCAACGCCACCTACACGGGCGCCTCCGCCAAGACGGTGGAAGACTCGGTCACCCAGGTCATCGAGCAGCAGCTCAAGGGGCTGGACAACCTGCTGTACATGCAGTCGACCAGCAACTCGTCAGGCGTGGCGCGGCTGTCGCTCACCTTCAACGCGGGCACCAGCATCGACGTGGCGCAGATGCAGGTGCAGAACAAGCTGCAGCAGGCCATGTCGCGCCTGCCGCAGCAGGTGCAAAGCCGCGGCGTCACCGTGACCAAGGGCGGCAACGACTTCCTGATGATCGTGTCGATGTACTCCGGCGACGGCAGCGCCTCGGCGGTGGACGTGGGCGACTACATCTCCAGCAACCTGGTGGACATCATCAGCCGCATCGACGGCGTGGGCGAGGTGCAGACGCTGGGCACCGGCTACGCCATGCGCCTGTGGCTGGACCCCGACAAGCTGCGCAAGTACGCGCTGATGCCTTCGGACGTGAACAGCGCCATCACCGCGCAGAACGCGCAGGTGTCGGCCGGCCAGCTGGGCGCGCTGCCGGCCAGCGCGCAGCAGCAGCTCACCGCCACCATCACCGCGCGCAGCAAGCTGAAGACGGTGGAGCAGTTCGAGAACGTGGTGCTGCGCGTGACGCCCGACGGCGCCGTGGTGCGCCTGAAGGACGTGGCGCGCGTGGAGCTGGGCGCCGAGAACCTCACCGTGCGCTCGCAGCTCGACGGCCGCCCCGGCGCGGGCCTGGGCGTGGTGCTGGCCGACGGCGCCAACGCGGTGCAGGTGGCCGAGGCCGTGAAGGCCAAGGTCGAGGAACTGAAGCCGCTGTTCCCCAACCAGCTGCAGACCTTCGTGAGCTACGACACCACGCCCTTCGTGAGCGCCTCCATCGACGAGGTGGTCAAGGCGCTGGTGGAGGCCATGCTGCTGGTGGTGCTGGTGATGTACGTGTTTTTGCAGAACCTGCGCGCCACGCTCATCCCGGCCATCGCGGTGCCGGTGGTGCTGCTGGGCACCTTCGGCGTGCTGTCGATGGCGGGCTACTCCATCAACACGTTGACCATGTTCGGCATGGTGCTGGCCATCGGCCTGCTGGTGGACGACGCCATCGTGGTGGTGGAGAACGTCGAGCGCGTGATGCACGAGGAGGGCCTGTCGCCCAAGGAGGCCACGCGCAAGTCGATGGCCGAGATCACGCCCGCGCTGGTCGGCATTGCGCTGGTGCTGTCGGCGGTGTTCATTCCCATGGCCTTCTTCGGCGGCTCCACGGGCGTGATCTACCGGCAGTTCTCGATCACCATCGTCTCGGCGATGGCGCTGTCGGTGTTCGTGGCGCTCACGCTCACGCCGGCGCTGTGCGCCACGCTGCTCAAGCCGGTGCGCAAGGGCGCGCATGGCGAACACGCCGCGCCGCGCCGCGGCCTGCTGGGCCGGGTCGACCGCTTCTTCGCGGCCTTCAACCGCGGCTTCGACCGAAGCGCCGACCGCTACGAAGGCATCGTCGGCGGCATCGTGCGGCGCGGCAAGCGCAGCATGGTGGTGTACCTGCTGATCGCGGGCGTGATGGCGCTGCTGTTCATGCGGCTGCCCACCTCCTTCCTGCCCGATGAAGACCAGGCCTTCCTGCAGGTGCAGGTAACGCTGCCGCCGGGCGCGTCGAACGCGCGGCTGCAGCCGGTGGTCGAGCAGGTGCAGCAGTACTTCGGCAAGCAGGACGAGGTGCTGAGCGTGAACGTCATCACCGGGCAGAACGGCGACCAGAGCTCGGCGCGCGCCTTCGTCAAGCTGAAGGACTGGGCCGAGCGCACGGGCAAGGGCCAGTCGGCCGCCGAGCTGACGCGGCGCGCCAACAAGGACCTGTCGACCATCCGCGACGCGCGCATCTTCGTGCTGCTGCCGCCGGCGGTGCGCGGGCTGGGCGCCAACGCGGGCTTCAACTTTCACTTGAAGGACATCAACGGCCTGGGCCACGACGCGCTGGTGAAGGCGCGCGACCAGGCCATCGAGCTGCTGGGCAAGCGGCCCGAAGTGGTCAATGTGCGCAGCAACAACCTGGACGACACGCCCGAGTTCGCGGTGGACATCGACGACGCGCGTGCCGGCGCGCTGAGCCTGGCCACGTCGGACATCGACAGCACGCTGTCGAGCGCCATGGGCGGCACCTACATCAACGACTTCCTGGACAAGGGCCGCGTGAAGCGCGTGTACATGCAGGGCGACACCGACTTCCGCATGCTGCCGGCGGACATCGACCGCTGGAGCGTGCGCAACAGCCTGGGGCAGATGGTGCCCTTCCCCGCGTTCTCCAGCTCGCGCTGGAGCTACGGCTCGCCGCAGCTGCAGCGCTACAACGGCAGCCCGAGCTACGAGTTCGTGGGCGACGCGGCGCCGGGCGTGAGCTCGGGCGACGCCATGGCCGCGGTGGACGAGGTGATGAAGCAGATGCCGCCGGGCATCGGCTACGAATGGACCGGTGCCTCCTACCAGGAGCGGCTGTCGGGTGCGCAGGCGCCGATGCTGTACGCCATTTCGATCCTGTTCGTGTTCCTGTGCCTGGCCGCGCTGTACGAGAGCTGGTCGGTGCCGTTCTCGGTGATCCTGGTGGTGCCGCTGGGCATCGTGGGGGCGCTGCTGTTCACGAGCTTCCGGGGGTTGAGCAACGACGTGTACTTCCAGGTCGGGCTGCTGACCACGGTGGGGCTGTCGTCGAAGAACGCGATTCTCATCGTGGAGTTCGCCAAGCAGCTGCAGGAGCAGGGCAAGGGCGTGGTCGAGGCCACGCTGCAGGCGGTGCGCCTGCGGCTGCGGCCCATCTTGATGACCTCGCTGGCCTTCGGCTTCGGCGTGCTGCCGCTGGCCATCGGCACCGGCGCGGGCGCGGGCGGACGCCAGTCGATCGGCACCGCGGTGCTGGGCGGCATGGTGGTGGGCACGGCGCTGGGCATCTTCTTCGTGCCGCTGTTCTTCGCGTTGATTCGCGGATGGCTGGCGGGGCGGCAAAAGCCAGCGAAAACGGAGGCCGTCACCGAACACGCGGCAGACCGCGCGGCGGAACAGGGAGGCCACTGATGAAGCGCGCACTCCCCTTGTCCCTGCGTCCCCGCCTGCCGCTTCGCTCGGTCGCGCTCGCGGCCTTTGCATCGGCCGTGCTCGCGGGCTGCGTGAACCTCGCACCCGACTACGTGGCGCCGGCTTCGCCCGTGCCGCAGGCCCTGCCCGCTTCGGGCGTGCAGGCAAGTACCCCGGCCGCGCCGGTCGATGTCGGCTGGCGCAGCTTCTTCGTCGACACCAGGCTACAGGGCACCATCGAACTCGCGCTCGCCAACAACCGCGACCTGCGCGTGGCGGCGTTGAACATCGAGCGTGCGCGCGCCCAGTACGGCATTGCGCGCGCCGGCCTGTTCCCGACGGTGGACGCGAGCGCGGGCGGCAGCCGCTCGCGCACGCCGGGCAGCCTGTCGAACAGCGGCGAGCCCCGCATCGCCTCGCAATACAGCGCCGACCTGGGCCTGACGAGCTACGAGCTCGACCTGTTCGGCCGCGTGCGCAACCTGAACGAAGCGGCGCTGCAAAGCTACTTCCAGACCGAAGCCACGCAGCGCAGCACGCAGATCAGCCTGGTCGCGGCCGTGGCCACCGCCTGGCTGCAGCTGGCCGCCGACGAGCAGCGCCTGCAGCTCGCGCGCGGCACGCTCGACAGCCAGCGCAAGTCCTTCGAACTCATCGAGCGCAGCCACCGGCTCGGCGCGCAGTCGGGCCTGGCGCTGGCGCAGGCGCAAAGCACGGTCGATGCCGCGCGCGCCGACGCCGCGGCCTTCGACAGCCAGGTCGAGCAGGACCGCAACGCGCTGGCGCTTCTGGTCGGCGCCACGCCGCCGGCGGAGTTGCTGCCGGTGGTGCCTGCGGCCGGCGCAGCAAGCACCGACGAACCGGCCATCACCGCACAGTTGCTGGTGCCCCCGCCCGACCTGCCCTCCAGCGTGCTGCAGCAACGCCCCGACGTGCTGGCCGCCGAGCATGCGCTGCGCGCGAGCAATGCCGACATCGGCGCGGCGCGCGCGGCGTTCTTTCCGCGCATTGCGCTCACGGCCTCGGCGGGCACGGCGAGCAGCACGCTGTCGGGCCTGTTCACCAGCGGCAGCAAGGCGTGGAGCTTCGCGCCTTCGGTCAGCGTGCCGATCTTCGACGGCGGCGCCAACCGCGCGAACCTGGGCGTGGCGCAGGCGCAGCAGAAGATCCAGGTCGCCACCTATGAAAAGGCGGTGCAGACGGCCTTCCGCGAAGTGGCCGACGCACTGGCCGAGCGGCGCACGCTGGCCGAGCGGCTGGCCGCGCAGCGCTCGCTGCTGGGCGCCACCTCGCGCAGCTTCGAGCTGTCGCAGTCGCTGTTTCGCAGCGGCGCCAGCAACTACCTCGACGTGCTCGACGCGCAGCGCGCGTACTACGCGGCGCAGCAGAGCCTCATCAGCCTGCAGCTCACCGAGCAGACCAACCGGCTGGCGATCTACAAGGCGCTGGGCGGGGGCTGGAAGGAAAGCTAGGGGGCTGTGGACGAGGTAGGCGTGGCAGGCGCAGGGGGCGCGCTGGCAGCGGTGTCGGCCGCCGGGCTCGCAGGCATGGGCCGCAGCAGCCAGCGCACTTCCTGCGTCTGCTCGCTGTTCGGATAGCGCGCCTCCATCGTGCTCAGGATGGGCTGCGCCATGTCGGCGCGGCCCAGGCCCTGCACCAGCGCGCGCGCGGCCAGCTCGTAGGCCTGCGGAATCGTCTCGTGGCCGCGAAAGCGCTTGTCGAACCCCGACAGCAGCGCCAGCGTGGCGTGGGCGTCGCCGCCGCGCCACTCGGCGCGCGCCATGGCGATGACCATGGCCGCGTCGTCGAGCGAGAAGGCCTTGTCCTTTTCCTTGCAGGCCTTGAAGACCTTCAGCGCCTCGGAAGTCAGGTCGCGCCGCATCAGCAGCGGAACGAAGCGCCGCGCGTGGTCGAGCAGCGTGTCCTTCTTGTCGGGCATGAGCGCCAGCACGCGGTGGTAGCGGCGCTGCGCGGCCAGGTCGTCCGAGGCGGCGGTGCGCTGCGCCTCGTAGGCGATGCCCAGCGCGGCGGGCAGGTCGCCCTCGGTCACCAGCTGCGCCACCTCGGCGTCGGTGCGCTGCGCCGCGATCTGCTCGGGCGTTCGGCGCTCCACCGGGCCGCCGCCGTCGATCTCGCTGCCCGCCACCGCGTCGAAGCCGAAGGCCTCGTGGTGCTGGAACATCACATAGCCCAGCAGGCTGGCCATGGCCCAGCCGAAGTAAATGAAGGCGAAGTTGACGATCGGCAGCACGATGCGCCCGTCGAACATCGGCAGCACCAGCGACAGCGCCACCTGCGCGCCCGTGCTCAGCAGGAACAGGAAGAAGCACAGCAGCGCGTACGGCCAGCCGATGGTGCGCATCGTCTCCATCACGTAGCCCGGGTTCATCGCCTGGAAGAAGCTGCCCGACTGCACCAGCACGATCACCGCCGCCGGGAAGGTGAACGACATGACGAACAGGCCCACCGTGCCCAGGATGGGCGCGTAGTACGCGAGCCACCCGATGAGGAAGGCCTGCGCCAGCGAAATGGCGAACAGCTTCCACGGCAGGTAGGTCCACTCGTCGCTGGACTCGCGCCCGAAGTCGGCCGAGTCGCGGATGCCGCGCGCGCCCAGCGCGATCACCTTGAAGCCGTAGCGGCTGGCCGCCAGCATGATGCCGATCTCGATCAGCACCAGCGCCAGCGCGTCGGGCAGGAAGAAGATGCCCTCGAACAGCAGGCTGCAGAACGACAGGATGAGCCCGTACGCCAGCGGCCGCAGCTGGAACGGAAAGGCGAAGAAGCTGTTCAGGCGGTGCCAGAACGGCGGTGGGGGCGGCAACGAATCCCGGATGGCGAGCATGGCGGCGCCTGCTTTCTCTGTGGAGTGCGGAGGGTGTGGAGGGGGCCGGATTGGCGTGATCGGCGGGATTACTTGCGGAAGAAGTCGCTCTGGCTCATGGCGCCGCGCCCGCCCAGGCGCACCACGGTGCTGTCCTCGGCGTGCACCAGGCGCATCTGGCCGAGTTCGCGCTCCAGGCGCTGGTGGAAGCTGGTCTTCAGCTGCAGGGCCGATTCGCCCATCTTCAGCACGTTGGTGCCCTTGACGACGGCGCTCTTGCGGTCGGGGGCGACCTCGACGGAATCGATGTGGTAGTCGTACTCCACTGCCAGGATGCTGCCGGTGCGCTCGGTCACCTGCTGCAGGTTCTCGAAGGTCTTGTGCACGCCGCGGCAGGCGCTGTCGCGGTCGTGGGTGGTCGACTCGGTGCGGCCCATGACGGTGGTGCTGCTCTCTATCACCACCTTGCGGCTGAGCTGCTTGCACAGCCGGTCGGCGTCGCGCGCGGCGATGGCGCGGGCCTCGTTCTGGTAGTAGTCGCGCACCATCGGCTCGTCGAGCTTGCGGCCGCCCACGAAGAAATACCAGGCGCCCACGCAGAGCGCCAAGACGATCGCAATTTGCTTCATTCCTTCTCACCCGCGCTGGTGCGCCCCTCGTTTTGCGGCGCAGTATACGTTTACAACTTGTGTTTGCGAATGTTTCTGAAGGTGAGCTATTGGCGGCTTGAATCCGGGCGGCGGGACAGCCCGTATATCTGGCATGCGCACCGATGCCCGACAATCCGCGGATGACTGCACCCAGCCCCGACGCCGAACTGATGGCGCTGATCGACCGGATCGGCCATCGCGACGAAGCCGCCCTGCGCCAGCTCTACGACCGCACCTCACCCAAGCTCATGGGCCTGGCGATGCGCGTCGTGCGGCAGCGCGAGTGGGCCGAGGACGTACTCCAGGAAGCCTTTTTGACGGTCTGGCGAGTCGCCGGCGACTATCGCTCCTCGCTCAGCCCGCCGCTGGCGTGGCTGGGGCTGATCGTGCGCAGCCGGGCGCTCGACCTGTTGCGCCGGCGCACCGCCGACCGGGCGCAGCTGACCCAGGAATTCGACGAGCTCATGGCCGACCAGATGGAGTCGGACGCCCCCAACCCGATCGACACGGCCGATGCCAGCGAGCAGGCCTGGGCGCTGCACCAGTGCCTGGCCCAGCTCGAGGGCCGGCAACGCGAAGTGGTGAGCCTGGCCTACCTGCGCGAGATGAGCCACGGCGAACTGGCCGAGCAGCTGAAGCTGCCGCTGGGCACCGTCAAGACATGGATCCGGCGCGGGCTGGAAAAACTTCGCGTCTGCATGGGACGCTTCGCTTGAGGGTGACGAAGAAGACAGGCCTGCCATGAAACTCACTGCCCACCCCGAACTGCTAGAAATACTTGCCGCCAGCCACGCGCTCGGCACCCTGCGCGGCGGCGCCCGCCGCCGCTTCGAATCCATGGCGCGCGAACAGGCGCCGGTGCGCGCCGCGGCGCTGGTCTGGCAAGGCCGGCTCGCGAGCATGACCGAGCTGCAACCCTCTGTGGTGCCCGACCCCGCCGTGTGGACGCGCATCCGCAACATGATCGACGCCGAGCAGGCGAAGGTCGCCATCGAGCGCCAGCGCGACGCCGCCAACGCCCGCGATGCCGCCAAGCCGCAACCCGGCGGCTGGCTGCGCAGCCTGGCGCTGTGGCGCGGCGCCACGGCCGCCGGCGCGCTGGCCACCGTGCTGGCCGTGGTGGTCGGCCTCAACCTGCGCGACCAGCTGCAGAACGCGCCGGTGGTGCAGTACGTGGCCGTGCTGTCCGACGACCAGTCGGCCGCCTCGATGCTGGTGACCTTCGACCCGAAAAAGAAGCAGCTGTCGCTGCAGCGCGTGGGCAGCTACAGCGAAGGCGACGACAAGTCGCTGCAGCTGTGGGCCCTGGCGCCCGGCGCCGCGCCGCGCTCGCTCGGCGTGATGGACAAGGCCCCGGCGCTGCGCCTGGCCGCCTCTCAATCCGATGTGCAGGCCGTGCCGACCCTGGCCGTCACGCTCGAAGCCAAGGGCGGCGTGCCGCCGGGCAGCGGGCCCAAAGGCCCGGTCGTGTTCAAGGGCGCCCTCATCGAGAAGACAATCTAGGCTTTCATGCCGCCACGGCGCCGCGAGGCGCCGTGAGAGAAACCCGCCTTGTCCTTCGCCTTTTCGCCCCGTTCGATGCCTTCGATAAAGACCGCGTTCGCTGCGCTCTCCAAGGTCGCCACCTTCGCGCTGCTCACCGCGGCGCTCGGCGCGCACGCGCAGTCTTCCTCCTTCTTTCCGCAGGAAGCCGAGACAGCCGCCGCCGAGGCCGCCCTGGCCCGCGACTACCTCGCCGCCAAGGAGCGCTGGCACAACGAGCTGGCCGCCTTCGCGCGCGCCGACCAGGAGCGCTTTCCGTCGCCCGGCGGCGTGGTGTTCGTCGGCAGCTCCACGGTGCGCATGTGGACGCGCCTGCAGCAAGACTTTCCGCGCGTGCCCGGCGGCGTGGTCAACCGCGGCTTCGGCGGCTCCACGCTGAACGACTGCAGCCTGTTCGCGCGCGACCTCGTGGTGCGCTACAAGCCGCGCCAGGTGGTGGTGTACGCGGGCGACAACGACCTGGCCGAAGGCCGCACGCCGCTGCAGGTGCTCGACAGCTTCGCGCGCTTTGCCAACGCGGTGCGCGCAGAGCTGCCCGACACGCGCATCAGCTTCGTGTCGGTCAAGCCGAGCCCTTCGCGCGAGCAGCTGCTGCCGCAGATCCGCGAGACCAACCACGTGGTGTCGGCCTACCTCAACCTGCTGCCCAACAGCGAGTACATCGACATCTACACGCCCATGCTCGGCGCCGACGGCCGCCCGCGCATGGAGCTGTTCCGTGGCGACAAGCTGCACATGACCGACGAAGGCTACCGGCTGTGGCACGCGGTGATCGCGCCGCACCTGCCGAGCATCGCGCCGGCACCGACGGCCTCGCTGCCCTGACGGGGCCGAGCCGGGCCGGGCTCGAGCCTGCGTTCAGGCTCAAGCTCTTGCAGGTTCCGTCGGCACGTCGTCCGCCGGCGGTGGCACATCGGCCCCGCGCGTGAACCGTGCCACGAAGTACATCCCCGCGAACACCGCCACCAGCAGCAGCGCGTCACCCCACCAGGGCCGCGCCGTCTGGCTGTCGCCGTAGAAGGCCAGCACCAGCAGCACCGCCACCAGGTGCGCGCAGAACACCGGCAACGAGGCCGAGCCCATCGCCTCCAGCCAGCGCAGCCGCGGAATGCGGCGCATCAGCCACGGGCCGAAGCGCACCGCCACGATGCCCAGCGCCACCAGGTTCACCAGCCGCAACGGGCCGAGCTGCCACTTGTCGAACAGCAGGTTCAGTTCCACGTCGCCACCGAAGGGCGCCTGCCCGTTGATGCCGTGGTGGCGCCAGTACAGGCCGTACAGCGCAATGCCGGCGGCCAGCGCCAGCAGCCACGGCGGAAAGCGCAGCGGCTTCGCGTCGGGCCCGCTGCGCGTCGCGCCGATGCACAGCCCCGAAAACCACAAAAACTGCCAGGCGTAGGTGTTGAACGCGCCCATCTCGTGGAACGGCACCGGCACGCCCAGGTAGTGCACGGCCAGCCCGTAGACCCACTCGCTCAGGCCGAACTGCGCCGCTCCCCACACGACGGCGCTCGCCGCCATCACCCAGGTCCAGCCGTGGCGCATGGCAAAGGCCAGCACCCAGGGGCTCAGCAGCATGAAAAAGATGTACATCGGCAAGATGTCGAGCAGCGCCGGCTCGTAGACCAGCAGCAGCCCGAACAGGAAGCCGTCGCGCGGCTCGGCCAGGTAGTAGGACACCAGGTTCTTCACCGCCGGCTGGTCGATGTGCAGGCCCACCGCCGCGATCACCGTGAACAGGAACAGCAGGATGGCCGCCTGGCAGAGGTACACCTTCACCACGCGCCGCCAGAAGGCCTGGCGCATCGAGTCGACCCCGCGCGCGAAGCCGATGCGGCTGTACACCAGCCCCGCCACGAAGGCCGACAGCAGCACGAAGCCTTCGGCGGCGGAGACAAAACCGAAGGGCTGGCCCAGCGGGTCGGTCAGCCGCGTGGGCAGGTGGGTGACGGTCATCAGCACGAGCATCAGCCCGCGCAAGGCGTCTATTTCCCAGTAGCGTTTCATCGGTGGCGGCGAGGTCTTGGTGGCGGTCCGCGCGGCACACGCAAGACAGCCCCCGATTGTAAGAAGAGTGGCGTACGCCCGGCTCGCCGCACGGCGACATATGACCCTTGGCACTGTCGAATTGACGTGCAAATCGGCTACGCTGCGCGCTGCCCCAAGGAGGAGTTCCCGTGACCCGTTTCGTTCCCACATGGCTCTTTGCCGCCGGCGTGCTGCTGGCCGGCCCGAGCTTTGCCCTTCAGATCACCAGTTTGAGCCCGCAGGGCGAGGTGGCGCGGGTGCGCCAGATCGTCGCCAAGTTCGACCAGGCCGCCGTCAACTTCGGCGACCCCAAGGCGCCCGCCCCGCTCACGGTGAGCTGCTCCGACGCGCAGGCCGGCAAGGGCACCGGCCGCTGGACCGACGCCAAGGCCTGGGTCTACGACTTCGAGAACGACCTGCCGCCCGGCGTGCGCTGCACGGTCACGCGCGTTCCCACCTTCAAGCCCAGCGCCGGCGGCGAGCTGACCGGGCCCGAGCGCTACCAGTTCAACACCGGCGGCCCCTTCGTGCGCAACTACATGCCGGGCAGCTACAGCCGCATCGACGAGCAGCAGATGTTCATGCTCGAGCTCAACGGCGCGGCCACGCTCGACAGCGTGCGCCAGAACGTGTGGTGCGCGGCCGACGGCGTGGGCGAACGCATTCCGGTGAAGCTGCTCGACGGCGACCAGCGCGCCGGCCTGCTCAAGGCCTTCGGCCGCGACAAGGCCGCCGAGAAAGACCCGCTGCGCTTCGTCACGCTGCAGTGCAACCGCACGCTCACGCCGGGTGCCAAGGTGCAGGTGGTGTACGGCAAGGGCGTGGCAACACCCTCGGGCGTGGCCAACAACGTGGAACGTCGTCTCGAATTCCAGGTGCGCGAACCGTTTGCCGTGTCGTTCACCTGCGAGCGCGAGAACGCGCAGGCCGCCTGCCTGCCGCTGCGCCCGATGCAGCTGAACTTCAACGCGCCGGTCACGCGCAAGCTGGCCGCGCAGATCGAGCTCAAGGGCGGCGACAAGACCGTCAAGGCCCAGCTGTCGGACGGCGGCGGCACGCAGAGCGACGACGACGTGGTCAACGACGTGTACTTCGGCCCGCCGCTGGCCGAGAGCACGCAGTTCAGCATCGAGCTGCCCTCCAAATTCGAAGACGCCTCGGGCCGCCCGCTGGCCTCGCCCGGCAGCTTTCCGATGAAGGTGGCCACGGGCATGATGCCGCCGCTGGCCAAGTTCGCCGCCTCGCCCTTCGGCGTGGTCGAGCGCCTGGCCGAGCCCGACACCCCGGCCATGATGCCGGTCACCGTGCGCCGCGTGGAGCCGCAGCTGATGGTGAACGCGCTCACGCCCGGCAAGGTGAGCGACATGAACCCGAAGACCGACGCGGAAATCATCGCGTGGTTCCGCAAGGTGCGCCGCTACGACAGCTACACCATCTTGCGCGAGCAGGCGCGCAAGGACGTGAAGGGCCCGCTGCCCCCGGTCATCGACAAGGACGACCGCAACAACGTGCAGACCCGCATGCTGTCGCTGCTGGCCGGCCAGCCGGGCGTGAAGGCGCTGGACATGCCCAAGTCGGACGCGGGCGATCCGCGTCCCTTCGAAGTCATCGGCATCCCGCTGACGCCGGGCTTCCACGTGCTCGAAATCGCCTCGCAGAAGCTGGGCGAGGCGCTGCTCGACGAGCGCTACAACGCCGGCCGCACGATGTACGTGCGCACCAGCGCGCTGGCCACCAACCTGGCCGTGCACTTCAAGCTGGGCCGCGAGAACTCGATGGCCTGGGTCACCTCGCTCGACAAGGGCAAGGTCGTGGCCGGCGCCGAAGTGCGCGTGTCGGGCTGCGACGGCAAGGCCGTGGCCACCGGCACCACCGACGCCAACGGCATCGTGATGCTCAACGGCATTTCGCCGCAGGCGCCCACGTGCAACGGCCCGAACGAATACGAGCAGGGCGCCTGGTTCGTCAGCGCCCGCGCCAAGGACGAAAAGGGCGTGGAAGACCTCGCCTTCACCTGGAGCGACTGGCAGCGCGGCATCGAGCCCTGGCGCTTCAACGTGCCCACCAACCTGCAGCCCGAGCCCGACCGCATCGCCCACACCATCTTCGACCGCACGCTGCTGCGCGCCGGCGAAACGGTGTCGATGAAGAGCCTGATCCGCACGCAGACCAGCAAGGGTTTCGGCCTGCCCGAGAAGCGTCCCGACACGCTCGTCATCACCCACACCGGCAGCGGCCAGCGCTTCACGCAGCCGCTCACCTGGCGCAAGACCGCCACCGGCGGCCTGAGCGCGGAGAACAGCTTTGCCATTCCGCCGGCCGCCAAGCTCGGCGTGTACGAGGTGATGCTGCGCACCGGCGCCGGCAAGGACGCCAACGGCGACGGCGACAACGACAGCGACGGTGAAGAAGGCGGCTACAGCCGCAGCTTCAGCACCGGCATGTTCCGCGTCGAGGAATTCCGCCTGCCCGTGCTCGAAGGCCGCATCGCGCCCACCGACAAGAAGCCGCTGGTCGCCGCCACGAGCGTGCCGACCGACGTGCAGATCAACTACGTGGCCGGCGGCGGCGCCGCCAACCTGCCGGTGCGCGTGTCGGCCATGGTGCGTGGCAAGGCGCTGAGCTTTTCCGACTACGACGCCTTCAGCTTCAACCCGCCGCGCGCCACGCAGGGCGACGGCAGCGAAGCCGCCTCCCCCGCGTCCGACTCCAACGCCGGCGAGGAAGACCTCAACAGCGTGAACGACACCCGCGTGATCGCCGACAAGCTGCCCGTCACGCTGAACAAGGACGGCGCCGGCAAGCTCACCATCGACAAGGTGCCCAAGGTCAAGTCGGCGCGCGAGCTGCTGCTGGAGGCCACCTACGCCGACCCGAACGGCGAGGTGCAGACCATTCGCAGCACGCAGACGCTGTGGCCGGCATCGGTCATCGCGGGCATCAAGACCGAAGGCTGGGTCTCCACCAGCCAGAAGCTCAAGTTCCAGGCGCTGGCGCTCGACCTCTCGGGCAAGCCCCAGGCCAACGTGACGCTCAACGTGCGCGCCGTGGCGCGCATCACCACCAGCAGCCGCAAGCGCATGGTGGGCGGCTTCTACACCTACGACAACAAGACCGAGACCAAGGACATCGGCACCGTGTGCAGCGGCAAGAGCGATGCGCGCGGCCTGCTGCTGTGCGAGTCGGAGCTGAAGGAGGCCGGCGAGGTCGAGCTCATCGCCAGCGCCACCGACAGCGACGGGCGCGACGCCAAGGCCGTGAGCTCGGTGTACGTCACCAAGCAGGGCGAGCTGTGGTTCGGCGGCGAGGACAACGACCGCATCGACGTGCTGCCCGAGAAGAAGAGCTACCAGCCCGGCGAGGTCGCCAAGTTCCAGGTGCGCAGCCCCTTCCGCTTCGCCACCGCGCTGGTGGCGGTGGAACGCGAAGGCATCATCGAGACGCACGTGGTGCAGCTCGACGGCAAGGACCCGACCGTCACCCTGCAGGTCAAGCCCGAGTGGGGCCCCAACGCCTACGTGAGCGTGCTCGCGCTGCGCGGCCGGCTGCGCGAGGTGCCGTGGTACAGCTTCTTCACCTGGGGCTTCAAGTCGCCGCGCGAGTGGTGGACGGCCTTCTGGTACGAAGGCAAGGAATACGTGGCACCAACCGCCATGGTCGACCTGAGCAAGCCCGCCTACCGGCTGGGCATGGCCGAGATCCGCGTCGGCACGCAGGCGCACCAGCTGGACGTGAGCGTCACCAGCGACAAGCCCAGCTACCCGATCCGCAGCAAGGCGCAGGTGACCATCACCGCCAAGCTGCCCGACGGCAAGCCCGCCGCCGGCGCCGAAGTGGCGCTGGCCGCGGTCGACCAGGCCCTGCTGGAGCTGATGCCCAACGACAGCTGGGCGCTGCTGAACGCCATGCTGCAACGCCGCAGCTGGGGCGTGAGCACCTCGACCGCGCAGATGGAAATCGTCGGCCGGCGCCACTACGGGCGCAAGGCCGTGCCCGCGGGCGGCGGCGGCGGCAAGGGCCAGACGCGCGAACTGCTCGACACCCTGCTGCTGTGGAACCCGAAAGTGGTGCTCGACGCCAACGGCCAGGCCGTGGTGACGGTGCCGCTGAACGACGCGCTCACCACCTTCAAGATCGTGGCCGTGGCCGATTCGGGCGCCAACCTGTTCGGCACCGGGCAGACCAGCATCCAGGCCACGCAAGACCTGCAGATCATCAGCGGCCTGCCGCCGCTGGTGCGCGAGGACGACCAGTTCCGCGCCCAGATCACGCTGCGCAACACCACGCAGAAGCCCATGAAGGTCGAGGCCACGCCGCGCGCCACCCTGCTCACGCTGGAGCCGCAGACGGTCGACATCCCCGCCGGCGAGGCGCGTGAAGTGGCATGGACCGTGACCGCGCCCGCGCAGCTCGCGCAGACGCGCGCCGAGGCCATCCTGTGGGAAATCGAGGCCAAGGACACCGTGGGCGGCGCACGCGACGCGCTCAAGGTGCGCCAGCGCATCGTGCCGTCGGTGCCGCTCACGGTGCAGCAGGCCACGCTGGTGCAGGTCGACGGGCCGTTCACGCTCGACGTGGCGCCCCCGGCCGACGCCCTCCCCGGCCGCGGCGGCCTGAAGATGTCGCTGCAACCCAAGCTGGCCGAAGGCCTGCCGGGCGTGCGCGACTGGTTCGCCAACTACCCGTTCATCTGCCTCGAGCAGAAGACCAGCAAGTCGGTCGGCCTGCGCGACGCCAAGATGTGGCAGGGCGTGCTGGCCACGCTGCCCACCTACCTGGACAGCGACGGCCTGGCCAACTACTTCCCGCCGCGCGACGGCGAGGCCAACCGCGGCAGCGACATCCTCACCTCGTACCTGCTCGCGGCCACCAGCGAAGCCAGCGCCCTCGACCCCGCCTTCGCGCTGGCCGACGACGTGCGCGCGCCCATGGAGTCGGGCCTGATCGCCTTCGTCGAAGGCCGCATCACGCGCGAGTTCTGGAGCCCGCGCAAGGACCTGGACGTGCGCAAGCTCGCCGCGCTGGAAGCGCTCTCGCGCTACGGCAAGGCCAGGGGCAGCATGCTGGGCAGCATCACCATCGCGCCCAACCAGTGGCCTACCAGCGCGGTGATCGACTGGCTGAACATCCTGAAGCGCGTGAACGACGTGCCGCAGCGCCAGCAGCGCCTGGACGAGGCCAACAACGTGCTCAAGGCGCGCCTGTCGTACCAGGGCACCAAGCTCATCTTCAGCACCGAGCAGGACGACTACTGGTGGTGGCTGATGACCAACGGCGACGTCAACACCGCCCGCCTGCTGCTCAGCGTGATGGACGACCCGGCCTGGAAGGATGACATCGGCAAGCTGGCCAACGGCTTCATCGGCCGCCAGCAGAACGGCGCCTGGCACACCACCACCGCCAACCTGTGGGGCGGACTGGCGCTGGAGAAATTCAGCAAGGTGTTCGAGAGCACGCCGGTCACCGGCATCACCGCCGCCACGCTGGGCGCGGTAAAGGCGCAGGTCGACTGGAGCAAGGTCGAGCGCGTGAAGACCAGCGACGCCGCCGGCGCGCCCAACCAGACCACCTTCTTCGGCGCGCCCGCCTCGCCGGGCAACCTGAAGAACAACACGATGTTCCTGCCGTGGGCAGCGTCTTCGTCGGGCGCTCCGGTGCGCGACACGCTGCTGGTCACGCAGCAAGGCACCGGCAAGCCGTGGCTCACGCTGCAGTCGATTGCCGCGGTGCAGCTGAAGGCGCCGTTCGCGGCGGGCTACGCCATCAAGAAGACCATCACCCCGGTCGAGCAGGCCACCGCCGGCAAGTACACGCGCGGCGACGTGCTGCGCGTGACGCTGGAGGTGAACGCCAGCGCCGACATGACCTGGGTGGTGATCAGCGACCCGGTGCCGGGCGGCGCCACCATCCTGGGCAGCGGCCTGGGCCGCGACTCGCAGATCGCCACGCAGGGCGAGAAGAAGAGCGGCGCCGGCTGGCCGGCCTTCGAGGAACGCAGCTTCGAGGCCTTCCGCAGCTACTACGAGTACCTGCCCAAGGGCGTGGTGAAGATGGAGTACACCGTGCGCCTGAACAACGTCGGCGACTTCGCGTTGCCGCCGAGCCGCGTCGAGGCGATGTACGCGCCGGAGATGTTCGGCGAGGCGCCCAATGCGCGCGTGAAGGTGGAGGCGGCGAAGTAAGCCGCCTTCCACGAACGACACACACACGACAGACACGACACAAGGACGACCCCCATGGGACTGGCCATCAGCGTCGGCACGCTTGCCGACTTTTTGCAGAACGACCCCGAAGGCGCCGAATGGTTCGAGGGCGACTTCGAGATCGTGAACGGCGTGCTCGCGTCGGCGGGCCTGCCGCCGCACGACGAGCCGCGCGAGCTGCCCGCGCTGGATTCGCGCGCGTCGCTCGACGGGTTTCCGTACTCGTTCATCCACTACCTGCGCCGCGCCTACGCGCACAGCGTGGTGTCGCCGGGCTGGACGGCAACGCCGGTGGAAGAAGGTGCCGACCCGTCGGAAGACCCGGCGGTGCAGGCCGCGCTCGACATCGCCGAGAGCCACCTCATCTGCCACTCGGACGCGGAAGGCTTCTATGTGCCGGTCGAGTTCGACGAGGTGCTGTTCTCCGACGCCGAGTCGGAAGACGAGGCGCTGACCGGCGGCATGCTGGGTTCGTCGTACCGGCTGCGCGACGAGCTGGTGCAGGTCGCGCCCGCGCTGGGCATCACCTTGGTCGACGGGCAGCTGTCGGACGAGGAAGCCGCGCGCATCGACGCACTGGGCGAGACGGACGAAGGGCTGTACCGCGAATACGCGTCGTGGTTGCTGCTGTATGAAATGGCACGGCTGAGCATTGCGCACAAGACGGCCATCGTCTTTGCCTGAACGCGGGCGGCGCCCCATGAGCCCTGCCCCCTCTGCACATCCGCTCCCAATCCCGCTTCCACGCCGCCTGGCGACCGTCACCCTGCTGGTGCGCGACTACGACGAAGCCATTCGCTTCTTCACCCAGGCCCTGCGCTTCGAGCTTGTCGAGGACACGCCGCGCGGCCCCGGCAAGCGCTGGGTGGTGGTGGCGCCCGCACGCGACGGCGGCGCCGCGCTGCTGCTGGCCAAGGCCGTGACCGACGAGCAGGAGGCCAGCGTCGGCAAACAGGCCGGCGGCCGGGTCTTCCTGTTTCTTCACACCCCCGACTTCGCGGCCGACCATGCCCACATGGTGTCGCACGGCGTGCGCTTTCTCGAAGCGCCGCGCCACGAGCCGCACGGCACCGTGGCGGTCTTCCAGGACCTGTGCGGCAACCGGTGGGACCTGATCCAGCCGAACGACGCATGACCCGATGACCCGATGACCCAGGACCGCATCCTCTTCCCCGGCAACCCCTGGCCCGAAGGCCACCCGGTGGAAAGCTTCCAGTGGACGGCCAGCGTGCGCGACGGCAACGTGTGGTTCGACCTGCACCTGCAGACGGCCGCCTACGACGCGGAGCGCGAGATCGAGCAGGCCGATGAAGAAGACGATGACGAAGAGGATGGCGAAGAGGATGGCGAAGACTTCGCCTCCGACTGGGAAGCCCCCGGCGTCTGGACCAACTACCACCGCTGCACCCTCTCGTCCACGAAGTGGCCAGGGTTCCCCGGCTTCAAGGTGGGGCCAGTGGCGGGCTACAGCTTGCAGGGCCTCGACGGCTTCGAAGCGACGGTGGACGACCCACCGCCCGCCGACCAGGCCGCGAACGCCTTCCACATCTACCTCTTCGGCCATGGCGCGGTCGCACGCCACCGCATCCGGTTCGAGCGCGTCGCGGGCACCGACCGGTTCGACATCACCTGGCGCGGCCACATCGCGTTGAGCTTCGGCGGCGACCCCGACTACGACCGCGCCTTCACCGCCACGCTCTTCGGCGTTGCCGCGCCCAGCGTGGGCTGACGCCAGCCATGGCCATGTCCTTCCCCGCATCGCTGCGCAGCTACCTCTCGCTGGCCTTCCGCTGGCAGCGCGGGCGCCAGGGCACGGGCTACGACAAGATGCTGCTGGCCACCGCGCGCTGGCCGCTGCCCTTCGACAGCTATCTCATCCGCTACCCCGAAGGCGCCGAGATCCCGCCGCACACCGACCCGGTACAGGTCGGGCGGCACTACCGGCTCAACATCGTGCTGAAGTCGCCGCGCGCGGGCGGCGAGTTCGTGTGCGCGGCGCCGATCTTCGCCACACGCCGCATCAAGCTCTTCAGGCCCGACGCCTGCGAGCACAGCGTGACGCGCGTGGTGGGCGGCAGCCGCTATGTGTTCTCGCTGGGCTGGGTGCGCAAGGACAAGGCACCGGCATCGCCGAACGGCTGACCGCGACACGGGCAGTGTTGAAAGCCCGGCGTCACATCCATCGGCCTAAACTGCCTTCCCCTCTTTTTTCAGGAGAACGCCATGACCACGATGGAAATCGCGACCCGGCTCGTCGCGCTGTGCCGGGACGGAAAGTTCGACGAAGCGAGGGCGCTCTACGCCGACGACGCCGTGAGCGTCGAGGCGGGCGCGCCACCCGGTGGGCAACGCGAGGCCGTCGGCCTGGCCGCCATCGAGGCCAAGGGCAAGTGGTGGAGCGACAACCACGAGGTGCACTCGGCCAAGATCACCGGGCCCTGGCCGCACGACGACCGCTTCATCGTCGGCTTCGAGTTCGACGTGACCATGAAGGCCACGGGCCAGCGCTTCACCATGGAAGAGGCCGGGCTCTACACGGTGAAGGACGGCGCCATCGTGCGCGAGGAGTTCTTCTATTCGATGGGCGGCTGAGGCAGCGGGGGCACGCAAGGCACTGCACCGCACCTGCACCGCACTCGCACCTGCACGACGCCGGCCCGAATCCCGGCAAAATGCCCCGCAGGTGCCCTCATGAATACAAGATTTGTCGAAGCCTTTCTCTGGGCCGCAAGGCTAGGCAGCTTCCGCGCGGCCAGCGACCGGCTGCACATCACGCAGGCGGCGGTGTCCAACCGCGTGGCCTCGCTCGAAGAAGACATCGGCGCGCGCCTGTTCGAGCGCGACGCGCGCGAGCTGCGGCTCACGCCGGTGGGCGTGCGGCTCATGGACTACGGCGAGCGGCTGCTGGAGCTGCGCCGCGAAATCGTCTCGCTCGGCCGCCCGCGCGAAGACCTGCTGGGGCTGGTGCGCATCGGCGCCATCGAGACGGTGGTGCACACCTGGCTGCTGGGCTTTCTGACCAACCTGCGCTCCACCTACCCCGGCATCGAGGTGCAGCTGACCTCCGAGACCACGCTGGCGCTGCACCGCGGCCTGCGCGAGGGCGCGCTGGACATCGCGCTGCAGACCGACCACATCGCGGGCGCGGGCATCGTGAGCACGCCCTGCCTGCCGATGCCCATGGGCTGGGTCGGGCAGATGAGCGCCGAGGGCACGCAGACCGTCGAGCAGCTGCTGCGCCAGCCGGTGCTCACCATGAGCCCGGGTTCGCAGCCGCACGAGGCGCTGAAGAACCTGTACCGCGCGGTGGGCATCCCGCTCGGCAAGGTGCACTGCGTGAGCTCGATTTCCGCGCTCGCGCGGCTGGTGAAGGCGGGCTTCGGCAACGCGCTGGTGCCGCTGCCGCCGGTGTACGAGTACGTGGCCATCGGCGACGTGCGCATCATCGAATGCGATGCGCTCATCTCGCCGCAGCGGCTGGTGGTGAGCCACCTGGAGGCCGCCGACTCCGACGCCATCCGGCTCGTGGCCGAGCTGGCGTGCCGCGCGTCGGACCAGTTCACGGCCTCTGCAATCGCACCAACCTGGAGCGGGGCTTCAGAGGGTTAACCCTCGAAAACGTGCATTTCCGCCCCAGGAAGGGGCCAGTAATTCTTGTGGCTGTCGCCCAGAAAAACTCGTTTGTGACAGCGGCACCCTGCGACGGAAGATCGCGCCTTCAAATTTCGAAGGCCCGCCCGCCCCTCCGCCGCCATGACCACTCCCGCTTCTTCCGCCCTTCCTGACACCGACGCCGCGGCCGTGAACGGCCTGCTGTTCGTCGCCTCCGACGTCGACGCCGCCGACGATGCCGACTTCAACCGCTGGTACGACCGCGAGCACGTGGAAGAGCGCGTGCGCATTCCCGGCTTCCTGTCGGGCGCGCGGTATTCGTCGCTCGAAGGCGGTCGCAAATACCTCGGGCTGTACCGCACCGAATCGCTGGCCGTGTTCGGCTCGCCGGGCTACCGCGCCGCGTTCGAGAAGCAGACGCCGTGGTCCGTCGCCAACCTCGATCGCATGCGCCAGCCGATCCGCCGCGTGTGCGCCGTGCGCGCCGTGACCGGCTTCGGCAGCGGCAGCCATGCGGTCGTGCTGCCCCTGTCCGCCGCGGCGGACATCGAGGCGCTGGCCGCCCACGCCACGCGCGTGGGCAGCGCGCTGGCCGAGCAGGCAGGGTTCGTGCAGTCGTACCTGCTCGTGCCCGACACCGCGCTGAGCACGCCGCTGCCGCGCGAATCCACTGAAGGCCGCGTGCTGCAGCCCATGCTGGTCGTCGAAACCAGCCACGTTGCCGCGGCGCGCACCGCGCGTGCCTCGGCCGCCGCCGCCTTCGACACCGACCCCGCCACCGGCTGGCTGCTCGCGCTCGGCTGGAAGCTGAGCGCGGCCGAGCTGCGCTGACCCGACCCCCATGTCTTCACCGAACCAAGGTACTCCGATGACCGAACATGTTCTTCCCGCCACGCCGGCCGCCGCGACCGGTGCCGCCGGTGCGCCCAAGATGGGCCGCCTGGCCATGGCCAGCTCCATCGGCACCACGCTCGAGTGGTACGACTTCACCGTCTACAACATCATGGCCGCGCTGGTCTTCAACGCGGTGTTCTTCCCCTCGTTCGACCCGCTGACCGGCACCATCCTGGCCTTCTCGACCTACGCGGTCGGCTACATCTCGCGCCCGCTGGGCGGCGTGGTGTTCGGCCACCTGGGCGACCGGCTGGGCCGGCGCTTCGTGCTGGTGGCCACGCTGGTCATCATGGGCATCTCCACCGGCCTGATGGGCCTGCTGCCCACCTATGCCAGCTGGGGCATCTGGGCGCCGGTGGCGCTGGTGGCGCTGCGCTTCGTGCAGGGCGTGGCGCTCGGCGGCGAATGGGCCGGCGCGGTGCTGCTGTCGATGGAACACGGCAAGCCCGACGAGCGCGGGCGCAACGCCTCGTTCACGCAGGTGGGCCCGTCGTGCGGCACGCTGATCGGCACGGGCTTCATCGCCATCGTGTCGGCCTGGCTGAGCCCGGAGGAATTCCAGGCCTGGGGCTGGCGCCTGCCGCTGATCTCCAGCGTCGCGCTGGTGCTGTTCGGCCTGTGGCTGCGCCGCGGCGTGGACGAGACGCCCGTGTTCCTCGAGATGGAACAGAAGAAGGCCACCGCCAAGACGCCCATCAAGGAAGTGTTCACCCAGCACTGGCGCAGCCTGCTGGTGGCCGGCGGCTCGCGCATCGGCTCCGACGTGCTGTATGCGCTGGTGGTGGTGTTCACGCTGACCTACGTGACCACGGTGCTGCACCTGTCGCGTCCGCTGGCGCTCACCGCCACGATGATCGGCGCGGCCTGCAACGCGATTGCCGTGCCGTGGTTCGGCGGGCTGTCGGACCGCATCGGCCGCCGCCCGGTCTACATGGCCGGCGCGCTGCTGGGCATGGTGTGGGCCTTCGTGTTCTTCGTGCTGATGGACAGCGCGCACCCGGTCGCCATCTGCGCGGCGGTGGTGGTCGGCCTGCTGATCCACGCCATGATGTACGGCCCCCAGGCCGCCTTCGTGACCGAGCAGTTCCCCGGCCGCGTGCGCTACGCGGGCGCCTCGCTGGCCTACACGCTGGCCGGCATCCTGGGCGGCGGCTTTGCGCCGCTGATCATCGCGAGCCTGTTCAAGTCGTGGGGCAGCACCACCGCCGTGTCGCTGTACGTGGTGGGTGCGCTGGGCCTGACGCTGGTTGCCCTGGCCGTGGCACGCGAGACCGCCAAGCGTCCGCTGGAGATCTGAAAAAAATGAGCACACAACGACTGAGCTTCGCCTGCGAGAGCGTTTCCGCCAGCGGCACGCGCTCCACCGCCGTGCACACCTTCGCGCCGCGCGCGCTGGTGGTGGCAGGCTGGACCGGCCGCGACACCGCGGCCATCGAGCACCACATCGAGGAGCTGGCGGCCATCGGCGTGCCGCGCCCTTCGAGCGTGCCGCTGTACTACCGCGTGGCCGCGCAGCTGCTCACGCAGTCGCCCGACATCGAGGCGCTGGGCGAGCAGAGCTCCGGCGAGGCCGAGCCGGTGTTCTTCTTCTCGCAGGGCGAGTGGTGGCTGAGCGTGGCCTCGGACCACACCGACCGGCAGGTCGAGAGCTACTCGGTGGCCGTCTCCAAGCAGATGTGCGCCAAGCCCGTGGCCGAGACCGCCTGGCGCTGGGCCGACGTGCAGGCGCACCAGGACAGCATCGAGCTGCACTCGCGCATCCTGGAGGACGGCCGCTGGGTCGACTACCAGCGCGGCACGCTCGCCTCGATCCGCCCGCTGGCCGCCTTGCGCGACGGCATGCCCGGCGTGGACGCCGCCCCCGAGGGCCTGTTCATGACCTGCGGCACGCTGGGCGCACTGCCCAACGCCAGGGGCGAAGGCATTCGCCCGGCGGCGCAGATGGAGATCGAGCTGCACGACCCCCGGCTGCAGCGGCGCATCGTGCATCGCTACGCGGTGCAGGCACTGCCGGTGGTGGCGTGATGGGGAGCGACTTCACCATCGCCACCATCGCCGCCCTGCGCGCGCGCATCGCCCGCGGCGAGCTGTCGCACGAGGCCCTGGTCGACCAGGTGCTCGAGGCCGCGGCGCAGCCCGCGGCGGCGCACGTGTTCACGCGCCTGTACGCCGACGGCGCCCGCGCCGCGGCGCGCCATGCCGACGCGGCCCGCAAGGCCGGCATCGAGCTCGGGCCGCTCGCCGGCCTGCCCGTGACGGTCAAGGACCTGTACGACGTGGCCGGCGAGACCACCATGGCGGGCTCCGCCGTGTGCGCCGGCGAGCCGCCGGCCGCGCACGACGCGGCGGCCGTGGCGCGGCTGCGCACGCAGGGCGCGGCCATCGTCGGCAAGACCAACATGACCGAGTTCGCGTTCTCGGGCGTGGGCATCAACCCGCACCACGGCACGCCGGCCAATCCGGCGGACGCCGTCACGGCGCGCATTCCGGGCGGCTCGTCTTCCGGCGCGGCCGTGTCGGTGGCGCTGGGCCTCGCGGTGGCGGGGCTGGGCTCGGACACGGGCGGCTCCATCCGCATTCCGGCCGCGCTGTGCGGGCTGGTCGGCTTCAAGAGCACGCAGTCGCGCGTGCCGCGCACCGGCGCCTTCGAGCTGGCCCGCTCGCTGGACACGGTGTGCGCCATGGCGCGCAGCGTGGAAGACTGCCTGGCCGCCGACGCCGCCATTGCCGACACGCCGCTCGCCGTGAGCCGCCGTCCACTGCAGGGCATGCGGCTGGCCGTGCCGCGCACGCTGATGTTCGACGACATCGAGCCCGCCGTGGCGCAGGCCTTCGAGCGCGCGCTGCAGGCGCTGTCGGCCGCGGGCGCGCACATCGTGGACATCACGCTGGCCGAGCTCGCGGAGATCGCGACCGTCAACGCACCGGGCGGCTTCTCGCCGGTCGAGGCCTCGGGCGTGCACCGCGAGCGCTTCGCCACGAAGCGCGACGGTTTCGATTCGCGCGTGGCCGCGCGCATCGCGCTGGGCACCGAGGTGCGCGCCGCCGACTACATCGCCATGCAGGACCGCCGCCGCGACTGGATCGGGCGCATGGAGCGCGCCATCGAAGGCTTCGACGCGCTCGTGTGCCCGACCGTGCCCGTCGTCGCGCCGCCCATCGAGTCGCTGGCGGAGGACGCCGCTTTCTTCAAGGCCAACGGCCTGCTGCTGCGCAACACCTTCGCCATCAACCTGCTCGACGGCTGCGCCTTCAGCCTGCCGTGCCATGCACCGGGCGAACTGCCGGTGGGGCTGATGCTGTCTTCGGTGCGCGGCGACGACGCGCGCCTGGCCGCGGTGGCGCTGGCCGCGGAACGGGTGGTGCGGCCCGCCTGAGGCAAGATGGAGCCGGTGGTATCCGGTGACGGCGCCATGCCGTCATCGGCTATCTTCCGGTTCATGTCCCTCACCGAACCGCAACCTTCACTCTCCAGCGCCAGACTGCTCCTTCGCCCGCTGCTGGCGTCCGACGCGGCGGCGCTGGTCGAAGCCGCCGCCGACGGCGCGCTCTGGAACCTGCCGTTCACCGTCGTGCCCTCAGCCGACACCGTCGACGCCTGGATCGGCAACGCCCTCGCGGGCCAGGCGGCGGGCACCGTGATGCCCTTTGCCACCGTGCTGCCCGACACGGGCCGGGTCATCGGTTCCACGCGGTTCTGGAAAATCGACCGCATCAACCGCAAGCTGGAAATCGGCAGCACCTGGATCGCGGCCTCGTGGCAGAAGACCTTCGTGAACACCGAGGCCAAGTACCTGATGCTGCGCCACGCCTTCGAAGCGATGCAGTGCGTGCGCGTGCAGCTCACCACCGACGAGATCAACGCGAAGTCGCGCGCCGCCATCCTGCGGCTGGGCGCGAAGCAGGAGGGCATCGTGCGGCACGAGCGGATCATGCCGGACGGGCGCAAGCGGAACTCGGTGCGCTTCAGCATCATCGATGACGAGTGGCCGCAGGTGAAGGCGCAGTTGGAGGCGCGGCTGGAGGCGCGGCTGCTCGCCGCGAGGGAGCGCGGCGCATGAGCTGCGCGGTCGTCGCCACCACCGAAGCCCATTTCGAAAGCCTGCACCGCGCGCTCGACGTGGTGGCGCGCGAGCACCGGTTCCTGGCGCTGATGCAGGCGCCGCCGCTGGAAAAGTCGCTGGCGTTCTACCGCGGCGTGATCGACAGCGGCTTTGCGCACTTCGTCGCGCTCGACGGCGAGAAGGTGGTCGGCTGGTGCGATGTGTCGCCGGTGTTCGGCCATTCGCGCGCGCACATCGGCCTGCTGGGCATCGCGCTGCTGCCCGAGGCGCGGCACCGCGGGCTGGGCGCGCAACTGCTGCAGGCGGCCATCGACAAGTCATGGGCGCGCGGGCTGACGCGCATCGAGCTCAGCGTGCGTGCGGACAACCTGAACGCCAAGGCGCTGTACGAGCGCTTCGGTTTCGTGCACGAGGGCCTGCAGCGCCGGGCGTCGCTGGTCGGCGGCATCTACCACGATGCCCACGCCATGGCCCTGCTTCGCTAGACTGGGCGGCGCAGCCTTCGCGTGCTGCGCCCCTTGTCGAACGGAGAGCGCCCATGTGCCGCAGCATCAAGACCCTCTACAACTTCGAGCCCCCGGCCACCGAGCAGGAAATTCGCGCGGCGGCCCTGCAGTTCGTTCGAAAGCTCAGCGGCTTCAGCGTGCCGTCGCGCGCCAACGAAGAAGCCTTCGAACGCGCGGTCGACGAGGTGAGCGCCACGGCGGCGCGACTTCTCGAATCGCTGGTGACGACGGCTGAGCCGCGCGACCGGGAGATCGAAGCGGAGCGCGCGAAGGCTCGCAGTGCGGTGCGGTTCGGTTCCGCGGGTTGAGGTTTTGGGGGTTGCCGTTCGGGGAGCGGTCACGACGAGCCCCCAAAGACCCAACGCAAGCGCCCGACCCAAGCCTTTGCTATGGTGCTTCGCAGCGCCACATCGCGCACATTGCCGAGCACGCAAGCGTTATGAAAAAGACCTATACCGGCGGCTGCCACTGCGGCGCCGTTCGTTTCGAAGCCGACATCGACCTGAGCCTGGGCACGCTGCGCTGCAACTGCTCCATCTGCACCAAGACCCGCTTCTGGCCCGCGGCCGTGGAGCCCGATGCCTTCCGGCTGCTGGCCGGACAGGAAGAGCTGACCGAATACCTCTTTCACACGCGCCAGAACAAGCACTTCTTCTGCAAGCACTGCGGCGTGCGGTCGTTCGGGCTGGGCAACAAGCCCGAGGACGGCGGCGCGATCTACGGGGTGAACGTCACCTGCCTGGACGACGCCGAGCCCGAGGAGCTCATCAACTCCCCCATCACCTATGTTGACGGGCGCAACAACAGCTGGCACCTTCCACCGGCCGAGACCCGGCATCTTTGAACGACACACCAGGAGCACAACCGCCATGCCCTTCGAACTCTGGCTCGCCTTCGTCGCAGCCTCCGCCGTGATGCTGGTCATTCCCGGACCGACCATCCTCACCGTCATCAGCTATTCGATGTCGCACGGCCGCCGTGCCAACGTGCCGCTGGTGGCCGCGGTGGCGCTGGGCGACTCGACTGCGCTGGTGGTTTCGCTGCTGGGGCTGGGCGCGCTGCTGGCCACTTCGGCCTTCTGGTTCACGGTGGTGAAGTGGGTGGGCGGGCTGTACCTGATCTACCTGGGCATCAAGCTGCTGCGCGCGGGCGTGTCGCCGACCGACGAGGTCGCAAAACCCGCCGCGCCGGTGTCGCGGCTGCGCCTGTTCGCCAACACCTACCTGGTGACGGCGCTGAACCCGAAGGGCATCGTGTTCTTCGTCGCCTTCCTGCCGCAGTTCATCAGCCCCGCGGCCGACGTGACGCGCCAGCTGTGGGTGCTGGCAGTGACCTTCGTGGTGCTGGCTGCCACCAACGCCACGCTGTACGCGGTGTTCGCGGGCTCGGCGCGCAGGCTGCTGGCGTCGCCGCGCGCGCAGAAGCGCTTCAACCTGGCGGGCGGCTCGCTGCTGACCGCGGCCGGGGTGTGGGCGCTGATGGCGCGCCGGCCGGGCTGAGTTCGCGCCGCCGGTAACCGCACTCACCGGCAACAAAAGCAAAAGGCCGCGAAGCACATGGCTTCGCGGCCTTTTGCATTCGCGCGCCGGCGCGGCGCGCCTGACTGCATTCGCACGCCGGCGCGGCGTGCCTGACTGCATTCGCACGCCGGCGCGGCGTGCTCAACCGTTCACTCAGTTGCGGTTCGGGTTGTTGGGGCTGCGGTCGTAGCGGTTGGGCACGCCGTCGTTGTCGCGGTCGCGGTCATAGCGGTTCGGCACGCCGTCGCGGTCCCGGTCGCCATAGCCGGCGCGCGGCGGTGGCGGGCGGTCGTAGGGGGCCACCACGCAGCCTGCAAGGATGGCCGAGGCGGCCAGCAAGAGTGCCAATGTCTTCGTCATGTGACTTCTCCTTGGAGTGGTTGTCTAACCGGTGAATCGCCTCCTGCGAACCGGTACTGCATTGAAGGCCACGCCGGTACGCAACGGGTTTCCGCATGGAAGCGCTTGCGTGAAGTTGGTTACCGGATGTGGAGCACGCTGTGAACTTTGGCGTGCTGTTTTCGCTCGCAGGGGCGGTCCCCGGCCCGTCTGCGAGTAGGCGCGCTTCCCGTGGTGCATCGCGGAGAATGTCACCGCCTCACACTTCCGGATACGAAGCCTCTTGCCGATCCTCTCGATGCAGTTCGCGCTCTTCATTTCCTCCCCCCGCAAGACCCTGGTCACCCTGGCCACGGCGCTGCTGGCCGCGGCCTGCGTGCATCCGGCCTGGGCCTTCACGAGCTTCGAGGACGTGAAGCGCGACTTTCGCTCCTCCGACACCGCCGTGCTCGACCGAAACGGCGAACTGCTGCAGCGCGTGCGCACCGACCCGACCGTGCGGCGCGGCCAGTGGACGGCGCTGGCCGACGTGTCGCCCGCGCTGCGCACGGCCATGGTGTTGAGCGAGGACAGGCGCTTCTTCGAACACAGCGGCATCGACTGGCGCGCCGTGTCGGCCGCGGCGTGGGGCAACCTGTGGAACACGCGCACGCGCGGCGCCTCGACCATCACCATGCAGCTGGCGGGCCTGGTCGACGACGACCTGCGGCGCAATTCGGGCGGGCGCAGCTTCACGCAGAAGATCGGCCAGACGGTGGCCGCGGCGCAGCTGGAGCGCAACTGGCGCAAGGACCAGATCCTCGAGGCCTACCTGAACACGGTGCCCTTTCGCGGCGAGATCGTGGGCATCGACGCGCTCTCGCGCACGCTGTTCGGCAAGGCGCCCAGCGGGCTCGACGCGCGCGAGGCGGCGGTGGCCTCGGCGCTGGTGCGCGCGCCCAACGCCAAGCCGGCGGTGGTGGCGCAACGCGCCTGCGAGGTGCTGCGCGCCATGGAGCCGCAGCAGAAGGTCGACTGCGAGGCGCTGGACATGTTCACCAGCGCGGCGGTGCAGCGGCGCGCCTTCGATGCGAACGAAGGCATCGCGCCGCATGCGGCGCGGCGGGTGCTGCGGGAGATCAGGGATGCGAATGCAGAAGCCAATGCGGGTTCGGGGGCAGCCCCCACCCCTGCCCTCCCCCAGGGGGGGAGGGAGAAAGACAGCGGCAAGGACGCAGGTGTTCGCACCACGCTGCGCGCGCCGCTGCAGCGCTTCGCGCTCGACACGCTGCACCGCCACCTGCGCGAACTGCGCGAGCGCCACGTGGAAGACGGCGCGCTGGTGGTGCTCGACAACGCCACCGGCGAAGTGCTCGCCTGGGTCGGCTCGTCGGGCCCGCTGAGCCAGGCGGCGGAAGTCGACGGCGTCACCGCGCTGCGCCAGCCCGGCTCCACGCTCAAGCCGCTGCTCTACGGCCAGGCGATTGCCGAGCGGCGCATCACCGCGGCCTCGCTCATCGAGGACTCGTCGGCACAGATCAGCACCGCCAGCGGCCTCTACATTCCGCAGAACTACGACCGGCACTTCAAGGGGCCGGTGTCGGCGCGCACGGCGCTGGCCGCCTCGCTCAACGTGCCGGCGGTGCGCACGCTGGTGATGGTGTCGCCCGAGTCATTCGCGCGCGAGCTGCGCGCCGCGGGCCTGCCGCTGCGCGAAAGCGGCGACTACTACGGCTACAGCCTGGCCCTGGGCAGCGCCGAGGTGTCGCTGCTGTCGCTCACCAACGCCTACCGCATGCTGGCCAACGGCGGGCGCTACGGCACGACGACGATGACGGCGCGGCCGGTCACGACCGCCGACAAGACGAAGGCAGCCCCGGCCGCGAAAACGGCGAAGGCCACCGCCACCGCCACCCCCGGCGCCGCGCCCCTCATGGACCCGCGCGCCGCCTTCATCGTCGGCGACATCCTTTCCGACCCGAACGCGCGCACGCGCACCTTCGGGCTCGACAGCATCCTCTCGACCCGCTTCTGGACGGCCGTGAAGACCGGCACCAGCAAGGACATGCGCGACAACTGGGCCGTGGGCTGGTCGCAGCGCTACACGGTGGGCGTGTGGGTGGGCAACGCCAGCGGCGAGTCGATGTGGGACGTGAGCGGCACCAGCGGCGCCGCGCCGGTGTGGGCCGAGGTGATGCGCTTCCTGCACGCGCGCGAACCCAGCCGCGCGCCCGCGCCGCCGCCGGGGCTGGTGGAGGCGCGCGTCGAGTTCGGCGCCGGCCCCGACGGCAGCCCGCTGGAGGCCGCGCGCAGCGAATGGTTTCTGCAGGGCACCGAGCAGCCGCTGTTCGCGCTGGACACCGGCATGGCGAACGACGCCAACTTCGCGCGCATCACCTCGCCGTCGGACGGCACCATCATCGCGGTCGACCCCGACATTCCGCCGCTGCGCCAGCGCGTGCGCTTCGAGTCCGAAGGGCGCGGCGTGCAGTGGCGCATCGACGGCAAGTTCTTCGCGCGCGGCAACAGCGCGCAGTGGCTGCCATGGCCGGGCCGGCACGTGATCGAGCTGGTGGACGGCGCCGGCAAGGTGGTCGACCAGCGGCGCATCGAGGTGCGCGGCGCGGGCGTGGTGACGAAGAGCGCGAAGCGCTGAAAACAAGACAGACAGCTGGACAACCCAGCGGGAGGGAGACCCGAATGAATGCTCGTCGATGGCCGGCCACGGCGCGAACACCGGCGCTGGCGCTGGTGTGGCTGTGCCTTGCAATGCTCGCGTGGGGCGCACTTTCCGCACTCCCCGCGCTTGCGGCGCAGGCGAAACAGGTGGCCGTGCCCGCCATGAAGTCGCGCGTGGTCGACCTCACCGGCACCTTGAAGGCGGACGAGGCCGAGGCGCTGCGCGGCGACATCGCCACGCTGCAGGAGGCCACGCGGGCCCAGCTCGCGGTGCTCATCGTGCCCACCACCGGCAGCGACAGCATCGAGCAGTACGCCACGCGCGTGTTCGCGCAATGGAAGCTCGGGCGCGCGGACGCGGACGACGGCCTGCTGCTGCTGGTGGCGCTGAAGGACCGCAAGATGCGCATCGAGGTGGGCACGGGGCTGGAGGGCACGGTCACCGACATCCAGGCGGCCCGCATCATCGACCGCGAGATGACGCCGCGCTTTCGTGGCGGCGACTTCGCGGGCGGCATCCAGGCGGCGGTGCAGGCGCTGTCGCAGCTGATCGACCCGCCCGCCCTGCTCGTGCCGCCCATCGACCCGGGCAACCAGCCCTCCGACGCCGTGGTCGAGACCACGCCCGAACCGGTTTCGCTGGGCAGCCATGTCACGCCCGAGGGCTGGGCGCTGTTCGGCGTGCTGTCGTGGAGCCTGGCCGTGGGCGCCTGGTATGGGCGCGGCGTGTCCGCCAATGCACGCGGCCGCGCGGCGGTGCAGCAAAAGCCGCGCAAGAACAAGGGCGTCGGCAAGCTCGCGGGCAAGGGCAAGGTCCGCCGCGGGCCCGAACCCTGGAGCGACGCGGTCGCGGCCATCACGCCCCCTCCCGGTCAGTCCGGTCAGTCCGCTCAGTCACCTGGCGCCCCCCCGCGCAAGCCCGACTGGCGCGTGGCGCTCGGCCTGGCGGGCGCCGGCCTGGTCGGCGGCGCGGTGGCGCTGGCGAACCCGGTCATGGTGCTGGGCCTGGCCATGCCGGGCGCGTTCTTCTACGGCCTGGGCTACGGCTGCGGCCGCTCGCCCACGATGCGCTACATCCTGGGCGGCATCGTGCTGGTTGTCGCGGGGCTGGTCGCGCTGGCGTTCACGCTCGGCGCGGAGCGCTTCTGGTGGGGCTTTCTGTGGGCGCTGGGCATCGGCGGCGTCGCGCTGTTCGCGACGGTCATCGTGCTGTGCATGCGCCGGGCGTGGCATCGGGGCCTGCTGGGCTTCATGGTGCGCCTGCTGATCGTGCTGGGCGTGGTCGGCTACGTGTTCCACGTCAGCGAGCCCGGGCCGGTGCCCGGCCTCAACTGGCTGCCGGTGGTGATCGCCGCCTTCGTGTCGCTGCTGTTCGCCTTTATTCCCTGGGACAGCATGGAAAGCGGCGGCGGCGACAGCGACGACAGCGGATGGAGCAGCTCGTCGAGCAGCAGCAGCTCGTCCTCGTCGTCCTCGTCCTCCGACAGCGGCGGGGGCTCCAGCAGCGGCGGCGGCGCGTCCGGAAGCTGGTAAGGCTGGAGCTGGCGCCGCGATTTCAGGACGCCCTGAACACGCCCAGCATGTAGTCGACGAAGGTCTTGATCTTGGGCGAATTGCGTCGCGCGGGCAGGTAGACCAGGTTGATCTCCTGCGGCTTGAGCGCAAGCGCCGGCAGCACCGGCACCAGCAGGCCGGCCTCGACCTGCGGCATGGCCAGCGACGCGGGCAGCAGCGCGATGCCGCGGCCCGACAGCGTGAGCTGCAGGATGAGCTCCAGGTCGTCCGACTGGCACACGCTGTCCACGCGCACGCGGTGCGTCTTCTCGGTGGTGGCCAGGTGGATCTCGCGCTTGCGGCCCTCGGCATCGGCCGTGAGGAAGGTGTGCGGCGCCAGGTCGGCCAGGCTGTCGAGCGGCGCGTGCGGCGCCAGGTAGGCCGGCGCGGCGCACAGCATCAGCGGCTCGTTCTTCAGGTGGCGCGCCACCAGGTCGTCGCAGCCTTCGCGGCCGCGGCGGATGGCCACGTCGGTCTCGTCGCGGAACAGGTCGATGCGGTCCTTGCCGGTCTCGACCACCACGTCGAGCTGCGGGCAGGCGCTCATGAAGCCCGACAGGTGGCTGGTGAGCAGCGCGCGCCCATAGTAGTGCGGCACGGCGATGCGCAGCCGGCCGCTGACGGCGTTGCCGCCGGAAGACAGGTTGAGCATCACGTCGTCCAGGATCGTGAGCACATGCTGGGCCGCCACCAGAAACTCGCGCCCCTCGTCGGTGAGCGCGAAGCGGGCCGCGCCGCGGTGCAGCAGCTGGTGGCCCACCGTGGCTTCCAGCCGCTGCAGCTGGCGCGACGCGGAGGCCTTGGGCACGTTCAACACATCGGCCGCCGGCGTCAGTCCGCCAAGCTGGGCGGCCTTGGTGAACAGCCGCACGTCCGACAAAGAAAAGTCCTTCATTTCAAGTTCTGCGGGGCTCCGTTTTTTGCGCGATGGGGGTTGACGGACGGGCAAATTGCACGTCGATCAGTGACCTTTGGTTTCATTTTCATTGAATGAGGCAATAATTAGTAACAATTAGTGAACGTTTTTCGTATTTCGGAAGAAGTTCACTTTTTCATCACTTATCTTTGAAACCGACTTGCGCAATCGTGCGAACAAGGCTCTTCACTTCTGTCGCGCCTTCTGTCGCACCGATGCACAGCCAAACCACGGGCAACCAACCGCACCCCTGGCCCGGGCTTCTGAATGGCGGCAGAATTCGTCCAATCATTGAATGACCAGGCCTTCCCAGATGCTTGCCCAAGCTCCCCGTACCTCCCTGGCGGACACCGCCGCCGACAGCATCCGGGCCGAGATCTCCGCCGGGCGCTGGGCCGTGGGCTCGCGCATTCCCATCGAGCCGCAGCTCGCGCAGTTGCTGGGCGTGAGCCGCGGCACGGTGCGCGAGGCGGTGAAAACGCTGGTGTCGCGCGGCCTGCTCGAAGTGCGCCAAGGCTCGGGCACCTATGTCCGCTCGGGCTTCGACCCCTCTTCCAGCCTGCAGAAGATGCGCCTGGCCAGCCTGCGCGACCAGTTCGAGGTGCGCCGCGCGCTCGAGGTCGAGGCCGCCCGGCTGGCCGCCGTGCGCCACACCGCGCGCGACCTGCGCCGGCTGCACACCCTGCTGGACAAGCGCGGCGTGCCCGATGCCGGTGAAGGCGGCGATGGCGGCGCGGCGTTCATCGAGCGCGACCTGGCCTTTCACCTGGCCATCGTCGACGTGTCGGGCAACCTCGCGCTGGCCGAAACCTGCCGCTTCATCACCGGCTACATCAAGGAAACCATCGCCAGCACCATGGGCACGGTGCTGCCCGAGCCTGACGAGGCCGCGCACCGCGCCATCGTCGAAGGCATTGCCAGCCGCGACCCCGACGTGGCCGCCGCGGCGGTGCGCGACTTCATGGCGCCGATGATCAACGCGCTGTCGCTGGGCACGCCGTCATGAATTCGGCCACCCTCGCATCCGGCACTTCCAGCGCCGCCGCACACGCTGGCCCACAAAGCCTCGCGCGTCGCATCCTGCTGGGCGCCAGCGTGGTGCTCATCGCCTTCAACCTGCGCCCGGTGTTCGCCAGCCTGTCGGTGGTGCTGCCCGAGATCATTCAGGCGACGGGCCTCTCGGCCACCGCGGCCAGCCTGCTGACCACGCTGCCCATCGTGTGCCTGGGCGTGTTCGCGCCGCTGGCGCCGGGCCTGGGCCGGCGCTTCGGCACCGAGCGCACGCTGCTGGGCTGCATGGTGCTGATCCTGCTGGGCACGCTGCTGCGCGGCACCGGCAACATTCCGCTGTTGTTCCTGGCCTCCGCCATCGCGGGCAGCGGCATCGCGGTGTCGAACGTGCTGCTGTCGGGCCTGGTGAAGCGCGACTTCGCGAAGCAGGCCGCGCTGATGATGGGCCTGTACACCATGGCCGTGTGCGGCGGCGCCGCGAGCGCGGCCGGACTCACGGTGCCCATCGAGCACGCGCTGGCCGGCGGCTGGACCACGGCGCTGGCCATGTGGGCGCTGCCCGCCGCGCTGGTCACGCTCGTCTGGGCGCCGCAGGCGCTGCCGCGCAAGCCGGTGGCCAGCGAATCGGGCTTTACCGTGCGCGGGCTGTGGCGCGACAGGCTGGCCTGGCAGGTCACCTTCTTCATGGGGCTGCAGTCCGCCCTCGCCTACATCGTGATGGGTTGGCTCGCGCCCATCCTGCGCGAGCGCGGGCTGGGCAGCGAGACCGCGGGCTACGTGGTGTCGCTGTCGGTCATGACGCAGGTCGTCACCTGCCTGGTGGTGCCGGCGGTGGCGGTCAAGCTGCGCAACCAGCGCGGGCTGGCGGTGGTACTGGCCGCGATGACGGTGGCCGCCATGCTGGCGATGCTGTTCGCGCCGCTGGGCGGGGTGTGGGCCTGGGCCGTGCTGCTGGGCATTGCACAGGGCGGCACCTTCGCGCTGGCGCTGACGATGATCGTGCTGCGCTCGCCCGACTCGCACGTGGCCGCCCACCTCTCGGGCATGGCGCAGGGCGTGGGCTACATGGTGGCGGCCTTCGGCCCGCTGCTGGCCGGACTGCTGCACGGCTGGACGGGGAGCTTCAGGGCCTCGTCGTGGCTGTTCATCGGGCTGGGCATCGCGCTGGTCGTCGCCGGGCTGGGCGCGGGCCGCACGATGCATGTGGGCACGACGACCGTGCCCCGGCGGTGAGCCGGGGCCTCTTTTTTCTACGGCGGTGAGCCGGGGTACGGTTTTTCTCTCTACTGCAGGTACGTTTCCGCCAGCAGCGCCCAGTAGGCCGCGCCGATCGGCAGGTTGCTGTCGTTGAAGTCGTAGCCCGGGTTGTGCACCATGCAGCCGCCATGCTGGCCCGCGGCGCCGTTGCCGATGAACAGGTAGCAGCCGGGCTTCTTCTCGAGCATGAAGGCGAAGTCTTCGCTGCCCGTGACGGCGGCGGCCTGCGCCTCCACATGCGCCTCGCCCACCAGCTCGTAGCCGATGCGGCGCGCGAACTCGGTTTCTTCCGGCGTGTTCACCAGCACCGCGTAGCCCCGGCGGTAGTCCACCTGCGCCTTCACGCCGAAGCTCTCGGCCTGCGCATTGACGATGGCCTTCAGCCGCTTTTCCAGCAGCACGCGCACTTCGCGGTCGAGCGAGCGCACGCTGATTTCCAGCGTGCAGGTCTCGGGGATCACGTTGTTGGCCTTGCCCGCGTGGATGGCGCCCACGGTGACGATGGCCATCTGCTGCGGATCGGCGTTGCGCGACACGATGGTCTGCAGCGCCATCACGATGCTCGATGCCGCCACGATCGGGTCGGCCGTGCGGTGCGGCATGGCGCCGTGGCCGCCCACGCCGGTGAGCGTGACGGTGGCGTAGTCCGAGCTGGCCATGGCCGCGCCTTCGCGGAACGCGAGGCTGCCCTGCGGGCGGCCCGGCATGTTGTGCATGGCGTAGACGGCGTCGCAGGGGTACTTGTCGAACAGGCCGTCTTCCATCATCTTCGCGGCGCCGCCCATGCCCTCTTCGGCCGGCTGGAAGATCAGGTTGAGCGTGCCCGAGAACTCGCCGTGCTGCGCCAGGTACTTGGCCGCGCCCAGCAGCATGGCCGTGTGGCCGTCGTGCCCGCAGGCATGCATGATGCCGGGCCGTCCGCTGCGGTAGGCCAGGCCGGTCTTCTCCTCGATGGGCAGCGCGTCCATGTCGGCGCGCAGGCCGACCGCGCGCGTGCCGCCGCCGCGCTTCAGGCGCCCGACGAGGCCGGTCACGCCCAGGCCGCGCTCCACCTCGTAGCCCCAGGCCGTGAGGCGCTCGGCGACCAGGTCGCTGGTGCCGAACTCCTCGAAGCCGAGCTCGGGGTTCTGGTGGATCTGCTGGCGCACCGTCATGAATTCGGCGGCGTGCTTTCTCATGTACTCGAGGTAATGCTGTGCGTTCTGCGGCATCGTCGGCCCTGCGTGAAGTGAGTGAAGTGAGTGATGTGGACGAAGTGAATGAAGCGAGGAATGAAAGCAGCGGCGTTCAGGGATGCAACGCCATCGTGGCAGGCAGCCGGGTCCACGGCAGGTCGGCCGGGTCGGCGGCCATCGGCCCCGGCGCCTTGGCCACGAGGATGGTGCTGGCAATGGGCGCGAAGTCGGCGCGAAAGTGCACCGAGCTCTTGTTCACCAGCACCTTCATCGCCTCGGGCTCGATGCCCACGTAGCGGAAGAACTCGCGGTCGAGCATCTGGCTCTTGCCGCTGGCCACGGCGATGCGCACGCCGTCGATCTCCAGGCAGGCACTGGCACCCAGCGACACCGTGCCGCCGCGCGACATCGGTCCCTTGCCCTGCACCTGCCCGTCGCTGAGCGCGGTGACGGTGTACACGCCTTCCACCGGCGCGTCGCTGAACTGCCCGCCCCAGGTGGGCACCGAGGTGCCCAGCGCGATGCGGATCTGCGCGCCCACGCCCGCCGCATGGGCTGCTGCGGCGGCCGCCGGGTCGAACATGAGCCCCAGCGCGACCTGGCCCGGGTAGCGCTTGCCCGCGCCCTCGGCCAGCAGCGCGTGCAGCATGCCGGTGGTGTTGCTGTCGGCGCCCGCGCCGGGGTTGTCCTGCGTGTCGGCGATGACCACCGGCCGGCTCGCGCCCTCGGCCAGTTCGAGCGCGCGCGCCACCGCCACGCGGGGCTCCAGCACGTCGAGCCGCCATTGCGAGCGCGGCTGGTCGATGCGCTCGTACAGCGTGGCCACGGCCGCACCAGCGTCGTCGCCGTAGCCCCACACCACCGGGCCGCACTCGGCAATGTCGGCCGCCGGAAAGCCGGTGGCAAAGCTCAGCACCGCGTCGTGCTGCGCGTCGAGTTCCTTCAGCAGCCCGTACACCGAGGCGGCGGGCTCGATCATGGTCGACTGCACGTTCAGCGGCAGCAAGAAGCTGAAGCGCCGCGCATGCAGCGGCTCGCGCGTGCCGCGCGCCATGCGGCGCTCCAGCAGCGTGGCGGCCAGGCGGCCGGTGTCGGCCATGTCGATGTGCGGGTAGGTGCGGTAGGTGGCCAGCGCGTCGGCCTCGGCCAGCATCTGCGCGGTGATGTTGCCGTGCAGGTCCAGGCTCGCGACGATGGGCACGTCGGGCCCCACCAGCGTGCGGATGCGCGCGATGAGTTCGCCCTCGGGGTCTTCCAGGTGCTCGGTCACGGCCGCGCCGTGCAGGTCGAGGTACACCGCGTCGATGCCGCCGTCGGCCAGCGCGGCGGCCAGGTCTTCGGTGATGGCGCCCGCAATGCGCTCGAAGGCGTCTTCGGTCACGTGCGCGGACGGCGTGGCGCCGGCCCATGCCGATGGCACCAGCGACCAGCCCTTCTCGCGCGCCGCGTCGATGAAGCCGCCCACCGGAATGTTGCGCCCCGCATAGGCCTCGACGATGGCCGCGCCGCGCCGGTACGGCGGAAAGCTGGAGCCCGCGTTGAACGCGGCCCAGTCGGCCTTGCTGGGCGCGAAGGTGTTGGTTTCATGCTGGAAACCGGCGATGAAGACTTTCATGGATTCCTTTTTTTTCCTGGACGTGGGAACGAAGATATCTCTAGCTGCGTATTTCTAGCTGCGTATTTCTAGCTGCGTGCAAAGGCAAAGTCGCGCCCCGGCGCGGCAGCCAGCAGTTTGCGCGTGTAGGCGTGCTGCGGTGCGAAGAACACGTCTTTCACCGCGCCGCGCTCCACGATTTCACCCTGGCTCATGACGAGCACGCTGTCGCAGATCTGGCTGGCCACGCGCAGGTCGTGGGTGATGAAGAGAATGCCGATCTTCAGCCGCTGCTGGATCTCGTCGAGCAGCCGCAGTATTTGCGCCTGCACCGACACGTCCAGCGCCGACACCGCCTCGTCGGCGATCAGCACCTTGGGGTCGCAGGCCAGCGCGCGCGCAATCGAGATGCGCTGGCGCTGCCCGCCCGAGAACTCGCTGGGGTAGCGGCGCAGCGCGTCGGGCGACAGGCGCACCAGGTGCATCAGCTCCTCGGCCCGCGCCCAGGCCTGGTCGTGCGGCGTGCCGAAATTCACCGGCCCTTCGACGATGGACGCGCCCACGGTCTGGCGCGGGTTCAGCGAGCGGTACGGGTCCTGGAAAATCACCTGCACCGTACGGCGAAACGGCGACAGCGCGCGCCCCGTGGCATGCGCCACCGAGCGGCCGTCGGCAAAGATGTCGCCCGAGCTCGGGTCGATCAGCCGCGCGATGCAGCGCGCCACCGTCGACTTGCCCGAACCCGATTCACCGACGATGCCCACGGTTTCGCCGGGCCGCACCGCCAGCGTCACGTCGCGCGCCGCGTTCACCGTGCGGCGCTTGCCGGGCCAGCTGCCGGTGACGTAGGTCTTGCAGATCTTCACCGCGTTGAGCAGCGGGTAGGCGTCGGCCACGGGCGGGCGCCTGGGCGCGGAGAGCTCGGGCACCGCGTCGAGCAGCATGCGCGTGTAGGGCTCGCGCGGCGCGGTGAGCACCGCGGTCTTGTCGCCCTTCTCGATCATGGCGCCCAGCTGCAGCACCACCACCTCGTCGGCAATCTCGGCCACCACGCCGAAGTCGTGCGTGATGAAGAGCACGGCGGTGCCGTTCTCGGTCTGCAGCTCGAGGATGAGCTTGAGGATCTCGGCCTGCGTGGTCACGTCGAGCGCGGTGGTGGGCTCGTCGCAGATCAGCAGCGCGGGCTTCAGGATGAGCGCCATCGCGATCACGATGCGCTGGCGCTGCCCGCCCGAGAGCTGGTGCGGGTACGAGGCGTAGATGCGCTCGGGCTCGGGCAGCCGCACGCGCGCCATGACGGCCAGGATCTTCTGGCGCCGCTCGGCCGCGCCCATGTGCACATGCTGCGCGAGCATTTCGTCGACCTGCGCGCCGCAGGTCATCACGGGGTTGAGCGCGGTCATGGGCTCCTGGAACACCATGGCCATCGACGGGCCGCGCAGCGCGCGCAACCGCGCTTGCGGCGCGGCCAGCAGGTTCTCGCCCTGCAGTTCGATGGTGCCGCGCACCGGCGTGAGCCCCGGCGGCAGCAGGCCCATCACCGCGTTGGCGATCACCGACTTGCCCGAGCCCGACTCGCCGAGCAGGCAGACGATCTTGCCGGGCGGCACGTCGAAGGAAATGTGCTCGACCGCGTGCGTGCGGTCGGCGCCCGGGGGCAAGGCGATGGCGAGATCGCGCACGGAAAGAACTGCGGCGTTGTTCGTCATGCCTCAGCCTCCGCGCTTGTTGAACTTGGGGTCGAGCGTGTCGCGCAGCCCGTCGCCCAGGATGTTGACCGCCAGCACCGTGAGCGCCAGGAAGATGCCCGGGAACAGCACGTTGTGCGGGAACTGGTTGAACTGCGCGCGGCCCTCGGCCATGATGTTTCCCCAGGTCGCCATGTCCGCCGGCAGGCCCACGCCCAGGAACGACAGAATGGCCTCGACCAATATCGCCGAGGCGCACACATAGGTCGCCTGGATGATGAGCGGCGCAATCGCGTTCGGCAGAATGTGTCGCACCAAGATTTTCCAGGTGGGCGTGTCCAGCGCAATGGCCGCCTCCACGTACGGCTCCTCGCGCACCGTGAGCACCACCGAGCGCACCAGCCGCGCCACGCGCGGAATCTCGGGCACCGCAATGGCCACCACCACCGTGAGCAGCTTGCCGCCGAACAGCGCCACCAGGCTGATCGCGAACAGGATGCCGGGAATGGCCATGACGCCGTCCATCAGCCGCATGAGCACGCTGTCGATGCGCCTGAAGTAGCCGCCCAGCAGCCCCACGAGCATGCCGAACACCATGGCCAGCGCGGCCACCGCGATGCCCACGGTGAGCGACACGCGCGCGCCGTACAGCGTGCGGCTCCAGATGTCGCGCCCAAGGCTGTCGGTGCCCATGACGAACAGGTGCTCGAAGGTGTCGCCGGCCAGGCTGTTGAACTCGCCGCGCGTGCCCGGCAGGATGTTCGAGCTGCCGGGGTCGATGGCGGTCGGGTCGATGGTGCCCAGCCAGGGCGCGGCCAGCGACATGAGCACCAGCAGCACCAGCACGCTGCCGCCCGCGCGCACCGACCAGTTGGCCAGGATGCGCTTGAGCAGCGAGCGGCGCCGGGGCGGCGGCAGTGCTTCCGCGGCGGCATCGGGTGCATCGGGTGCATCGGGTGAAAGGGAAAGAGATGAATCGGTCATGGTGTTTGTTCGGGGCGGTTCCGTGGTTCCATGGTTCGGTGACTTCAGTACCGGATGCGTGGGTCGAACACCAGGTAGCTCACATCGATCAGCAGATTGATGAGCACGTAGATGACCGAGAAGAACAGCGTGATGCCCTGGATGAGCGGAAAGTCGCGCGACAGCACCGCATCGACCGTGAGCTGCCCGAGCCCCGGGATGGCGAACACCGTTTCGGTGACCACCACGCCGCCGATGAGCAGCGCGATGCCGATGCCGATCACCGTGACGATGGGAATCGCCGCGTTGGCCAGCGCATGGCGCATGAGCAGGCGCTTTTCCGAAATGCCCTTGGCGCGCGCGGTGCGGATGTAGTCCTCGGTCATGGCCTCGGCCACCGCGGCGCGGGTGACGCGCGCAATCAGCGCCACGTAGATGACCGACAGCGTGATCGACGGCAGCACCAGGTGCTTGAGCCACAGCAGCGGCCCCTGGCTCAGGCGCGCGTAGCCCTGCACCGGCAGCCACTGAAGATGCAACGCGAAGATCCAGATCAGCACGTAGCCGATGACGAAGGCCGGAATGGAAAAACCCATCACCGAGAAACCCATCAGCATGCGGTCCAGCCAGCCGCCATGCCGCCACGCCGCGATCACCCCCAGCGGCACCGCGATGAGGATGGTGACCACCAGCGTCACCGCCGCCAGCGACACCGTGGCCTCGATGCGCTGGCCGATCAGCTCGGCCACCGTCTTCTTCATGAAGTACGACTCGCCCAGGTTGCCCTGCAGCAGCTGCGCGCTCCAGTGGAAGAACTGCACCGGCAGCGACTGGTTGAGCCCCAGCTGCTCGCGCACCTTGGCGATGTTCTCGCTGGTGCCGCTGTCGCCCACGATGGCGGCCGCGGGGTCGCCGGGCGCGAGCCGCAGCATCAGGAACACGATGAGCGCGACGATGACGAGCACCGGCACGGTCGACAGAATGCGGCGTGCAAGAAAAAGCAGCATGGGGCGGTTCCGTGAGTGGCGTGCGCGATCAGTTCTTCTTCAGGTTCCAGAACACACCCACCGGCGAGCGCACCAGCCCGCTCACCACGCCCTTGCGGTAGGCCGTGAGCGGCTTGTATTCACCAATGGGCGCGTAGATGCCGGTGTCGTACACGCGCTGCTGGATGGCCGTGGCCAGTTCCTTCCTCTTGGGCTCGTCGGCCGTGGCGAGAAACTCCGACTTCAGCTGCTCCAGCTTGTCGTCGGTGGCCCAGCCGAACCAGCCCTTCTCGCCGTTGCCGGTGAGCGGCGCGAAGAACATCGGGTTCATGTTGTCTGCGATGCCCCAGCCGGTGATGAACAGGTTCCAGCCGCCGTTGGCCACCGGGTCTTTCTTGGCGCGCCGCGTGACCAGCGTGGGCCAGTCCATCGACTGCATGTCGACGTTGAAGCCGGCCTGCTTGAGCAGCTGCGCCATCACCGGCGGAAACTTGTTGAGCACCGCGAAGTCGGCCGGGTACATGAGCACCACGGGCTTGCCGTCGTAGCCCGCTTCCTTCAGCAGCGCCTTGGCCTTTTCGAACTGCGGCTTGCCGGTGAAGTAGCTCGCCTTGTCGGAGGCATAGGCCGAGCCGCACGGGTAGATGGAGGCGCAGCTGTTGTAGAGCTCCTTGTGCACCAGTTGCGCGCGCATCAGCGCTTCCTGGTTGATGGCCATGAACGCGGCCTGCGCGATCTTCGGGTTGTCGAAGGGCGGGATGAAGTGGTTCAGGTGCAGCGCGAACGAGCCCTTGGGCACCGGGCTGTCGATGGTGATGGCGGGGTTGTTCTTCAGCGCCGTGTACTGCTCGGACGGCACCCACTCGATCATGTCGACCTCGCCGTTGGCCAGCGCGTTGGCCTGGGTTTGCGCGTCTTTCAGCACGATCCATTCCATGCGGTCGACGTACACGTTCTTGCCGCCGGCGGTGCCCGAGGGGGCCTCGGTGCGCGGCACGTACTTGGTGTTCTTCAGGTAGACGATCTTCTCTCCGGGGCGGTACTCGTCCTTCTTGAAGATGTAGGGGCCGGAGCCGGTGGCGTCGTCGATCTGCTTGTCGGCGGGCGTGGCGGCCACGCGCGCGGGCATGATGAAAGGCGGGTTCGAAGAGGGCTTGCTCAGCGCGTCGAGCACCATGCCGAAGCTGTCCTTGAACACCAGCTTGAACGTGTTGGCGTCCACCGCCTCGGCCTTGTCCAGCGCGGTGAACATCTTCTGGCCCAGGCCATCGCGCTGGCCCCAGCGCTTCAGCGAGGCGATGACGTCTTCGGACGTGACGGGCTTGCCGTCATGAAAGGCCAGGCTCTTGCGCAGCGTGAAGGTCCAGGTTTTTCCGTCGGGGCTGGTGGTGTACTTGTCGACCATCTGCGGATGCACCTTGCCTTGCTCGTCCACGCCGAACAGCGTGTCGTACACCATGTAGCCGTGGTTGCGCGTGACGAAGGCGGTGGTCCAGATCGGGTCGAGGATCTTCAGGTCGGACTGCGGCACCAGGCGCAGCACCTTGCCCGCGTCCTGCGCGAAGGCAGCGGCAGCGGCCGTGGCCAGCAACGCGCCCGCGAACATGGCTTTCAGTTGTCGTTTCGTCAGCATGGATCAGTTCTCCGGTTGAAAAAGAAAGGCGCGAACACGCGCAACGCCGCGGCACACGTACTGCATGCGGCGTGGCAGCGTGGCGGCCTGGCGGCGTTGCGGAAAACAGGTCATGAAGAAAGCGGCTCCGGAAGCGAACAAGGACACGCCGCACGCAATGCGCGGTGTGCCCCTGCTGTCCTTTTGCCTGAGAGATTCACCCTGCGCGCACATCGCACAGGGCTTGCCCCTTCGGCGGCTGCCCTCGGCCCTTGCAACGGGGCCGGTCAGCGCTCTCCAGCGTCAGTAAAAATCCAGTCTTGGGACCTGAGCGTTATGGGCTGTCGCCTTCGGTAATGCACTAACTCGACGCATCGGGCCGGCATTTCTCCTGGATCAACTTCTCAAAGCAGATTGCGTGCCAAAAGCAGCAATCCGCGAGAAAGCTGCGCCGCAGTCAACGTCTACTGCGGGCCGCCGCAGAAGTCCGCGCGTTCGGTCGTCTTCGCGGTGAAGCGGATGCGCGAGGTGGTGGTGGCGCGCTGCGGCTCGCCTTGCGGCCACTCGCTCTGCAGCCACGTGTACTGCCAGTCGTACGGCGCGCCGGGCTTGGCCGCCTGGCCGTACGCGATGCGCAGGCTGCCGTTGCTTTCGTCGTGGCAATGCTTGGAGGTCTTGTAGTCCTTCTCGCTGAAGCAGGCGCGGATCATCTTGAAGCACGAGAAGGGAATGCCGCGCTGCACGGCACTCCTCGCCTTGCCTTCGCCCTCGCCCTCGCCTTCACGTTCGCGTTCGAGCGGCACGAAGTCCGCCGTGTCGAACGACGCGCCGCCGCCCGAGTACATCTCCGACACGGTCTGCAGCACGGCCACCGCCCACTTGCCCTCGGCCGTCGGGTAGAGCGCGGGCGCGAGCGACAGGCGCATGTCGCGCGGGCCGGAGCCTTCGGCGCCGTCTTTCTTCAGCGCGTCGGCATAGGCGGAAAAATCGTTCAGCGTGGTGAGCTGCCATCCCTTGGCGTCGGTGCTTCGCTTCACGCGCGCCATGACCAGCGGCTCGGCGGAGAGCACCAGGTAGTCGCCGGGCGTGGCGCCGCGTGGGCGGTACAGGCCGATCTGCTGCACGTCGCAGGGCTGCGGCAGCAAGGCGCACAACCGGACGCGCCATTGCGGGTCGAGCGCCTCGGGCTTGTTCACGGCATCGAACACCTGCGCGGTGGGCGCGGCCGGTGCGGCGAGCGCGGGGCCCGCCATGAGCGCCAAGGTGAGCGACGCGAGGAAACCGGCGGTGAGCAGTTTTTTCATGGAGCCGAATGGTAGCCACGCATCGCAATTCGCGTCGGAGGTTTGCATGCCCACGCCGCGCGAGCGCTTGATAAAGTCGCCCGCGACCATGAACCCATCCAGCTCCGCTCCCTCTTCCCCCGTCCTGCAGATCGACGCGCTCGGCTTCGCCTACCCCGACCAGCCGGCCATCGCCTCGAACTGGAGCGCCCGCGTCGGCCCCGGCGTCACGCTGCTGTACGGCGACACGGGGGCCGGCAAGACGGCGCTGCTCCAGGTCATTGCGGGCGCGCTCCCGGCCAGGGGCGGCCTGACGGTGGCCGGCGCCAGCCTCGCCGCCGCGCCCGAGGCATACCGGCGCAACGTGTTCTTCGTCGACCCGTCCACCGACCGCTTCGACCAGAGCACGGTGCACGCCTGCACCGCCGCGCTGCGCGAGGGCGACGCGGGCTTCGACGAGGCACGGTGGCAGGCGCTGGTCGAGGGCCTTTCGCTCACGCCGCACCTGGAAAAGTCGATGTTCATGCTGTCGACCGGCTCCAAGCGCAAGGTGTGGCTGGCCGCGGCGCTGGCCTCGAGCCGCCCGCTGGTGCTGCTGGACGAGCCCACCGCGGCGCTGGACGCGGGCTCGGTGCGCTGCCTGTGGCGTTCGCTGGGCGAACTCGCAGGGCCGGCCACCGGGCGGGCCTTCGTGGTGGCCAGCGCCGAGCACATCGACGCCGTGCCGCTGGCAGCCACCATCAGCCTGCCGCTGCGCTGAAGCGCCTCGGCACCTTGCGCCTCCCCTGCGTACCACCCTGCGCAACCCCCATTGACAAGCCCCCTCGTGGGGGTGATCGCACCCATGGCGGGCCGAACCGGGCCCCGACGGGTGACAATCACGGATTCCGGCGGTTTGATCCCGCCTGAAGATTTCCAGCCAACCCGACAACCAGCATCTACGGAAGCAAGCGCATGAGCTCGAAGCAACCCACCATCGTCTACACCCTCACCGACGAGGCGCCCCTGCTGGCGACCTACGCGTTTTTGCCCATCATCCGCGCCTTCACCAACCCGGCCGGCATCAACGTCACCACGAGCGACATCTCCGTGGCCGCCCGCATCCTGGGTGAATTCCCCGAATTCCTGAGCGACGCGCAGAAAGTGCCCGACAACCTCACCGAACTCGGCAAGCTCACGCTGCAGGCCGACGCCAACATCATCAAGCTGCCCAACATCAGCGCCTCGGTGTCGCAGCTGAAGTCGGCCATCAAGGAACTGCAGGGCAAGGGCTACAAGATTCCCGACTACCCCGAGAACCCGACCAGCGACGAAGACAAGGACATTCGCGTGCGCTACAACAAGTGCACGGGCAGCGCGGTGAACCCGGTGCTGCGCGAAGGCAATTCCGACCGCCGCGCGCCCAAGGCCGTCAAGGAATACGCCCGCAAGAACCCGCACAGCATGGCCGACTGGAGCCAGGCCTCGCGCTCGCACGTCTCGCACATGCACGGCGGCGACTTCTATCACGGCGAAAAGTCCATGACCCTGGACCGCGCGCGCAACGTGAAGATGGAGCTGATCACCAAGAGCGGCAAGACCATCGTGCTCAAGCCCAAGGTCGCGCTGCTCGACCGCGAGGTCATCGACTCCATGTTCATGAGCAAGAAGGCACTGCTGGCCTTCTATGAAAAGGAGATCGAGGACGCGCACAAGACTGGCGTGATGTTCTCGCTGCACGTCAAGGCGACCATGATGAAGGTGTCGCACCCCATCGTGTTCGGCCACTGCGTGAAGATCTTCTACAAGGAAGCCTTCGAGAAGCACGGCAAGCTGTTCGACGAGCTGGGCATCAACGTCAACAACGGCATGGTCGACCTGTACACCAAGATCGCCGCGCTGCCGCAGAGCACGCAGGACGAGATCAAGCGCGACCTGCACGCCTGCCACGAGAACCGCCCCGAGCTGGCCATGGTCGACTCGGCCAAGGGCATCACCAACTTCCATTCGCCCAACGACGTGATCGTGGACGCCTCGATGCCCGCCATGATCCGCAACGGCGGCAAGATGTGGGGCGCCGACGGCCGCCTGAAGGACGTGAAGGCCGTGATGCCCGAATCGACCTTCGCCCGCATCTACCAGGAGATCATCAACTTCTGCAAGTGGCACGGCGCCTTCGACCCCAAGACCATGGGCACGGTGCCCAACGTCGGCCTCATGGCCCAGAAGGCCGAGGAATACGGCTCGCACGACAAGACCTTCGAGATTGCCGAAGACGGCGTCGCCAACATCACCGACCTGGACACCGGCGAAGTGCTGATGAGCGAGAACGTGGAGCAAGGCGACATCTGGCGCATGTGCCAGGTGAAGGACGCCGCGATCCGCGACTGGGTCAAGCTGGCCGTCACACGCGCGCGCAACTCGGGCATGCCGGTGGTGTTCTGGCTGGACGCCTACCGCCCGCACGAGGCGCAGCTGATCACCAAGGTCAAGATGTACCTGCACGAGCACAACACCTCGGGCCTGGACATCCAGATCATGAGCCAGGTGCGCGCCATGCGCTACACGCTGGAACGCGTGGTCCGCGGGCTGGACACCATCAGCGCCACCGGCAACATCCTGCGCGACTACCTGACCGACCTGTTCCCCATCATGGAACTGGGCACCTCGGCCAAGATGCTGTCGATCGTGCCGCTGATGGCCGGCGGCGGCTTGTACGAGACCGGCGCGGGCGGCTCGGCCCCCAAGCACGTGCAGCAGCTGGTGGAAGAAAACCACCTGCGCTGGGACTCGCTGGGCGAATTCCTGGCGCTGGCCGTGAGCCTGGAAGACCTGGGCCTGAAGACCGGCAACAAGCAGGCCGCCATCCTGGCCAAGACGCTGGACACCGCCACCGGCAAGCTGCTCGACAACAACAAGAACCCGTCCCCCAAGACGGGTCAGCTGGACAACCGCGGCAGCCAGTTCTACCTGGCCATGTACTGGGCCCAGGAACTGGCCGCGCAGACCGACGACACCGAGCTGCAGGCCAAGTTCAAGAAGCTGGCCGAGACGCTCACTGCCAACGAGAAGAAGATCGTCGAAGAGCTCGCGGCCGTGCAGGGCAAGGCCGTGGACATCGGCGGCTACTACCTGGCCGACCCGGAGAAGTTCGCAGCCGTGATGCGTCCGAGCGCAACGCTCAACGCGACGCTGGCATCGGCCTGATACAGGGTCGATGCCACCCGGAGGCGCGGGGCTTGCCCCCTCGCCTCCCCGTGCACCCCTTGCGCAAGGGGTGCACGGCGGGCCGGAGCGGGACTAGACTGTTTCCCCCTCCAACGCCATGCAAGGCAGGCCCCCCATGAAACACCGCTTGCTTCCCCTCGCGCTGGCCCTGGCCGGCATTGCGGCGACCGTGGCCGCGCCAGCCCATGGCGCCGAAAGCTGCGACGCCCTGCGCACCCAGATCGAATCGAAGATCGCCGCCGCTGGCGTGGCGCGCTTCACCGTCACCGCGGTCGATGCCAGCGCATCGGCCAACGGACAGGTGGTGGGCAGCTGCGAGCTCGGCAGCAAGAAGATCGTCTACGAAAAAGACGCCGGGCCCGACCGGGGCACGGCCACCGTGCCGCCGTCACCGTCGCCTTCATCGGACGGCGCCATGCTCACCGAATGCAAGGACGGCAGCGTCTCCCGCGGCGGCAACTGCAGGAAGTAGCCCGGGCCCAAGCCCAAGCCCAAGCCCGAGTTCAAGCCCGCGGTGCGCTAGCCGCAGGCTTCCAGGTTGATCAGCCCCTTCTGCATGGCCTCGCGCACCGCCTGCGCGCGCGAGTTCACGGCCAGCTTGCGGTAGATGTTCTTCACCTGCGCGTCCACCGTGTGCAGCGAGCGGTAGCTCGACTCGGCAATCTCGCGGTTGCTGAGCCCCTGTGAAATCAGCCGCAGCACATTGAGCTCGCGCGGCGACAGCGCGCCCCGTGCATGGTCCGACCCCGCGGGCAAGGGCGTGCGCCGTGGCTTGGCGGGGGCGGTCGGCGTCTTCTTCTGCGTCGGCTCGGCCCAGCGCATCTTCGGCGGCGCGGCATCGATGCCAGCATCGGCGTGCACCGCTTGCATGCCACCAGGCAGGTCGTGCCCATCCCTCTTGGCCTCCACGATGCGGTGCGCGATGCGCGACGCGGTGGCCGTGTCGCCCTCGGCGATCAGGCGCATCAGGAAGGCCAGCTCCACCTCGTTCGAATCGGAAAAAAGCGCGCCCACCGCCGCGGCGGCGACCGCCGAGTTGACCGGCTGCACGTCGTCGCCGATCGAGCGCACCAGCGCCTCGCCGCTGTCGCGCATGGCGCTGCCGCACAGGGGTGCGACCTCCTGCACCGAAGGGTTCGGCAGCGCCTGCACAGGCGAGGCCAGCACGCACAACTGGTCGATCCGCCGCGACCGCTCCCGCAGCGCGGCGACACGCGCCTGCGCGCCCCGGCGCTTCACGACCAGGCTGCGCCGGGAGATGGTGCCGCGGGCCACCGTGTAACTGGCCGGCCGGCGTGCGGGCGTGAACAAGGGCTTTGCCTCCAGTACGAGGCGAACGGTCGAAACGGTGCGATTGCTGCTTCCCAGCTGCGTGGCAACCCGCTGGATTCTTGCTCTGGACATGGACGCCTTCATTCGCTCGAAAACGGTCAGTGACTGCATTGCGCCCTTCGGGGCGCAGATCCCTTGGTCGTGGCCTTGCAACCACCTCAGCCGCAAGCGTGCTTTCGGGCGCCGGGCGGGCTTGACCGTGCGTCTCAGTTCTTGAGAGAATCCGGCCGTTTTGCGGGATTTATTGGCACTTTTGTCTTATTTGTCCGTTCAATGACAGGCCCAAAGCCGTTTCCACGCACTTTTTGATGGGCCAACTCGACCTCGGAACCGGCCTGCGAACCCCGTTCGCCCACGGTCTCCCCTGCAGCCATTTCGACGTGTCGGCCCAGCCGCCGGCCCAGCGGCTGCAGGCCTGGCGCGAGCGCGTGGGGCATGTCATGGACGTGCAGCCGGCCGGCGACGACACCGGCCAGCCCTTTCAAGCGGCCATCGACCGCTACCAGGTCGGCGACATCGTCTTCACCGACTGCCGCTCCGACGCCATGCGGCTGGAGCGCTCGCTGGCGCGCATTTCCACCGACAGCGTGCGCAACTTCGCCTTCCATGTGTTCCTGGAAGGCGATGTGCAGGACGTGAGCGTGCGCTCGTCGCCGCGCGGCAAGGATGCGCCGTCGTCGGCGAAAGTGCTGGCGCTCGACATGGGCCAGCCCGTGCGCATGCAGCGCAACGACTGCCGCGTGCTGACCTTCTTCGTGCCCGGCTCGCTGGTGGAAGAAGTCTTTCCGGACCCGATGGCCATCCATGCGCGCGCGATGCAGCCCGACACGCCGCTGGCGCGCCTGGCGCTGGCGCAAGTCGAGGCGCTGGGCCGCGACATTGCGCACCTGAGCGCGCCAGCGGCGCAAAGCGCCGTGCGCGCCGGCGCCGAGCTGCTGCTGGCCGGCTTCGGCAAGGAAGCGCGCCTGAGCGGCGGTGCCCGCGCCGCGGCGCGCGCGGCCATGTTCGGCCAGGTGCGCCGCTACGTGCAGGCCAACCTGCACCGCGCCGAGCTCACGCCCGAGCTGGTGCTGGCGGCGCTGCACCTGCCGCGGCCCACGCTGTACCGGATGTTCCAGCACGAAGGCGGGCTGGGCGCGTACATCCGCCACCTGCGGCTGCAGCACGCGGCCAACGACCTGGCGCGCTACCCGCACCTGATGGTGACCGACGTGGCCTATGGCGTCGGCTTCAAGAGCCCGTCGGATTTCACGCGGGCGTTTCGACGCGCGTACGACATGTCGCCGCAGGAGTTCAGGGCGAATTCGGCCAGGCCCCCCTAGGCGGACAGGAGCGGCGAGAGAACGGCGCCTAGCGCGTCAGCCGCGCTGCCCCACCACCCGCGCGATCCAGGCCAGCAGCACCGCCTCGACCTCGTCGCGGTTGGTCTCGTTCAGCGTCTCGTGGCGCGCGCCGCCGAACACGTGGCACGACACATCGCGCAGCCCCGCCGCACGGTAGCGCTGCACCAGCGGATAGAACCACTCGGCCTTGTTGCTCACCGGGTCCTCGTCGCCCACGAACAGGTACAGCGGCAGTTCGGGCCGGATGCGCGCGCGCATCGCCTCGGGCGTCAGCTCGGCCAGGTCCGCGAACATCGAGCCCATGCCTTCGGCCGACACCGTGAAGCCGCACAGCGGATCGGCGATGTAGGCATCGACCTGGACCGGGTCGCGGCTGAGCCAGTCGAAGGGCGTGCGAACCTCGGGCAAGGCGGCGTTCATGTCCTCGAGCTTGAAGCCCGACTGCAAGGCGGCGCCCAGCAGGTCGAGCGCCGAGGTGCCCGAGAGCACCGCGCCCGAGAGCAGTTCGCTGTGCTTCGCCAGGTAGTACTGCGTGGCGAAGGAGCCCATGCTGTGGCCCAGCAGGATCAGCGGCAGCCCCGGGTGCACGCCGCGCACGTGGCCGCTCAGCAGCGCCATGTCGTCCACCAGCCCGGCGAAACCGCGCGGGCCGAACTCGCCCAGCTCGCCGCGTTCGGACGCGCCCTTGCCGTGGCCGCGGTGCTCGTTCGAATACACGACGTAGCCGGCCTGGACCAGCGATTCGGCCAGGTGCCTGTAGCGCAGCGAATGCTCGCCCATGCCGTGCGCCAGCTGCACCACGGCGCGCTGCGTGGCGCCTTGCCAGCGGTGGGCCTCCACCGTGACGCCGTCGTTGGCGCGCAGGTCGAAGTGGGTCTCGGTGATCGGCATTCGGTGCTCCGGTGGTCGGGTTGAAAGAGGGGTTGCCATCGTAGGCCGCGGTGGCGGGCGCGGGCATCAGGGGTTTCCAGCTTCAGGGGCGCGCTCGTCGCTACAGTCGCCCCAACAGACAGCCACTCCACGAAGGACGACAAGCCCATGGCCATCGGCATCACCGCAGGTTCAACCACCGCAGAGCTGGGCGCGCCCAGCTTCGTGCACGCCTTCTTCTCGACCCTGAGCGCCCATTGCGAGCCCGAGGGCTGGGGCACGCGGCTTCCGCACCTGATGAACGGGCTCTACGGCGGGCGACTCGCCTTCGCGGATGCACCCGCGGCCCTGGCGGAATTGCGCGACGCGAAAGCCACGCTGGCGGCCATCGCGCCCTCGCAGGTGGTATGGGACATCGAAGACCGCGCGGCCCGCCCGCCATGGGGCACGAACATCGCGGCGAGCATCACCAGCCTGGCGAACTACTTCGTGTCGAGCAGCGGACGCGATGTGTTCTCGGTGCTCGACGAAGCGCTGGCCGCATCGGCGCGCGAACAGCGTGACGCCGTCATCGCCTGACCTGCGGTTCGGCCCGCAATTCCGCGAATAGCGCGGCCATCTTGCGCAGCGCCGCCTCCGGCGTCGGCTCGATGTGGATCGAGCAGGCCAGCATCAGGTTCAGCTGCTGGCCAAAGTCTTCGACGGCGATGCCGGTCGCGCTTTCGCGCAGCACGCCGCCCGCGTCCTTGCCGCACGGCAGCGCGGCCTGCGCGCGGTCCGCGTAGCTGCCTTCGGGCACGCCGTAGGCCGCGACGGGAATGCCCAGGGCCACGGCGGCCCCCACCTCGAACACCGTGCCCGAATCGGGCTCCAGGCCCCTGAACGACGCCAGGTTGGCCACCACGCCGTCGGCACCGCGCAGGCGCTGCATGTTGGCTTCGTAGATCTGCTTTTCGGGGGCCTCGGCGCTTTGCGGCTGGTTGCCGTCGGCGGGCAGCAGCGCAGCGAGGCCGAGCGCATCGCAGGCCGCCGCGAGCCGCACGAAGTGCTCCCTTGCATCGGGACGAAAGACGTCGGGGCCGGCCAGGTAGATGCGCGGGCGCTGGGGTGCATGAAGGGTTTCGTCCATCCGCCAGAGCATCTTCGATTTCGGGTCTGTGCTCAACACGAACGCGTCGGCGCGCGGCGAGGAGCGTGCAATTTCTCCAGCGAATCGGGCAAGAAGTTCGCTCGAGGCGCGCGCAGCCCGTGCCGCCGCGCGGGTGCGCCGCCGCGAGGCCGAAAGCACTCAGGCGGCAGCGGCCGCCGCGCGCCGCGCTATTGCGTTTTGCAGGATCAGGCAAAAACCAAGTTCGATTCGGATACCGCCTTGCGCCCCTGCCGCGCGAAACTTCTTCCCCTGCCCGGTGCACCCGCTTCTGTGTGCGCCGCACGGCAAACGAACCGCAAGAGGAGTTTTCATCATGAGCGCAATCCAGGAAAAAGTCGTTCTCATCACCGGCGCGAGCAGCGGCATCGGCGAAGCGACCGCGCGGCTGCTTGCGCGGCGCGGTGCCAAGGTGGTGCTCGGTGCGCGGCGCACCGACCGCCTTGCGGCGCTCGTGGCCGAAATCGAGGCCACGGGCGGCACCGCGAGCTTCCAGCGGCTCGACGTCACGCACCGGCCCGACATGGAAGCCTTTGCCGAGTTCGCCCTCGAGACGCACGAGCAGATCGACGTGCTGGTCAACGCCGCGGGCGTGATGCCGATGTCGCCGCTGTGGAACCGCAAGATCGAGGAGTGGGAACTCATGATCGACGTGAACCTGCGCGGCGTGCTGCTCGGCATCGCGGCCGTGCTGCCGACCATGCAGCTGCAGGGCTGGGGCCACATCGTGAACGTGGCGCCGGTGGCCATGCAGGGCGTGTCGCCCAGCTCGGCCGTGTACCACGGCACGCAGTACGCGGTGAACGCCATTTCGGAAGGGCTGCGCCAGGAGCACGCGGGCCGCCTGCACGTGACGGTGGTGAGCCCCGACGTCAACGGCCCGGGCGATCCGCTGGCCGAGCGCATCGCGGCCAGCTACTGCCGTGAGCGCATGCGCACCCACCGGCGCATCGCGGTGCCGGTGGACGGCGTGGCCCGCTCGATTGCCGGGGCCATCGAGGGCTACGGCATCACGGCCGGCACGCTGCGCCCCGCGCCGCGGCACCGGCCGCATCCGGCGGAGTACGTTCAGTAGCCTTCAGCAGGCGTTCAGTAGGTCTTGTAGGGCAGGAACTTGCCCGACAGCACCACGTTGACGCGGTCGCCCTTGGGGTCGGGCTGGCGCTGGATGTCCATGCTGAAGTCGATGGCGCTCATGATGCCGTCGCCGAACTCTTCATGGATCAGCTCCTTGATGGTGGTGCCGTACACGCTCACGATCTCGTACCAGCGGTAGATGAGCGGGTCGGTCGGCACCGGCGTGGGCAGCGAGCCCTTGTAGGGCACCACCTGCAGCCACTTCTGTTCCTCGGCGGTGAGGCCGAAGATCTTGCCGACCGTCCTGGCCTGCTTGTCGTCGAGCGTCATCTGGCCGAGGCAGGCTGCGGTGGTCCACTCCTTCGACTGGCCGACCTTGCGTGCCACGTCGGCCCACTGGATGCCCTTGCTCACCTTGACGGTGATGATCTTCTCGGTGACGTCGTTGCGGTTCATGCGGTCTCCTGTTTGAACGGGGGCAGTCAAGCAACTGCTGTGCCGGGGGTCTTGCTCCCTCTCCCGCAAGCGGGAGAGAAAACAACGCGGGTCAGCGCTCCCAATGGAACTTGCGCTCCGACTCGGCGATCGCCTGGTCGTTGATGCTCGCGTAGCGCCGTTGCATCAACCCGTTCTCCGCGAACTCCCAGTTCTCGTTGCCATGGCTGCGAAACCATTGCCCGGCCGCGTCGTGCCATTCGTACTCGAAGCGCACCGCGATGCGGTTGTCCATGAAGGCCCAGAGCTGCTTCTTCAGCCGGTAGTCGTGCTCGCGCTCCCACTTGCGCGTGAGGAACTCGACCACCTGCTCGCGCCCGTCGACGAAGTCGGCGCGGTTGCGCCACTCGGTGTCGGGCGTGTAGGCCAGGCTCACGCGCACGGGGTCGCGCGTGTTCCAGGCGTCTTCGGCGGCCTGGACTTTCCTGGTGGCGGTCTCGAGGGTGAAGGGCGGCAGCGGCGGGCGGGATTCCATGGCGGTCTTTCTGAGAAGGAAGTGAGGTGAACCGGAGCGAAATGAACCGGGGCGGGATGAAGAAATCGACAAGCGAATGCGGCGCAATGTGCCACATGTAGACAGACCTGTCTACATGCCTACAATCGCGGCATGGACATCTCCACCCTCGCCTCGCTCCCCGCGCGCGAACGCATCCTGCTGACGGCGCACGACCTGTTCTATGCCGACGGCATCCGCGCCACCGGCATCGACCGCGTCATTGCGGCCTCGGGCGTCACCAAGGTCACGTTCTACCGGCACTTCCCCTCGAAGGACGACCTGGTGCGCGCCTTTCTCGACCACCGCCACGGCCTGTGGATGGCGTGGTTCGTCGATGCGCTGGGCCGGCGCGGCGCGCAGGAGCGCATCGGCAACGGACAGCCACAGCACGCGCTGCCGGTGCTGGCCGACGCCATGGCCGAGTGGTTCGCCGACCCGGCGTTTCGCGGCTGCGCGTTCATCAACTCGGTGGTGGAGGTCGGCAACAGCGTGGCGGGCGCGAGCGACATCGCGCGCGAGCACAAGCGCGAGATGGTCGAGGTCATCGCCGGCCTGCTGCCGGAGGCGCTCGCGGGCCCGCAGCGCACGGCCATCGCGCAGGCGGCCGCGCTGGGCATCGACGGCGCCATCGTCAAGGCGCAGATGGGCGGCGCGGCACAGGCGCGCGAGGCGGTGGACGACCTGCGCCGGCTGCTGCAGGCGCTGGGTGCGTCGCTGGTGCCCGCCGCACCGGCCACGGCGTGACGCCGCCCGAGCGGTAGCAGCCGGCGCCTTCGCTACCATCGAGCGCCGCCACTTTCCTCCCACCCCAACCGATGGTTTCTCCGCGTCTCCCCTCGACCCAGGGCCTGCAGGCTTTCGAGGCCGTCGCGCGGCTGCGCAGCGTGAACCTGGCGGCAGAGGAGCTCAGCGTGACGCCCAGCGCGGTGAGCCATCGCATCCGCCAGCTCGAGCTGCTGCTGGGCCTGAAGTTCTTCGCGGGCAGCGACTTCAGCCTGAGCGCCGACGGCATGGCCTACCTGGCGCGGGTGCGCGAAGCCATCGCGGCGCTGCAGCAGGTGCCGGGGCGCGAGCCCGCTTCGCAGGTGCGGCGGCTGCGCGTGGCGGTCACGCCCACCTTCTCGCGCCAGATGCTGCTGCCGCGGCTGGCGCGCTTTCGCGATGCGTACCCCAACATCGAGCTGATGCTGCAGGTGACCGCGCCGGTGCGCAACACCACGGTGGAAGAGGCCGACATCGAGCTGCGCTTCGGCACCGGGCCGTTCCACGACCGCGAGTTCTTCCAGCTGCTGGCCGACGAGGTCTCGCCGGTGTGCAGCCCCGCCTACCTGAAACGCCACGGCCCCTTCGACGGCTTCGCGACCGATGCCGAGGTGTCGCGCGCGCAGCTGCTGCGCACGCCGCTGGAGTCGTGGCGCACCTGGTTCAAGGCCTGCGGCATCGGCCTGCCCGAGCCGGCCACGGGCCACCAGTTCAACGACCTGGGGCTGGCGCTCGACGCGGCGGCCGAAGACTTCGGCGTGGTACTGATGCACCTTCGCCTGGGCAGCGCCTGGCTGGACAACGGACGGCTGGTGCGGCTGTCGGCGCGCAGCGTGCCCTCGCCCAACGCGTACTTCCTGTGCTGGCGGCCGGGCGCGATGGAGCGCTGGGAGTGCGCGACCTTCGTGGAGTGGCTGCGCGAGGCGCTGCGCGACTGAACCGGCGCACGGCCAACGGGCAGCCGAGGTTTATCCGACTTGCAGCCCGGGAGCTGAATTTATTTCAGTTGCCCCGCAGGCTTTTTTCAGATGGCCCCCGAAGGGCCCTGCCGATAATGGCCGGTTCGCCCCCGCCTTCCCAACAAAGACCAGCCAGGAGACAGCCGTGTCCGACCTTTCCAAGATCACCAGCATCGAAGACCTGCGGGTGATCGCCAAGCGCCGCGTGCCCAAGATGTTCTACGACTACGCCGACTCCGGCGCTTGGACCGAAGGCACCTACCGCGCCAACGAAAGCGACTTCCAGAAGATCAAGCTGCGCCAGCGCGTGGCCGTGAACATGGAAGGCCGCTCGCTGCGCACCACCATGGCCGGCCAGGAAACCGCCATGCCCGTGGCCATCGCGCCCACCGGCCTCACCGGCATGCAGCACGCCGACGGCGAGATCCTGGGCGCGCGCGCGGCCAAGGCCTTCGGCATTCCGTTCACGCTGTCGACCATGAGCATCTGCTCGCTCGAAGACATCGCCGAGCACACCGGCCGCCACCCGTTCTGGTTCCAGCTCTACGTCATGAAGGACCGCGACTTCATCGAGCGCCTGATCGAGCGCGCCAAGGCCGCCAACGTGACCGCGCTGCAGCTCACGCTGGACCTGCAGATCCTGGGCCAGCGCCACAAGGACATCAAGAACGGCCTCACCGCGCCGCCCAAGCCGACGATCAAGAACCTGATCAACCTCGCGACCAAGCCGCGCTGGTGCATGGGCATGCTGGGCACCAAGCGCCGCACCTTCGGCAACATCGCGGGCCATGCCAAGGGCGTGAAAGACCTGTCGTCGCTGTCGTCGTGGACGGCCGAGCAGTTCGACCCCGCGCTGAGCTGGGCCGACGTGGAGTGGATCAAGAAGCTCTGGGGCGGCAAGCTGATCCTGAAGGGCGTGATGGACGTGGAAGACGCGCGCCTCGCGGCCTCCAGCGGCGCCGACGCGCTCATCGTGTCGAACCACGGCGGGCGCCAGCTCGACGGCGCCCCCTCTTCCATCGCGGCGCTGCCGGCCATCGTCGACGCGGTAGGCACCGAGATCGAGGTGTGGATGGACGGCGGCATCCGCAGCGGGCAGGACGTGCTCAAGGCCCGCGCGCTGGGCGCGCGCGGCACGCTCATCGGCCGCAGCTTTCTCTACGGGCTGGGCGCCCACGGCCAGGAAGGCGTGACGCGCGCGCTCGAAATCATCCGCAAGGAACTGGACATCACCATGGCCTTCTGCGGGCGCACGAACATCGACGACGTGGACTCGAGCATCCTGCTGCCGGGCACGTTCTAAAGTGCCGCCGTGACAGGCGCCTGAAGGCACATGCAGGGGCCCGAAGGCCACTTCGGGGGTAGGCCGATGCGGTGCCGGCTGACACGCCCCACCCCCATGGCGGCGCAGAATGTTTTGGCAACAACAACATTGCCCGCACGGCACAAGAAGGCACCATGAGCGCAGTCACGCCTACCCCGGGAGGCCCAGCGGCCTCCTCATCGCTTGCATCGTCCAGCACCTCCCCGCCCCACTACTCGGCCGAAGAAAAACGCCACCGCGTCTTCGCCATCATGGCGGCCTCGTCGGGCAACTTGGTCGAGTGGTTCGACTTCTACGTGTACGCGTTCTCCGCGCTGTACTTCGCGCCGGCCTTCTTCCCCAAGTCGGACCCCACCGCGCAGCTGCTGAACACCGCCGGCGTGTTCGCGGCCGGCTTCCTCATGCGGCCCATCGGCGGCTGGCTCTTCGGCCGCGTGGCCGACCGGCTCGGGCGCAAGACCTCGATGCTGATCTCCGTCACCATGATGTGCGGCGGCTCGCTGGTCATCGCGGCCCTGCCCACCTACGCGCAGATCGGCGCGTGGGCGCCCTTCCTGCTGCTGGTGTGCCGGCTGTTCCAGGGCCTGTCGGTGGGTGGCGAATACGGCACCACCGCCACCTACATGAGCGAGGTGGCGCTGAAGGGCCAGCGCGGCTTCTTCTCGTCGTTCCAGTACGTCACGCTCATCGGCGGGCAGCTGCTGGCGGTGCTGGTCATCGTGGTGCTCGAGCAGCTGCTGACAGAGGCCGAGCTGAAGTCCTTCGGCTGGCGCATTCCCTTCGTCATCGGCGCCATTGCCGCGGTGGTGGCGCTGCTGCTGCGCCGCACGCTGCACGAAACGCAGAGCGCGGAGGCCAAGGCCAACAAGGAGGCCGGCAGCATGGCCGCGCTGTTCAAGCACCACACGCCGGCCTTTCTCACGGTGCTGGGCTACACGGCCGGCGGCTCGCTCATCTTCTACACCTTCACCACCTACATGCAGAAGTACCTGGTGAACACGGTGCACCTGCCGATCAAGACCGCCAGCTACGTGATGACGGGCGCGCTGTTCGTCTACATGTGCATGCAGCCGGTGTTCGGCGCGCTGTCCGACCGCATCGGGCGGCGCAACAACATGCTGTTGTTCGGCGGCCTGGGCGCGCTGACCACGGTGCCCATCCTGACGGCGCTGCAGCACACCACGAGCCCGGTGCTGGCCTTCGTGCTGATCATCGTGGCGCTGGCCATCGTGAGCTTCTACACGTCGATCAGCGGCATCGTGAAGGCCGAGATGTTCCCGCCCGAGGTGCGCGCGCTGGGCGTGGGGCTGGCCTACGCGGTGGCCAATGCCATCTTCGGCGGCTCGGCGGAGTACGTGGCGCTGGGGCTCAAGTCGCTGGGCCACGAGTCGGCGTTCTTCTGGTACGTGAGCGCCATGATGGTGCTGGCCTTCGTGGTGAGCCTGCGCCTGCCGCGCCAGGCGAGCTACCTGCATCACGACCACTGAGCCGGTTAAGCCCCTCTGTTCGGCCAATTCAATCGCCGCACCGGGGGACATACTTCGGGCCTCCGAGGGCTAGGCGCGCGAAGAGGCGTGAAGAGGCATGAAGTCAAAGTTGGAAACCGCGGCGGTGTATGGCACCGCCGTACTCATTGGCGGCGCGTTGATCGGCGTGTTCGCGGCCTACCCGCCGCTCACGCCCGGGGACTGGGCCGAGTGGGCGCAGGCCTTCGGCTCGGTCGCGGCCATCGGACTGGGGCTGTGGGCGGTGCAGCGCCAGCGCTGGCTCGAGGCCCGGCGTGACGCGGCCATGGCCGCGGCGGCGCGCCTCGCACTGCACCAGGGCGCGCTGCAACTGATCGGCGCGGTCTACGCGGTGGCCGAGAAGGTCAAGTCGCACCAGGACGAAACCGCGCTCGACCTGCTGCATCTTTCGCTCGAACTCGAAGGCGTGACCTCGGCCCTGGCGGCGGTGGACCCGCTGCGCTTCGACATGCCGCGCGCCATCGACGCGCTGCTGATGGCGCAGGCGGCTTCACGCAAATTGCTGGCGCACCTGCAGCGCGCGTACGACCTGTCGCTGGACGGGCGCGGCCACAAATGGGCGCCGGTGAAGGAATTCGCCGAGCAGGCGAGCGAAGCGGTCAAGCCGCCGATGGAAGCCTTCCGCAACGAACTGGCGCAGGCGCAGCAGGCTTCGGTGCCTGCCTGAATCTTTTCCGCGACTTGCCTGGTTGCCTATTCGGCGCCGAGGCGTTCGGCGACTTCGTGCTTGCCGAGCCCCCGCACCGCGGCCAGGCTTTCCAGCTGCGCCGCCCGGGGCCTGGCCTTGCCCTGCTCCCAGTGGTAGATCGTCTGGCCCGACACGCCCACCAGCTTTCCGTAGGACGCCGCTGAAATACCCAGCTTGGTGCGGTGCGAGGCCAGCCGCCCCGCGCTGAAGCGCCGCTTGGTGGCGCCGTCGCCTTCATGCGCCTCATCGCCCGCACCGCTCGCCTCGCTAGCGCGGGCACTGCGCGTGGCCCCCTTGGCCACGCTGCGCAGTTCCTTTTCCAACGCACTCACCTGCCGGCGCAACGCGGCAATGGCCGCGCGATGCTGTACAGATGCCTTCTTGAGAGTCTCGATTTCCACGCGCACTTCCTTGCGGGCGACACGTGAAATCTCGGATTTAAGGATCGATGCAATGTTTGGCATGCTGGGCATTGTGCCCAGCAATTGTGAACACAAGAAAAGATTGTTGAATTCAAAGGAATTCAAACTTGAATCTTTTGATTACATGAAAGCGAATTGCACGAGCATCTCTTTTGCCCAGTACGCAATTCGCTTCTGGCCCGCCAGGGTCAACCGATCAGGCAATCAACCCATCGAGCCATCAATCCGCATACACGCCGGCCGCCTTGATGATCGGCGTCCACTTCGCAATCTCGTCGATCACGAACTTCTTGTGCCCCGCGGGCTCGATGCGCCCGTCGGTCGCCACCACGGCGCCCAGCAGCTCTTCGCGGCGGATGAAGTCCGGGTCTTTCAGCGCCACCTTCAGCGCGTCGTTGAGCTTCTTCAGCACCGGCGCGGGCGTGCCCTTGGGCGCGTAAAGGCCGTGCCAGATGGTGACCTGGAAGTTCTTCAGGCCGGCCTCGTCGAGCGTGGGCAGGTCTTTCAGCAGCGGCAGCGTCAGGCGGTGCGGCGTGGTCACCGCATAGGCCTTCACCTTGCCGCCCTGGATCTGCGGCGTGGTGTTGGTGGTCTGGTCGCACAGCAGGTCGATCTGCCCGCCGATCAGGTCGGTGATGGCGGGCGCCGTGCCCTTGTAGGGCACGGGCGTCATCTCGGTCTTGGTGGCGCTCTGGTACAGCAGGCCGCACAGGTGCGATGCCGAGCCCACGCCCGCGTTGCCGATGTTGATCTTGCCCTTGTTGGCCGCGATCCAGCTGCTCAGCTCCTTGTAGTTGGTGGCCGGAATGCTGGGCTTGGCGATGAGCGTCATCGGCACGTCGTTGACGATGCCCAGGTATTCGAAATCGGTCTCGACCTTGAACGGCACGTTGCGCACCAGGCTGGGCACGGTCGCCATGGCGATGTGGTTCAGCAGCAGGGTGTAGCCGTCGGGCGTGGCGCGCGCCACCTTGGCCGCGCCGATGGAGCTGCCCGCGCCGGGCACGTTGTCGATGATGACGGTGCCGCCGCCCAGCGGCTTGCGCAGCGCCTCCGCCAGGTCGCGCGCCACGCGGTCGGTGGGGCCGCCGGCCGCGAAGGGCACGATGATGGTGATCGACTTGCTACCCGGAAAGTCCTGGGCCTGCGCGTGCATGGCGCCCAGCGAGGCAGCGGCAATGGCTGCGAGGGCGAACAGTTTTTTCATGAAGTCTCCGTAGGTCTTGAAAAGGAAATGGTGAAAGTCAGTTAGGCGCGCGCGGGCACGCCCTCAAGGTGCGCGCGCCGGCACGCGGCTTTCCAGCGCGGGCGGTTGCCACGCGGGCTGGATGTGGCAGCCGTTCTTGCCGTCGGTGTCATAGCGCGGCGCCAGCGCCTTGCAACGCTGCGCGAGGCCTTCGGGCGTGGGCTTGTCGCCCTTGTCGATCCAGTCGAGCAGCGCGGCGAAGAGCGCGGGGTATTCGGAGTCGCTCAGGTAGCTGTGCTCGCGCTCGTTGCTGAAGCTCTGCACCAGCAGGTCGCCGGTGCCGGCCGCGTCGCGGATGCGGCGGTACGAATGCTCCAGCTCCACGAAGGCGGTCGGGTCGTCGATGGCGTGCAGGCCCACGGTGGGCAGCGCGGTGCGCCCGGTGGGCTGGCTGTCGGCCGCGAGCGCGCCCTTGGCCTGCGGGTCGGCCGCGTAACGCAGCACGCCGGCGTTCAGCGCGGCGTCGTCGGCCGAGCCGCTGTACACCACGCCGATGTTGCCAAAGGGGTTGCGCCCGCCGAGCCGCTTCTGCACCAGGTCCTGGAACAACCAGGTGGCCCAGGTGAGGTGGCCGAGCAGGGAGCGCTCCTGGATCTTCACGACCGAAAGAATCGTCTTCAGGTGCGCGGCCTGCTCGGGCGTGCGCTGCGCGGCGGGCAGGCCGACGCCGGTGCACGCCTTCACGCGCGCGGCAAGGTCGGCGCGCGTGAGCGTGGCGTCCAGCGGCAGGCCCATCCACAGCGGGTATTGCGGTTCGTCGGCGCGCGGATGGTTGCGGCACACGTACTGGTACACCACGCGCAGGTCGAGCCGGAAGTCGTAGGCGCTGTTGCCGCCGCCGAGCACGCCGCTGGTGAGCATCAACCCGTCGTAGGGGCTCCTGGGCTTGTCCGCGCCGCCGGCCGGCGCATACAGCTCCGCCGCTTTGGCCGCCACGCCCGCGCCGTAGCTCTGCCCATGCAGCAGCGTGCGCTGCGGCTGGCCGAATTGGCGCACGAAGAGCTGGCGCAGCCGCTCGGTGTCTTCGGCCGCCATGGTCACGCCGTAGCCGCCGCGCCGGTAGGTGGAGGCGGCCCAGGCGTAGCCGGCCTTCACGGTGACGGCCCAGCGCTTGAGGTCTTCCTCGCTGCGTTCGAGCTTGGGCGGCCCGGTCTCGGGGCCGCCGTGCGCGTGCATGACGAGCACGCCGCGGTTCCAGTCCTTCGGAATCGCGATCCAGTAGAGCGCGCCAGTGCCGTCTTCACCGGTGTAGCAGCGCGCGGTGTCCGGCACGGGCGACGGGCAGGCCGCCGGCTTCGGCGCGCCGGGCGCCGCGTGCGCGGACAGCAATGGCGCCATGCCCAGCGCGGCGAAGGCCGCGAGGCCGCAGAGTGTTTTTTTCAATGTCGTACTCCGAGTTCCAGCGCTGCGTTCGCTCCATCGGAGGAGACGAAGGCGAGAACGCCGCTGTTGAAGATGAGGCTGCCCGGGCGGCCGGCGTCGGCCTGCGCCACGCCCGGCACCGGCGTGTCGTAGCTCAACGTCGCGGCCGCGCCGCCCAGATTGAAACCGTTGCCGCTCACGGTCGCATCGTGGTTCTCGCCCTTGACACTGGCCAGCGCGTAGCTGCCGTCCGCCACGCCCGGCACCAGGCCCTGCTGCAGGCCGAACACGCGCAGCCCCGCGTTGGTGGCCGACTCGCGCACCAGGTGCATCGGCACGGCCACGCCGTTGACCATGCCGATCACCATCGAGCCGCTGAGCGTGCCGCCGGTGGTCACGGCGGTGCCCGTGGGCGAGGTGGTGAACACGTCGAACGATGCGCGCAAGGTGTTGTAGGCGGCGTAGCCCTTCTCGGTCTGCGTGCAGTTCGCGTCGTACACCATGAAGCCGCTCGAGACCGGGTCGCGGCAGTACTGGAAGGTGCCTGCGTTGCGCAGCCGCACCGCCAGCATCTGCGCGCTGGTGCCGCCCGTGCCCTGCTGAACGCCCACGGCGTTGAAGATGTTGGCGATCGACTTGAAATCGCCCGACACCGGAGCCGCCGAGAAGGTGTTCTGGAACGCCACCAGGGGCGCGAAGCCGCCGCCGCTGGGTGCGTTCACGCCGCCCGACAGCACGCCGCCGGCCCCGAAGCTGAACACCGCGCCGCTCTCGGCGCTCGTGTAGCTGCAGTTGCCCTCGGCAATCAGCGTGCCGGTGCGTTGCGTGCCGGCCGCGCGCTGCAGGCTCGCGTCGATGGTCACGGTGTAGGCCATGGTGGCCGGGTCGATCTGCACGCGCAGTTCTTCGCCGAAGCTGTCGCCACCCTTGTAGCTGGTGAGCAACGCGGGCAGGTTCGGGCAGGCCAGCGGGTTGCCGACCTCGGTCACGCAGTTGTAGTTGACGGCCGCGTCCAGGCTGCCGCTGCCGCGGTACTTGGGCCATGCCGGAAAGCGGCACAGCGGGCGCGTGCGGCCGTAGGTGCCGGCCACCGCGTCGACCGCGATGCCGGTGGCCGGCGCGAGCCCGCCTTCGACCCAGCCTTCGAGCGCGGCCAGCGAGTCCCAGTTGGGAATGAAGCTGCCGGTGCCGTGGCCCATGCCGGGCACGGTGTAGAAGCGCATGCCCTTGTCCACCGCGGGCTGGCCCAGCGTGGCGACCACCTGCTTGTAGTAGTCGATGGTCGAGTTGTTGCTGATCACCTCGTCGGCCAGGCCGTGCAGCATGATGAGCCGGCCGCCTCGGTCGAAGAACGGCGCCAGGTTGGGGTCGGTCGCGTCGGTGAGGTTCGACACCGCGGCCACGCGCGCGGCCTGGTCGGCAGCCGGGTTGAGCGGGTCGAAGCTGACCGAGTCAAAGGCAGCATTGCGTGTCACGAAGTACTTCATCCACTGGTCGCCGGTGACGAACACGTTGGCGTCCCGCGTGGTGGCCTTGGTGCCAAGGTCGCGCGTGGTGAACGGGCCGGCCACCAGCGTGCCTTCGAGGATGTTGTAGCCGCCCGCGCGCTTCACGCCGTTGGCCAGCGCGTAGTTCGTGAAGTCCAGCGGGTTCTCGATGGCGCGCACGGTGTCCAGCTGCTCCTTCGACAGGCAGGTGGGGCCCGTGTCCAGCCCGCCGGGGCAGGCCAGCGAGGCCAGGATCTGCGTGTTCAGCTGGCGGCAGCTTTCCACGTTGCTCACGATGCGGTCGGCCGCGCCGTCGAGCTTGTCGCAGGCGTCCATGGCGGTCTTCTGCACCAGCAGCGTCTTGGCCAGGCTTAGCCAGCCGACGGCGCCGTTGCCGTACAGCGCGCGCCCCACCGCCACGTTCGACAGCCGCGTGCCGGTGTAGTTGAGCGCGGGCTCGTTGGCGATCACGCCGTCGTAGTCCAGCGGCCAGCGCTGGATGTAGCTGAGCGCGTCGCGCCCGCCGGTGGAAGTGCCCAGGAAGTAGGCGTGCTTCGGCTTGACCGCGTAGCGCGCGAACACCAGCGCCTGCGCCACGTCGCGCGTCTTCTTGAGCGACTGGCCGCCGTAGTTGGCCAGCTGCTCGTCGTTGGCCGCGAACCGGCCGTCGGTGATGCTGCCCGACTGGTGGCCCGAGTCGTCGCCGTAGGTGGCATAGCCCAGCGCCAGCGGCGCGGGCTTGCCGGCGGGGCCGAAGCGGATGACCTCGGTGCCGTCGATGAGCACGCCGTCGAAGCCGCCGCCGCCGAAGTGAATGGTCTTCTGGTTCCACTGCTCGGGCAGGTTCACCGCGAAGTTGATGGACTGCGACGCGGGGTCCACCGGCTGGATGGTGCCGCGCACGCGGCAGTAGTCGCCCAGCGTGTTCCCCACGTCGCCCGCGGCCACGGGCGTGGCGCTGGTGACGGTGGCGCCCTGCGTGGGCAGGCTGATGGCCGAGGCGGGCAGGCTCTTGCCGGCGAGGTCGGCGCAGGACACGACGGGCAGCACCGGCAGCACAGGCGGGGGCGACACGTTGTCCGGCGGATCGTCGGCAGGCGGATTCACGTCGGGGGGCGTGTTGCCGCCCGTGGCTGGCGAGGTCGGCAGGAAGAAGCCGGCACCGCCTCCCCCTCCCCCACCGCCGCCGCCACAGGCGGCAAGGACCAGCGAGACGCCGATGGCGCCAAGAACGACACGAAACCTGGGTGCGGGGCGCTGTATGCGCATGAATTTGTCTCCGGCAGGCAGCCTCGGCGGGCTGCTTTTTTGAATGGGCGGCCGGACGATAGATTCACGAGTGACTTAGGGTCAAATAAAATAACAAGGCACTTCCGATACGAAAAAAATATGAGAGACACATGGACATCCGTGCACTGAGGTACTTCGCCGCCGTGGCCGAAACCGGCCACATGACGCGCGCGGCCGAGCAGCTGGGCATCCAGCAGCCGCCGCTGAGCCAGCAGGTCAAGGCGTTGGAACGCGAGCTGGGCGTGCTGCTGTTTCGCCGGCATCCGCGCGGCGTGGCGCTCACCGACGCGGGCCGCCTGTTCCAGGCCGAGGCGCTGCGCATGCTGCAGGACATGGACGCCATGAAGCAGCGCATGGCGCGCGTGGCCACCGGCCAGTCGGGCACGCTGGCCGTGGGCTTCACCAGCTCGGCCGCGGCGCACCGCTTCATGCCCCAGGCGCTGCGCGCCTTTCGCCGCGACTACCCGTCGGTGGAGCTGCAGCTTCGCGAGGACAACGCCGCCGAGCTCACCGAGGCGCTGGCCGCCGGCCGCCTGCATTGCGGCCTGCTGCGCGTGCCGGTGGCGCGGCCCGAAGGGCTGGTGTTCGAGACGCTGCTGCGCGAGCCGGTGTGGGTGGCCATGCCCAGCGACCACCGTTTTGCGCCGGCGAATGGCGCGCGGGGCAAGGCGTCCCGCCCGCTCGCGCTGGCGAAGCTGTGCGAGGAAGGCATCATCCTCGTGCGCCGCCCCGGCGCGCCCGGCCTGTACGCCGACCTGCTCGCGCTGTGCCACGCCAAGGGCCTGCGCCCGCGCGTGGTGGCCGAAGTCGACCGCATGATGACCAACCTGAACCTCGTGGCCGCCGGCGTGGGCCTGTCGGTGGTGCCGGCCTCGATGACCGGCGTGCACGCGCATGCCATTGCCTACGCGCGGCTGGCCGACGGTGGACAGCTCGACGCGCCGCTCACGCTGGTGTCGCGCGCCGAGGAAGACAACCTGCCCGCGCAGCACTTCGCTGCACTGCTGCGCCGGCTTGCGATCGAGAATCCGGGGTCATGAGCCTGCTTCGGCGTCGCCGTTTCATTCAACTCGCCGCACCTGCAGCCACAGCAGCAGCAGCAGCAGCAGCGGCCTGCGCCGTGCCGCTGCTGCTGCGCGCCGCGCCGGCGCTGGGCGCGAACCGCTCGGTGCGGCTGATCGTGGTGTACCCGCCCGGCGGCGTGAGCGACGGCATGGCGCGCGTGCTGGCGGAGCCGCTGGCGCAGGCGCTGGGCGCGCCGGTGCTCATCGAGAACCGGCCCGGCGCCGGCGGCAGCCTGGGCATGGACGCCCTCTCGCGCGCCGCGCCCGACGGCCGCACGCTGGCGTTCTCGGCCATCAGCCCGCTCACGCTGCATCCGTTGCTGGCGCGCGTGCCCTACGACCCGCTGCGCGGCGTGCTGCCCGTGGCCAGCGTGATGCGCACGCCGGTGCTGGTGGTGGGCACGCCCGCATTCACCGGCCGCGGCTTCGGCGAGCTCATCGCGCAGGCGCGCCAGCATCCGGGCGCGATGCGCTGGGCCAGCTCGGGCGTGGCCACCATCGGCCACATGGTGCTGGCGCAGGTGCGCATGCAAAGCCGCACCGACATCACCCACATTCCCTACCAGGGCGGCGGGCCACAGCTCAACGATGCGCTCAGCGGGCAGTTCGAGGTGCTGTCGACCAACGTGGCGGCGCAGCAGCTGCAGTACATCGAGGGCGGGCGCTTCCAGGCGCTGGCCGTGGGCTCGCCCGCGCGCATCGAGGCACTGCCGGCGGTGCCCACGCTGGCCGAGCTGGGTTTCGAGAAGGCCAACCGCGACTCGCTCTTCGGCATCTTCGCGCCCGCCCGCACGCCGGCGGCGGTGGTGCAGCGGCTGAATGCGGAGATCAACCGCGTGCTGCGAAGCGATGCAGTGCTGGAGCGGCTGCGCGGTGCGTACAACCTGCCGGCCGGCGGCAGCACGGACGACTTCGCGCACGAGATCGCCATCGACCGGCGACGCAACCGCGAGCTGGTGGCCGGGGACCGGTCGCAGTTCGATTGAGGGGCTGAACGACAGCGGCCGAGTGGCTACGCCTCGGCCACCCACAGCCGCGGATAGTCCCGCACGAAGCCGTCTTCGCTCACGCCCAGCGTGGCCGCGTAGTCGAAGCGCTTCGCCTCGTAGGCGTACTCGCCCTCGCCCGTTCGCTGGTAGCGCTGCGACAGCTCGCTGAGCACGCCGCCGCCTTCGATGTCGACCCAGGCCGCCGGCGCGTCGGCGGCCTCGCCCTGCGCCAGGTTGAGGCGGCGCAGCTGCAGCAGGTTGGTGGCGGGCGTGAAGCCCAGGTCGAGGTCCACGCAGTGCGACAGGTCGGGCACGGCCTCGTCGTTGAGCTTCCAGTGGCCGCGCGCGTCGCGGGCAATCGACAGGTCGATGGCCGCGTCGCCCAGCCAGCCGCGCACCGTGCCCCATTGCGTGTGCCAGTGCAGGTCGCAGCGCACGCGGTAGTGCAGCTGGCCGATGCGCCCGCCCTCCAGGCGGAACACGGCCGCGCCGTCGAGCTGCCAGGCCGAGGCGTTGCGTTCGAGACGGCAGGCGTCGTGACCCGGTGCGTCGAGCCTGCGCCAGAGGATGGAGGCGACGGTTTGCATGGCGCGGATGATGGCACCGGCACGCGGCGGTGCGCAAGCAATGACCCGCCGCCTTCGCAGGTGGGAGTCAGGTTCGCGGAACACGATCAGCGCCGAATGACGCCTCCCGAAGACAACCCCGCAACCGTGCTGCCGACCGAGCTTGCGCCACCGCCACCTCCGTCATCCGGGCCCGCACCGGCACCGCGCTGGCTCGGCTGGATCGACCGCGCGGCGATGCCGCTGGCCGTCGTCGTCGCGCTGCTGCTGTTCGCGCAGTGGCCGCTGCGCGACCTGGCCGATTCCGGCAGCGGGCCCACGCAGGCCAACGACCTGGCGCAGTGGCTGTTCGCGCTGTACGTGGCCGTGGCGGTGCGCCATGCGGGGCGCCGCGGCGCGCACCTGGTGGCGCGGCCGGACCTGGCCGACGACACCGCCGGGCGCCATGCGCGGTTGCGCCGCATCGGCGCGGCGCTGTGCGTGCTGCCGTGGGCGCTGTTCCTGGTCGAGACGGCCACCGTGCCGGTGGTGCGCGCGGTGATGGCGCTGGAGCTGTTTCCCGACACCTTCGACCCGGGCTATTTCATGATCAAGGTCGCGCTGCTCCTGCTGGCCGGCCTGCTGGCGGTGCAGGGCATGCTCGACCTGTGGCAGGAACTGCGCCCCGCCGCGCAACCCGAGCCACCGGAACGCCCCGGGCCGTAGATGGCCTGGACCGGACTCGCCCTGCTCGCGCTGGCCCTGGCGCTGATGATGACCACCGGCTGGCCCACCTACGCCGTGCTGCTGGGCGTGTGCACGCTGGGCGCGCTGGCCGGGCTCGCGCTGGGCGCCTTCGATGTCGCGCTGCTGCAGAACCTGCCGTGGCGCATCGTCGGCCTGCTGGAGCACGACCTGCTGCAGGCGCTGGCGCTCTATGCGCTGGTGGGCGCGCTGCTCAACCGGCTGGCGTTGGCCGGGCACCTGTACCAGGGCCTGCGCAAGCTGCTGGCCCGGGTGGCGCCGCGGGCCGCGCCCGAGCTGGCCGGCATGGTGCTGGGGCTGATGCTGGCGCCCATGAACGGCTCGGTCGGCGCCAGCCTGCTGACGCTGGCGCGCACCGCCGGCACGGGCTGGGCACGCGAAGGCCTGCCCGCGGCGCAGCGCACCGCGCTCGTGGCCGTGACCAGCACGCTGGGCGTGATCGTGCCGCCCTCGCTGGTGTTGCTGCTGCTGGGCGATGCCATGCTGCGCGCGCACACCGAGGGCGTGAACATGGCCCGCGCGCTCTCGCTCCCCTCCGCCAGCGCCGCCCAGCGCATCGTCGATACGCAAGACATCCTGCAGGCCGCGCTGGTGCCGGCCGCGGCGCTGCTGCTCGGCTGGCTCGCGGTGGCGTGGTGGGGCGCGCGGCGCAAGCCCCGGCCGCGCGTGCCGGCCGAGGCACGGGAGCCGCTGTCCCGCCCGGAGGGCTGGACGGTGCTGCTGGTACCCCTGCTGATCGGCGCGCTGCTGGTGCTGGTCACGCTGGGCCGGGTGCGCGCGGTCGAGGGCGCGGCCACCGCCTGCGTGCTGCTGCTGGGCTGGGGCGCGGTGTCGCGCCAGCTCACGCGCCCCGTGCTGTGGCAGGTGCTGGACGACGCCATGGCGCTCACCGGCGCGCTCTATGCGCTGCTGGCGGCGGCCACCACCTTCTCGCTGCTGCTGCGCGGCTTCGGCACCGACGGGCTCGTGGCGCGGCTCATGCTGTCGCTGCAGGGCCATCCGATGCTCGGCCTGGCGGCGGTGCTGGCCGTGCTGCTGGCCTGCGCCTTCGTGCTCGATGCCTTCGAGCTGATCTTCCTGGTCGTGCCCATCGTGATGCCGCCGGTGCTCGCGCAGCTGGGCGACGCGGCCTGGATCGCCACGCTCACGCTGCTGGTGCTGCAGGCCGGCTTCCTGCTGCCGCCCTTCGGCTACGCGCTGGTGCTGGCGCGCGGGCAGGTGGCGCCGCGCCCGCCGCTGGCCGGCATCGCGCGTGCGCTCGCGCCCTACCTGGGTGTGCTCGCCGGCGTCACGGCGCTGGTGATGGCCGTGCCCGCGACCACGCACTGGCTGCGCGGCGCGCCCACCGCGCTGGCGCCCGACCAGCCGATGAGCGACGAGGCGGTGGACAAGCTGATGCGCGAGATGGCACCGCCGGACGCGGCCGACGGCAGCGCGCCGCCCGACGAAAAATAGCCCCGGGGGCGTGCCGCACAATGCGCGCCACATGACCTTCAAGCTCCCCGCGGCGTGTGCGCTGCTCTTGCCTCCAACGTTCGCGCTGCTCCTGTGCGCCTTGCACCTCGGCACCGCCCGCGCCGCCGCCCTGCAGGACGGCGACATCGTCTTCCACACCTCGCGCTCCGCCCAGAGCGTGGCCGTGCAGCGCGCCACCGGCTCGCGCTACAGCCACATGGGCATCGTGCTGATGCGCGGCGGCAAGCCCTATGTGTTCGAGGCGGTGCAGACCGTGCGCTACACGCCGCTGGCGCAATGGACGGCGCGCGGCAACGGCGGGCACTACGTCGCGAAGCGGCTGCGCAATGCCGACACGCTGCTGACACCCGGCGCCGTCGCGCGCCTGCATGCGAAGACCAGCGACTTCGAAGGCCGCCCCTACGACCTCACCTTCGAGTGGTCGGACGGGCGCATCTACTGCTCCGAGCTGGTGTGGAAGCTTTACCAGCGCGCGCTGGGCGTGCGCATCGGCGAGCTGCAGAAGATCCGCGAGTTCAACCTGGCCGACCCGGCCGTGCGCGCCAAGATGCACGAGCGCTACGGCGACAAGGTGCCCATGGACGAGCCCGTGATCTCGCCCGTGGCCATGTTCGACTCGCCGCTGCTGAAGACCGTGGAAACACGCTGAAACCAGCGCCACCGCGCATTCCCCCGCGTGGGCAGAACGGCCCGAGCCGGGAGACAATTGTTTCCGTGAGTTCCCCGACGCCGTCACCCCCCATCCGCCGCATCGCGCACCTCGACATGGACGCCTTCTACGGCTCCGTCGAACTGCTGCGCTACCCGCAGCTCAAGGGCGAGCCGGTGGTCATCGGCGGCGGCCGCCGGCGGGTGGACGAGGCCATTCGCGACCTGCCCGAAGGCGGCACGCTGGCCGACATTCCCGTCGACGCCTTTCCCCGGCTGAAGGACTACACCGGCCGCGGCGTGATCACCACCGCCACCTACCCCGCGCGCCAGTTCGGCGTGGGCTCGGCCATGGGGCTCATGAAGGCCGCCAAGCTGTGTCCGCAGGCCATCATCCTGCCGGTGGACTTCGACGAATACCGGCGCTATTCGCGCGCCTTCAAGCAGGTGATCCTCGAGGTGGCGCCGCTCATGGAAGACCGCGGCGTGGACGAGGTCTACATCGACTTCACCCACGTGCCCGGCGGCCAGCGCGACGGCGGCCGCTCGCTGGCGCGGCTGCTGCAGAAGGCCATCCTCGACGCCACGGGCCTCACCTGCTCCATCGGCGTGGCGCCCAACAAGCTCATTGCCAAGATGGCGAGCGAGTTCGAGAAGCCCAACGGCATCTCGGTGGTGTACGAGCACGACCTGCAAAGCCGCATCTGGCCGCTGCCCTGCCGCAAGGTGAACGGCATCGGCCCCAAGGCCGACGAGAAGCTCAAGCGCTTCGGCATCGAGACCGTGGGCCAGCTGGCGGCGCACGAGCGCGACTGGCTCATCGCCAACTTCGGCAAGGCCACCGGCGCGTGGATGCACGAGGTGGCCTGGGGCCGCGACGACCGGCCCGTGGTGACCGAGAGCGAGCCGGTGTCCATGAGCCGCGAGACCACCTTCGAACGCGACCTGCACGCGGTGCGCGACCGCGCGGAGCTGGGCGCGATCTTCACGCAGCTGTGCGAGAAGGTGGCAGAAGACCTGCGGCGCAAGGGCTACGTGGGCAAGACCATCGGCATCAAGCTGCGTTACGACGACTTCAGGATCGCCACGCGCGACCAGACCATCGACCGCTTCACGGCCGACGCGAAGACGATCCGCCAGACCGGCGGCCAGTGCCTGAAGCGCGTGCCGCTGGAGCGCCCGCTGCGGCTGCTGGGCGTGCGCGTGGGCGCGCTGGCCAAGGCGGACAGCGCGGAAGCGCTGGCACCGGCGGGCGCGCCGCGTGCGGCGTCGCAGGTTCAGGCCACCACGGCTTCGCTGTTCTGACCTGACCTGACCTGTCACTGCATGTTCAAACGCTGGCTGCGCCGCATCGCCTTCACTCTGCTGGGTTTGGTGGCGCTGCTCGGGCTCTACGTGGCCACGGCCTTCGCGTTGGTGCTGTGGCCTGCGAATGCGAAGCCGAGCGCCGAAGCACCCGCCGAAATACAGGCCTGGGTGCTCAGCAACGGCGTGCACACCGACTACGTGTTCCCCATCCGCTCTGCCACGGTCGACTGGTTGCAGGTGTTCCGGCTGAAGGACTTTCGCGCGCCACCGCCCGATGCCGAGTTCGTCGCCATCGGCTGGGGCGACCGCGAGTTCTACCTGAACACGCCCACCTGGGGCGACCTGACGGCGTCGCGCGCCTTCGGGGCGCTGTCGGGCGGCAACCGGGCGCTGATGCACGTGAGCTACCTGCAACGCGGCCAGCTGGCGCGTGGTGCCTACGCCCTGCCGCTGACGCAGGCGCAGTACGCGCGACTCGTCGACTACGTGCGTGCCGCCCTGCCCCAGGGCCGGGCCACGCCCATCGCTGGGGCGCACTACGACAACCAGGACGCCTTCTACGAGGCCAACGGCGGCTACAACCTCTTCGAGACCTGCAACACGTGGACCGGGCGCGGGCTGCGGCAGTCGGGTGTCACGGTCGGCCGATGGACGCCGTTCGATTTCACGGTGACCTGGCACTTGCGCGCTGCTGCGCCTTGAGATTCGTTGGCATTTTCGGGGTGCGCTTTCAGGGCGCGATCACGCCGTCGCGGTTAACCCACAGCGTGCCCAGGTGAACAGGGCGTCGGGTGCTTCCCGCAGCGAAATCAAGGAGGAGGCCGCAGGCCGGGGGACATTCGCGGAGGGAAGTACCCGGCGGCCTGTTCACACGCCCTGGACAAACGCCCCAGACACGCTCAAGGCTTCGGCACGCCCGCCGACCAGACCGGCCAATTCGAAACGATGTGGTCCACCACCCGGCTGCCAACAAGCTCGATGTTCTCCACCGTCTCGGCAAACCCGCCCGCCGTCTCGCCCGGCGCAGGGTCCAGGTGCTGCAGCGTGGTTTCCTTCGGGCTGCCCTGGTCGAAGTTGACCGCGCCGCGCAGGCTCATCACGCGGTCGGTGCCGTGGGTGCGCTTGATGACCAGGGTGATGGCGGCGGCCTCCATCTCGGTGATGACGTAGTCGTCCGCGCCGTAGAGCTTGGCGATGTACTGCGCCTGCTTCGACATGCCCGGGCCGTGGAAGAAGGTGTCGCCGGTCATGTGCGTGCCGGTGCCCACGAAGGGGGCGCGGCGCGCGGCGGCGTCGGGGTAGCGCAGGCGGTACTTGCGGGCCGACTCGGAGTCCTTGAGCGGTGTGTTGCCCGAGAGCTTCATGGCCCAGCTGACGAGGTCGGGGTTGAGCCTGAACCGGCGGTAGTCCTCGTAGCCCTTGCGCGGCATGAAGGTGGGCTCGCCGGGCTTGTTCTCTTCGGGGGCCCAGCGGTGGCCGAGGTCGTAGTCGACCAGCCAGGTGGCCCAGCTCACCTCGCCGATGGTGCCGCGCGAAGGCGGGGTGCCGGCCACGCCGGAGATGACGTAGTAGGCCTGCGAGAAATCGAGCTGCGGGTTCAGCAGGATGGCCTGCATCGACGACGACGAGTTGACCTTGCCCATGCCCAGCACCGCGCCGCACACGCCGTCGGCGTTGCAGTACACGGGCTGCAGCGCGCCGGGCACGGCGATGGGCCGGGCGCCCTTCCAGTAGCGCTCGTACCAGTGCTGGAACTCGCCGGCGCGGTCGCCGGTGTTCTGGCCGATTTCGAACATGGCGGCGACGAAGACCTTGACCTTCACGGGCGTGGCCGATGCGGGCGCTGCCGCAGGTGCCGAAGCCACCGGTGTGGACGTAGGCGTGGACGTGGACGCGCACGCGGTGAAGAGCAGCGCCGCGGCGGGCACGGCCAGCCAGCGGGCGTTGAAGGCGAAAGACGAGAAAGAAGTCATGGGGCACTCGATGGCGAAGAAAAAAGAGACGCTGTCACCAGAGCAACAAGCGCGCCCAGCGCACGGCCTGCTCTTGCGGCGTCCTACAACCCTCGATTGTCGGCGCTGGCAAAAGCGGTGTGTCATTCGCTTCATCTCACGCACCCCACCCCATGCCGGCCGCCTCCACCCCACCGTCGAAGCCCACGCCCATCGCCAACGGACTGGTCTACGTGACCCCCGAGATGCCGGGCATCCAGCGCCTGAAGCACGGCGAGCGCTTTCGCTACCGGGACGCCAAGGGGCGCTGGCTGCGCGACGTGGACGAAATCTCGCGCATCCGCATGCTGGCCATTCCGCCGGCCTACACGCAGGTGTGGATCTGCCCGCTGCCCAACGGCCACCTGCAGGCCACCGGCATCGACGCGCGCGGGCGCAAGCAGTACCGCTACCACGCCGACTGGCGCTCGATGAAGGACGAGACCAAGTTCGACCGCCTCGAGGCCTTCGCCCTGGCGCTGCCCCGCATCCGCGCCCGCGTGGTGCGCGACCTGAAGCTGCCGCGCGGCCAGAAGACGCCCGGGCGTGACCGGGTGCTGGCGGCGCTGGTGCGCCTGCTGGACACCACGCTCATGCGCGTGGGCAACGAGGAGTACGCGAGCAGCAACGGCTCCTACGGCCTCACCACGCTGCGCAACCGCCATGCGGCGGTGCAGGGCCAGGCGCTGCGGCTGCGCTTCAAGGGCAAGAGCGGCGTGATGCACGAAGCCAGGCTGGACGACCCGCGCGTCGCCAAGGTGGTGCGCCAGTGCCAGCAGCTGCCGGGGCAGGCCCTGTTCCAGTACGCGGACGACGACGGCGAACCGCACAGCGTGTCGTCCACCGACGTGAACGACTACCTGGCCGAGGCCGCGCGCGGCGAGCGCTTCACCGCGAAAGACTTCCGCACCTGGCACGGCACGGTGCAGGCGCTGGAGCTCACGCGGCTGGCCTGCGAGCCGGGCCGCACCGCGGCCGACGGCAGCCGCTACACCGCCAAGGACATCCTGGCGGCGGTGGCCAAGCAGCTGGGCAACACGCCGGCGGTCTGCAAGAAGGCCTATGTGCACCCGGCCGTGCTGGCGCTGGGCAGCGCGCTGTCCGATGGCGACGAGGCCACGGGCGCGTTGTTCGAGAAGATCGGCGGCAGCAGCCAGGCGCGGCCTTCGCGCGGGCTGCATGCGGCCGAGCGGCGCATGCTGGCCTTCCTGAAGGCGCACCGCCAGGGTCAGGGGCGCGCGCGGCGCGCCGTGACGAAGGTTGCGAAGGTGACGAAGGTGACGAAGGGCGGCACGAGCAAGCCAGGCCCCCGAGGCACGGGGGCCGGGAAAGCTCAGTTGCCGGTGGCGAGCACCAGGCGCACGCTGCCGCCGTCCAGGGTCACGGCGTAGCCGAGGTCTTCGGCCAGGTTCTGCATCGCCACGGCGTCGATGGCCAGTGCGCGCGGCGCGCGGTGCGCGTCGAGCACCGCATGCGTGGTGCCGGGCTCGCGCGGCACGGCCTGCAGGCGCAGGGCGTTGGCGCCGTCGGCCTCGATGCGGATCGAACCGGCCTCGGCGGCGGAATCGTGCAGGTAGCCCAGGGCACCGAGGAACAGGTAGCGCAAGGCGGCGGCCGAAGGCCAGCGGTGCTCTTCCTGTTCTTCGCGCTCCTTGTGCTCCTTGCGCTGCTCGTCTTGCGGCTCCTGCGGCTCCAGCGCGGCGTCGGTGTCCAGCGACACGCCGTGCAGGTCGAAGGCGGAGCGCATCAGCATCACGCACTGCGCGACCAGCGCGCTGCGGGTGATGCCGTCGTCGGTGGTGGCCAGCTCCCAGTCGCGCAGCGAGCGGATGGCCTCGACCAGTTCGCCCACCTGGTTGTCGATGAGGGCCACGCGCTCTTCGCAGGCGGCGGGGTCGATGGTGGCGGCGGCCACCTGGCGCTTGAGCATCAGCAGCGCCATGCGAATCACCGACACCGGTGCCGCCATGTCGTGCCGGAGGGCGGGCAACGCCCGGGTGAGCAATTCGTGGCGCACGCCGGCGGCGATCCAGCTGCGCGCGCTGGGAGAAGACTTCATCGCGCGGCGGCCACGGGCGTCGGGTTGAGGGGCACGGTCACGGGGTACTTCCTGAAACGAGAGGGGAAATACGAGTATGGTGCCGCCCCCCGGCAAAGGCTGTAGGAGCGAGCCTACGAAGCCCCTGCGGCCCGGGCCGCGAAAACGGCGCCCTCAAGCGCGCTCGGGCTTGCCGAGGTAGACGCGCACGTCCTTCACCTCAACGCCGGCCGCGGCAATGGCCGAGCGCAGCTGCGCCTCGGTCACGCCCAGCGTCTGGGTCCAGTAGCGCACTTCGTGCAGTTCGTTCACGTTGATGCGGCGCGCATCCTGCGGCCCGCGTTTGCTCAGGTCATCGGCCATGGTGTTTTCCTTTTGTAGAAGGCACCACGATGCGGCGGGCCGCACCCGCGGGGTGGAGGACGCCGGCGCAGCCGCGTGCAGGAGAAGTCCGAGCGGTACCCCGCCCGCCGCGGGCACCCTCCCGCCCTTCTGCGTCCTTTCTCGAGCATCTGCATTTTCCGAAGGGAGGGTTTCGCAATCAGAGAACCACTGGCCCCGAGGGCGGGCTAGATTCGTCGCCATGAACAACGCCAACGACAAGAGCTACCCCGACATCCGCGATGCCGTGCGCGACCTGTGCGCGCAGTTTCCCGACGCCTACTTCCGCAAGGTCGACGAAGCGCGTGGCTACCCCGCCGAGTTCGTCGACGCGCTCACCAAGGCCGGCTGGATGGCCGCCTTGATTCCGCAAGAGTACGGCGGCTCGGGCCTGGGCCTGACCGAGGCCTCGGTGATCATGGAAGAAATCAACCGCTGCGGCGGCAACTCCGGCGCCTGCCACGGCCAGATGTACAACATGGGCACGCTGCTGCGCCACGGCAGCGAGGCGCAAAAGCGCGAGTACCTGCCCCGCATCGCCAGCGGCGAACTGCGCCTGCAATCGATGGGCGTCACCGAGCCCACCACCGGCACCGACACCACCAAGATCAAGACCACGGCCGTGAAGAAGGGCGACCGCTACGTCGTCAACGGGCAGAAGGTGTGGATCTCCCGCATCCAGCATTCGGACCTGATGATCCTGCTGGCGCGCACCACGCCGCTGGCGGACGTGAAGAAGAAGTCCGAAGGCATGTCAATCTTCATCGTCGACCTGCGCGAGGCCATCTGCAAGGGGCTCACGGTGCAGCCCATTCTCAACATGGTCAACCACGAGACCAACGAGCTGTTCTTCGAGAACCTCGAGATTCCGGCCGAGAACCTCATCGGCGAGGAAGGCCAGGGCTTCAGGTACATCCTGGACGGCCTGAACGCCGAGCGCACGCTGATCGCGGCCGAATGCATCGGCGACGGCTACTGGTTCATCGACCGCGTCACGGCCTACACCAAGGAGCGCGTGGTGTTCGGCCGGCCCATCGGCCAGAACCAGGGCGTGCAGTTTCCGATAGCCGAAGCGTTCATCGAGATCGAGGCGGCCAACCTCATGCGCTACGAGGCCTGCCGGCTGTTCGACGCGCGCCAGCCCTGCGGCGCGCAGGCCAACATGGCGAAGTACCTCGCGGCCAAGGCGAGCTGGGAGGCCGCCAATGCCTGCCTGCAGTTCCACGGCGGCTTCGGCTTTGCGTGCGAATACGACATCGAGCGCAAGTTCCGCGAGACGCGGCTGTACCAGGTGGCGCCGATTTCGACCAACCTCATCCTGAGCTACGTGGCCGAACACATGCTCGGCCTGCCCCGGTCGTTTTGATTCGCCCAGGTTTCGCGCACATCGTGTCGCTTCGCCAGCCCCCTGCCGGGGCCACACCCGAGGCCCGGCCAAGCCGGTTCCTCGGTGTTCCACGAAAAGGACCCTTCATGACTTCCCCTGCCACCGACCATCCCGGCAAGACGCTCGCGACCTTCGCCGCCGAACTGCAATTCGCCGACATTCCCGCCCCGGTGCTGCGCCGCACCGAAGACCTGATGCTCGACTGGCTGGGCTCGGTGCTCGCGGCGCGCACGGCGCGGCCCATCCGCAGCATCGAGCGCTTCGCGCAGGCGATGGGTCCGGCCGAGGGGCCGAGCGAAATACTCACCTCGCGCCGCACCAGCTCGCCGTTGTTCGCGGCCATGGTGAATGCCGCGGCCTCGCACTTCGTGGAGCAGGACGACGTGCACAACGGCTCGGTGTTCCACCCCGCCGCCGTGGTCATCGCGCCCGCGCTGGCCGTGGCGCAGAGCATCGGCGCCAGCGGCGCGCAACTGCTCGCGGCCGTGGTCGCGGGCTACGAGGTCGGCATTCGCGTGGGCGAGTTCCTGGGCCGCTCGCACTACAAGACCTTTCACACGACGGCAACGGCCGGCACGCTGGCTGCGGCCGCAGCGGTGGGCCGGCTGCTGGACCTCACGCCGCAGCAGATGCTGCATGCCTTCGGCTCGGCGGGCACGCAGTCGGCCGGCGTGTGGGAGTTCTTGCGCGACGCGGCCGACTCCAAGCAGCTGCACTGCGCGCACGCGGCCTCCAGCGGCCTGATGTCGGCCTACCTGGCGCAAGACGGCTTCACCGGCGCGGCGAAGATCCTCGAAGGCGCGCAGGGCCTGGGCGTGGGCATGTCGAGCGATGCCGACCCGGCGAAGCTCACCGACGGCCTGGGCACGCGCTGGACGCTGGCCGAAACATCGTTCAAGTACCACGCCTCGTGCCGCCACACGCACCCCGCCGCCGACGCGTTGCTGCAGGTGATGACGCAGCACAGGCTCGCGCCCGCCGACGTGTCGCGCGTGACCACGCACGTGCACCAGGGCGCCATCGACGTGCTGGGCCGCGTGACGGTGCCGACCACCGTGCACCAGGGCAAGTCCTCGATGGGCACGGTGCTGGGGCTGATCGCGGTGCACGGCCGCGCGGGCCTGGGCGAGTTCGACCGCGACTTCGTGTCGCCCGAGGTCTCGGCCTTCCGCGAGAAGGTGACGATGCAGCTCGACGACGAGGTCGACACCGCCTACCCCGCGCGCTGGATCGGCAAGGTGAGCGTGCAGACCGCCGACGGCCGCTCGCTGCACGGCCGCGTCGACGAGCCCAAGGGCGACCCGGGCAACAGCCTGAGCCGCGCCGAGATCGAAGACAAGATGCAGCGCCTTGCGCATTACGGCGAGGGCGCCACGGCCGAAGAGGCGAAAGCGCTGTGCGAACGGGTGTGGCAGCTGGAAGCCGCGCCGCGCGTGGGGCGCTGGCTGGGCTGAGTCCTGGACCTGGTCAGGCCAGATCAGGCGAAATCAGGCAAAGAGTCGCCCCTGCCCAGGCGAGCGCGCATCGAGCCCCGCGCTGCCCACCAGGTCCCAGAAGCCCGCGGGCGAGCTGGACACCACGGGCACGCCGAGCTGCGCTTCCACCTCGCGCACCGCGTCGAGCGTGACCAGTCCGCCGCAGGAAATCAGGATGCCGTCGGCGCCGGGTTGCGCGTCGAACACCTTCACGCACAGGTCCACCAGCACCTGCGTGGGCACCTCGCCCACGGCCCGCACATCGGAAATCGACAGGCCTTCGAGCGCGAGCGGTTCGAAGTCGCTCTGCTCCAGGTACTTGCGCAGGTGCACGTTGACCTCGTCGATGTACGCGGTGGCCACTGCCACGCGCCGCACGTTCAGGTGCCGCAGCGCACCGACGATGGCGTTGCTCATCGTGGTGCAGGGAAGACCGGTGGCGCGCGCCATCTCGACTTCGAGTTGCCGGTTGAATGCCGCCCCCCGAAAGAAGCTCAGCGAGGTGCCCATGAGCGAGACCGCACTCACGCCCTCTTGCTTGAGCGCGACCGCCTTCTCGACCACCGAGTCGATCACGTCGAGGTAACCGCGCGTGGAAATCTCTCCGAGACCCAGGCCTTTTGCCGTGAAGCGAATGCGCTCGCCGTAGAGCAGCGGGCCGTCTACCGGCACCGCGCCGGCTGCGGGGGGAACGATGAGGCCTAGAAGTGGCGTTGTCATTTCATTGGCTCCAGATTGGGTTGCTTTGCACGTGTGCTCTTTTTCGGGGCGGGTGAACCGCGGACGTCAATTCCCCTCGGCCACGATGTGCTGATCAGCAATGATCTTTTTCCACCGCGTGGTTTCAGCAGCCATGTCCTTGCCCAGCTGGGCCGGCGTGGCGTAGGCACGCAGCGTGCCCAGCGTGGCCGCGGCGGTGCCGGCGTCCGGCGTGTCGAGCACGGACTTCACCGCGGCCGACAGCTTGTCGACCACGTCGTTCGGCGTCCCCGCAGGCGCAAGCACGAAGATGCGCGGCGCCACGTCGAAACCAGGCAGCGCGTCGGCCAGCGGCGGCACGCCTTCCACGCCGTCGAGCTTGGCCGTGTTCATCAACGCCAGCGCGCGCAGCTTGCCCGCCTTGGCCTGCGCCATGCCGGCCGTGGCGCTCACCACGCCGATGGGAATCTGGCCCCCGATCACGTCGGGCACGATCTGCGCGGCGCCGCGGTACGGCACGTGCACCACCGTGCTGCCGGTGGCCTGCTTGAGCATTTCGAAACCCAGGTGCTGCACGGTGCCCACGCCCGAGGTGGCATACGAGTAGCGCGACGGATTGGCCTTGATTTCCTTGACCAGCTCGGCCGGCGTCTTCGCCGGAAAGTCGTTGCCCGTGACGATCATCAGCGGCGAGACGAAGGCGCCCGCCACCGGCTTGAAGCTGGTGAGCGGATCGATGCCGATCTTCGGTTGCAGCAGCTTGGCGATGAGCAAGGCGCTGTCGCCCATCATCAGCGTGTAGCCGTCGGCGGGGGCCTTGGCGACGAACTCGGCCGCGATGAGGCCGGTGGCGCCGGTGCGGTTCTCCACCAGCACCTGCTGGCCCAGCGCGGCCGACAGGCGCACGCCGAGCAGGCGCGCCACCGCGTCGACACCGCCGCCGGCCGAATAACCGACCACGAGGCGAATGGGTTTGTCGGGGTACTTCTGGGCCCACGCCGCCGGGGCGGCGAACGTGGCGAGCATGGCGGCGCCCGAGGCCAGGGCCAGTGCCATCGCCGTGCGCAGGGCCTGCCGGCGTGGCGGGCGGATTGCTTGTCTGTCTTTCATCATGTCTCCGTTGTGGTCGGGTTCGCCGGCCATCTGCGCGGCCTGGTCGTGAAGAAAAGTCGTTCGAGAAAAAGAGCTTGCCGCTCAGGCCTTGCCCTTGCCGTGCGAGGTCGGCAGCTTCGCCAGTTCGCGCACGCGTTCGGCATTGGGCACGAAGCCCAGGCCCGGCGTCTCGGGCAGCGTGAGCCAGCCCTGGTCGGGCACCGGCAGGCCGTCGAAGATCTGCTTGAGCATCTGCACCGCCACGTAGTGGTACTCGACCAGCCCGCCGTTCGACACGCCCGCATGCAGGTGCATGTTGTGGAAGGGCCAGGCGCCGCCGTTGTCGATAGGCACGTTGAAGGCCTGCGCCATGCCGGCGATCTTCAGGCACTGCGAATAGCCGCCCGAGATGGTCACGTTGGGCTGCAGCACGTCGGCCGCCTGGTTCACCAGCAGGTCGCGAAAGCGGAAGGCCAGTCCCTCGTTCTGGCCGCAGGCCAGCGGGATGCGGGTGCGCGCGCGCAGTTGGGCCATCTGGCGTACGTCGTTCTGCGTGAGCGGCTCCTCGAAGAAGGTGATGCCGTAGGGCTCGATGCGCTGCGCCAGCTCGGTGGCGTGGAACAGGTCCAGCCCGCAGTTGGCGTCCACGTACAGCTTCACGTCGGGGCCCACGGCCTCGCGCACGGCGGCCACGCGGCGCACGTCTTCGGCAATGACCTCGTCGAGCGGGCGCGGCTCGTCGCGGCGCGCCAGCGCGTGGTTGCCCACCGTCATCTTCAGGCGCTGGAAGCCTTGCGACACCCACAGCTTGGCGGCGGCGGCGAGCTGGTCGCGCTCGAAGAAGCCGAAGCCGAAGGTGGCGTACACCGGCACCTTGGCGCGTGCGCCGCCCAGCAGGCGCCACAGCGGCTGGCCGAGCGCCTTGGCCTTCAGGTCCCACAGGGCGATGTCGAGCGCGGCGATGGTGTGGCTCGCGTAGCCGGTCTGCCCGCGCGGCGACAGCAGCCAGTAGAGCTTGTCCCACAGGCGCTCGGTGGCCATCGGGTCTTCGCCGATGAGCGCGGGGCCGGCCACCTCGCGCACGGCGGCGGCAATGATTTCTTCCTCGGTGATGGCCGTCATGCCATGGCCCACGAGGCCGGTGTCGGTCTCGATCTCGGTCAGGCACAGCGACAGCGAGGTCTGCTTGTTCAGGCCGACCACGTCGACGGTCACGGGAATGTTCAGCGGCGTGGCGCTGACGCGAACGATCTTCAAGGTTGTCTCCTTTGGTTTGCACGCATCTTTGCGCGCGGGCCGCGGGAGAACAATTCGTTTTTGGCGACTTCGAGCCTTCGCGCGGCGCGAAGGCTCGCGGCTCAGGGGGTTCAGGGGGTTCAGGGCCCCAGGAGCTCAATCAGGCCGGCCGAGGTGCTCCAGGACCGAGCGCGCGGCCACGGTCAGCTCCTGCTGCCGGCGCACGCACAGCAGGTGGCGGCGCATCGCCCAGGGGGCGTCCAGCTTCAGGCAGCGCAGCTTCATGTTCTGCAGCTGCGGCAGGATGGCGGCATAGGGCAGCACGCCGATGCCGATGCCCTGCTCCACCATGCGGCACACCATGTCGAAGCTGCCCACCTGCATGCGCACCTTCAGCGGCACCTGCGCCTCCAGCGCGGCGGCCAGCAGCACGCGGTGCAGCGCCGTGCCTTCGCGCACCACGATGTGGTCGTACACCAGCACCTCGGCCACGCCGATGCGCTTGCGCCGCGCCAGCGGATGGTCGCGCGCGATGACCACGGCCAGCTCGTCGGTGCGGTACGGCAGGCACTCCAGCCCGTCGGCCGGGGTGTGGCCCTCGATCACGCCGATGTCGGCCAGCCCCGCCTGCACGGCCTTCACCACCTCGGTGCTGGCGCGCTCCTGCAGGTCGATCTTCAGCACCGGGTGCAGCCGCAAGAAGGAGCCGATCTGCGCGGGCAGGAACTGCGCGATGGCCGAGGCATTGGCCGTGATGCTCACCACGCCGGCCACGCCGTTCTGGAAGTCGTCCAGCTCGGCGCCCAGCCGGTCCATGGCCGAGAGCACCGAGCGCGCGTGCAGCAGCAGGCCGTGCCCCGCCGATGTGAGCGTGACGCCGCGCGCATGGCGCACCAGCAGCGGCAGCCGCGCGCGGGCCTCGAGGTCGGAAATGCGCTTGCTGGCGGCGGCCAGCGCGATGTGGCAGCGCTTGGCGCCTTCGCTGATGCTGCCGTGGTCGGCCACGGTGACGAACAGGCGCAGCGACTTCAGGTCGGCGGACATGGCGCGGGTGCCTTCAGGGTGCGACGAGGTGGTCGAACAGCTCGCGCGCGGAGGCCGGCAGCTGCTCGCGGTTGCGCGCGATGAGCTTGAGCTCGCGCTCGGCCCAGGCGTCGCTGAGCGCCACGGTGGCGATGCGCATGGCCATCGACAGCCGCTGCGCCGAAGACGCCGGCAGCACGCCGACACCCACGCCCGCTTCGATCATCAGGCAGATGGCCTCGAAGCTGCTGACCTGGATGCGCGGGTTGAAACCGCGGCCCGCCAGCTCGGCGCGGCGCTGCAGAAAGCGGTGGATGGCGCTGCCGTGGTGCAGGCCCACGTGCTGCTCGTCGAGCGTGTCGGCGAAGGCCACCGAAGCCGCGCCGGCCAGGTGATGCGCCACGGGCACCACCAGCACCAGCTGGTTGCTGCCGAAGGCGCGCGCGTCGAAGTCGCCGGTGTGCACGTCGCCGGCCAGGATGCCGATGTCGGCCTCGCCGTCGGCCACGGCGCGCACGATTTCCTCGCTCAGGTATTCGCGCAGGTCCACCTGCACCGCCGGGTGCTGCGTGAGAAAGCCGGCGAGCTTCTGGGGCAGGTATTCGGTGATGGAGGTGGTGTTGGCGAACACCCGCACATGGCCCTTGATGCCCTTGCCGAAGTCCTGCATGTCGCAGCGCAGGTGCTCCATCTGCTGCATCACGCGCTTGGCGTGGTACAGCACGGCCTGCCCCGCGGCCGTGAGGCTCACGCCCTGGGCGCTGCGGTGCAGCAGCTTGCCGCCCACGGCTTCTTCCATCTGCTTGATGCGGGTGGAGGCGGCCGCCAGGGAAATGCAGGCCTTCTCGGCGCCGCGCGTGAGGCTGCGCGCCTCCGCCACGTAGACGAACAGTTTCAGGTCGAACAGGTCGAAATGCAGGTTCACCGGAGGGGCCACAGGAAAGCGGGAGGAACGCGGATTGTCCGGTGCATCGAGCCGCACATACAGCCGCATACACAGCCGTGCATGCAGGCGCGCATCACCCGGCTGAACGCGCTGCGCACGCCCCGGCCTACTGCCGCGCGGTGCGGATGTTCGCCGGCAGCGCCTGCGGCCAGCTGGTGCGGAAGGGGTTGATGTCCAGCCCGCCGCGGCGCGTGTAGCGCGCGTACACCGCGAGCTTGACCGGCTTGCAGCGGTTCCAGATGTCCGTGAACATGCGCTCGGCGCAGGGCTCGTGGAACTCGTTGTGGTTGCGAAAGCTCACGATGTACGCGAGCAGCCCGGCCTGGTCGATGGGCGGGCCGCTGTAGCGGATCTGCACGCTGCCCCAGTCGGGCTGGCCGGTGACCAGGCAGTTGCTCTTCAGCAGCCGGCTGGTCAGGGTTTCGTTCACGTGCACCTGCGTGGTGTCGCTGCTGAGCAGCTCGGGGGCGGGCTGGTAGTGGGTGCACTCGATGTCCAGGCGGTCGAGGTCGAGCCCGTCGAGCTCGTGCACCGGCTCGCGGTCGAACAGGTCGGGCGCCAGCAGCGTCACACCGATGCCGCCCGAGCGGTCGCTGCCGCGCCAGGCGGCCTCGGCCAGGTCGGTGCGCAGGTGCTCGCGCACTTCGTCGACGCTGGCGAAGGTGCTGTTGTTGAAGCTGTTGAGGTAGAGCTTGAAGCTCTTGCTCTCGATGATGTTGGGCGTCTCGCACGGGATGGTGAAGTGCGCGATGGCCAGCTGCGGCTTGCCGCGGGCGTTGAGCCAGCTGACCTCGAAGGCGGTCCACAGGTCGGCGCCGAAGAAGGGCAAGGCGTCGGGCTTGATGCCCATGGCCTCGCGCTGCGTGGCGCGCGCGATGGGGAACAGCAGCGTGGGGTCGTAGCGGTCGGCGTAGGCGGAAGCGCGGCCGAGCTGCGATTGCTCGGGGGTGTTGGTGTTGTGGGGGTTGTCGTGGCTCATGGGGCTGTGTCCTTGGCGAACGCGGTGTCCGCGGGGTGCGCGGTGTGCGCCGTGTCCGCGGTGTCCGCGGCGTGGGCGAACGGGGCGATGTGGTTGGCGAGGATGGTGCACACCTCGGGTGGCAGGTCGTGGCCCATGCCGGGAACGGCGACGAACCTGGCGCCCGGAATGCGCTTCGCCGTGTCCTGGCCGCAGGCGATGGGCACCAGCGCATCGGCGTCGCCGTGCAGCACCAGCGTAGGCACGTGGATGCGCGGCAGCACCTGCGGGCGCTCGGCGTCGGCGCCAATGGCGAGCATCTGGCGCATCAGGCCGGCCGGATGGTACGAGCGGCGCAGGCCGAAGGTGAGGCGCTCGGCCAGCGCTTCGTCGGTCTGCGGATAGGCCGGGCTCTGGATGAGCCGCAGCAGCCGGATGCTGTGCGCCACCAGATCGCTCTCGCTGCGCCCGCGCGGCCGGCGCATGAGCATGGCGGCCACTTCTCGACGCGGGCCGGGCAGGCCGCGCGCGCCGCTGGAACTCATGATGCTCACGAGGCTGGCCGTGCGCTGCGGCGCGGTGGCGGCCAGGCGCTGGGCGATCATGCCGCCCATCGACGCGCCCACGATGTGGGCTTTTTCGATGCCCAGCGCGTCGAGCACGCCGATGGAGTCGAGCGTCATGTCCTGCAGCGTGTAGGCCGAGTGCACCTTCAGCCCGAGGCGGTGGCGAATGGTTTGCCACACCACGTTGCCGGTGCCCGCATGGTCGAAGCCCTGGCTCAGGCCGATGTCGCGGTTGTCGTGGCGCACCACGCGAAAGCCCGCGTCCACCAGCTGCTGCACGAAGGCGGTGGGCCAGGCCACCAGCTGCATGCCCAGGCCCATGATGAGCAGGATGACGGGGCGGCCCTCGCCCCCGGTGTCGTCGACTTCGATCTGCAGTCCGTTGGCGGTGACTTTCATCCGGTCCTTGGGTCCTTGGTGTGAGGGGTCTACTTGAACTCGCGCTCGCGCAGCCACTTGGTGGCGACCCACTTCTCGCCCGCCAGCACCGGCGCGCCGCCGTGCAGCGTGCGGGTGACGGGGTCGGGCCGGTCGTAGCTGAAGAACACGCCGGTGCCGCGCACGGGCGCCACCTCGAGCCCCACGTCGGGGAAGGTGGTGGCACCGCCGCCCTCGGGCTCCTGCAGGTACATGACGAGCGTGGCCACGCGCTGGCCGCCGCGCTTCAGGATGGTGGGCGTGCCGCTCTCGCCGGGGTCGAAGTAGTCGTAGTGCGGGCGGTACTGTGCGCCGGGGGCATAGCGCAATATCTGCAGGCCCTCGCCGAACTCCAGCGGCCAGCGCAGCAGCGTGGCGAGGCGCTGCTCCAGGCGCGCGACGGTCTCGTTCTCGCCGCGCTCGAAGAACATGCCGTCGCTGGTGCGATCGACGTTGAGCACCTCGCCGCCGGTACGCGTTTCGACGGTGAGCGAGCGCGCCAGGCGCACGCGCGCGGCGGCGATCAGGCTGTCGCACTCCTCGTCGGACAGCAGGTTGCCGAACACCACCACGCGCGGGTGGCGCATGGTCTGCAGCACCTGCACGCGGCGGTCGCCGGCGTCGATGTACAGCGGCGCGCCGTCCAGGTCGGGCCCGGGCATTTCAGTGCGCGCGGGCGCCAGCGCCACCTCGACGTTGGGGAAACCGGCTTCGAGCTGCGCCAGCGCCACGTCGGCGGCAGCGTCGTGCCAGCCGGCCGCGCGCATCGAAGCGCGCAACGCTGGCACCGAGTGCCCGGCCGCGAGCTGGGCCACCAGCCATTCGCGCAGCTCCGGGCTGATCGGTTGGGACATCAGACTTTCCTCCTGAACACCAGCCTTTCGGCCGTGGATACCTCTGCGGCGAAACCATAACCTTCGAGGTCGAACTTTTCCAGTGCCTTGGGCGTGGCGGCCTTGTGCTGCACGGCCCAGCGGGCCAGCAGGCCGCGGGCGCGCTTGGCGAAGAAGCTCACGATCTTGTACTTGTCGCCCTTCCATTCCTCGAACACGCATTCGACCACGCGGGCCTTGAGCACCTTCCGGTCGACCGACTTGAAGTATTCCTGCGAAGCGACGTTCACCACCACCGGCGTGCGGTCGGCCGCCAGGCGCTCGTTCAGGTGCTCGGCAATGCGCGAGCCCCAGAAGGCGTACAGGTCCTTGCCGTGGCGGTTGGCCAGCTGGGTGCCCATTTCGAGGCGGTAGGGCTGCAGCAGGTCGAGCGGGCGCAGCAGGCCGTACAGCCCGCTCAGGATGCCGATGTGGTCCTGCGCCCAGGCCACTTGCGCCGGGGTGAGCGTGCGGGCGTCGAGGCCTCCGTACACATCGCCGTCGAAGGCGAAGGCGGCCTGGCGCGCGTTCTTCAGGGTGCTCTTGCTGGCCCAGGCCTCGTAGCGGGCCACGTTCAGCGCGGAGAGCTTGTCCGACAGGTGCATGAGCTCGGAGACCTGCTGGGGCGACTTCTCGCGCAGCAGCTTGATCAGCTCGACCGAGGGGCCGCGGGCGGATTCGAAATGGGGTTGGGTGGCGGGGATTTCGGAGGGGACCGGGGTGTCGTAGTCGAGCGACTTTGCAGGGGAGAGCAGGAAGAGCATCCCGGAATTATGAGTGGCTGCCGTGACGCGGAACGGCGCCGGTAAAATCCCCGGCAATCCCACCCTGTCACCAACGGCACCCGAGGGTGCCGTTTTGCATTCCCCATGAGCGAACCCATCACCCCCCCTGCCCAACCCGGCCTCGACAGCCTGTCGAAATCCTTCGAACCCGCCGCCATCGAGGCGCACTGGGGCCCGGAATGGGAAAAGCGCGGCTACGCCAAGGCGGGCTTCCGCGGCACGCAGCAACCCAAGGAAGGTGCCGACGCGTTCGCCATCCAGCTGCCGCCCCCCAACGTGACGGGCACGCTGCACATGGGCCATGCGTTCAACCAGACGATCATGGACAGCCTCACGCGCTACCACCGCATGAAGGGCGACAACACCGTGTGGGTGCCGGGCACCGACCACGCGGGCATCGCCACGCAGATCGTGGTGGAGCGCCAACTGCAGGAGCAGAAGGTCAGCCGCCACGACCTGGGCCGCAAGAACTTCGTGGCGCGCGTGTGGGAATGGAAGGAAAAGTCGGGCAACACCATCACCGAGCAGATGCGCCGCATGGGCGACACGGTCGACTGGAGCCGCGAATACTTCACCATGGACGACGACCTCTCGAAGGTGGTGACCCACACCTTCGTGAAGCTGTACGAAGAAGGCCTGATCTACCGCGGCAAGCGCCTGGGCAACTGGGACCCGGTGCTGAAGACCTCGGTGAGCGACCTCGAGGTGGAAAGCGAAGAGGAAGAAGGCTCGCTCTGGCACATCGCCTACCCGCTGGAAGACGGCAGCGGCACGCTGACCGTGGCCACCACCCGCCCCGAGACCATGCTGGGCGACACCGCCGTCATGGTGCACCCGGAAGACGACCGCTACAAGCACCTGATCGGCCAGCGCGTGAAGCTGCCGCTGGTGGACCGCCTGATTCCGATCATTGCCGACGACTACGTCGACAAGGCCTTCGGCACGGGCGTGGTCAAGGTCACGCCGGCGCACGACTACAACGACTATGCCGTCGGCCAGCGCCACAAGCTGGAGGTGATCGGCATCCTCACGCTGGACGCGACCATCAACGACAACGCGCCCGAGAAGTACCGCGGGCTGGACCGCTTCGTGGCGCGCAAGGCCATCGTGGCCGACCTGGACGCGCTGGGCCTGCTGGTCGAGGTGAAGAAGCACAAGCTGATGGTGCCGCGCTGCGCGCGCTCGGGCGCCATCGTGGAGCCGATGCTCACCGACCAGTGGTACGTGGCCATGACGCGCCCCGGCGCCGACGGCCAGTCGATCGCGCAGAAGGCCATCGACGTGGTGAAGTCGGGCGAGGTGCGCTTCGTGCCCGAGAACTGGGTCAACACCTACAACCACTGGATGGAGAACATCCAGGACTGGACCATCTCGCGCCAGCTCTGGTGGGGCCACCAGATTCCGGCCTGGTACGACGAGGACGGCAACGTGTACGTGGCCGAGAACGAGGCCGACGCGCAAGCCAAGGCACCGGGCAAGACGCTGGTGCGCGACGAGGACGTGCTCGACACCTGGTACTCGTCGGCCCTGGTGCCCTTCTCTTCGCTGGGCTGGCCCGGGAAGACGCAGGACCTCGAGCTGTACCTGCCCTCCACCGTGCTGGTGACGGGCTACGACATCATCTTCTTCTGGGTCGCCCGGATGATCATGATGACCAAGCACTTCATCGGCAAGGTGCCGTTCAAGCACGTGTACATCCACGGCCTGGTGCGCGACGCGCAGGGCAAGAAGATGAGCAAATCCGAGGGCAACGTGCTCGACCCGGTGGACCTGATCGACGGCATCCAGCTGCCCGCGCTGCTCGACAAGCGCACGCAGGGCCTGCGCAAGCCCGAGACCGCACCCGCGGTGCGCAAGAACACGCAGAAGGAATTCCCGGAGGGCATTCCGGCCTTCGGCGCCGATGCGCTGCGCTTCACCTTCGCCTCGCTGGCTTCGCTGGGCCGCAGCATCAACTTCGACTCGAAGCGCTGCGAGGGCTACCGCAACTTCTGCAACAAGCTCTGGAACGCCACGCGCTTCGTGCTGATGAACTGCGAGGGCCAGGACTGCGGCCTGCTGGAACACACCAAGGAAGACTGCAAGGTCGGCGGCCCGGCCCACGGCTACCTGAAGTTCAGCCGCGCCGACTACTGGATCGTGTCGCAGCTGCAGCGCGTGGAAGCCGAGGTAGCCAAGGGCTTCGAGGAATACCGCCTGGACAACGTGGCCAACGCCATCTACCAGTTCGCCTGGGACGAGTTCTGCGACTGGTACCTGGAAATTGCCAAGGTGCAGATCCAGACCGGCGACGACTCGCAAAAGCGCGCCACGCGCCGCACGCTCATCCGCACGCTGGAAACGCTGCTGCGCCTGGCGCACCCGGTGATTCCGTTCATCACCGAAGAGCTGTGGCAGAAGGTGTCGACGGTCGCGGGGCGCGAGGGCGCGTCGATCATGGTGGCGGCGTATCCGAAGAGCCAGCCCGAGAAGATCGACGAAGCCGCCGAGGCGCACGTCGCACGGCTGAAGGGCCTGGTCGACGCCTGCCGCACGCTGCGCGGCGAGATGAACGTGTCGCCCGCCATGCGCCTGCCGCTGTACGCGGTGGCCGACGATGCCGAGGGCGCGGCTTTCCTGCGCGAATCGGCGCCGGTGCTGCAGGCGCTGGGCAAGCTCAAGGAAGTGAAGGTCTTCGACGACGAGGCCTCCTGGCAGGCCGCGGCCGAGGCGGCACCCGTGGCGGTGGTGGGCGCGGTGCGCCTGTGCCTGCACATGGAAATCGACAAGGCCGCGGAGAAGCTGCGCATCGGCAAGGAAATTGCGCGCATCGAAGGCGAGATTGCCAAGGTGCACGGCAAGCTGGGCAACGAGGCCTTCGTGGCCAAGGCGCCTTCCGCGGTGATCGACCAGGAGCGCAAGCGCCTGGCCGACTTCAGCGCCACGCTGGAGCGCCTGCGCGACCAGCTTGTGCGCCTCGGCTGACAGACGTGTGAAATCGGGGGCGTTTAGGATGCTGGTTCAGCAATTGCTTGCTGTTCCAGCGCGCCCGGCGCACTTACTTACCTTCTTCCAACAAAACTGAAGCAGAACCTGCCCATGTCCACACCATCGACACGTATCCGCAAGGCTGTATTTCCCGTGGCGGGCTTTGGCACCCGCTTTCTGCCCGCCACCAAGGCACAGCCCAAGGAAATGCTGCCGGTGGTGGACAAGCCGCTGATCCAGTACGCCGTGGAAGAGGCCTATGCCGCGGGCATCCGCGACATGATCTTCGTCACGGGCCGCAACAAGCGCGCCATCGAAGACCACTACGACACCGCCTACGAGCTCGAAAGCCAGCTCGAGGCCAGCGGCAAGACCGCCCTGCTGAACATCGCGCGCTCGGTGATGCCCGACGACATGACCTGCTCGTACGTGCGCCAGCCGCGCATGCTGGGCCTGGGCCATGCCGTGCTGTGCGCCGAGCACCTGGTGGGCAACGAGCCCTTCGCCGTGCTGCTGGCGGACGACCTGATGGTCGGCCCCGTCGGCGGCCAGCCGGTGCTGGCGCAAATGACCGCCACCTTCGACCGCCTGGGCAGCTCGCTGCTGGCGGTGCAGGAAGTGCCGCTGGAACACGTGAAGCGCTACGGCATCGTGGCCGGCGACGCCATCGAGGATGGCCTGGTCAAGGTCAGCCACATGGTGGAAAAGCCCAAGCCCGAAGACGCACCGTCGCGCCTGGGCGTGGCCGGCCGCTACATCCTCACGCCGGGCGTGTTCGCCGAGATTCGCAATCAGCCCAAGGGCGCGGGCGGCGAGATCCAGCTGACCGACGGCATCGCTGCGCTGATGAAGAAGGAATCGGTCTACGCCTATTCGTACAAGGGCATCCGCTACGACTGCGGCAGCAAGGAAGGCTTCCTGCAGGCGTCCGTGGAGCTGGCGCTGGCGCACCCCGAGGTGGGCGCGGAGTTTCGCGAGTACCTCAAGAGCCTGAAGCTGTAAGCGTGCGCGTCAGCGCGCGGTTGCGCTGAACATGCTTGTGAAAAGGGCCGCTGATGCGGCCCTTTTGCTTTTGTTCTGCCGGATCAGCGGCGCTTCAGGACGTGGATGAAGTCGCTCCCCACCGTCTCCTGCTCCACCAGCTCGTTGCCCGTCTGGCGCGCGAAGGCCTGGAAGTCGCGGATCGATCCGGGGTCGGTGGACACCACCTTGAGCAGCTGGCCGCTCGCCATGTCGTTGAGCGATTTCTTCGCCTTGAGGATGGGCAGCGGGCAGTTCAGGCCGCGCGTGTCGAGTTCGCGGTCGACTTCAGCTGGCATTGCCTGGCTCCGGCGGCAGGTTCAGGCCGCGGCGACGCTCTTCGTTTTCCGCGGCGGTGAAGAACACCGGCTCATGCCCGCGCGTGCGCAGCCAGTCGGCGAGCGCGTAGCCGGTGCCGGCGGGCCAGCACTTCAGGTCCGGCAGGTCGTACAGGCGGTAGTCGACCAGCTCGGGCGAGAGCTTGACCTCGCCGTCGGCCACCACGTGGTACGCGATGATGATCTGGTTCATGCGCTGGAAGTCGTAGGCCCCCACCAGCTTGGTGGCGCTGACGTCGAGGTTGGTTTCTTCCTTCACCTCGCGCGCGATGCCTTCCTCGGGCGTTTCGCCGGCTTCCATGAAGCCGGTGATCAACGCGAACATCTTGCCCGGCCATGCCGCATTGCGCGCCAGCAGCACCTGGCCGCGGTACTCGACGATGGCGGCGAGCACGGGCGTGGGGTTGTTCCAGTGCGTGTGGCCACAGTTGGGGCAGCGCAGCCGCTCCTTAGGGCCGCCGTCTTCCATCAACGCGATCCACTCGAGCGGCGTGGCGCAGACCTGGCAGAACTTGGGATGGGGCATGGAAGTCTCTTTTCTTTTTATGGCCGCGCCTGCTGGCGAGCGAGCGGGCGGATGGCGGGTTGAGAAGTACTGCGGGGTCCTGGCGCTTTGGGTCAGGCGGGGAACACGCCGGTGGAGAGGTAGCGGTCGCCGCGGTCGCAGACCACGAACACGATGGTCGCGTTCTCGACCGTCTTCGACACCTCGAGCGCGGCCCACAGGGCGCCGGCTGCCGAAATGCCGCCGAAGATGCCCTCTTCACGCGCCAGGCGCCGGCACATTTCCTCGGCGTCGTCCTGGGTCACGCTGATTTCCTGATCGACGCGGCTCGGATCGAAGATCTTGGGCATGTACTCGGCCGGCCACTTGCGGATGCCCGGAATGCGGGAGCCCTCGGCCGGCTGCGCGCCGATGATGCGCACCGCGGGGTTCTTCTCTTTCAGGAAGCGCGACACGCCGGTGATGGTGCCGGTGGTGCCCATCGCGCTCACGAAGTGCGTGACCTTGCCCTTGGTGTCGGCCCAGATCTCGGGGCCGGTGGTCTCGTAGTGGATGCGCGGGTTGTCGGGGTTGGCGAACTGGTCGAGCACGCGGCCCTTGCCCTGGCCGACCATCTGCTCGGCCAGGTCGCGGGCGTATTCCATGCCGCCGCTCTTGGGCGTGAGCACGAGCTCGGCGCCAAAGGCCTTCATGGTCTGGGCGCGCTCCACGGAGAGGTCCTCCGGCATGATGAGCACCATGCGATAACCCTTGATGGCCGCGGCCATGGCCAGGGCAATGCCGGTGTTGCCGGAGGTGGCTTCGATCAGCGTGTCGCCGGGCTTGATCTCGCCGCGCTCTTCGGCGCGCTTGATCATCGAGAGGGCCGGCCGGTCTTTGACCGAACCTGCGGGGTTGTTGCCTTCGAGCTTGCCGAGAATCACGTTGCCGCGCTTGGCGTTTTCTGCCGCATGGATGCGTTGCAGTGCGACCAGGGGGGTCTTGCCGATGGCATCTTCGATCGTCGGATAATTCATGGCAGCCACTGTGCCATAATTTTGGGCTTGCTTCAGAACCCTGCCCGGGTGGTGAAATTGGTAGACGCAGGGGACTCAAAATCCCCCACCGAAAGGTGTGCCGGTTCGATTCCGGCCCCGGGCACCACACTTTGACGGCCTGATCTGCATTGACCCTCAGGTCAGGCCGCTTCCTGCAAACCGGTGTGCACCGTTGGATAAGCCAACCGCACCCGCAACTCGCGCTTCAGTCGCGTGTTGTCCAGCAGGCGCGACTCCCCCATGAAACTCAGCAGCTGCACCGGCAATTGCCGCTCGGCCTCGCCGCGCGCGACGCGTGGCGGGCGCGGCATGCCGTACAGGTCGGCGGCCAGGTCGATGTAGTCGCCCATGCGCAGCTCGGTGTCGTCCGACGCATGCACGATGCGCTGTGGCTTGCCCCGGAACAGCGCCGCCACGCAGGCGCGCGCCAGGTCGTCGGCGTGGATGTGGTTGGTGTACACGTCGTCTTCGCGCCTCAGCACGGGCGTGCCGCGCTCCAGGCGGGCGCGGGGCGTGCCGTTCTCGCGGTCGGGCGCGTAGATGCCCGGAATGCGCAGGATGCTGGCGCGCACGCCGGCGCTGCGGCCCAGCCATCGCATGGCGCGCTCGGCGTCCACGCGGCGATGGGCGCGCGGGGTGTCGGGGCGCACGGCGCGGGTTTCGCTCACGTGGGCGCCTTCGCAGTTGCCATACACGCCGCTGGTCGAGCCATAGACGATGGTCGAAGGCACCGAGCGCAACCGAAGCGCGCGCGCCAGCGCCGTGGTGCGCTGGTCGCGCCACCAGGCGGCGCCGCCGTCGCGCGCGGGCGGGGCCAGGTGCAGCACCCGGGTGGCGATGCCCGCGAGCCGGCGCAGGGTGGCCGCGTCGTCCAGGTTGCCAAGCAGCGGGCGGATGCCGGCCGCGCGCAGGCCGCCCACGCGGTCGGCCGAGGACGTGAGCGCGACGAGTTGCATCCGGCCTCTGAGGTCGCGCGCCACGCGCTGGCCGACATCGCCGCAACCGACGATCAGGAGGCGCTCGCGCCGGAACCGCGCCGGCAGGGCGCCGGAGGGGCTATTGATTGAAGGCAAAATCTTGGTTCCTGTCCGAATTCAGTTGCTCCCGAGCCTGCCCGCAAGCCGGGAGATATTTACCCCCCGAAGAATACCGATGACTGCTACCGCGCCGCACGAGGCGGGCTTTTCCATCACCGTCGAACCCAGCGGGCGCCACTTCGTGGTCCACGGCGACGAAACCATCCTGGCGGCCGGCATCCGCCAGGGCATCGGCCTCCCCTACGGCTGCAAGGATGGCGCCTGCGGCTCCTGCAAGTGCCGCAAGCTCTCCGGCGAGGTCACGCTCGGCCCGCACCAGAGCAAGGCCCTGAGCGCCGAGGAACAGCTCGCCGGTTTTGTGCTGACCTGCTGCGCCCACGCCACGAGCGACGTGGTGCTCGAGTCGCGCCAGGTCACCGAGGCCGGCGCCATGCCGATCCGCAAGATGCCGGTGCGCGTGCAAGGCCTCACGCGGCTGTCGCACGACGTGATGATGGTGCGACTGCAGCTGCCGGCCGGCGAGCCGCTGCAGTTCCATGCGGGCCAGTACGTGGAGTTCATCCTGCGCGACGGCGCCCGCCGCAGCTACTCGATGGCCAACGCGCCGCACACACTGGGCGAGCCCGGCACGGGCATCGAGCTGCACCTGCGGCACCTGCCCGGCGGCAAGTTCACCGACCATGTGTTCGGCACGATGAAAGAGAAGGAAATCCTGCGCATCGAAGGCCCCTTCGGCAGCTTCTTCCTGCGCGAGGACTCCGACAAGCCGATGGTGCTGCTGGCCTCCGGCACGGGCTTCGCGCCGATCAAGGCGTTGCTGGAGCACATGAAGCACAAGGCCATCGAGCGGCCCGTCACGCTCTACTGGGGCGGCCGCCGCCCCGAAGACCTGTACATGGACGCATGGCTGCGCGAGCAGATGGCGCAGATGCCCCACCTGCGCTACGTGCCCGTCGTGTCCAACGCCACGCCCGACGACAACTGGACCGGGCGCACCGGCTTCGTCCACCAGGCCGTGCTGCAAGACTTTGCCGACCTCTCGGGCCACCAGGTGTATGCCTGCGGCGCGCCCATCGTGGTCGACTCGGCCAAGCGCGACTACGTGGCGCTGGCCGGCCTGCCCGAAGAAGAGTTCTTCGCCGACGCGTTCACCACGGAGGCCGACAAGGCCCTGCCCTGACGCTCCTGATTCCCTTGATTCCCTTGATTCCCCTGGCTCCCCTGATTTCCCTGAGAAAAACCCGCAAAACAATGAAGACGAGACACTTCCTCCTCACGCTGCTCGCCAGCGCCACCGCCCTGATGGGCACCGGCCAGGCCATGGCCCAGCAACAGCGCCCCATTCGCCTCGTAGTTCCGTACGCGGCCGGCGGGCCCATCGACAACACGGCGCGCATCCTGGCCGAACGCGTGAAGGACACGCTGGGCCCGGTCATCATCGACAACAAGCCAGGCGCGGGCGGCAACATCGGTGCCGACATCGTGGCCAAGGCGCCGGCCGACGGTCTCACCATCGGCATTGCGGCCACGGCTACCAACGCGGTGAACCCCTGGCTCTACAACAAGATCCCGTTCAACGCCGCGACCGACTTCGCGCCCATCACGCAGATGGTCCGCGTACCCAACGTGCTGGTGATGAACGCCGACACCGCCAAGCGCCTGAACATCAACACCGTGGCCGACCTGATCCGCTACGCCAAGGCCAACCCCGCCAAGCTCAACTACGGCAGCGGCGGCAACGGCAGCGCCGGGCACCTGGCGGGCGAGCTGTTCAAGAAGGAAGCGGGCATCTTCGCGCTGCACATTCCGTACAACGGCGGCAGCCCGGCGCAGCTGGCGCTGATTTCTGGGCAGGTCGACTTCAACTTCGACAACCTCGCCACCGCCGCGCCCAACATCCGCTCGGGCAAGCTCAAGGCCATTGCGGTGACCACGCTGCAGCGCAGCAGCTCGCTGCCCGAGGTGCCGCCCATCGCGGACACGCTCAAGGGCTTTTCCATCGACACGTGGTGGGGGCTGGTCGCGCCGGCCGGCACGCCGCACGACGTGGTCGTGAAACTGAACCAGGCCTTCGTGGCGGCATTGAACGCGCCGGAAACCAAGACCCGCTTCGCCGGCCTGCTGGCCGAGCCGGTGGCCAGCTCGCCGGAGCAGTTCGGCGCGTTCATGAAGAGCGAGCTGTCGAAGTACGAAGCGGTCGTGAAGGCGACCGGCGCAAAGGTCGACTGACCTCCAGCGTGTCATGCACCTGGCCGCCCGTTCGGGCGGTAATACCAGCGGCCCGGCAATGCCGGTTCCGCGGTATTGCTGAGTGAGACTTCGACGACCCTATTCGCCGAGGTACGCGGCCCGCACGCGCGGGTCGCTCAACAGCGCCTTGGCTTCACCATTCATCGTGATGAGCCCCGACTCCATGACATAGCCCCGGTCGGCCAGTTGCAGCGCGCGGTTGGCGTTCTGCTCCACCAGCAGGATGGTCACGCCCTGCGAGGCCACGGTCTGCACCACCTCGAAGATCTTGTCGCACATGATGGGCGACAGGCCCATGGTGGGTTCGTCCAGCAGCAGCACCTTGGGGCGCGCCATCAACGCGCGGCCCATGGCCAGCATCTGCTGCTCGCCGCCCGACATCGTGCCCGCCAGCTGGTCCTTGCGCTCGCGCAGGCGCGGGAAGGTGACGAACACACGCTCCATGTCGCTGGCGATCTCGGCCTTGTCCTTGCGGATGTAGGCGCCGATCTGCAGGTTCTCGGTGATGGTCATGCGCGTGAACACGCCACGGCCTTCCGGCACCATCACCAGGCCTTCGCCCACCAGGTCCCAGGCGCCGCGGCCCTTGATGCTGCGGCCCAGGAACTCGATGTGGCCCGCGCCCGCGGGCAGCGTGCCGGTGATGGCCTTCATGGTGGTGGTCTTGCCGGCGCCGTTGGAGCCGATGAGCGAGACCAACTCGCCCTCGCGCACCTCGAAGTCCACGCCCTTCACGGCCTGGATGCCGCCGTAGCCCACCTTCAGGCCGCTGACCTTCAGCAGCGTCTTGCCGGCCGCCTTGGCTTGCGCGGCATTCGACACGGTTTCTTGTTCGCTCATGGTTGCTGCGCTCATTTCAGTGGCCTCCGGTGCCGAGGTAGGCCTCGATCACCTTCTCGTTCTTCTGCACGTCCACCGGGGTTCCCTCGGCAATCTGCTTGCCGTAGTCCAGCACGGTCACGCGGTCGCACAGGCCCATGATGAGCTTGACGTCGTGTTCGATGATCAGGATGGTGCGGTTGTCCCGCCGGATGCGGTCGATGAGTTCGCGCAGCGCCACCTTCTCGGTGGAGTTCATGCCGGCGGCCGGTTCGTCCAGCGCGATGAGCTGCGGGTCGGTGGCCAGGGCACGCGCGATTTCGAGGCGGCGCTGGTCGCCGTAGCTCAGCGTGCGCGCCTTGTAGTCGGCGAACTTGCCGATGCCCACGTAGTCAAGCAGTTCGTGCGCGCGGTCGGCAATGGCTTTTTCTTCGGCCTTGAAGCTGCGGGTGCGCAGCATGGCGCCGAACACGCCCGAATTCGTGCGGATGTGGCGCCCGACCATCACGTTCTCCAGCGCCGTCATTTCGGCGAACAGGCGAATGTTCTGGAAGGTGCGCGCGATGCCGGCCTTGGCCACTTCGTGCACGGCCGTCGGCTGGTAAGGCTTGCCCGCGAGTTCGAAGCTGCCGCTGTCGGGCGTGTACAGCCCGGTGATCACGTTGAAGAACGTGGTCTTGCCCGCGCCGTTGGGGCCGATCAGGCCGTAGACCTGGCCGCGCTTGATGGTGATGCCCACGTCCGAGAGCGCCTGCAAGCCGCCGAAGCGCTTGGAGATGCCGCGAACGTCGAGGATGGTGTCGGTGTTTGTCGTCATGTCTGTGTCTCCTCGGCTCACGGATTGATCGACATGGGACGCTCGGCACCGCCGGGCAACTGGTCGGCGGGCGTATCGATGCCCGGCGCATGCGTCTGCAACGAACCCGGGGCCACGGCCGCGTGGGCCGCGTCGACGGGCACGCCGCCCTTCTTGGTGAGCGTCTTGCCGTGCTCGGGCGACGGCCACAGGCCGCGCGGGCGCACCAGCATGATGACGATCATGGCCAGCGCGATGAACAGCTGGCGCAGGATGGAAGCGTCGAGGCGGCCGCCGGTGAGCGACTGCAGCGGACCGGCCACGTAGCGCAGCACCTCGGGCAACGCCGCCAGCAGCACGGCGCCGAGGATGACGCCGGGCAGGTGGCCGATGCCGCCGAGCACGACCATCGCGACGATCATCACCGACTCCATCAGGCTGAAGGACTCGGGCGACACGAAGCCCTGGAAGGCCGCGAACATCGCGCCCGACACGCCACCGAAGCTCGCGCCCATCCCGAAGGCCAGCAGCTTCATGTTGCGGGTGTTGATGCCCATGGCCTTGGCGGCGATCTCGTCTTCGCGGATGGCCATCCAGGCGCGACCGATGCGCGAGACCTGCAGCCGGTGCGAGATGATCACCGTGGCAATCACCAGCGCCAGGAACAGGTAGTAGTACAGCGACACCGAGGAGATGGTGAAGCCGTCGAACTTCCACGCCTTGCCCAGGTCGAGGCCCCAGAACTTGATGGAATCGATGGCCGTGATGCCCTTCGGCCCGTTGGTGATGTTCACCGGCTGGTCGAGGTTGTTCAGGAACACGCGGATGATTTCACCGAAGCCCAGCGTCACGATGGCGAGGTAGTCGCCCCGCAGCTTCAGCGTGGGCGCGCCCAGCAGCACGCCCAGGCAACCCGCGACCACGAGCGCGAGCGGAATCACGATCAGCAGCGAGGTGTGCATCCCGTTCGGGAACATGGCCTTGAACCACGGGAAGGTCTCGGTCAGGTGCGAGGAGCCCATCAGCGCGAAGAGGTACGCCCCCACCGCGAAGAAGGCCACGTAGCCTAGGTCGAGCAGGCCGGCATAGCCGACCACGATGTTCAGGCCCAGTGCCAGCAGCACGTAGAGCAGTGCGATGTCGGCGATGCGCACCCATGCGTTGCCCTGCATCTGCAGCAGCAGGGGCAGCGCGAGCACGGCGATGATGCCGACGATGTAGAGCGCGAGGTTCTTGCTGTTCTTCATGGTTGCTGCTCCTTACGCACGGTCCGCCACGCGTTCGCCGAGCAGGCCCGACGGTCGCAGGGTGAGCATGACGATCAGCACGATGAACGCGAAGATGTCGCTGTAGTTGCTGCCCAGCACGCCGCCCGTGAGGGTGCCGATGTAGCCCGAGCCGATGGCTTCGATGAGCCCCAGCAGGATGCCGCCGACCACCGCGCCCGCGAGGTTGCCGATGCCGCCGAACACCGCCGCGGTGAAGGCCTTCAGGCCGGGCAGGAAGCCCATCGCGTGTTGCGCGATGCCGTAGTTCGATGCGTACATCACGCCGGCAATGGCCGCGAGCACGGCGCCGATGATGAAGGTGGCCGAGATGACCATGTCGGGGCGAATGCCCATGAGGGCGGCCACGCGCGGGTTCTCGGCGGTGGCGCGCATCGCGCGGCCGAGCTTGGTGTAGTTGACCAGCCACATCAGCACCACCAGCGAGAACGCGGTAACGCTCAGGATCATGACCTGCGTGGGAGAGATCACTGCGCCGGCCACGTGGATGGGGTCGGTGGGCAGCAGGTTGGGGTAGGCCTTGTTGGTCGGCTTCCAGATGATCATGGCCAGCGTCTGCAGCAGGATCGACATGCCGATGGCGGTGATCAGCGGAGCGAGCTTGGGGCTGTTGCGCAGCGGCCGGTAGGCCACCTTCTCGATCACGAAATTCAGGGTTGCCGCGACGATGCAGGCAATGACCAGGGAAATGAGGAGGATCAACCAGCCGGGCGTTCCGGGCATCGATTCCTGCATCAGCCCGATGATGGTCCAGCTCGTCAGAGCCCCCACCATCAATACCTCTCCGTGCGCAAAGTTGATCAGATTGATGATGCCGTACACCATGGTGTAGCCCAAGGCTATCAAGGCGTACATGCTGCCGAGTACCAGACCGTTGATGATCTGCTGCAGCAAAATGTCCATATCGCGTTTCCCTATGTGTTGCACCGTTTGCGGGGTGCCATTCACCCACCGAGGCACCGGTTTGGCGCCCTTGGCATGACAAGCAAAAAACCAGCCAACATGTGTCGCCGGCGGATTTGTGGGCGGGATTGTAAGCACGCACCAGCGCCGAATTGGTGCGTGTTGACCGGGGTTTACCCGCTCACCTCATGCTGTATGCGCGTGGGGTCATGCACGCTTTGCGGGCATGTTGCAAGACCGTATCAGTCGTTGCCTTCAGCGTTCAGGCGGCGCAGTTCACGCAGCTTTTCGCCGATGCGGATTTCGAGTCCGTGGTCCACCGGTTCGTAGAAAACCTGGCCTTCCAGCCCGTCGGGAAGGTAACGTTCGCCGGCGGCAAAACCGCCCTCTTCGTCATGCGCGTAGCGGTAGCCCTTGCCGTAGTCGAGCTCCTTCATGAGCTTGGTCGGCGCATTGCGCAGATGCATGGGCACGGGGCGCGTGCTGTCTTTCTTGATCAGGGCACGCACCGCGTTGTAGGCCTTGTAGACCGCGTTCGACTTGGGCGCGATCGCCAGGTACACCACGCACTCGGCCAGCGCCAACTCCCCTTCCGGGGTACCCAGCCGTTCATAGACCTCGGCCGCGTCCAGCGCCAGGCGCAGCGCGCGCGGGTCGGCCAGGCCGATGTCCTCGCTGGCCATGCGCACCAGGCGGCGCGCCATGTAGCGCGGGTCGGCGCCGCCATCGAGCATGCGCACAAACCAGTAGAGGGCCGCGTCGGGGTCGCTGCCGCGCACCGACTTGTGCAGCGCGCTGATGGTGTCGTAGAACTGCTCGCCGCCCTTGTCGTAGCGGCGCATGCGCTCGCCGAGCACACGCAGCAGCCACTCGTCGGTGATATCGGCGAGCTTCTCGGCGCGCGCGGCGACGGCGAGCGTCTCCAGCGTGTTGAGCAGGCGGCGCGCATCGCCGTCGGCGTAAGCGACCAGGCGGTCGACCGCGACGGCCTCGATGCCCGGCACGGCCTGGATGGCCTGGGCGCGCGCCACGATCTGCTTGAGGTCTTCCTCGTTGAGCGACTGCAGCACGTACACGGCGGCCCGCGAGAGCAACGCGGAGTTGACTTCGAACGAAGGGTTCTCGGTGGTCGCGCCGATGAAGGTGAAGAGGCCCGACTCCACATGCGGCAGGAAGGCGTCCTGCTGGCTCTTGTTGAAGCGGTGCACCTCGTCGACGAAGACGATGGTGCGCCGCTGCTCGAGCCCGTCGCGTGCCGAAGTGGCTCGGTCGACCGCTTCGCGAATGTCCTTCACGCCCCCGAGCACCGCGCTGATGCTGAGGAACTGCGCATCGAACGAATCGGCCATGAGCCGCGCGATGGTCGTCTTGCCAGTGCCCGGCGGCCCCCACAGGATGCAGGAATGCGGCTGGCCCGATTCGAAGGCGATGCGCAGCGGCATGCCCGGGCCCAGCAGGTGCTGCTGGCCGATGACTTCGCCGAGCGTCTTGGGACGCAGGCGTTCGGCGAGGGGTTGGTGGGCGGTAGTGGCCAAGCGATTGGGCGGCGGGTGTGCTTGCTTCGCTTACTGCTTGACGACGTCGGCGCCGGCCGGCGCCTTGAAGTCGAACACGCTCGCGGGCAACGACGGGTTCACTTCCACCTTGCTGAACTTGAGCACCGAGCGTTGGCCGAAGCTGTCGAGAATCTCGAGCGCCGCCAGTGCGTCGCCCTGGAAGCCGACCTGCACGCTCTGCAGCTGGCCGTCCTTGTTCTTCGGCGTGGCCTTGACCCACTGCAGGCCATCGCGCTCGGGCGCAGCATCTAGGGTGAAGTCAGCCTGCAGGGCGCGCAGGTCGGGGGCAGCGGCAATCAGTGCCGCGGGCGTGGAGCCCAGGGCCTGCGCCTGCGCGCGCTGCGTGACCTGGTTCAGGTCGGCGTCGTACAGCCACAGCGTCTTGCCGTCGGCCACGATGCTCTGTGCGAAAGGCTTCTGGTAGTCGAACTTGAACTTGCCCGGGCGCTGGAATTCGAAGGTGCCTGTCGAAGTCTTCGTGCGGCCCGGCTGCCCTTCGCGCGGCGGGGCCGTCACGGTCTGGGTGAAGTCGGCGCGGCCGGACTTCACAGTCTTGACGAAGGTTTCGAGGCTTTCAAGCCCGCCGGCCCACGCGTTGGCGGAACACAGGAGGCCGATCAATAGCCAATGACGCAATTTCAATTTGGATTCCTCGCGATTCTTTGCAACGCTGCAATAGCTTTGCCGCTTTAACGTGGCAATTGGCTTCGACCTTAACCGCCGCGAATTGCGGCGGGTGTAGGTCTGGATGAAGATTTGCAATGCTGCATGGCGCTTTTGCAAATTGCCTGTCGGCAGGTAACCGGATGACGGATATCGCCTGGTCCACCGTGGGGCGAACCTGGGCGAATTATTCCGCCGCGCGCGCCGGCACCAGGATTTCGCGCTGCCCGCTGCCGCTCATGGCGCTGACCAGGCCGGCCTTTTCCATGTCCTCGACTAGGCGCGCGGCGCGGTTGTAGCCGATCTTCAGGTGACGCTGCACCAGCGAGATGCTGGCCTTGCGGTTTTTCAGCACGACCTCGACCGCCTGGTCGTACATCGGGTCCTTCTCGGCGTCGCCGCCGCCCAGCAGATCACCGTCACCGTCGCCATCGACCGTGCCGCCTTCGAGCACGCCCTCGATGTAGTCGGGCTCGCCCTGGCTCTTCAGGTAGGCCACCACGCGGTGCACTTCCTCGTCGCTCACGAAGGCGCCGTGCACGCGAATCGGAAGGCCGGTGCCGCTGGGCATGTAGAGCATGTCGCCCATGCCCAGCAGCGCTTCGGCGCCCATCTGGTCGAGGATGGTGCGGCTGTCGATCTTGCTGGACACCTGGAACGCGATGCGCGTCGGAATGTTCGCCTTGATCAGGCCGGTGATCACGTCGACGCTGGGGCGCTGCGTGGCAAGAATCAGGTGGATGCCGGCCGCGCGCGCCTTTTGTGCAAGCCGCGCGATGAGCTCTTCGATCTTCTTGCCGACGACCATCATCAGGTCGGCCAGCTCGTCGATGACCACCACGATGTGCGGCTCGCGCTTCAGCGGCTCGGGATCGTCCGGCGTGAGGCTGAAGGGGTTGTAGATGAACTCCTCGCGCGCCTTGGCCTCGTCGATCTTGGTGTTGTAGCCGGCCAGGTTGCGCACGCCGAGCTTGCTCATGAGCTTGTAGCGGCGCTCCATCTCGGCCACGCACCAGTTCAGGCCGTGCGCGGCCTGGCGCATGTCGGTGACCACGGGCGCCAGCAGGTGCGGAATGCCTTCGTAGACCGACATTTCGAGCATCTTCGGGTCGATCATCAGCAGGCGAACGTCGCGTGCCTCGGCCTTGTAGAGCAGCGACAGGATCATCGCGTTGATGCCCACCGACTTGCCCGAACCGGTGGTACCGGCGACCAGCACGTGCGGCATCTTCGCGAGGTCGGCCACCACGGGGTTGCCGATGATGTCCTTGCCGAGGCCCATGGTGAGCATCGACTTGCCTTCGTTGTAGATCTGCGAGCCCAGGATCTCGCTGAGCTTGATCGACTGGCGCTTGGCGTTCGGAAGCTCGAGCGCCATGTAGTTCTTGCCCGGAATGGTCTCGACCACGCGGATCGACACCAGCGAGAGCGAACGCGCCAGGTCCTTGGCCAAGCCCAGGATCTGCGAACCCTTGACGCCGGTGGCGGGCTCGATCTCGTAGCGCGTGATGACGGGGCCGGGCGACGCGAGCACCACGCGCACCTCGACGCCGAAGTCCTTGAGCTTCTTCTCGATCATGCGAGAGGTCATCTCGAGCGTGTCGGAAGACACCGTTTCCTGGCGCACCTGCGCGGCGTCGAGCAGGTCGACCTGCGGCAGCTTGCTGTCGGGCAGCTCCTTGAAGAGCGGCTTCTGGCGCTCCTTGACGACGCGGTCGCTGCGGGGCACCTCGGTCATCGCGGGTTCGATCTGCACCGGCGGCGACACCGGGCGGCGCTTGGGCGCCGGATCGATGCGGATGTCGTCCTCGTCGTCGCTGTCGAAGCTCGGCTCCTGCGGGCTCGGCTCGCCGAACCCGGCCTCCTTGGCGGGGCGCGCTTTCTTGGGGCGCGGTGCCGGCACGGGCTCTTCGTCACCGGCGCGCTCGCGGGCGGCCTGCTTGCCCATGGCGATGTCGGCGGCCATCTCGCGCTTTTCACGGCGCGACTCGAACAGCGAATAGGCGCGTGCACCGATGCGCTCGGCAATCAGGCTCCACGAAAAGCGGAACACCAGCGCCGAGCCGATCACACCTCCGGCAATGGCCATCAGCGCCGAGCCGGTGAAGCCCATCCAGCGCACGCTGGCCGGGCCGACGAGGTAGCCCAGCGCGCCACCGCCGGAGCCGGGAAGATGCGCTTCGAGGCGGTACAGGCGCGACCACTCCAGCACGGTGCTCGCGCACAGCAGCAGAACCAGGCCGAACCAGAATGCGAGGCGGCTGCGGTTGAAGCGCCCGCGTGGGGGTTGCTCGACCGCGGGTGCGGGCTCACCGCCGCGCAGCCAGCCGGCCAGCGACGAAAGCCAGGCGCGCAGCCCGGCCGCCAGGCACCACCACACGGAATAGCCAGCAAGAAAGTAGCTGCCATCGGCCAGCCAGGCGCCGATGCGGCCGCCCCAGTTCTTGATGTCGCCTCCGGTGCCCGATGTAGACCAGGCCGCGTCGGAGGGCGTGAAGCTCAGCATGGCGAGCAGCCAGAACAACAGCGCTGCGAACCCTGCGATCAGCGTGATTTCATGGGCGAAACGCATGGCGCGCGCGCGCACGGGTTGGCCCTCGGCAGCAGAAGAAGATTGAAGCGTATTGAGCGAATAAGTCATGAAAAACACGGCAACCGGCCCAGGAAAAACGGGGGCCGGCGGCACGAACACTACAACAAAAGGCCGGGACCGCCTGCGGCGGGAGCTCCGGCCCGCGGGCTCAAGCCAGGGACAGGAGCCGTTCCTTGACGATCATCGACCCGTCCTCCAGGGTCTGCACGAAGCCGCGCTCCTCGAGGTCCTTCATGACGCGGCTCACCATTTCGCGCGAAGCGCCCACCATCTTGGCCAGGTCCTGGCGGGAAATCTTGTCGCGCACCTTCAGGTTGCCAGCGCCGTCTTCGATGGCGAATTCGAGCAGCGAGCGGGCCACGCGACCATACACGTCCATCAGCGCCAGCGACTCGATCTTGCGGTCGGCATGGCGCAGGCGCTGGACCAGGCCGCGCATGATGTTGTAGGCCATGGAGGAGTTCTCGGGCAGGCAACGCGCGAAGGCGTCGCGGCCCAGCATGAGCACATCGCACTGGATTTCGGTGCGCACGGTGGCCGAATGCGGCTCGTCGTCGATCAAGCTCATTTCGCCCAGGTAGTCACCGGGGTGCAGCGTGGCCAGGATGACCTCGCGTCCGCGGCTGTCGGCGCTGGTGACGCGTGCGCGTCCGGTCAGGATGATGTAGAGCGCGTCGGATTTCTTGCCCTGCTCCACAACGACTTCTCCCCGCTTGAAACGCTTCTTGATGATCGCATCCGCGATGCTGGCGGACTGCGTGGCCGTCAGCGACGCGAACAGTGGAACGCGCCGAAGCAATTCGAGGTTGGACAGCATCGACATTTATCAATCCCTGAGACAGCGCGCGGAGCAGCCCGAAAGACGAGTCCATGGATTACTACAATCGCGCGCATTGAAAACACCGTTTACCCGGTGTTGAACCGGGCAGTGATACTCCATATATATCGCTACCACCCTGAAAATGTACACGCTGACGCAGCGTCCATCCTAGGTTTTCTACTCATGTCCGCACCCCAACACGCCAAGGTTTTGATTCTCGGCTCCGGCCCCGCCGGCTACACCGCCGCGGTCTATGCAGCCCGTGCAAACCTCAAGCCCCTGCTCATCACCGGCATCGCCCAAGGCGGCCAGTTGATGACCACCACCGAGGTCGACAACTGGCCCGCCGACGTCCACGGCGTACAGGGCCCCGACCTGATGCAACGCTTTCTGGAACACGCCGAGCGCTTCAATACGCAGATCGTGTTCGATCACATCAACAAGGTCGACCTGAGCAAGCGCCCCTTCACCCTCACCGGCGACAGCGGCACCTACACCTGCGACTCGCTGATCATCGCGACGGGCGCATCGGCCAAGTACCTGGGCCTCGACTCGGAAGAGAAGTTCATGGGCCGCGGCGTTTCCGCCTGCGCCACCTGCGACGGCTTCTTCTACCGCGAGCAGGAAGTCTGCGTGATCGGCGGCGGCAACACAGCCGTCGAAGAAGCGCTGTACCTCGCCAACATCGCCAACAAGGTCACGCTGGTGCACCGCCGCGACAAGTTCCGCGCCGAGCCCATCCTGATCGACAAGGTGATGGAGAAAGTGGCCGAAGGCAAGATCGTGCTGAAACTGCACAACGAACTCGACCAGGTGCTGGGCGACGACACCGGCGTGACGGGCATCCGCATCAAGAACACGCAGACCGGCGCCACCGAGCAGATCGACCTCAAGGGCTGCTTCATCGCCATCGGGCACCACCCGAACACCGACATCTTCCAGGGCCAGGTGGAGATGAAGGACAACTACATCCTGACGCGCTCCGGCCTGCAGGGCTTTGCGACGATGACCAGCATTCCGGGCGTTTTCGCCGCCGGCGACGTGCAGGACAACGTGTACCGCCAGGCCATCACCAGCGCCGGCACGGGGTGCATGGCCGCCCTGGACGCCCAGCGCTTCCTGGAGCAAGACGGCACGCTCTGACCCAGCGGCGCCCGAAAGGGCTATAATCCGAGGCTTTGCCGAAATAGGGCCACCCTTCAACGAGGGGCAGGGTCACGGCAAAGCCGGGGTACCGCCACCCGTTTCTGGCGAGGTCAAGCTGCAAAACACCCTGCGACTTTCCGGTTGCGAGCGGTGCCAGCTGTTCAAGAAAGAGTGTCCTCATGGCACGCGTATGCGACGTAACGGGCAAAGGCCCGATGGTCGGAAACAACGTTTCCCACGCCAACAACAAAACCAAGCGCCGGTTCCTGCCGAACCTGCAATACCGCCGTTTCTGGGTCGAAACTGAAAACCGCTGGGTTCGCCTGCGTGTTTCGAGCGCTGCCCTGCGCCTGATCGACAAGAACGGTATCGACGCCGTGCTCGCAGACCTGCGTGCACGCGGCCAAGCTTAAGGAGCTGAATCATGGCAACGAGCAAAGGCGGACGCGAAAAGATCAAGCTGGAATCCACCGCGGGTACCGGCCATTTCTACACGACGAGCAAGAACAAGAAGACGATGCCTGAAAAGATGTCGATCATGAAGTTCGACCCCAAGGCACGCAAGCACGTCGAATACAAGGAAATCAAGCTGAAGTAATTCAGCCCTGGTTTTCCCAAACGAAAAACCCGCTGCTCACCCAGCGGGTTTTTTTGTTGCCTGCAATTTTCATCCCACCCTCCTGCATCTCCCGGAAATGGCTGAGGGAAGAAAATGGGAATGACAGTCGCAAAAAAGCCGACCCTAGGGTCGGCTTTTTGATGAGCAAAACTTTCTCGTCAGGCGCGTGCTGCACGCAAGCGGGTCGAGAAGTCGCGCAGGCCGGCAATGCCGCTGGCTTCCGCCCGATGGCACCAAGCTGCCAGATCGGCCGCCAGTTGCTCGCGGGACTGCGAGGTGTTCAGCCAGAGCTGGCGCAGCTCTTCGCGCATCGTCACCATCTTGTCGAGCACCGGGTGGGCAGCGCGGGCTTGCACGACGTGCGTGCGGGCCGACGCGGGCACCTTGTCGTCGTCGCGATGCAACCAGCGCTTCGCAGCCTTGAGCACCGACAGGTCGGCACCCTTCGTCTTCAGCGCTTCCAGTTCCAGGCTAGTGGCATGGCGCATTTCGCGCGCATAGCCAGCCATGACTTCATAACGGTTAGCGATGACGGCCTCGAGCGTTTTCTCGTTGGCAACGGGCTGGATGTCGCCCATCTGCATCTTCGGCGGCACCTTCTTGACCTTGGCCCAACCCAGCTTCTGGAACGCCTGGATGTAGACCCAGCCGATGTCGAACTCGTACTTCTTGACCGAGAACTTGGCCGAGGTCGGGTAGGTGTGGTGGTTGTTGTGCAGCTCTTCGCCGCCGATGATCAGGCCCCAGGGCATGATGTTGCGGCTGGCGTCCTGCGCCTCGAAGTTGCGGTAGCCCCAGTAGTGACCAATGCCGTTGATGATGCCGGCGGCGGTAATGGGAATCCACAGCATCTGCACGGCCCATACGGCCATGCCGAGCGTGCCGAACAGCGCGAGGTTGATGACCAGCATCAGGCCCACGCCTTGCCAGCTGTATCGGGTGTACAGGTTGCGTTCGATCCAGTCATCGGGCGTGCCATGACCGTAGCGCTCCATCGTTTCCTTGTTCTTCGATTCGGCGCGATACAGCTCGGCGCCGCGCCAGAGCACTTCGTCGATGCCCTTGACCTGCGGGCTGTGCGGATCGTCGACGGTTTCGCACTTTGCGTGGTGCTTGCGGTGAATGGCGACCCATTCCTTGGTCACCATACCGGTGCCCAGCCACAGCCAGAAGCGGAAGAAATGCGACGGAATCGGGCCCAGGTCCATGGCCCGGTGCGTTTGCGTCCGGTGCAGGAAGATGGTGACCGCGGCGATCGTGATGTGCGTGGTGACGAGCGTGTACAACACGACTTGCCACCAAGCGAGGTCCCACAGGCCGTGTCCGAGCCATTGGATGGCCGCGTCGAGAACGGCGGAGTCAGGAAGCAACATTGAGTCAGGTACTCCATGGCCACACGAAGGTGCAGCCTTCAGATAACCAGCGATTTTAAAGGGGCGGGCCTGACACAGACCCTTTAAACCTTCAAGAAAACCGCAGATTAACCCTCGTTTGGAGTACCGCCCCTATTTGCGGTTCCACACCGCCGCAAAGAAACCGTCCGTCGAATGGCGATGCGGCCACAGCCGCAGATAGCGCCTGGCACCCTCCCCGCCTGCGCAAAGCGCCTCGAAACCCTCCACTTTCAAGCCTTGCAGCAGCTCCGCGGCGTCCACAGACACGAAATCGGGGTTGGCGGCGCTGAAAGCTTCGGCGATGGCCTCGTTTTCCTCGGGCAGCACGCTGCACGTGGCGTAAACCAGACGCCCACCCGATTTCACAAGCCGGGAAGCGCTTTGCAGGATGGCGGTCTGCTTGACCGTCAATTCCTCGACCGATTTGGCCGACTGGCGCCATTTCAGGTCCGGATTGCGCCGCAGCGTGCCCAGGCCCGAGCACGGCGCGTCGACCAGCACGCGGTCGATCTTGCCCGCCAAGCGCTTGATTCGGTCGTCGCGCTCGTGCGCGATCGCGGCCGGATGCACGTTCGACAGCTTGCTGCGCGCCAGCCGTGGCTTGAGCGCGTCGAGCCGGTGCGCCGAGGTGTCGAAGGCGTACAGGCGACCGGTGTTGCGCATCGTCGCGCCGATGGCGAGCGTCTTGCCGCCCGCGCCGGCGCAGAAGTCGACCACCATTTCGCCGCGCTTGGCGTCCAGCAGCAATGCCAGCAGCTGCGAGCCTTCGTCCTGCACCTCGATGGCGCCGCGAACAAAAGCGTCGAGCTTTGTCAGCGCCGGCTTGCCTTCGATGCGCAAGCCCCAGGGCGAAAACGGCGTTACTTCAGATTTGATAGCAGCCTTGGCAAGCTCCGCCTTCACTTCCGCCCGCTTGTCGGTCAGCGCATTGACGCGCAGATCGAGCGGTGCAGGCTGCTGCAGGCTCTCGACCAGCGGCCAGAAGCCGTCGCCGAGCTGCGCTTTCAGCGGCGCGACCAGCCACTCGGGCAGGTTGTGGCGATGGCGCTCGAGCAGGTCGTCGGGTTTGACGGCGTCGCAGTTGTCGAGCCAGCGCTTCTCGGTGTCGTTCAGCGCGCTCTTCAGGAAATCGCGCGGGCCGTGAAAGCCCAGAATTGCCATGCGGCGCTCCTTAGAGCCGGAGCCCGAAGGCGAGAGATGGTCGAAGAGCAGCTTCTTGCGAAGCACGGTGTAGACGGTTTCGGCGAGCGTCGCGCGCTCGCGCGGACCGAACTCGCGGTGGTCACGGAAAAACCGCGAAACGACCTGGTCGGCCGGGTGATCGAATTTCAGGACAAGGCCGACCAGATCGGCGGTGGCCTCCAACAGGGCTTTGGGGTGCATCCCCCGATTGTCTCAGCCAGCCGACCCCTTGGTCCCGAGCGACGCCAAACAGGCTATGCGGCACGCGCCCAGAGTTCGCCGAAAGCCTGCCGTTCGATGTCCTCCACCGTGGGCGAATGGCCCGCCCACAGCACCAGCGCCGCCCCCGGCAGCGTCAGCGTCTGCTCCAGCTGGCGGCACATCTGCCACCGGTCCTCGTCGTCCAGGCCCGGCAGGTCGACGAAGACGATGTAGGCGCGGCGCCACGGAAACTCGCGCAGGTTCTTGCGCACCAGCCACGCCCGCGACGCGGGCAGGCAGCGCACCAGGTCGGCCCGAAGCTCGCCCAGTTCGTAGTCGCTCAGGTCGTGCCGCGAGATCTGGCTGAAAAAAGGCGTGCCGGTAATTTCTTCCCACGCGCGCGTCTCGGCCTCCTCAGCCTCCTTGAGGCGGCCGCGCCACAGCTTCAGCGCTTCTTCGTCGTGCGCGCCCGCATCGGGGTCTTCCAGCGAGGCCACGGCGCTCTTGGCGGCCCACCAGCGGCTGGCAGCGCCGGCGCCGTGCAGCCTTTCGAGCACGGCGAGGCGTGCACCCCTGTCGTTCGCGGGCAGCATCTGAGCCAGCCCGCGCAGCGCGCCCGGGTGCTCCGGCGCGATGCGCAGGGCGCTTTCATAGCGCGGGCGCACCGGCGCGGCCGGGTCGAGCCGGCGCTCCGAATCGGCCCACTCGACCATCTCGTCCGGCGTGTTGTGCTCGCCACGCGCCGCCAGCACCGAGATGCGCTCCCGAATGCGCGAGCGGTGCGCGTGGTGCTGCTTCCAGTCGGCGGCGTGGGCGCGGCGCCAGCGGTTGTCGAAATGCTCGATCCACTTCTTACGGTCTTCCAGCAATTCGAGCGCCGAGCGCTGCGACCATTCGGGCAAGGCCGCCTTCTGGCCCAGCGCCTCGAGGCGGTCGCGCAGCACCGGGTGGGTGTCGTCCATGTCGCTCACGCGGCGCATCGCCTCGCGCAGCGCCTGCCGCGCGAAGTCGTCGCCGGGGGGCGTGCGCACGCGCTTGCGCAACGCGGCGAAAGGGCCGGGCGGCTGCGGGTCGTGCTCGGCGCGCGACCAGTGCCAGGGCCAGAACTCGTTGGCGTACCAGTTGCCCTTGATGGCGATCTCGGTCAGGGCCGCGGCCGCCACCGACGTGCCCAGCAGGCGCCCCGAAATGCGGTCGGCCTCGTATTCGTCCTGCCGCGCCAGCGCGAAGGTCTTGGCAGCGAAGCGCGGGAAGTACCAGCGAAAAAACGCCCCCGAGAACAGCGCCATCACGCTCTCGTTGCGCTGCAGGTTGGCGTCGAGCTTGAGCCACGAGATCCGCGTGCGATAGATCCACGCGCTGAGCTTGCCGTGGTTGCCGCGCAGGTGACCGTACTCGTGCGCCAGCACCGACAGCAGCCGGCGCCGGTCGAGCATCATCAGGAGCGGCAGGCCGATGCTCAGCGAATTGACGGCACCCCCGAACAGCCCGAAGCGCGGCACCTGGCGGATGCTGGCGTTGAATTCGTCGTCGAGGTAGACGTGATGGACCTGCGGCCCCTTGATCTTCGCGCGGATGCGGTCCAGCGCCTCAAACAGAGCGGGCGCGTCGTCGCGATGGAGCTCCACGCCCTCGGGCTCCTCCAGGCGCACCCACAGCGCGCGCAGCGTGGTCCAGAGCAGGCCGCCGGCAAACAGCAGCACCCAGCCGCGCGTGAAGCTGAAGCGCTCCTCGCGGATCGACCACAGCGCCCACACAATGAGGCCCACCGCGAGCGCCAGGCAGCCCAGCACCCACACGTAACCGAGCGCGGCAAAGGCTGCCACGCTGCGTCGATAGCGCGCACTGTCGTCCGCACTGGCATGCTCGCTCAGTCGAACCAGGTGAACAAAATCAGCGCGATCCATCCGACTCCCGTCACATCAAGCCAAGACAGTTTTTGAAAGAAGCCCCGTTGAACGACGAAGACCTCCCTCCCCTCATCGAAACACCCCCCGGCCGCTACCGTCACTACAAAGGCGGCGAGTACGAGGTGATCGGCACCGTGCGCCACAGCGAGACGCTGGAGCCGATGACGCTGTACCGCGCCCTCTATGGCGCCAACGGACTCTGGGTCCGGCCGGCCGCCATGTTCGGCGAGACCGTCGTCATCGACGGCACGCCGCGGCAAAGATTCACCAAGATCTAGCACCCTGGGCAGGGCCCCGCCCTATTCCTAGATCACCCTCGTGGCGCCGATCAACCGCAGCGAACGTCCGTCACGCGGTTGCGCGCGTCCACGTCGAGGTTGAGCCGCCCGCCATTCAATTCGGTCGTTGCCGCTTCGTTCGGCTTCAGCACGCGCACCGTGCCGGCGCCGGCACGCACGCGGGCGGCGGCTTCCAGCTGGGGCGTCAGGGGCTGGCCGACGGCAAAACGCGCGCCATCGGCGCTGCACTGGTAGACCGGTTCCGGCGGCGGCGCGGGGGCCGCCGCAGCGGCGGGGGCGGGCGCCGGTGCCGGAGCGGCACAGCCCACCAGCAGGAGAGCGGCACCAAAGGCGGTCAACAGCAACGATTGGGTTTTCACGTCAACACTCCCGGAAAACCCGCGAATATAAACAACTTTAACGAATGTGACTCAATGTATCTTCAAGCCATCCCGCGATGGCACGCGGATACAACAGATGCTCTTGCGCCAGCACCCGGCCGGCCAGCGTGGCGGCGGTGTCGTCGGGCAGAACGGGCACCACGGCCTGCGCCAGGATGGGCCCGTGGTCGAGTTCGGTGGTGACCTGGTGCACCGTCACGCCAGCCACCTTGCAACCTGCCTCGATCGCCCGCTGGTGCGTGTGCAGCCCCGGAAACGCCGGCAGCAGCGAAGGATGAATGTTCACCAGCCGCCCCGCATAGCGCCCCACGAAGCCCGGCGTCAGGATGCGCATGAAGCCGGCCAGCACCACCAGTGCCGGGGAATGGGCGTCGACCACCCGGGCCAGTGCCTCGTCGAAGGCCTCGCGGGTCGCGAAGTCCTTGTGCGGGACGACGGCGGTGTCGATGCCGTGCGCGCCGGCGATCGCCAGGCCGCCCGCATCGGCCTTGTTGCTCACCACCGCGGCAACGCGCGCGCCGAAGCGTTCGGCCCAGCGCTCGTGCTCGGCGGCACGCACGATGGCGGCCATGTTCGAGCCGCCGCCGGAAATCAAGATCACGATGTTCTTCATGGGAGGCGGGATTATCCGTGCCCGCCTCCCATGTCGCGGCGCGGACACCGGATCGCAGCACGACCGTGCTAAAACTCCGGGTTCCGGAGACACACCGCGTCTGCGGTGAACCGATCAACACAGCGAGGCACGCATGGATTTGAGCTTCACACCCGAAGAACAGAAGTTCCGCGAAGAAGTTCGCGCCTGGGTCAAAGAAAACCTCCCCAAGGAGATTTCGCACAAGGTGCACAACGCGCTCGAACTGACGCGCGACGATCTGCAAGGCTGGGCCAAGATCCTCGGCAAGAAGGGCTGGCTCGGCTACGGCTGGCCGAAGGAATTCGGCGGCCCGGGCTGGACCGCCGTGCAGCGCCACCTGTTCGAGGAAGAAACCGCGCTGGCCGGCGCGCCGCGCATCATCCCCTTCGGCCCCGTCATGGTGGCCCCGGTGATCATGGCCTTCGGCAACGCCGAGCAGCAAAAGCGCTTCCTGCCCGGCATCGCCAGCGGCGAGGTGTGGTGGAGCCAGGGCTACAGCGAGCCGGGCTCGGGCTCCGACCTGGCCTCGGTCAAGACCAAGGCCGAACGCAAGGGCGACAAGTACATCGTCAACGGCCAGAAGACCTGGACCACGCTCGGCCAGTACGGCGACTGGATGTTCAACCTCGTGCGCACCAGCAACGAGGGCAAGCCCCAGACCGGCATCAGCTTCCTGCTGCTGGACATGAAGTCGCCCGGCGTCACCGTGCGCCCGATCAAGCTGCTCGACGGCGGCCACGAGGTGAACGAGGTGTTCTTCGACAACGTCGAAGTGCCGGCCGAGAACCTGATCGGCGAAGAGAACAAGGGCTGGACCTACGCCAAGCACCTGCTCAGCCACGAGCGCACCAACATCGCCGACGTGAACCGCGCCAAGCGCGAGCTCGAGCGCCTGAAGCGCATCGCCAAGACCGAAGGCGTCTATGAAGACGCGCGCTTCCGCGACGAGATCGCCAAGCTCGAAGTCGATGTCGTCGCGCTCGAGATGATGGTGCTGCGCGTGCTGTCGGCGGCCACGTCGGGCAAGAACTCGCTCGACGTGGCGGGCCTGCTGAAGATCCGCGGCAGCGAGATCCAGCAGCGCTACAGCGAACTGATGATGCTGGCCGGCGGCCCGTACTCGCTGCCGCTGATCCGCGAGGCCATGGAGGCCGGCTGGCAAGGCAACTTCCCGGGCGGCAACCCGGCGCTCGCGCCGCTCACGTCCACCTTCTTCAACATGCGCAAGACCACCATCTACGGCGGTTCGAACGAAGTGCAACGCAACATCGTCGCGCAGACGGTCCTGGGCTGAGGAGACACGAACATGGATTTCAATTTCACCGACGACCAGGAACAGCTGCGCGACGCCGTTCGCAAGTGGGTCGACAAGGGCTATGACTTCGAGCGCCGCCGCGGCATCGAGGCCAAGGGCGGCTTCTCGCGCGAAGCGTGGGACGAACTGGCCGAGCTCGGCCTGGGTGGCCTGTACATCGGCGAGGACGACGGCGGCCTGGGCATGGGCCCGGTGGCCGGCATGGTCGTCATGGAAGAGCTAGGCCGCGGCATCGTGCTGGAGCCCTTCGCGCAGACGCTGATCGCCGGCGCCGTGCTCAGCGGCTATGCCGACGGCGGCATGAAGGAAAGCTGGCTGCCGCGCATCGCCGGCGGCCAGGCCATCGTGGTGCTGGCCTACCAGGAGCGCAAGGCGCGCTACCGCTTGGACGTGTGCGAGGCCACGGCCGTGAAGTCGGGCGACGTCTACGCGCTGACCGGCGCCAAGAGCGTGGTGCCCGTGGGCGACGAGGCCGATGCCTTCATCGTCCCCGCCAAGCTCGACGGCAAGATCGCCCTCTTCCTGGTCGAGCGCAGCGCCAGCGGCGTCGAGGCCCGCGGCTACGGCACGCAGGACGGCAGCCGCGCCGCCGAAGTGGTGTTCGACAAGGCCGACGCCACGCTGGTCACGGCCGACGGCCTGGCCGCGCTGGAATACGCGGTGGACGTGGGCATTGCCGCCACCTGCGCCGAAGCGGTCGGCGTCATGGACAAGACCGTTGCGCTTACCGTCGAGTACCTGAACCAGCGCAAGCAGTTCGGCGTGGTCATCTCCAGCTTCCAGGCGCTGCGCCACCGCGTGGCCGACATGAAGATGCAGCTGGAGCTCGCACGCTCCATGAGCTACTACGCCACGCTCAAGCTCAACGCCCCGGCCGACGAGCGCCGCCAGGCGCTCGCCCGCGCCAAGTACCAGCTGGGCACGTCGATGCGCTATGTGGCCGCCAACTCGGTGCAGCTGCACGGCGGCATCGGGGTAACTGACGAATACATCGGCAGCCACTACTTCCGCAAGCTCACGCAGATGGAACTGACGTTCGGCGACACGCTGCACCACCTGGGCGAAGTCTCCGCGCGCATGCAGGACACGGCCGGCGTGTTCGCCTGACATTTTTCTGCCCTAGCATCCAACGCCCGCCCGCCTTGCGCCGGCGGGCGTTTTTACGTGGAACGCCACCCCAGGAACGAAACATGCAATCCCGCCGTACCTTCATTGCCATGGCCGCCACCACCACCTGTGCGACCGTCGCCACCGCCATGCTGACCGCCTGCGCCATCGCCCCCGCCCCCGACGCACCGCCCACGCTGGCGGAGCGGCCGCCCATCGTGTTCGTGCACGGCAACGGCGATTCGGCCGCGCTGTGGCAAACCACGATCTGGCGCTTCGAGTCGAACGGCTGGCCCGCCGAACGGCTCTTCGCCTTCGACCAGCCGAACCCGCTCGCGCGCGACGACGACGCCGTGGCCCAGCCCGGGCGCAGCTCGACGGGCGAATCGGCGGCGTTCCTCAAGGCGAATGTCGAGCAGGTGCTGAAGGCCACGGGCGCGAGCAAGGTGGTGCTCATCGGCAATTCGCGCGGCGGCAACACCATCCGCAACTACGTGCAGAACGGCGGCGGCGCGGCCGTGGTGAGCCAGGTGGCGCTGGGCGGCAACCCGGCGCACGGCATCTGGGCGGTGAAGGGGTTTCGCGAGAACAACGAGTTCTCGGGGCTGTCGGGCTTCATGCAGCAGCTCAATGCGCCCAAGGGGCCGAACGGCGACGAGGTCACGCCCGGCGTGAAGTGGCTGACCCTGCGCTCCGACAACAACGACAAGTACGCCCAGCCCGACGGCGTGTGGATCGGCGCGCCCGGCAAGCCGACGAACATCGGCTTCGACGGACCGGCGCTGAAGGGCGCGACCAACGTGGTGCTGCCACGGGTCGACCACCGCGAGACCTCGTTCTCGCCGGCCGCCTTCGCGGCGACATGGCAGTTCCTGACCGGCCAGGCGCCGCGCACGACCAGCTTCGTGTCGCAGGGAAGCCCGGTGCTCGACGGCCGCGCCATCGGGGCGGAAAACCAGTCGCTGACCGGCGCGACGGTGACGGTGTATGCCGTCGACCCGGCCACCGGGGCGCGCCTGGGCGAGGCGGTGCACAGCAAGGTCGTCGGCGCCGACGGCCGCTGGGGCCCGTTCAACGCGTACAACATCACGACGAGCTATGAATTCGTGCTGGCCGCGCCCGGCTTCGGCACCACGCACATCTACCGCAGCCCGTTTCCGCGCAGCGGCAACTTCGTGCACCTGAAGCCCGAGCGCATCGTTGCCGCGGACAACGGCGCCAGTTCGGTGGTGGTATTCACGCGTCCGCGCGGGTATTTCGACGCGCAGCGCGACACCATGCGCTTCGACGGCAAGAGCCCGCCGCCCGGCGTGCCGCCGCAGGGCGCGGGCGTGGCGACCTCCCGGCTGCGGCTGGAAGGCGGCGGGGGACCGCGTGCGGTGACCGGCGAGTTCAACCGCGAGCGCGTCACGGGGCTGACGTGGCCGGCCGCGAGCGAGCACACGACCGTGCTCGAGCTGACGTACTGAAACCAGGGATGGCGGCGCCGGCTAGGCCGGCCCAAGAACGCGCCAGCGGTCCGCAGGCCGCCTGCGCCGAAGCTAGCTGTCGTGCAGCCGCGAGCTTTGCGGCAGGTGCGCCATCAGGAACTCCATCTGGTCGGCCAGGATGCGGCGGTTGCGCAGGATGAAGTCTTCCCACAGGCTGGGCACATAGGGCGCGTACAGCAGCGGCATGTTCGCCTGCTCGGGCGTGCGGCTGCTCTTGCGGTGGTTGCAGGGCTTGCAGGCCGTGACCACGTTCATCCAGGTGTCGATGCCCTTCTGGGCGAACGGGATGATGTGCTCGCGCGTGAGCTCGTCTTCATGGAAATGACCGCCGCAGTACGCGCACACGTTGCGGTCGCGCGAGAACAGCTTGCTGTTGGTGAGGCCGGGGCGCTGGGTGAAGGGGTTGATGCGCGGCACGCCCTTGGTGCCGATGATGCTGTTGATGGCAATCTGCGACTGCTCGCCGGTGACCGCGTTGTGGCCGCCACGGAAGACCGCCACTTGCGCGCCCACCTCCCAGCGAACTTCGTCCGCCGCATAGTGGATCACCGCTTGTTCGAGCGAAATCCATGACTGGGGCAGCCCTTGGGCCGACAGCTTCAAGACCTTCACACACGCCTCCTCAAAAAAGGGAGAGAACACGGAAAGACCAGGGACACGGAGTGCGCCGGAAACCCACGCCAATCAACGCACTGCGTCACAATATACCGGCTTTGTGACAAATCGGCCTGATTCGCCCATTTGGCGGGCAAAAGGCGCTATCAAAAAGATACTCACCGATGCAGGTTTTTCGCGGCTTTCGGCACCCGGGCGTGGCCCCTGCCTGCGCTCTCACCATTGGCAATTTCGACGGCGTGCACCGTGGCCACCAGGCCATGCTCGCGCTGTTGCAGACCGAGGCCCGCCAGCGCGGGCTGCCGAGCTGCGTGCTCACCTTCGAGCCCCATCCGCGCGACTATTTCGCCGCGCTCACCAAGAAGCCCGACCTGGCGCCGGCGCGCATCGGCACGCTGCGCGACAAGCTCAGCGAGCTGGCCGCCTGCGGCGTGGCGCAGACCATCGTGCTGCCGTTCGACGGCCGGCTGGCCTCGCAATCGCCTGAAGAGTTCATCCAGAACGTGCTGGTCGACGGCCTGCGCGCGCGCTACGTGCTGGTGGGCGACGACTTTCGCTTCGGCGCCAGGCGAGCGGGCGACTACGCCATGCTCGACGCGGCCGGCGACGCCCGCGGCTTCGACGTGGCGCGCATGAACAGCTACGAGGTGCACGGCCTGCGGGTTTCCAGCTCCGCCGTGCGCGAGGCGCTGGCCGAAGGCCGCATGGCCGACGCCCACACGCTGCTGGGGCGGCCGTACACCATCTCGGGCCACGTGGTTCATGGCCGCAAGCTGGGCCGAGCCCTGGGCGCCTCGGCGCCGGGCCAGGACGACGGCTTTCGCACGCTGAACCTGCGCTTCAAGCACTGGAAGCCGGCCGCCAGCGGCATCTTCGCGGTGCTGGTGCACGGCCTGTCCGACCGGCCGCTGCCGGGCGTGGCCAACCTGGGCGTGCGCCCTTCGCTGGACGCCAACGACGTCAACGGCGGGCGCGTGCTGCTGGAAACCCATTGCCTGGAGTGGCCCTCCCATCTCGGGACCGAAGGGGCCTACGGTAAAATCGTGCGCGTGGAACTGCTGCACAAACTGCACGACGAATTGCGCTACACCAGCCTCGAGGCCCTTACAGCGGGCATCGCGAAGGATGGGCGCGACGCACGTGCGTTCTTTGCATCGACCCACGCAGAAACCCATCGCCAGACCACGCGCGATCGAATTTAGCCCTGCACGCACCGTGCTGCCGCCCTTCGACAAGCTCAGGGCGAACGGCTTTATCTTCCGCACCGACACGCTTCCCGCGCTTCGGGCTGAGCCTGTCGGAGCCCTCCTGTTTCGCCGCACCCCACCATGTCTGACGCCGCTTCCCCCAAAGATTACCGTTCCACGCTGAACCTGCCCGACACCCCCTTCCCGATGCGCGGCGACCTGCCCAAGCGCGAGCCGGGCTGGGTGAAGGAATGGAACGACGAAGGCCGCTACCACCGCCTGCGCGACGCCCGCCACGGCGCGCCCAAGTTCATCCTGCACGACGGCCCGCCCTACGCCAACGGCCAGATCCACATGGGCCACGCGGTGAACAAGATCCTGAAGGACATGATCACCAAGGCGCGCCAGCTCGAAGGCTTCGACGCGCTCTACGTGCCCGGCTGGGACTGCCACGGCCTGCCCATCGAGAACGCCATCGAAAAGCAGTTCGGCCGCAACTTGAGCCGCGACGAAATGCAGGCCAAGAGCCGCGCCTACGCCACCGAGCAGATCGCCCAGCAGATGGCCGACTTCCAGCGCCTGGGCGTGCTCGGCGAATGGGACCACCCCTACAAGACGATGGACTTCGCCAATGAAGCCGGCGAGCTGCGCGCGTTCAAGCGCGTGATCGAGCGCGGCTTCGTGTACCGCGGCCTGAAGCCCGTGTACTGGTGCTTCGACTGCGGCTCCTCGCTGGCCGAGTTCGAGATCGAATACGCCGACAAGAAGAGCCAGACCATCGACGTGGCCTTCAAGGCGCACGAGCGCGAGAAGGTGCTCAAGGCCTTCGGCACCGACCACACCATCCTGGGCGACATCTTCGCGGTCATCTGGACCACCACCGCGTGGACCATCCCGGCCAACCAGGCGATCAACCTGAACCCCGAGCTGGAGTACTCGCTGGTCGACACCGAGCGCGGCCTGCTCATCCTGGCCAACTCGCTGGTCGAGATGTGCATGACGCGCTACGCGCTGGACGGCAAGGTGCTGGCCACGGTGAAGGGCGAGGCGCTCGGCGGGCTCGAGTTCGAGCACCCGCTGTACGACGTGGACGCTGGCTACAAGCGCCTGTCGCCCGTGTACCTGGCCGACTACGCCACCGCCACCGACGGCACCGGCCTCGTGCACTCCTCGCCCGCCTACGGCGTGGACGACTTCAACTCCTGCATCGCCCATGGCGTGGCGTACGACGACATCCTGAACCCGGTGCAGGGCAACGGCAGCTACGCGCCCGACTTTCCGCTGTTCGGCGGCCAGAACATCTGGAAGGCCGTGCCGGTCGTCATCGCCGCGCTGCGCGACGCCGGCCGCCTGCTGACCACCGAGACCATCACGCACAGCTACCCGCATTGCTGGCGCCACAAGACGCCGGTGATCTACCGTGCCGCGGCCCAGTGGTTCGTGCGCATGGACGAGGGCGAAGGCGTGTTCACGAAGGACAAGGCGCCCAAGACGCTGCGGCAGACCGCGCTCGACGCCATCGAGAAGACCAGCTTCTACCCAGAGAACGGCAAGGCCCGCCTGCACGACATGATCGCCGGGCGGCCCGACTGGTGCATCAGCCGCCAGCGCAGCTGGGGCGTGCCGATTCCGTTCTTCCTGCACAAGGATTCCGGCGAGCTGCATCCGCGCACCATGGAAATCCTCGACCAGGCCGCCGACATCGTCGAGAAGGGCGGCATCGAGGCTTGGAGCCGCGTGACGACCGAGGAAATCCTCGGCGCCGAAGACGCCCCCAGCTACACCAAGAGCACCGACATCCTGGAGGTGTGGTTCGACTCGGGCTCGACCTTCTATCACGTGCTGCGCGGCACGCACCCCAAGGTGCACCACGACGCCGGCCCCGAGGCCGACCTGTACCTCGAAGGCCACGACCAGCACCGCGGCTGGTTCCATTCGTCGCTGCTCATCGCCTGCATGCTGGAAGACCGCGCGCCGTACCGCGGGCTGCTCACGCACGGCTTCACGGTCGATTCCAAGGGAATCAAGATGAGCAAGTCGCTCAAGAACGGCATCGACCCGCAAGAAATCAGCACCAAGCTGGGCTCTGAAATCATCCGCCTGTGGGTGGCCGCGAGCGACTACTCGGGCGACATCGCGGGCGACGACAAGATCCTGGCGCGCGTGGTCGACGCCTACCGCCGCATCCGCAACACGCTGCGCTTCCTGATGGCGAACACCAGCGACTTCGACATCGCAAAAGATGCCGTGCCGCTCGACCAGCTGTTCGAGATCGACCGCTACGCGCTGGCGCGCGCCGCGCAGTTCCAGGCCGAGATCCTCGCGCACTACAAGGTGTACGAGTTCCACCCGGTGGTGGCCAAGCTGCAGATCTACTGCTCGGAAGACCTGGGCGGCTTCTACCTCGACATCCTGAAGGACCGGCTCTACACCACGGCCCCCGGCTCGCTGGCGCGCCGCAGCGCACAGACGGCGCTGTGGCACATCTCGCAAGCCATGCTGCGCTGGATGGCGCCCTTCCTGAGCTTCACGGCCGAGGAGGCCTGGAAGTTCGTGGGCACCGGCAAGCCGGGCGAGTCGATCTTCACGCAGACGTACAGCCAGTTCGACGCACCCGACGAGGCGCTGCTGGCCAAGTGGCAGCGCATTCGCGAGATCCGCGACGCGGTGAACAAGGACATCGAGGCGGTGCGCGCCGACGGCAAGGTGGGCTCGTCGCTGCAGGCCAACCTGCAGGTGACCGCGCCGGCCGACGACTTCGCGCTGCTCGGTTCGCTGGGCGACGACCTGAAGTTCGTCTTCATCACCTCGGCCATCGCGCTGGCGGCCGGCGACGCGCTGGCCACGGTGGTCACGCCCAGCACCGCGCAGAAGTGCGAGCGCTGCTGGCATTACCGCGACGACGTGGGCGTGGACGCCGCGCACCCGACGATCTGCGGTCGCTGCACCAGCAACCTGTTCGGCGCCGGTGAATCGCGGAGCTTTGCCTGATGGCCACGACACGTTCCACACGCTCCGCATCGGCGTCGCGTTCACGCGGCGGCAGCCTGGGCATCTGGCCCTGGCTGGGGCTGGCGGTGATCATCGTGATCATCGACCAGTTCACCAAGACGCTGATCCTGGGCTACTACAAGCTCGGCGACGCGACCTACGTGACGAGCTTCTTCAACGTCGTGCGCGCGCACAACACGGGCGCGGCCTTCTCGTTCCTGGCCGACCACTCGGGCTGGCAGCGCTGGCTGTTCACGGCCATCGGCGTGGGCGCGGCCATCTTCATCGTGTGGATGCTGCGCTCGCACGCGGGGCAGAAGCTGTTCTCCTTTTCCATGGCCTGCATCCTGGGCGGCGCCATCGGCAACGTGGTCGACCGGATGATGCACGGCTACGTGGTCGACTTTCTGAGCTTCCACGCGGGCAACTGGTACTTTCCGGCGTTCAACGCGGCGGACAGCGCCATCACGCTCGGGGCCATCTGCCTCATCGTGGACGAGATCCGGCGGGTGCGCCGGGGCAAGTAAGCGGCGTTTTAAACAAGGGCTTTCGAGCCCTGCGTTCACCAGCAAGGGCCTTCGGGCCCTTTTTCTTTGGTGCCGCGGGGCGCCGAGGGTTTCTCCCGGCTTCAAACCCTGTCATCGCAAAGTCATACTGCCGCGGTCCAATGTAATCGATTACATGAACACCGATCACTGACTTCCGCACGATGAGCATCCAAGCCGTAGCCGCCAAAGCCGGGGTCTCCGTGGCCACCGTGTCGCGGGCCTTCAACTTCCCTGACAAGGTCACGCCCGCCACGCGCGAGCTGGTGGAGCGCGTGGCGCGCGAGCTCAACTACCTGCCCAACGCGAGCGCGCGCACCTTGCGCACCCAGCGCAGCCGCGTGCTCGGCGTGGTGCTGCCCACGCTGCTGAACCCGACCTTCGCCGAGTGCCTGCAAGGCATCGCGCGCGCGGCGGTCGCGGGTGGCTACGCCATCATTCCCGTTACGACCGGCTACCGGCTCGACGAGGAAGAGCGCGCCGTGCACCTGCTGCTGGCCGGCAACGTCGACGGGCTGATCCTGGTGGTGTCGAACCCGTCCACGTCGGCCACCCTGCCCCGCCTGCAGGCCGCGGGCGTGCCCTATGTGCTGGCCTACAACCGCCACCCCGACCACCCGTGCGTGTCGGTCGACAGCGAAGGCGCCGTGGCCGACGCGGTCACGCGCCTGGTGCTGCTGGGCCACCGCCGCATCGCCATGGTCAGCGGCACGCTGGCCGCCTCCGACCGCGCGCAGCAGCGCTACCGCGGCTACCAGCGCGGCATGGCCGAGGCCGGCCTCGACGCACCCGCGCTGATCGAGGTGCCCTTCGTCGAGACCGCTGTCGATGCACTGTGCGCCCAACTCCAGGTGCGCCAACGCCCCACCGCGCTGGTCTGCTCGAACGACCTGCTGGCCATTCGCAGCATTCGCGCCGCGCACCTCAGCGGCCTGGCCGTGCCCGACGACCTGAGCGTGGTCGGTTTCGACGGCATTGCGCTGGGCGAAGACCTGACGCCGGCGCTCACCACCATCGCGCAACCCAACAGCGACATCGGCCGGCACAGCGTCGAGTTGCTGATGCAGGTCATGGCCGGTGGCACCGCGTTGCGGGCCGATGCCAGCCTGCTGCTGCCCCATGCCTTCAGAGACGGCGAGTCGTGCGCAAGCGCGCGCGAAGACAACAACGCCGCAGTGTCCTGACCTTTCGCCTTCCTCGTCCCTCCTCTCGCTACCTCCCGTTCTTCGAACTCATCCTCCAAGGAGCTCCTCGATGTCTCTCCGCTTCCAACGATTCGCCCGCCTCGGCGTGCTGGCCGCCGTGTTCGCCGCCGGCGGCGCCATGGCGCAGACCGCCATTTGCTACAACTGCCCGACCGAATGGGCCGACTGGGGCACGCAGATCAAGGCCATCAAGGCCAAGACCGGCGTGACCGTGCCGCCCGACAACAAGAACTCGGGCCAGTCGCTCGCGCAGATGTCGGCCGAAAAAGCCAGCCCCGTGGCCGACGTGACCTACCTCGGCGTGACCTTCGCGGTGCAGGCCGCGAAAGACGGGCTGGTGGAGCCCTACAAGCCCGCCGCGTGGAAAGACATTCCCGACGGGCTGAAGGACCCGGCGGGCAACTGGTTCACCATCCATTCGGGCACGCTCGGCTTCATGGTCAACGTCGACGCGCTCAAGGGCAAACCGGTTCCCAAGTCGTGGGCCGACCTGCTCAAGCCCGAATACAAAGGCCTCATCGGCTACCTCGACCCGGCCTCCGCCTTCGTGGGCTATGTGGGTGCGGTCGCGGTGAACGAGGCGCGCGGCGGCACGCTCGACAACTTCAAGCCGGCCATCGACTACTTCAAGGCCCTGCAGAAGAACGAGCCCATCGTGCCGAAGCAAACCTCTTACGCGCGCGTGCTGTCGGGCGAGATCGCGATCCTGCTCGACTACGACTTCAACGCCTACCGCGCCAAGTACAAGGACAAGGCCAACGTCGCCTTCGTCATCCCGAGCGAAGGCACCCTGGCCGTTCCCTACGTGATGAGCCTGGTCGCCAAGGCCCCGCACGCGGCCGACGCGAAGAAGGTGCTCGACTTCACGCTGTCCGACGAAGGCCAGGCCATCTGGGCCAAGGCCTACCTGCGGCCGGTGCGCGCCAGCGCGATGCCCAAGGACATCGAGGCGCAGTTCCTGCCTGCTGCCGAGTACGCGCGCGCGAAGAGCGTGGACTACGGGCGCATGGCTGCTGCACAGCGCGCCTTCTCTGACGAGTATTTGAAGGAAGTGCGCTAGATCTATTTGTTCCTTCGCGTTCAGGGCGCGATCACGCCGGCGGGGCACCCCTTTTCTCGAATGTCCCCCGGGGCTTCGCCCCTCCTCCTTTTACCGGGACTTCTCCAATCCGCAAGCGGCGGTGCGAGTTTGGTTTTTCAATAGGCGGTATTGGCTG
>NZ_JBFUPJ010000016.1:0-227690 GCF_041355175.1 Variovorax sp. RCC_210 | reverse complement strand
TCATCGTCAGGCTCTTACAGCCCAGAAAACCCCAGTCAGAATTGACTGGGGTTTTTTGCTTTGCGCGTCAGATAACTCAAGCGCAAGCGAGCAATTTACTCGCCAAATTCAGACGTTGCGAATAAACGCGCGATCCATTGATGCGGCCCCAGACGCAATCAACTCGCTCAAGATACCGCCGGTCAATCGATCCAACTCGACATCCGCAAAGAAGCGCGAGTGGATGTTCGCCAAATAGGGCGTGCCCTTCAGCCAGCGCTCCCATTCGTCGATGCCGATCGCCTGCATCTCCAGCAGCTTGAACTTCATCAGCACCTTGATGGCGTGACGCGCATGCTTCTCTGGATTGCGGCGCAGCCCATCGAGCCGGCGCCGCGCGATGGTCAGCGATTTATCGACGTCGCCAAAGACCGCTCCATGCCCGGGAACGACCTGCAGCGGTGCCAAGGCTTCAATCAAGTCCAGCGTCGCCGCCATGTCCGCGAAAGAAGGCTCACCTGCCAGCTCGGGAAACGCCACGCCAAATCCGTTCTCCCACAGCGCATCCGCTGAAATCAACGTACGCGAGACGGGCTCGAACAGAATTACCGAGTGAGGGTCATGTCCTGGTGCCGCATGAACCTGCCATTGCCGATCCCCAAGCAGGCAATCCGTCCCAGGTTTCAGTAAGCCGGTCAGCCCGAATCGCGGACAAGTCTGCCCTGTCGCCACGAAACTCAGCGCTTCTTCATCCCAGCGTTCGACAAGCGCAGCTTCACCCGGTGGAATGTCGGTGCGAACACAGGGGTAGCGCGCCTGCAGCGCCGCATTCCCACCGCAGTGATCGCTGTGAAGGTGCGTATTCAGAATGTGATCCAGCGGTCGCTCCCCGAGCACCGACTCGATCAGCGCCACCGTCTGCTCCGCATGCGTCACATACCCGGTATCGACAACCGCCGTCTCTTCAGTCCCCACAAACAAGACGTTGTTAGAAGAAAGCCACCCCCGCTCGAAGACGACAACGTTCGCCGGCAAGCCCGCACTCGCACCCGAACGACCGCTCATTCAAGCGCTCGCGCTGACACGCAGTTCACGCCGCAGGATCTTCCCGACATTGGTTTTCGGCAGCGAATCCCTGAACTCGATGTGCTTCGGCCGCTTGTAGCCGGTGAGTTGCGAGTGGCAGTACTGCAGCACGGCATCTTCCGTCAGCGCGGGGTCGCGCCGTACCACGAATACCTTGATCGCCTCGCCTTGCTTCTCGTCGGGCACGCCCACGGCCGCGCATTCGACGACACCCGGGCACAGCGAAATCACGTTTTCCAACTCATTCGGAAACACGTTGAAGCCGCTCACCAGGATCATGTCCTTCTTGCGGTCAACGATGCGGCTGTAGCCATCGTCCTGCATCACGGCGATATCTCCTGTACGCATGAAGCCATCTGCTGTGAACGCCGCGGCTGTCTCGGCAGGCTGGTTGTAGTAGCCGGTCATCACGTTCGGCCCCTTGATGCAGAGTTCGCCCGGCTGGCCGTTCGCCAGCGAGTGGCCGTCGTCGTCCTTGATGGCGATCTCGATGCTCGGCAACGGCAGCCCGATGGTGCCGGTGAACGTCGTGTTGGACACCGGATTGTTGGTGCCGATCGCGCAGGTCTCGCTCATGCCCCAGCCCTCGATCATCGGACAGCCGGTGGCCTCGAACCACTTGCGTGCCGTGCCTTCGGAGGCGGCCATGCCGCCTGCCTGTGAGACGAACAGCGTCGAGAAATCGATGGTCTTGAACTCCGGATGCATCAGCAGCGCATTGAACAGCGTGTTCACCGCCGGCAGCATATGGAAGGGCCGCTTCTTCAGCACCGCGATGAACTTGTTGAAGTCGCGCGGGTTCGGAATCAGCGTCATGTGCGAGCCCTGGCGAATCACCAGCAGGCTGAGCGTCAACGCGAAGATGTGATACAGCGGCAGCGCCGCGATGCTGTTCACCTTGGCAAGATCCCCGGCGCGTGAGAGCGCCGGCGTGAACCAGGCCTCGGCCTGCAGCGTGGCCGCGACGATGTTGCGATGCGTCAGCACCGCGCCTTTCGACAAGCCCGTGGTGCCGCCCGTGTACTGCAGGAACGCGATCGAATCGAGCGTGCTCTGGTCCGGCCCGAGCGTGCGGCCGCGGCCCTCGGTGATCGCCTGGTTGAACGGCGTGACCGTGCGGCCTTCGTCCAGCGGCAGCTTGTATGCCGGCACGATCTTCGCCAGGTGCCGCACTGCCGCGGTGATCCACGCGCCATACAGCCCGCCCAGCAGGTCGCCCATCGAGGTCATGACCACGTGCTTGATTGGCGTCCGCTCGATGACCTTTTCCAGCGTCGACGCGAAGTTCTCCAGGATGACGATGGCCGTCGCGCCGGAGTCCTTCAGCTGATGCTCCAGCTCGCGCGCCGTGTACAGCGGGTTCACGTTCACGCAGGTGTAGCCCGCGCGCAGCACGCCGCACATGGTGACCGCGAACTGCGGAATGTTGGGCAGCATGATCGCCACGCGCGCGCCCGGCTCGAGGCCGCGCGACTGCAGCCAGGCGCCCAGTGCCTTCGACAGCGTGTCGAGCTCGCCGTAAGACATCCAGCGCTCCATGCACACCGAGAACGGCTTGTCGGCATGGCGCGCGAACGCCTCGTCGAACATGTGGGGCAAGGAACGGTATTGCTCGGGATGAATCTCGAGCGGTACGCCGGCCGGATAGTTGTGTTGCGCGGATGTCTGCATGCAAGCTCCTTTGGCGCGGATTGTGGGAGGCAGCATGCCTCCGCCGCCAGCGGGCTTGTCCTAGGAGGGGCGCAAAGGATGTCGCGCGCGCGATAGCCGCGCGGCGCGCATCTTCGCAAGCGCGATCAGGCCTTGCCCGATTCGCCCGGCAGCAGCACGCCGGCCTCGATGTCGCTCTGGACCTCGAGCGCCGCGTACAGCGGGGCGAAGTCGGGCGCCGTCAGGTCGAACAGCTGCGCGAAGCTGTCGATCACGAAGTAGTTGGCCTGGTAGGTGTCGATCTTGTAGCGCGTGCGCATGGCGCGCAGCAGGTCCAGCGGCAGGCGGCGCGGCTCGTCGCTGAGCACCGCGTGCTTCAGCTCGCCCACCGAGCTCAGGATGCCCGCGCCGTAGGCGCGCAGGCCCTCGGGCTGGCGAATCAGGCCGAACTCCACCGTGTACCAGTACAGGCGCGACAGTTTCTCGCCGGCTCCCAGTTCATGCGCCTTGATGCCGCCCGCGCCGTAGCGCTGCACGTAGTCGGCGAAGGTCGGGTCGAACAGCATCGGCACATGGCCGAAGAGGTCGTGGAACACGTCGGGCTCGACGATGTAGTCGAACTCCTCGGGCTTGCGGATCCAGTCGGTCACCGGAAACTTGCGGTTCGCCAGCAGCGTGAAGAAAGGCAGCTCCGGAATCAGCCCCGGCACGGCGACGATCTCCCAGCCCGTGGCGCGGTGCAGCCGGTCGTTGATCTCGTCGAAGCGCGGAATGCGGTCTTTCACGCCCAGCGACGGCAGCGCGTTGATGAAGGCGTCGCACGCCAGGCCGGGCAACTGAGCGGCCTGCCGCTCGTAGAGCCGCCGGTAGGTGTCATGGTCGGCCGGCGTGTAGCTGGCCCAGTCCTGCGGGCAGGTGTAGTCGGACAGCACGGTGCCGCCGCGCGAGTAGTCGCCGCGTGGCGGGCGGTCCGAGGCGCCATACACGGCGGGCGTGACGGCGGAGGTGACAACGGCGGCGGCAGGGGAGTCCATGAGTGAGGCGATCGCTGGAAGAAGGGTTACTTGAGCCAGCGGTCCATCGTCCGCTGGAAGTCGCCGCCGGCTTGCTGCAGGTGCAACCATTGGTCGACGTACGACTTGAAGGCCACATCGTCGCGCGGCAGCATCCAGGCCATTTCGCCGTACTGCAGCGGCTTGTCGGGGTTGACCGCGCACAGGCCCGGCTTGAGCTTCTGCTGCGTGATGGCTTCGGCCGCCTCGGTGACGAACACGTCGGCGCGGTTGGCGAGGATCTCGTCGAAGATCGTCACGTTCTCGCCGTGCAGCGTCAGCCTGGCCTGCTTGAAATTGGCGCGGGCGAAGCGCTCGTTGCTGCCGCCCGGGTTGAAGATGACGCGCACCGAGGGCTGGTCGATGGCGGCCACGCTCTGGTACTTGGCCACATCGGCGCAACGCGCGATGGGCGTCTTGCCGTTGACCATGTAGGGCGCGCTGAAGAAGGCGCGCTTCTGCCGGTCGGTGGTGACCGACACGCCGCCCACGGCGATGTCGCACTTGCCCGCTGCCAGGTCGGGCAGCAGGTTGGCCCAGGTGGTCTTGATCCACTCGGGCTTGGCGCCCAGGCTCGTGCTAAAGCCGGTCATCAGGTCGACGTCGATGCCCTCGAAGGCGCCGTCCGTCTTCTGGAAGCTGAAGGGCTTGTAGTCGCCCGGCGTGCAGATGCGCAGCACGGCGGCCTTCTGCACCGCGTCGAGGTGGGAGCCCGCCACCAGCGGCACCGCCGAGGGTGCCATGGGTGCGGCGGGCTGCATGGCGCAGCCCGAGAGAGCAGCGGCTGCAGCCGCGACGAGTGTCAGACCGATCGAAAACGTGCAGCTGCGCATGCCGGGCTCCTGGAGCAGTGGATAGGTGGGTTGCGAGCGCTTATTTTGCGGCGCTCAGCACGCCACGGCGCATCTGGTCGAGCTCGATGCTCTCGAACAGCGCCTTGAAGTTGCCGTTGCCGAAGCCGTCGTCGCCCTTGCGCTGGATGAACTCGAAGAAGATCGGGCCGAGCTGGTTCTCGCTGAAGATCTGCAGCAGCAGCGCGTCCTTCTTGCCGTCGATCAGGATCTTGCGCTTCTGCAGTTCGGCCACGCTTTCGCCGTGCTCCGGAATGCGCTTGTCGACCAGTTCGTAGTACGTGTCGATGGTGTCCAGCAGCGTCACGCCCTTGGCGCGCAGCTCGTCGACGGTCGCGTACAGGTCGTCCGAGCCCATCGCGATGTGCTGGATGCCTTCGCCCTTGTACATGTCCAGGTACTCCTGGATCTGGCCGGCCTGTTCCTTGCCCTCTTCGTTGATCGGGATGCGGATCTTGCCGCAGGGGCTGGTCATGGCCTTGCTCTTCACGCCCGTGACCTGGCCTTCGATGTCGAAGTACTTGATCTCGCGGAAGTTGAAGAGCTTTTCGTAGAAGCCGGCCCAGACGTTCATGCGGCCGCGGTACACGTTGTGCGTCAGGTGGTCGATGTAGGTCAGGCCGTTGCCGAACGGCGAAAGCGCCTGCTCGGGCGCGACGCCGGGCAGCGCCTCGAAGTCGACGTCGTAGAAGCCGATGTTGCCGATGTCGCCGGGCTTGGCGCCGTTCTTGCCGGGCCAGCGGTCCACCAGGTAGATCAGGCTGTCGCCGATGCCCTTGATGGCGGGAATGTTCAGCTCCCCCGGGCCGGCCTTGTCGGCGAAGCCCCAGGCACCGAGCGAGGTGGCGCGCTCGTAGGCCTGCTTGGCGTCCTGCACGCGGAAGGCGATGGCGCACACGCTCGGACCGTGCTCGCGCGCGAATTTCTGCGCAAAGGAATCGGGCTCGGCGTTCAGGATGAAGTTGATCGTGCCCTGGCGGTACAGCAGCACGTTCTTGTGGCGGTGCTTGGCCACGGCGGTGAAGCCCATGCGCTCGAAGACCTTGCCCATGGCGACCGGATCGGGTGCCGCGTATTCGATGAATTCGAAACCGTCGGTGCCCATGGGGTTGTCCCAGGGCGTGAAGGCGGGTGCGTCGGCTTGGCTCATGTGCGGTCTCCGAAAGAGTGGGGATTCGTTGAATGAATGGGGGCGCGATCTCGGGGCGAAACCGGCCGGTCATGCAATGTAGGGCGAACGGCTCTCAGGTTTTCTGCGTTTCCGGGCGCACATGCTGGCCTTGACGCAGTAAAACTGCAAAAATAGAAGAATGGAAGCACTGGACAAGATAGATCGGCTTATTTTGCGCACGCTGCAAGCAGACGGCCGCGCTACCTACGACCAGATCGCGGAGCAGGTGAGCCTGTCGCCCAGCGCGGTGCTGCGCCGGGTCAAGCGGCTCGAAGAGCACAAGGTCATCGATCGCTACGTGGCGCTGGTGCCGCCCGAGGCCGTGGGCCTGGGCCTGACCGCGTACCTCAACGTGCGGCTCGAAAAGCACACCGAGAGCCACAAGCGCAACCCGATGGACCTGTTCCGCGCGAGCGTGCAGACCTGGCCCGAGGTGGTCGAGTGCGCGGCGCTGACCGGCGACATGGACTATCTGCTGCGCGTGGTGGTGGCCGACATGGCCCACTACAGCCGCTTCATCATGGACACCCTGCTCAAGCACCCCAGCGTGCAGGACTGCAAGACCAGCTTCGTGCTGGACCGAGTCAAGGCCACCACGGCTGTGCCGGTTTAGCCACACCCGGTTGCGCGAGCGCCACGTGATCCGGCATTGGGTCACGAATGTGTCTTGCAATTGACCCTGCATGCTTGTTGATTAAGGGAAAACCCTTACATTCGACGCATGCTCAACGCCAAGACCTTCCTCAAAGCGTCTCTAGGCCTCGGCTCTTTCCTCAAGGCGCCGATGGTTGAAACGCAACCGCGCGCCGCCAGCGCGCCTCAACCCGTGATGGTGCCGATCCGCTCGATCGGCCCGCGCGAGCGCGAGCGCATCGCCCGCCACCTGCTCGACCTGACCCCGCACGACCGCTACCTGCGCTTCGGCTACGCGGCGGCCGACGAACAGGTGCAGCGCTACGTCGACGGGCTCGACTTCGAGCGCGACGAGCTCTTCGGCATCTACAACCGCCGCCTCGAACTGATCGCCATGTCGCACCTGGCCTTCGCGCCCGGCGACCAGCACAGCGACTGCGCGGAGTTCGGCGTGTCGGTGTCGGCACACGCGCGCGGCCGCGGGTATGGCGCCCGCCTGTTCGAGCGCGCCGTGGTTGTGGCGCGCAACGAGGGCGTGGGCATGCTCTTCATTCATGCGTTGAGCGAGAACGCCGCCATGCTGAAGATTGCGCGCAACGCCGGCGCCACCGTGGTGCGCAGCGGCGCCGAGGCCGAGGCCCACCTGCAGCTGCCCAGCGCCACCTTCGACAGCCGCATGAGCGAGATCGCCCTGGAACACTACGCCGCGGTCGACTTCGCGCTCAAGAGCCGGGCGAAGCAGTTCTGGTCGTTCCTGGCCAGCCTGCAGGAAGTGCGCAGCGGCATGCGCGCGGCACGGCGCAAATCGGGTTCCTGAGCCTCCGCTTTGGGGCGCCGCGCGGACTGGGCATGGCCCACGCAGGGCCCACGCATGGCCTATAACGGCCGTGCGATAGAGGCTGTCACACGCAATCCGGTATCCTTGCGTCTCTTCAACTAAGCCCTCCCGCAGTGGCCGAACCTCACCCTGAACGCGCTCCCGTTGAACGGGAAGACAAGCGCGGCTTCCTCCAGAAGCTCGCCGAATTCATCCACCCCGGACCAGACTCGCGCGACGAGCTGATCGAAACCCTGGCGGACGCCGAGGACAACGAGGTGATCGGCGCCGAGTCGCGCGTGATGCTCGAAGGCGTGCTGCGCATGGCCGACATGACCGCCGGCGACGTCATGGTCGCCGCCCCGCGCATGGACACGGTGAACATCGACGCGCCCTACGACGCGTTGCTGCACCTGGTCATCGACACCGCGCACTCGCGCTTTCCGGTGTACGAGGGCGAAAAAGAAAACATCATCGGCATCCTGCTCGCGAAAGACCTGCTCAAGCTGCAGCGCGCGCCGGGCCTGAACATTCGCGCGCTGCTGCGCCCGGCCACCTTCGTGCCCGAGAGCAAGGGCCTGAACGACCTGCTGCGCGAGTTCCGCGGCAACCGCAACCACCTGGCCATCGTCATCGACGAGTTCGGCCGCGTGGCCGGCCTGATCACCATCGAGGACGTGCTCGAGCAGATCGTCGGCGAGATCGAGGACGAGTTCGACATCGCCGAGGACGAGGGCGACATCTTCGGCCTGGCCGACCACACCTACCGCGTCTCGGGCGACACGCCCATCGAGCGCGTGGCCGAGGCCTTCGGCATCGTGTTCGACGAAGAGCAGCTCAGCGAAGACTTCGACACCATCGGCGGGCTGATCGCGCACGAGATGGGCCACGTGCCCAAGCGCGGCGAGCACCACGCCATCGGCGGCTTCGACTTCGTGGTGCTGCACACCAAGGGCGGCGCGGTGCGCTGGTTCAAGGTGTCCCCGGCCCGCGGCGGCGACGCGGCCGACTGATGCGCGGCACGCCCGCCTCTGGCACGCCGGCCTCTTCTTCCGCCCACCTGTTCCGCCTGCTCGGCTTCGGCGCCGCAGGGCTCGCCCAGGCGCTGTCGATGGCGTCGCCCGTGGGCGGCAAGCCGCTGTGGTGGCTGCAACTGCTGTCGCTCGGCGCGCTGGTGTGGCTGCTCGACGGGTTGCGCGCGCAAGGTGCCGGCTGGCGCCGGGCCGGCCTGCATGGCTGGCTTTTTTCGACCGCCTGGCTCACCGGCAGCTTCTGGTGGCTCTTCATTTCCCTGCACACCTACGGCGGCTTGCCCGCGCCCTTGGCGGTCATCGCCGTGGTGGCGCTGGCTGCGGCGCTCGGGCTCTACTACGCGGCGGCTGCCGCCTGGTTCGTGGTGCGTGGACCGCAGGGCCGGGTAACGGGCGCGCTGGTGTTCGCTGCCTTGTGGACGCTGGCCGAGCTCGTGCGCGGCAGCTGGTTCACGGGCTTCCCGTGGGGCGCGGGCGGCTACGCGCATGTCGAAGGGCCCCTGGCCGCGCTGGCCCCGTGGGTCGGCGTGTACGGCATCGGCGCGGCGGCGGCGCTGGTGGTGGCGCTGGTCGCGCTTCACCGGCCGGTTCGCGCCGTCGAGTGGGCGCAAGGCGTGGCGCTGATCGCGCTGGTGGTCGCCTTGCCGCACCTCGTGCCTTCGCTGCGCGCCGACGTGCAAGGCGACAAGGGCGCCGCCGGCAAGCTCCAGGTCGCGCTGCTGCAGGGCAACATCCCGCAGGACGAGAAATTCATTCCGGGCGGCGGCATCGAGACCGCGCTGCGCTGGTACGGCGAACAGCTGCGCGACGCCAAGGCCTCGCTCGTGGTCACGCCCGAAACCGCCTTGCCGCTGCTTCCCCAGCAGCTTCCGCCCGGCTACCTCGAGGCCATCCAGGCGCGCTACAGCCAGGGCACGCAGGCCGCCATCGTCGGCCTGCCCATGACCGGCCTCGGCGGGCCGGGCACCTACAGCAACTCGGTGCTCGGCTTCCAGCCCGGCGCCGTGCAGGCCTACCGGTACAGCAAGCACCACCTCGTGCCCTTCGGCGAGTTCATTCCCACGGGCTTTCGCTGGTTCATCCAGATGATGAACATCCCGTTGGGCGACTTCGAGCGCGGCGGCCTCGCGCAGGCGCCGTTCCTCTGGCAGGGCCAGCGCATCGCGCCCAACATCTGCTACGAAGACTTGTTCGGCGACGAGATCGGCGCCAACTTCAAGGACGAGGCCACGGCCCCCACCATCCTGCTGAACGTGAGCAACATCGCGTGGTTCGGCGACTCGGTGGCCATCGACGAACACCTGTCCATCTCGCGCATGCGCGCGCTCGAGTTCGCACGGCCGATGGTGCGCGCCACCAACACAGGCGCCACCGTGGTCATCGACGCGCAAGGCCGCGTGACGCACGAGCTGCCGCGCCTCACGCGCGGCGTGCTGGAGGCCGACGTCGAAGGCCGCCGCGGCCTCACGCCCTATGCGCGCTGGGTGGCGCCCTTCGGGCTGTGGCCGCTGTGGATTCTGGCGATGGCCATCGTGGCCGCGGCGTTCGTGCTCGGCCGCCGCCGCTGAACCTCAAGCGGTCTGAGCAGCCTTCACCGGCCAGTCGCGCAGCTTGCCAGGGTTCAGCAGCCCCAGCGGATCGAAGCGTTTCTTCACCTCGATGACCTCCGGCGGCAGCGGCCCGCCGGCCTTGCCGTCTTCCACGATGTTCACGTGCGGGTTGTTGATGTGCACGTGGTGCGCGCGGTGGATGTCGATGATCTCGTTCAGCCGCTCTTCCGTGCTGAAGCGCACCAGCTGCAGCCCGCTGCAGGTCAGCAGCCCCGCCACGTTGCGCAGGAACTCGACGTGCATCATCACCTCGCCGCCCAGCAGCTTTTCCATCTCGATGATCTGCTCGACGTGCTTGCCCGGAATGAAGCCGCTCTGCAGGTAGGTGAGCGTGGGGTCGATCTTCAGCGCGTGCAGCGTCGTGTGGTTCCAGGTGAACTCCATCAGCGTGCGGTTGCTCTTCTGCACCTCGGCCGCCGTCTTGCGGTAGCCCACGGTGCCGCCGTGCGCCTCCACCAGCAGCATCATGGCCGGCTCGTTCGACTCGGCCACCAGCGACAGCACCGTGTGGCAGCCCTTGGGCAAATGCGCCGCCAGCTGCGCCAGGTGCTCGCCGATGGGCGCCGCGAAGAAGGTGACGCCGCGCTTCACGATGCCCGGCGCGTTCGCGAGCTTGTCGGCGAAGTTCAGCGCGTTCTCGAAGCTGTCGAAAGTGACCAGCGTTTCCAGCCACGGGTGCGCGGGCGCCAGCGCGATCTCCAGCTCCAGCACCAGCCCGTTGGTGCCCCACAGGTGGTGCATGCGCATGGCGTCGGGGCCGCGCAGTTCCACCATCTGCGGCTCGGCCTCGATGGTCATCGCGCGAATGCCGATCACGTTGCCCGGCGCGCTCAGCGGCCCGTAGTTGAGGGAGCCCACGCCGCCGAAGCCGCCGCCGAAGAGCCCGCCCAGCGTCGCGCTGCGGTAGGTGGAAGGCACGCAGCGCATTTCCTGGCCGGTGGGCTTGGTCTGCTTCTCGAGCTCGCCCAGGCGGATGCCGGCCTGCGCGCGCGCCACGCCGGGGCGCACCCACAGGCAGGCGTTGTAGCCCGTCATGTCGAGCACCACGCCGCCGGCCAGCGGCGTGGTCTGGCCGTAGTTGCCGGTACCGCTGCCGCGGATGGTGATGGGCACGCCGCGGCGCGCGCAGGCACCGACCACCGAGCGGATTTCTTCTTCGGTGCGCGGTCGCACGACCACGTCGGCGCGCTTGTCCTTCAGCTGGCGCGTGAGCACCGGGCTGAACCAGGAGAAGTCTTGCGAGAGGCGCGTAACGCGGCCCTCGTCGGTGATCCAGTCGAGGTCGGGGAGCTCGAGCAGCAGCTGCTCGATGACGGAAGCGGGAGCGTTCATGGTTGGGTTCAATCCTGGGAAAGTTCGCTCGCATGCCACGAGCCCAGCGCCACCTTGGTGAGCCAGGCCATCAGCACGAAGAGCGCGACGCCGGTGAGGGAAATGAGCAGCAGGGCGGCGAACATGCGCGGAATGTTCAGCTGGAAGCCCGCCTGCAAGATCTGATACGCCAGCCCCGCGCCCGAGCCGCCCGTGCCGGCGACAAACTCCGCCACCACCGCGCCGATGAGCGCCAGGCCGCTGGAAATGCGCAGCCCGCCGAAGAAGTACGGCAGCGCGCTCGGAATGCGCAGGCGCACCAGCTGCTGCCAGCGCGTGGCGCGGTTCAGCTTGAAGTAGCTCTGCAGGTCGGGGTCGATGCTGCGCAGCCCCAGCGTGGTGTTGCTGATGATGGGGAACAGCGCCACCAGCGCCGCGCACACCGTCATGGCCGCCACCGGGTTCTTCACCCAGATGATGATCAGCGGCGCCACCGCCACGATGGGCGTCACCTGCAGCAGCACCGCGTACGGAAAGAGCGCGGTCTCGATGCGCTTGCTCTGCACGAACAAAAACGAGATCAGCACGCCCGCCACCGTGGCCAGCAGGAACGACAGCACCGTGATCTTCAGCGTGACCAGCAGCGCGTTGCCCAGCGGGCCCCAGTCGGTCACCAGCGTCTGCATCATCAGGTAGGGCGAGGGCACCAGGTAGGCGGGCAGCTCCATGGCGACCACCATCCATTGCCACAGCGCCACCAGCACCACGCCGATGAGCACCGGGTACAGCACGCGCTGCACGCGCGGCTGGGCCAGCAGCGGCGTGGGCGCCTTCTTCGTCGGCAAGTTCTTCGGCTTGTTCTTCTGTTGCGTCGCGGTCATGGCGCAGCCTCCTCTTCGGTGGTGCTGGCGCGCAGCAGGCTGTCCTGCAGCTGCTTGGCGTAGCGCGCGAACTCGGGCGTGACCATGAAGTCGGCCTTGCGCGGATAGGGCTCGTCGATGCGGAACTGCTCCACCACGCGGCCCGGCCGCGCGGCCATCATCACCACGCGGCTCGACAGGAACACCGCCTCATGAATGGAGTGCGTCACGAAGATCACCGTGAGCTTCTTCTTGCGCCACAGGTCGAGCAGGTCGGCGTCGAGCTTGTGGCGCGTGATTTCGTCGAGCGCGCCGAAGGGCTCGTCCATCAGCAGCAGGTCGGGCTGCGTGACCAGGCCACGCGCGATGGACACGCGCATCTGCATGCCGCCCGAGAGCGCGCGCGGCAGTGCGCTGGCAAACTTTTCGAGCCCCACCAGCGCGAGCGATTCGGTCACGCGCGCATCGGCCTCCTTGCGCGGCACGCCCGCCAGGTCCAGTGGCAGGCGCACGTTGGTCTGCACGCTGGCCCACGGCATCAGCGTGGCCGACTGGAACACGAAGGACATCTTTCGCGTGCTGTCCTGCAGCTGGCTCACCGGCTTGCGCCACACCAGCAGGCGGCCGTCGCTGGGTTCGAGCATGCCCGCCACCATCTTCAGCAGCGTGCTCTTGCCGCAACCCGAAGGGCCCAGCAGGGTGACGAACTCGCCCTCGGCGATGGACAGGTCTACCGGCAGCAGCGCCTGCGTGCCGTTGGGGTAGGTCTTTTCGGCCGAGAGTATTTCGACGGCGGGCACCGAGGGTGCGAGCTCCGGCGGTGGCGCCAGCGTGTGGGGTTCGATGCGATTCATGCTTGGGGCCTTTCGAGAACGGCCGCAACGCGCGGCCGCCTGGTTTCAGGGCTGAACAGGGTCCAGCGCGTCGAACGCGTCAGGGCAGGACCTTCGCGTCCTTCACGAACTCGGTCGTGTAGGTCTTGGCCAGCTCCACCTTGGCGGGGTCGAGCAGCTTCGCGCTCACCAGGAAGTCGTAGCTCGCCTTGGCGCGCGCATCGGTCATCACGCCGATGCCGAGCTTGGCGGCGTCGCCGCCGGTGATCATTCCCATCTCCTTCAGCTTGGCCACGCTGTAGGCGAGCTGGTCGTCGGTCATGTTGGGGTTGTCCTTCTTGATCAGCGCGTTGGCGGGCGCCGGGTCGGCCAGGTAGCTCTTCCAGCCTTCGGCCGAGGCCTTGACGAACGCGGCGACCTGCTTGTTGCGGTCCTTCAGCGTCTTCTCCATGCACGACACGGTGGTGGCGTAGGCCGGGAAGCCGTGGTCGCTGAACATCAGCACGGTGCTCTTCACGCCGGCCTTTTGAATGGCGTAGGGCTCGGAAGTGAGGTAGCCCTGCTGCGCGGTGTTCTTGTCGGCCACGAAGGGCTGGATGTTGAAGGTGTAGGGCCGCGTCTGTTCGTCGGTGAAGCCGAACTTGGTCTTCAGCCACGGCCAGTAGCCGCGTTGCGCCTGCGCGCCGATGAGCAGCGTCTTGCCCTTCAGGTCTTCGAACTTCTTCACGTCGTCGTGCGCGATGAGCACCTGCGGGTCCTTCTGGAAGAAGGCCGCCACGTTCACCACGGGCACGCCGCCTTCGCGCACCTGCATCATCTGGATGTCGCTCGAACCCATGATGCAGTCGGCCTGGCCGGCGGCCATCATCTGGGTGATGTTGACCTGCGGGCCGCCCATCTTGATGGTCACGTCCAGGCCGTACTTCTTGTAGATGCCCTGCGCCACGGCCTGGTAGAAGCCGCCGTGCTCGGCCTGCGCGTACCAGTTGGTCATGTAGGTGAACTTGTCCTCGGCCTGCGCGGGCGCGGCGGCGAGGAAGGCGATGGCGGCGGCGCCGGCCAGGGACAGAGCGAAGGAGCGCATGGAATGGACCTCTCGAGGGCTGGGTGAAGTGAAAAAAAAGGAAAACGGTGAAGGGGCCGATGCAAGAAGCAGGCTCGGCCGGGTTCAGGTCAGGCCGGCGTGAAGCTCTGCTGGATGAAGCCCTGCTGGTGGCCGCGCTCCCAGGTCGCTTCTTCGCGCACGACCCAGCGCAGCGCGTGGAGCTCGGTCAGCGCCTGCACCCAGCTGTCGGACAGCGTGTCCAGAATGGCCTCGCCCTGTTCGCGCGTGGCAGTGGTCGGGTCGCCGATGACGCCGCTGGGGCCGAAGTCGCGCGCCGTCCAGGCGCAGGCCGGGCGGCCGTCGGCCGACAGCAGCTTGATGGGGAAGGGCGGCGGAAAGTTGGCCACCGCGCGCTCCATGTGCACCGTCTCGGGCGCCAGCGCGAGCATCAGCGCGGTCTCCGAATGGCCGGCGTGCATCGCGAGCTTCTTTTCCTGCTCGCTCACCTGCTTGCTGGCCGCGCTCGGCAGGCGGGACACGCCGTGCGGCACGATCACGAAGTCGCCGTGGCGCAGGCGCAGCTCGCGCGCCGCCATCTCCAGCACCTGCGGCTGGCCGCCGTGGCCGTTGGCGAACAGCAGCTTGCGAAAGCCCGAGCGGTAGACCGACTCGCCGATCTCGATCACGGTCGACAGCAGCGTGGTGCCGGTGAGCGTCATGGTGCCCGGAAAGTGCAGGTGCTCTTCCGACTTGCCATAGGTGATGGTCGGCAGCGCGAAGGCGCGCACGTCGGCCGGCAGCTTTTCGAGCGCCTTGCCCATCACGCCCGAGCTGATGACGCTGTCGACCGAGCACGGCAGGTGCGGGCCGTGCTGCTCGATGGCACCGCAGGGCAGCACGATGACGGTGTTCTCGCGGTCGGGCAGGGCGGCGATTTCGGTCCAGCTCAGGTAGGGCAGGAAGCGGTGGGGCGGGATGTAGCCGTGGAGCATGGGGTGTCCTTGGGGTTCGTTACCGGGGGAGGAAGGGCGTGGCGTCGCCGCGCGTCACGCGGCCGTCGCGCAGCACCACGCGGTTCGCGGTGCGCGAGGGCCAGCCGTGACGGTCGGCGTCGGTGAAGAGCACCAGGTCGGCGGGCGCGCCGACCAGCGTCGGCTGGGCGGGGGCGGGCTCGCGCCGCAGCCAGTCACCGCGGCACAGCGCCTGCGACCAGGTGTCGAAGGGCTCGTCGAGCTGCGCCACCAGCGCGGCCGTGCCCAGCGCCTCGACCGGGTCGAAGCTGCCGAGGCGGCAGAAGGGGTCTTGCACGTTGTCGCTCGCGAACAGCAGCGGAATGCCGCGCTCGCGCGCTTCCTTCACCAGCGTGATGCCGCGCTGGCGCGGCGTGCGGCCGGTGACGGCGTCCTGCAACAGCAGGTTGGTGGCGGGCAGCGACACCACGGTGATGGGCGCGCGCGCCACCGCGTCGAGCGTGGCGAAGGCCTGCGCCTCGGGCTGGGCCGCCAGCGCGCAGATGTGGCCGCAGACCACGCGGCCTTCGTAGCCGATCTCGCGCAGGATGCGCGCCGTGGCCTGCAGCCCGACCGCCGCGGCGTTGAGCTCTTCGTCCACATGCAGGTCGATGTCCAGGTCGCAGGCCTGCGCCGACACCAGCAGGTTGCGCAGCGCGTTCTCGCTCCAGTTGGTGGAGTGCACGAAGCCGCCCAGCAGCGCGTGCGGGCCGGTGGCCTTCACCTGCCGGGCCAGGCGCAGGGCTTGCGCCGCGTCTTCGAACAGCGGCAGCTTGATGAGGCTCACCTGCTCCAGGCGCACCTTGCCGGCCCACTCCTGCGCCAGCTCGGCCATCACGGGCCAGGCCATGGGCAGCGACTCGGGCTCCCACCAGTCGACGTGCGTGCGCACGTGCGTGGTGCCGCATTCCCAGGCCCACTGCAGGCCGCGCGCGGCGCGCTCGCGCACGTCGGCGGACGTCCAGTGCACGCGGTCGGCCAGCATTGCGTCGATGGCGCCGAGCAGGCCGGGCTGCACCTGTTTCATGCGCGGCAGCGTGAAGGCCTTGTCGAGGTGCGTGTGGGCGTCGACGAAGCCGGGCAGGGCGAGCGTGCCGGCCAGGTTCCATGCGGTGGCGGCGCTGCCTTCGGTGGCGGGGCTGCCTTCGGCGTCGGCCACGGGGTGCACGGCCTGCACGCGGCCGGCTTCGATGGCGATGCGCGCCAGCACCGGCACGCCGTCGTGCTGCGGCCAGTCGGTCGGCAGCAGCCAGCGCGGCAGCCGCACGTTGTCGAGCAGGGTTGGCGCGGTGCTCATGCGAAGCGCGCCATCGCGTTGCCGACCTTCGCCATGAAGCGCTTCAGCTGGGGTTCGGTCGCCACGTTCATGTGGTAGTGGGCGTGGTAGTCCACCTTGGCGCCCTGGCCGGTAAGTCGTTTCATGTACCGCGTGACGATCTTGCGCGGCGGGTCGCCCATGTACATCGCCACCCAGCGCGGCCGGCCGTAGGTGACCACGGCGCTGATGCGCTTGATGTGCGTGAGCATCGGCTTCACGTTGGCCGGGTCGCTGATGTCGAAGGCCACGCCCGGCATGAAGATCCGGTCGAAGTAGCCCTTGAGCATGGCCGGCAGGCCGAAGCACCAGGTCGGAAAGCAGAACACGATGCCCTCGGCCCACTGCAGGCGCTCGATGTAGGGCTTCAGCGGGATCTGGTTGGCCGGCACCTCGTGGTAGCCCAGGCGCTCCTCGCGCGAGAGCACCGGGTTGAAGCCTTCGGCGTACAGGTCGCAGTCGTCCACCTCGTGCCCGGCGGCGCGCAGGTTCGCCAGCACCTCCTGGTGCAGGGCGGCATGGAAGCTGGTTTCGACCGGATGGCAGTAGATGACGAGCACGCGCATGGTGTTTGACCGCTTAATCAGAGCAAGTGGTCAGGTTATGCAAGCGACGTGCCAGAGCGAGTGCACCGGGTTGGGGCGGGCCTTCTCTTCAAGCGCCCCTTCAGTTCCGCCGGGGCTTGCCGATATCCGAGGGGCGGGCGCGGAGGGCGCGCGCCTTTCCTGCTTTTCTGATCGGCGACATGACGGAACCTTGGCTTCGATGGGCGAGTGGCGCGCGGTGTGCGGGGGCGCCTGTTGCCGGCGCGCTGGCGCTGGCACTCGCGGGCGTCGGCACGCTCGTGCCGCTGCCGTCCCGGGCGGAGTCAGGCTATGGCAGCGGCAGCGCCTCGGCGCGCGTGCACATCACCGTGGTCGTGCCGCCGGTGTTTCGTGTGCTGCAGGTCACGCCGGTGGCCGACGGCTACGAGTACCGGGTGTGGACCAACATGAAGCTGGTCGCCATCGGCGGGCGCGAGTACCGCTTCGACCACGTCGGCGAAAACACGGTGCGCGTGCCCACGGCGCCCGGAGACACCTGGATCGTGCACGGGCTCTAGGCCGCGTCAGCCCTGACAGCCCTGACAGCCCTGACAGCCATGCAGGCCCTGCAGCCCCGCGGCTTCAGGTCTTGATGCCGCACCCGTTCAGCACGAAGGTCACCAGCTCGCGCGCGATCGGCTCGCGGTCGATGGGCGCGTCCGGCGGCAGGCCGAGCATCACGCGCGTCTGGATGGCGTAGTCGGCGTAGCTCTGGGTCATGGCCCACACGTGCATCAGCAGGATGCGCGCGTCCAGCGGGCGCATCTGCCCGCGCGCGATCCAGCCGTTGATGATGTCGACCTTCTTCTGCGTCCAGGCCCGCGCGTTGGGCCAGTAGCGGTCCAGGTTGCGCCCGCCGTCGAGGATTTCGCGCGTGAAGATGCGTGACATCTCGGGGCTGTCGATGGCGTGGTCCAGCTTCTTGCGGATGTAGTCGCCCAGCACCGTGGCGGGGTCGCTCGCGTCCTCGAACGAGAACACCACCTTCCACGCGTGCAGCACCTGCATCAGCAGCTCTTCGTAGAGCTCTTCCTTGCCCACGATGTAGTAGTGCAGCTGGGGCTTGGTCAGGCCGGCGCGCGCGGCGATGGCCTGGGTGGACGTGCCCTTCAGGCCGTGCAGGCTGAACTCCGCGACCGCCGCGGTGCGGATCGCCGCCATGATGCGTTCGCGCCCGGGCCGCGCGCGCGACAGCGGCCCCTCGGGGGCGGGCATTTCCTGGGCGGGAGAGGCGGCGAGGGCTGCGGAATCTGCGGAGGAGTCTGCTGAGGAATCGGCGTTCATGGCAAGGCGGGCTGCAGAGGGGCGCGGTCGATGGTAATCCTTCGCGCATGGCTGCATGCGATGCCGGCATGGACGCGCGGTGCATGCGGGCATGGTTCATGTATCTTCCTCGCCGCCTCGAAAGATTCCACTTCAACACAGGAGCTCTCCATGTACCTTTCTCCCCGTTTCAGGGCCCTCGCGGCCGGTGCCGCCCTGCTGGCGGCCAGCGCGCTCGCGCAGGCGCAGCAGGCACTGCCCAACGTGGTGATCCTTGCCACCGGCGGCACCATCGCGGGCGCAGGCGCCTCGGCCGTCAACAGCGCCACCTACGCGGCGGCGAAGGTGGGCGTGGAGAAGCTCATCGCCGGCCTGCCGGAGCTTTCCAAGGTGGCCAACGTGCGCGGCGAGCAGGTGTTCCAGGTCGCATCGGAAAGCCTCACCAACGACAACCTGCTGACGCTGGCCAAGCGCGTGTCGGCGCTGTCGAAGCAGCCCGACGTGGACGGCATCGTCATCACGCACGGCACCGACACGCTCGAGGAAACCGCCTACTTCCTGACCCTCACCGTGCACACCGCCAAGCCCATCGTGGTGGTCGGCTCGATGCGCCCGGGCACCGCGCTGTCGGCCGACGGCGCGCTCAACCTGTACGACGCCGTGAACGTGGCGGGCAGCAAGGACGCCATGGGCAAGGGCGTGCTGGTGACGATGAACGACAACATCGACAGCGGCCGCGACGTGAGCAAGAACGTCAACATCAAGACCAGCGCCTTCTCCAGCCAGTGGGGCCCGCTGGGCATGGTGGTGGAGGGCCGGAACTACTGGTTCCGCGCGCCGGTGAAGCGCCACACCATGAACTCGGAGTTCAACATCGACAGCATCAACGCGCTGCCGCCGGTGGAGATCGCCATGGGCTACGAAGGCGTGTCCTCGGTTGCCATCGACGCCATCGCCAAGAGCGGCGTGAAGGCGCTGGTCCATGGCGGCACGGGCAACGGCTCGGTGGCCGACCGCATCGTGCCCAACCTGCAGAAGGCGCGCGCCGACGGCGTGATCGTCATTCGCAGCTCGCGCGTGCCCGACGGCTTCGTGATCCGCAACGCCGAGCAGCCCGACGACAAGTACGACTGGGTGGTGGCGCACGACCTGCGCCCGCAGAAGGCGCGCATCCTGGCGATGGTCGCGCTGACCAAGACCAGCGACACCAAGGAACTGCAACGCATCTTCTGGGAGTACTGATCTCCCGGGCCTGGCCTGGCCCGGTTCAGGCCAGCGCGCGCCGCAGCTTGCGGTGCCGCGCGTATTCCAGGCTGCCCACGCACACCAGCAGCCAGGCCAGGCCGGTCAGCAGGCCGGCGGCCACATCGCTCGCGAAATGCACCTGCAGGAAGATGCGGCTGCAGGCGATGGTGACGATGGCCCCGGCGGCGGCCATCGCGCCCGGCACATGCCAGCGCGGCGGCATGGTGCGCAGCAGCAGGTACAGCAGCATCCCGTAGCTCACGATCGCGCCCGCGCTGTGGCCGCTGGGAAAGCTGTAGCTGGTCTCCAGCGCCAGCCCGTGGTCGTGCAGCGGCCGGGCCCGCGCGAAGATGTGCTTCAGCGCCGGGTTCAGCACCACGATGCCGCCCAGCGCCATCACCCAGCCCAGCGCCAGACCGCGGTGCCGGTGCCACCACAGCACGGCCGCCACCAGCACGCACACCGGCGCCAGGAAAGCCGCGTCGCCCAGGTGCGTGACCCAGCTGAACACCACCAGCGCAGCCCACGGCAGGTGCGCGGCGATGGCGTCGGTGAGCGCGTGGTCGGCCTGGCCGACCACGCGGCCGTCGGAAATGTTCGACGCGATCCACGCGAACAGGCTGGCCGCCAGCAGGATCAGCACGAAGCCCGACGCCAGCCCGAGCGCGATGCGCGGCTCGCTGGGCTCGTCGGTGTCCAGCGTGTTGAAGTGGCGCTTCTGCAGCACATGGCAGACCGCGCCGGCTCCCAGCACGGCGACCGCGAGCAGCGAGACGAACCAGGGCAGCGCATGCGCGCCGAGCTGCTGCGCGGTGAGAACCAGGGAGGAGAGGGGGGCTTCCGTCGACATAGCGGCGCACCCTAAGGCTGCGTCGCTTCGCTGGCAAGAGAAAGCCCGAATACTTCGGCGCAGCCGAAGGCCTTGTCGCGCGCCACGTAGTCCCAGCGTTCCACCCGGCACGCGCGCCGGCCTTCGACCATGTCCGGGCGCACCACGTTCACCGAGTTGGGGTGCCCCGCGCGCACCCGCCACGACGTGGCCGTGCCCGCCTGCACCGCCCATGCCGTGCGCGCGCAGCCCGCGAAGGCGTCGTGCAGCGGCCGCACGAAGGGCAGGTGGATGTGGCCGCCCAGCACCAGGTCGGCGCCCGCCGCCGTCCAGCGCGCCACGGCCTTCTCGCGGCCGTGCAGGCGGTTGCCCAGGTCCTGCGTGCGCGTGACCATCACCGGCTGGTGCGTCACCACCACGCGCACCTGCGACGGCAGCGCGGAAGCGAGCCGCTGCGCCACCCGCTCCACCTGCGCCGCCGAGACCGCGCCGTCTTCATGGCGGTACCAGCGCGTGGTGTTGACCGTGACCACCAGCCACTCGGGCGACTCGAACACCGGCTCCAGGTCGTCGCCGAAGGCCTGGCGATAGCGCGCGTAGGGCGCGAACACGCGCGCGGCCAGCTGGTACAGCGGAATGTCGTGGTTGCCCGGCACGGCCAGCACCGGCGCGCCCAGCCGGTCGGCGAAGGCGCGCGCCGCCGCGAACTGCGCCACGGTCGCGCGCTGGGTGATGTCGCCCGAGAACACGACCAGCCCCGGCGCCAGCGCGTGCGACAGCCGCTCGAGCGCCTGCAGCACTTCGGGCTGCTCGGTGCCGAAGTGCGGATCGGAAATCTGCAGGAGGCAAGTCATCGGCAGCTCATTCGCGGGCGGCTTCCAGCTCGGGCGCAGTCTGCGCGGGCCGCACCAGCCACAGCGGCTCGGGCGACACGCGAAACAGCAGCGGCATGTCGACCCAGCCGATCTCGCCGTCGGTCGCCACCTTCACGCGGCGCGGGCCCCGCGGGCCCACCGGACCGAGCGCCCGGCCGCCCTTGACGGTGAGCGACTCGAACGGAAAGCTCAGCACCTCGTCGGCATCGCCCAGCCGGCCCAGCGCACCGCGCACCAGCAGCCCCGGCATCGACAGCGGCCCCACCGGCTTCAGCGCGATGGCGGCGAGCTGCCCCTGCTCGGGCGCGTCGGCCTCGGCGATGCCGACCTGGTGCAGCTGCAACGGGTTGTTGCCGACGAACAGCGTGGGCGTGCGAATGTCGCGCTCCTTGCCGCGCCAGGCCATGCGCAGGTTCCAGTGCCGGTGGCCGCGCAGCACCGTGAGCAGCCCGGCACCGAACGCGATCCAGCGGCTGCGGCCGAAGCGCGACTTGTAGCTCTCGCGCTCTTCCAGCAGCTCGGCGTACAGGCCCATGCTGGCGTTGACCAGGAACACGCGGTCGTTCACCAGCCCGACCTGCACCGCCCGGGGCTGCTCGGTCAGCAGGATGTGCAGCGCCTGCGCGGTGTCGCGCGGAATGCCGTGGGTGCGGCTGAAATAGTTGAAGGTGCCCTGCGGCAGCACGCCGAAGGCGCAGCCGCTGCCCAGCGTGGCCTGCGCCACCGCGTTGATGGTGCCGTCGCCGCCCGCGGCCACCACCACGCCGCCGGCCGCGCGCGCCCGCTCGACCGCTTCGCGCGCCAGCGCCTGCACCCGGCCGGGGCCGTCGACCACGAAGATGCGCAGGCGCCGCCCGGCCGCGGCGCAGCCCTCTTCGATGACCCGGCGCGCCTCGGCCGCGTCCTCGCTGCCGGAGCCGGCGTTGAGCACGATGAAAAGAGGAGCGTCGGGTGTGGGCTCGGGCACGGGCATGTCCAGGGGTCCAGGGAAAAACGGGGGAGGGCGGGTGGAAAGCGGCGGAAAAAAGAGAGGGATGGCGCCCGCCGCGGTCCGTCGCAAGCGACGGGTTGGCAGTTGTCGCACCCGCCGCGCGGCCTCGCCAGCAGGCGACTTCCCGCGCCGCTGTGGGAGAGTTGCCCTCCGAACGTAAAATCGCCCGCTTTCGCGGCGTGTCGCCGCGCTACCCGTCCACGCTACCGTCCAATGTCCGGCCCCTGCCGGCCAGCTTCATGTTGACCTTCCAGCAAATCATTCTCAAACTGCAGTCGTACTGGGCCGACAAGGGCTGCGCGCTGCTGCAACCGTACGACATGGAAGTGGGCGCGGGCACCTCGCACACCGCCACCTTCCTGCGCGCCCTCGGCCCCGAGCCCTGGAAGGCCGCCTACGTGCAGCCCAGCCGCCGCCCCAAGGACGGCCGCTACGGCGAGAACCCCAACCGCCTGCAGCACTACTACCAGTACCAGGTCGTGCTCAAGCCGGCGCCCAGCAACATCCTGGAGCTGTACCTCGGCAGCCTCGAGGCCCTGGGCTTCGACCTGAAGAAGAACGACATCCGCTTCGTGGAAGACGACTGGGAGAACCCCACGCTCGGCGCCTGGGGCCTGGGCTGGGAGGTGTGGCTCAACGGCATGGAAGTGACGCAGTTCACCTACTTCCAGCAGGTCGGCGGCATCGACTGCAAGCCCATCACCGGCGAGATCACCTACGGCCTGGAGCGCCTGGCCATGTACCTGCAGGGCGTGGACAACGTCTACAACCTGACCTGGACCGATGGCCTGAGCTACGGCGACGTCTACAAGCAGAACGAGGTCGAGCAGTCGACCTACAACTTCGAGCACAGCGACGCCGAGTTCCTGTTCACCGCCTTCAATGCGCACGAAAAGCAGGCCAAGCACCTCATGACCGAGCAGCTCGCGCTGCCGGCCTACGAACAGGTGCTGAAGGCCGCGCACAGCTTCAACCTGCTGGACGCGCGCGGCGCCATCAGCGTGACCGAACGCGCCGCCTACATCGGGCGCATCCGCAACCTCGCGCGCAGCGTGGCGCAGAGCTACTACGAAAGCCGCGAGCGGCTGGGCTTCCCGATGGCGCCGCGCGAATGGGTCGCGCAGATGCCGCCGAAGAAGGCGGCCTGATCCGCTTCACGCCCGCTGCTGCACCACCGATGCCCACCGTCTTCACCCACGTCGCCGTTCCCGTCTGCGCAGCCCTTGCGCTGGGCACGCGGCGCGTGCCGGTGCCGGCGCTGCTGGCGGGCATGGTCGCGGCCATCGCGCCCGACTTCGACGGCCTGGCCTTCAAGCTCGGCATCGCCTACGGCGGCATGGCAGGGCACCGCGGCTTCACGCACACGCTGCTGTTCGCGCTGCTGCTGGGCCTGGTCGGCTGGTGGCTCGCGCCGCGCTGGGGCATGCGCCGCGCGGTGGGCTGGGCGTGGATTTCGCTGTGCACCGTGTCGCATCCGCTGCTGGACATGCTGACCAACGGCGGCATCGGCATCGCCTTCTTCTGGCCGTTCAGCGACGTGCGCTACTTCAGCCCGTGGCGCCCCATCGAGGTGTCGCCGATCGCGCTGAAGAAGTTTTTCTCGCCGCGCGGCGCGGCGGTGCTGTTCAACGAGATGGTCACCGTGTGGGCGCCCTTGCTGGCGGCCGCGGTGCTGGTGCTCGTCGCGCGCCGCCATGTGGAGCGGCGCGACGGCGCCGTCGCCTCATGAATTCGACTTTCTCTTCTTTCCCCTCCACGGCGCCGCTTCGCTGCGCGCCCGTGACCGGTGCCGCTCGCGGCCCATTTCCAACAACGCTCTGAGCCATGTCGTCTGCCAGCCTTCTTGTCGAACTGTTTGTCGAGGAATTGCCACCCAAGGCGCTGAAGAAGCTCGGTGACGCCTTTGCCGGCGTCCTGCGCGACCAGCTCGTGGCGCAGGGCCTGGCCGAGCCGGGCGCCGTGCTCACCGCCTACGCCTCGCCGCGCCGCCTGGCCGCGCACCTCACTCACGTGGCCGAGCGCGCCGCCGACAAGGCCGTGTCGCAAAAGCTCATGCCCGTGGCCGTTGGCCTCGACGCTGCTGGCCAGCCCACGCCCGCGCTGCTCAAGCGCTTGGGCGCGCTGGGCGCCGACGCCTCGGCCGTGCCCGGCCTGAAGCGCGCGATGGACGGCAAGGCCGAGGCCCTGTTCTACGAAAGCACCGCCAAGGGCGCCACGCTGGCCGAGGGCCTGCAGAAGGCGCTGGCCGAAGCCATCGCCAAGCTGCCGATTCCCAAGGTCATGACCTACCAGCTCGAAGAAGGCAGCGAGCTGCCCGGCTGGAGCAGCGTGAGCTTCGTGCGCCCCGCGCACGGCCTGGTGGCGCTGCATGGAAGCACCGTGGTGCCCATCGAGGCCCTGGGCCTGAAGGCCGGGCGCGACACGCACGGCCACCGCTTCGAGGCGGCCGTCGACCCCGTGGTGCTGCGCGACGCCAACAGCTACGCGCTGCAACTGCAGGAAGAGGGCGCCGTCATCGCCAGCTTCGAGGCCCGCCGCGCAGAAATCGCGCGCCAGCTGGCCGCCGCGGCGGTGAAGGTCGGTGGCGGCTCCGTGCCCATCCACGACGACGCGCTGCTCGACGAAGTCACCGCGCTGGTCGAGCGCCCCAACGTGCTGGTCTGCAGCTTCGAGCGCGAGTTCCTCGAGGTGCCGCAGGAATGCCTGATCCTCACGATGAAGGCCAACCAGAAGTACTTTCCGCTGCTCGACGCGCAGGCCAAGCTCACCCACCAGTTCCTGGTGGTCAGCAACATCAGCCCCGACGACGCCAGCGCCGTCATCGGCGGCAACGAGCGCGTGGTGCGCCCGCGCCTGGCCGACGCCAAGTTCTTCTTCGACCAGGACCGCAAGAAGAGCCTGGCCTCGCGCGTGGAGTCGCTGGGCAAGGTGGTCTATCACAACAAGCTGGGCACCCAGGGCGAGCGCGTGCAGCGCGTGATGCACATCGCGCGCGGCATCGCCGAAAAGCTCGGCGATGCGAAGGTCGCCGCGCAGGCCACGCAAGCCGCCCAGCTGGCCAAGGCCGACCTCGTGACCGACATGGTCGGCGAGTTCCCCGAGCTGCAGGGCACCATGGGCCGCTACTACGCGCTGCACGACGGCCTCGACGCCGCGGTGGCCGACGCCATCGAAGACCACTACAAGCCGCGCTTCGCCGGCGACGAACTGCCGCGCAACACCGTGGGCGTGGTGGTGGCGCTGGCCGACAAGCTGGAAACGCTGGTCGGCATGTTCGGCATCGGCAACCTGCCCACCGGCGACCGCGACCCCTTCGCGCTGCGCCGCCATGCGCTGGGCGTGCTGCGCATGCTCATCGAGAAAGACCTGCCGCTGGGGCTCGACGCCCTGCTGCAGGACGCCGCCGCGCAGTTCGGCGGCATCGCCGGCTTCGACAGCGGCAAGGCCACGGTCGAGCTGCAGGACTTCGTGCTCGACCGCCTCGCCGGCAGCCTGCGCGAGCAGGGCGCCAGCGCACAGGAAGTCGACGCCGTGCTGGCCCCGCGCCCGCAGCGCCTGGGCGAAGTGCCCAAGCTGCTGGCGGCCGTGCGCGCCTTCGCTGCCTTGCCTGCCGCCGCCGCGCTGGCCGCGGCCAACAAGCGCATCGGCAACATCCTGAAGAAGGCTCCCGAAGCCGACGCGCACGTGAGCGAGCTGCTGCTGCAGGAGCCGGCCGAGAAGGCGCTGCACGCCGCCATGGCCCAGGTGGTGCCCGCCGCCAACGCGCAGTTCGACGCCGGCGACTACACCGCCTCGCTGCAGACGCTGGCCGCGCTGCGCGAGCCGGTCGACGCCTTCTTCGACGGCGTGATGGTCAACGCCGAGCAGGCCGATCTGCGGCTGAACCGGCTGGGCCTGCTGATGTCGCTGCACGCCGCGATGAACCGCGTGGCGCAGCTCGAGCGGCTGGCGGCCTGACCCCCTTCACGACGCCTCCTCCAGGAGTGTCCCCGCCATGAAACTCGTCATCCTCGACCGCAACGGCACGATCAACGTGCACCGCGAAGACTTCGTGAAGAGCGACATCGAGTGGACGCCGCTGCCCGGCGCGCTCGAGGCCGTGGCGCGGCTCAACCATGCGGGCTGGCACGTGGTGATCGCGTCGAACCAGTCGGGCCTGGGCCGCGGGCTGTTCGACATGGCCTCGCTCAACGCCATGCACGCCAAGATGCACAAGATGCTCGCGGCCGTGGGCGGCAAGGTCGATGCGGTGTTCTATTGCCCGCACAGCCCCGACGAGGGCTGCGACTGCCGCAAGCCCAAGCCGGGCCTGTTCCTGCAGATCGGCGACCGCTACGGCATCGACCTGAAGGGCACGCCCACCTGCGGCGACAGCCTGCGCGACCTGCAGGCCGGCGCGGCCGCCGGCTGCGAGCCGCACCTGCTGCTCACGGGCATGGGCGCGGCCTGCCGCGGGGTCGATCCGCTGCCTTCCGAATACCCGGCGAACACGATGGTCCACGACGACCTTCCCGCCTTTGTCGATTTCCTGCTTGCGCGCGAAGCGCAGGCTGCATTGCAGGTGTCTATTTGATGGCGTTTTTTCGTTCCGTTCTCCACGCGCTGTGGATGCTCGTCACCGTGGTGCCCTGGGGCATCATCATGTGCGTCAGCTCGATCTGGAAGCGCGGCATTCCGCTGTACTGGATGGCCGAGCGCTGGCTCGGCTGGGCCATCGGCGGCGCGCGCGTGCTGCTGGGCATCAAGACCCGCGTGAGCGGCATGGAGAACCTGCCGACCGACGCGCTCGCCGGCGCGGTGCTGCTCGTAAAGCACCAGTCCACGCTCGAGACCTTCCTGATGCCCACGCTGATGCCGCACCCGCTGGCCTACGTGTTCAAGAAGGAGCTGATCTACGTGCCCTTCTTCGGCTGGGCGATGGCGCGGCTGGACATGATCCACATCGACCGCAGCCAGCGCGCGCAGGCTTTCAACAAGGTGGTCAACCAGGGCCGCAAGCTGCTGGCGCAGGGCATCTGGATCATCATGTTCCCCGAAGGCACGCGCATTCCGCGCGGGCAGAAGGGCACCTACAAGAGCGGCGGCACGCGCCTGGCGTGCGAGACAGGCGTGCCGGTGATTCCCATCGCCGTCACCTCGGCCAAGGTGTGGCCGCGCAAGGCCTTCATCAAGCGCCCCGGCGTGGTGGACGTGTCCATCGGCCCGGCGATTTCCAGCGTGGGCCGCAAGCCCGACGAGCTGATGCGCGAGGTCGAGGCCTGGATCGAGGCCGAGATGCGCCGCCTCGACCCCGAGGCCTACGCCGACAGCCCGCAGCCCGTGCAGGAAGCGGTGCACTGAAGACGAAAGAGCCCGACATGGGGGGACTGCTCCAGTTCACGATGGACCTCTTCGAGGGGCTGGGCAGCGAGTTCGCGCCACCCGCGCCTGCGCCCGCACCGGCACCTGCGCGGCCGCCGCGGGCGAAGAAGCCCCGGGCGGCGACACCGCCGGGCTTGCCCCTGGCGCCGCCCGCACCCGTCGATTTGCCTGACCTGCACGCGCCACCCGCCGTTCCACTGTCCGACACGCTCGCGCTGGCCAGCTTCGTGCACCCGCAGGCCTCGCGCGAAGTGGTGCTCGGCGCCGCGTGCGTGGCCTACGAGTTCAAGCGCGGCAAGCGCAAGACCATCGGCTTCCTGGTCGGCGCCGAAGGGCTGTCGGTGCGGGCGCCGCGCTGGGTGGCGCTGCGCGATGTCGATGCGGCCATCCACGAGAAGTCCGACTGGATCCTGCGCAAGCTCACCGAGACGCAGCAGCGCCATGCGCGCGTGGAGGCCACGCGCATCGAGTGGCGCGACGGCGCGCTGTTTCCGTTCATGGGCGAGACGGTGGTGATCCGGCTCGACCCGAAGCACGGCTTTGCCAGCGTCGGCGGCACGCTGGACGCGGCGCAGGGCGACGAACCGCGCGTGCTGCGCCTGGCGGTGGCGCAGAACGCCCAGCCCTCGCAGATTCGCGACGCGGCGCAGGCCTGGCTCATGCGGCAGGCGCGGCGCCTGTTCATCGAGCGGCTGGACCACTTCGCGCCCCTGCTGGGCGTGCGCTGGGCGAAGCTGTCGCTGTCGAACGCGGCCACGCGCTGGGGCAGCGCGAGCGCGGACGGCTCGATCCGGCTGAACTGGCGGCTCATTCATTTCCGCCTGCCGGTGATCGACTACGTGGTGGCGCACGAGCTGGCGCACCTGCGGGTCATGGACCACTCGCACAGGTTCTGGGAAACGGTGGAAAGCGTGGTGCCCGACTACGGCGTGCTGCGCCAGCAGCTGAAAGACGAAGCGGTGCCGCGCTGGGCCTGAGCCCTTCGGGGCTCACCCGTTGAACCGCCTTCCGGCGCCGCGCAACGGCACCGCCGGAAGGCAAGCTCAGGCGGTCAGGAAACGGCGCGAATGGGGATGTACATCTCCCCGCCGCCCGCCATGAACTCCTTCGACTTTTCCTGCATGCCCTCGGCCATGGCCGCGCTTTCGGCCACGCCCTTCTTCGCTGCGTACTCGCGCACTTCCTGCGTGATCTTCATCGAGCAGAACTTGGGCCCGCACATCGAGCAGAAATGCGCGACCTTGCTGGAGTCCTTCGGCAGCGTCTCGTCGTGGAACTCGCGCGCGGTGTCGGGGTCGAGGCCCAGGTTGAACTGGTCCTGCCAGCGGAACTCGAAGCGCGCCTTGCTCAGCGCGTCATCGCGCGAGCGCGCGCCCGGGTGGCCCTTGGCCACGTCGGCCGCGTGCGCGGCGATCTTGTACGCAATGATTCCCTGCTTCACGTCGTCGCGGTCGGGCAGGCCCAGGTGTTCCTTGGGCGTCACGTAGCACAGCATCGCGGTGCCGGCCCAGCCGATCATGGCCGCGCCGATGGCGCTGGCGATGTGGTCGTAGCCCGGCGCGATGTCGATGGTCAGCGGCCCCAGCGTGTAGAACGGCGCTTCGTGGCAGTGCTTGATCTGCTCGTCCATGTTGGCCTGGATCATGTGCAGCGGCACGTGGCCGGGGCCTTCGATCATGGTCTGCACGTCGTGCTTCCACGCGACCTGCGTGAGCTCGCCCAGCGTGCGCAGCTCGGCGAACTGCGCCTCGTCGTTGGCGTCCGCGCCCGAGCCCGGGCGCAGGCCGTCGCCCAGCGAAAAGCTCACGTCGTACGCCTTCATGATGTCGCAGATGTCCTCGAAGTGCTCGTAGAGAAAGCTCTCCTTGTGGTGCGCGATGCACCACTTGGCCATGATCGAGCCGCCGCGCGACACGATGCCCGTCATGCGGTCGGCCGTGAGGTGAATGAACGGCAGCCGCACGCCGGCGTGGATGGTGAAGTAGTCGATGCCCTGCTCGGCCTGCTCGATCAGCGTGTCGCGAAAGATCTCCCACGTCAGGTCTTCGGCCACGCCGCCCACCTTTTCCAGCGCCTGGTAGATGGGCACGGTGCCGATGGGCACGGGCGAGTTGCGCACGATCCAGTCGCGCGTGGTGTGGATGTTCTTGCCGGTCGACAGGTCCATCACGTTGTCGGCGCCCCAGCGAATGGCCCACACGAGTTTTTCGACCTCTTCCTCGATGCTCGAGGTGACGGCGGAGTTGCCGATGTTGGCGTTGATCTTCACCTTGAAGTTGCGCCCGATGGCCATCGGCTCCACTTCCGGGTGGTTGATGTTGGCGGGAATGATGGCGCGGCCGCGGGCCACTTCGTCGCGCACGAACTCGGGCGTGATGATGCGCGGAATGGTGGCGCCCATCGGGTTGCCCCGCACGCGCGTGGCGCGTTCCTCGTTGGCGAGGTACTCGGCCATCCACTCGCGCTTGCCGTTCTCGCGCAGGGCCACGTACTCCATCTCGGGCGTGACGATGCCGCGGCGCGCGTAGTGCATCTGCGTGACGTTCGCGCCCGACTTCGCGCGGCGCGGCGTGCGCTGCAGCGCCGCGGCACCGGCGCGCAGTTCGGCCAGGCGTTGCGCATCGCGGTCTTCGTTCTTCGCGCCGTCGTCCAGCGCGTGGTGCGTGCGGCCCTGGTAGGTCTCGGTGTCGTCGCGCTCGGCGATCCACGCGGCGCGCACGTCGGGCAGGCCGCGGCGCACATCGATCTCGACCTTCGGGTCGGTGTAGGGGCCCGAGGTGTCGTACAGCGACACGGTCTCGCCGTTGGTCAGCTGCACGTCGCGCACGGGCACCAGCAGGTCGGGCCGGCTGCCCGGAATCACGCACTTGTGCGACGCCGGAAAGGGCTCGCGCGTGAGCGAAAGCAGCGTGGTGAACTTGTCGGGGGCATTCATCGGGAGGCACTCCTTGTGGGGGAAAGGGTGCTCCGCAATCGCTCGATGGACTTCGGCAAGGCCCGTCACTGAAGGGGGAGTGACGGACCGAAGTCAGGGAGTGCAGCTCTTCTTACGCCGGTATGACCCGGATCAAGTTCGCGGGTCGGCAGCTTTGCCATCTCAGCACGCCACATGCGTGCACCCCGGAGCGGGGCCGATTGTGCGAGCCTCGGCCCGGCGCGTCAAGCCAGGGGCAGTTGCAGGTCGCCGTCGAGGTAATACCAGCGCTCGCCCTCGCGCACGAAGCGGCTGCGCTCGTGCAGCCGGGTGGCGGCGCCGGTGGCCGCGCTGCGCTGGCGGGCGACGAACTCGACCTCGGCGTGCTCTGCGTCGAGCACCGAGCGCGAGCGGATGTCCAGCCCCAGCCACTTGACGCCCGGCTCGAACTCGATGGCCGCCGGTCGCCGGGCCGGGTCCCAGGTGGCGAGCAGGTAGGCCCCGCGCTCCAGCACGAAGGCCGTGTAGCGCGAGCGCATCAGCGACTCGGCGTCGGGCGCGGGGGTGTTGTCGAAGTCGTCGAGGTAACGGCCGCAGCACATTGCGTAGGCAATGGGCTTGTCGCGGCGGTCGGTGCGCCCGCAGGGGCAAGGTCCGGTGGTGGGATCGTTGGCGCTCATGAAGACCGCTATTGGAACACCTTGCGCACGAAGCGCCGAGAGGGCAAGCCCGGAGGCCGCCCGCCCGGCTTGCCCTGGCTCAAGCCAGCGCGCGCTGGATCAGCAGCTTCTGGATGTCCGAGGTGCCTTCGTAGATCTGGCACACGCGCACGTCGCGGTAGATGCGCTCCAGCGGAAAGTCGTTCACGTAGCCATAGCCGCCCAGCGTCTGGATGGCCGCGCTGCACACGCGCTCGGCCATCTCGCTGGCGAAGAGCTTGGCCATGGCGGCCTCCTTCAGGCAGGGCCGGCCGGCGTCGCGCAGGCTCGCGGCGTGCCAGATGAGCTGGCGCGCGGCCTCGATCTGCGTCGCGCACTCGGCCAGGCGAAAGCCCACCGCCTGCTGGTCGAAGATCGAACCGCCGAAGGCCTGGCGCTCCTTGGCGTAGGCCAGCGCCACGTCGAAGGCGCTGCGCGCCATGCCCACGCTCTGCGCGGCGATGCCGATGCGCCCACCCTCGAGCGCGCCGAGCGCGATCTTGTAGCCTTCGCCCTCCGCGCCGATGAGGTTCTCGCGCGGAATGCGGCAGCCGTCGAAGTTGATCTGCGCGGTGTCGCTGCTGTGCTGGCCCAGCTTGTCTTCCAGGCGGGCCACGTTGTAGCCGGGTGCGTTGGTGGGCACGATGAACGCGCTCATGCCGCGCTTGCCCGCGCCCTTGTCGGTCACCGCGATCACGATGGCCACCTGGCCGTTCTTGCCGCTGGTGATGAACTGCTTCACGCCGTCGATCACGTAGCCGTCGCCGTCCTTGCGCGCCGTGGTGCGCAGGCTCGATGCGTCGCTGCCGGCCTGCGGCTCGGTGAGGCAGAAGGCGCCGAGCATCTGCCCCTGTGCCAGCGGCTCCAGCCACTGCTTCTTCTGCTGCGCGTTGCCGTAGCGCATGAGGATGGCGTTGACCGGGCAGTTGGTCACGCTGATCGCGGTGCTGGTGCCGCCGTCGCCGGCCGCGATTTCTTCCAGCACCAGTGCCAGCGTGAGGTAGTCGAGGCCGGCGCCGCCGTGCTCCTCGGGCACGCAGATGCCGTAGGCGCCCAGCGCGGCAAGGCCTTGGTGGGCCTCCTTGGGAAAGCTGTGTTCGCGGTCCCACGCGGGGGCGTGGGGCCAGAGCTCGGCTTGCGAAAAATCGCGCACCGCGTCGCGAATGGCTTCCTGGTCTGCGCTGAGCAGCATGGCGTTGTCTCCTGTCTTTTTTCGATGCGGGGCTTGCGGGACTGCGCGGGCTTTACTTGCCGGCGCCCAGGTCCATGATCAGGCGCGCGGCCATGTACAGGCGGCGCGGAATGGCGCTGATGTCCACGTACTCGGCCTTGTCGCTGTGGTAGCCGAAGCCGGGCAGGCCCAGGCTCTCGATCACGGGCTTGCCCGAGAGCGCCGCGTAGGCCGCGTCGGTGCCGCCGCCGGTGCGCTCTTCCACGCCCAGGTTGCCGCCGGCTTCCTTGTAGAAGGCCACGGCCTTGTCGACCAGCTTCTTGCCGCCTTCGCCCGCGTTGAAGGCCGGGCGGCCGCGCGTGACCAGCACCTTGACGTCGGCGTCGGGCAGCTTCTTTTGCTGCGCGCGCTCTTCCAGCGTCTTCATGGCGGCATCGAAGTCTTCGTTGCGCGCGTAGCGCACGTCGGCGTTCAGCGTGGCGCTGGCGGGAATGATGTTCGACACGTTGCCGGCCTTGGCAATGGTCCAGTTGAAGCGCAGGTTCTTCGACTTGTCGTCGATGTTCATGGTGCGCAGCACCAGGTCGGAGGCCTCCACCAGCGCGTTCACGCCCAGCTCGGGCGCGGCGCCCGCGTGCGAGGCCTTGCCCGTGATGTTGACCTGCACGTAGGCGATGCCCGAGGTGCCCAGCGAGAGCTTCTCGTCGCCGGCGCTGGTGGGCTCGAAGGAGAGCACGTAGTCGGCCAGCTTGGCTTCTTCCTGGATCAGGTCGCGCGAACCGAAGGAGCCCTTTTCCTCGTCGGTGTTGAACAGCACGGTGATGGTGCCGTAGTCGCGCACGCCGTAGTCCTTCAGCAGCTTGAGCGTGTGCAGGATGACGGCGTTGCCGCCCTTGTCGTCGGCGATGCCGGGGCCGTAGGCCTTGTCGCCCTCGACCTTGAACGGCGCCTTCGCGAGGATGCCCTTCAGGTACACGGTGTCCATGTGCGACAGCAGCAGCAGGTTCTTGCCGCCGCGGCCCTTGATCTTGCCCACGATGTTGTCGCCCACCACGATGCCGGCCGACTTGCTGCGCGTGACGGTGAAGCCCAGGTTCTTGAGCTCGCCCTCGAGGTAGCTGCCCGCGGCGGCAATGCCTTCGGCGTCGCCGGTGCCGGTTTCGATGTTGACGAGCTTTTCCAGCGTCTTGATCACCGCGGGCTGCTCGTCGGTGGCAGCCTGGAACAGCACGTTGTCGCGCTTCTGGGCCCAGGCGGCGTTCGCCATGAAGGCGGTGGCCAGCACGGCGCCAATGGCGGTCACGGCGGTACGGTGGATGGATGGGCGCATGAATTCTCCTGCTCTACGCATGTTTTGCATTGTTTGAAATAACCGAATGAAAAAGCCGGCAAGGCGCCCGTCCCCCGGGCGCCGTGCCGACCATTGCTTTTATAGCAATTCGAGTGCCACCGCCGTGCCTTCGCCCCCGCCGATGCACAGCGTGGCCACGCCGCGCTTCTTGCCGCGCGCCTTCAGCGCGTGGATCAGCGTGACCATGATGCGCGCGCCGCTCGCGCCGATCGGGTGGCCCAGCGCGCAGGCGCCGCCGTGCACGTTCACGATCTCGTGCGACACGTCGAGCTCGTGCATCAGCGCCATCGGCACCACGGCGAAGGCTTCGTTCACTTCCCACAGGTCCACGTCCTTCACCGCCCAGCCGGTCTTCTTGAACAGCTTGGCGACGGCGCCCACCGGGGCGGTGGAGAACCACTCGGGCTGCTGCGCGTGCGTGGCGTGGCCGACGATGCGGGCAATGGGCCTGGCGCCGATCTTCTTCGTGTGCGACTCGGTCATCATCACCAGCGCGGCCGCGCCGTCGTTGATCGACGAGCTCGACGCGGCGGTGATGGTGCCGTTTTCCTTCTTGAACGCGGGCTTGAGCGTGGGGATCTTGTCGAGCTTGACCTTGCCCGGGCCTTCGTCGATGGACACCACCGTCTCGCCGCCGCGGCCCTTCACGGTGACGGGCACGATCTCGTCCTTGAACAGGCCGGTGTCGGTCGCCTTCTTGGCGCGCTCGACGCTGGCGATGGCGAAGGCGTCCTGCTGCTCGCGCGTGAACTTGTACTTGGCCGCGCAGTCTTCGCCGAAGGTGCCCATGGAGCGGCCCGGCTGGTAGGCGTCTTCCAGGCCGTCGAGCATCATGTGGTCGAAGATGCGGTCGTGGCCCATGCGGTAGCCGCCGCGGCCCTTGAGCATGAGGTAGGGCGCGTTGGTCATGCTTTCCATGCCGCCCGCCACGATCACGTCGTGCGTGCCGGCCAGCAGCAGGTCGTGCGACAGCATGGCGGCCTTCATGGCCGAGCCGCACATCTTGCTGAGCGTGACCGCGCCCGCGCTGTCGGGCAGGCCGCCCTTGTAGGCCGCCTGGCGCGCCGGCGCCTGGCCCTGGCCGGCCATCAGGCAGTTGCCGAACAGCACCTCGCCCACGCTGTCGGGCGCGATGCCGGCGCGCTCGACGGCGGCCTTGATGGCGGCGCCGCCCAGGTCGTGCGCGGCAAGCGATGAAAAGTCGCCCTGGAAGCTGCCCATGGGGGTGCGGGCCAGGCCGACGATGACGATGGATTCGGACATGTGGAGGTCTCCTTCAGGAATGTGGAAGCGAAGCGAAAAACAAACAGAAACGGTCGGTCAGAAATGCGTCGCGTGGCCTTCGTGCTGGAAGCGCTGCGACTCTTCGTACGGGAACACATCAAGCATCTGGCCGGCCTGGATGCGTTCCTTGTGGTGCTGCCAGAAGGCGGCGTCGAGCAGGTCGGCGTGGTGCGCCATGAAGGCCGCGCGCACGTCGCTGTTGCCCAGCAGGAAGGGCTCGAAGGTCTCGGGGAACACATCTTTCGGGCCCACCGAGTACCAGACCTCGCCGCTCATTTCTTCTTCTTCGTTGCGCGGCGCGGGCACCTTGCGAAACTTGCAGTCGGTGACGTATTCGATCTCGTCGTAGTCGTAGAACACCACCTTGCCGCCGCGCGTGACGCCGAAATTTTTCCACAGCATGTCGCCGGGAAAGATGTTGGCCGCGACCATGTCCTTGATGGCGTTGCCGTACTCGACCACCGCATGCTCCAGCTGGTCTTTCGCGCGCCTGGCGTGCGCCGGGCTCTCGGGGTCGGCCAGCGTGTCGAAGGCTTCCTGCAGGTAGATGTTCAGCGGGATCATGCGGCGCTCGATGTAGACGTGCTTGAGCACGACCTCCATTTCGCCGTTGCCGTCGCGGTCGCCGATCTCGAGCTGGCTGGGCGCGAACTTCTGGATTTCTTCGATCAGCCCGGGCTCGAAGCGGTCGAGCGGAAAACCCACGTCGCTGTACTCCAGCGTGTCGGCCATGCGGCCCACGCGGTCGTGCTGCTTCACGAGCATGTACTTGCCCTTGATCTGCTCGCGCGTGGTGTCCTTCTGCGGCGGGTAGTAGTCCTTGATGAGCTTGAACACGAAGGGGAACGACGGCAGGTCGAACACCAGCATGACCATGCCCTTGATGCCGGGCGCGATGCGGAAGCGGTCGCTGGAGTAGTTCAGGTGCGAGAGAAAGTCGCGGTAGAAAAGGGTCTTGCCCTGCTTGGCCAGGCCCAGCGCGTTGTAGATCTCGGCGCGGGGCTTGCGCGGCATGAGCGAGCGCAGGAACTGCACCCACGCCGAAGGCACTTCCATGTCGACCATGAAGTACGCGCGCGCAAAGCTGAAGAGCATCTGCAGGTCGTCTTCGCCGAACAGCGCCGCGTCGATGTAGAAGCGCCCGCGGCTGTCGTGCAGGATGGGCAGCGAGAACGGAATCTCGACGAAGCCGTTCATGATCTTGCCCACCACGTACGCGCCCTTGTTGCGAAAGAACAGCCCCGAGAGCACCTGCAGCTGGAAGTTGGCGCGCAGCTTCACCTGGTGGAAACGGTTCGATATGGCATGCGCCACGCGCTCGGCATCGCGCCGCTTGTTGGCGAAGGTGCCCAGCAGCGCGAAGTCGTCGAGCATCTGCTCCACGGTGTCGGCCAGCGTCCGGGGCTCGGGGTAGTAGGGGCGGTAGGTGGGGGCGCCGCGCGGCTCGATGTACTCGGTGCTGATCGCCGGGCGCACGAAGATGAAGTCGTTCTGGAAGTACGCGCGGTGAAGGATCTTGGTGGTCACCGAGTTGAAGAAGCTCTCGGCCAGCTCGGGCTGGTGGTGGTCCACCAGCAGGCCGATGTAGTGCAGCTTGACCTGGTGCCACACGTCCATCGGCTGCTCGCCGGCCTTGAACTCCTTCTCGAGCCGGGCCACGGCCTCGCTCACGCGCAGGTCGTAGAACTCGATGCGCTCGCGCTGCGCGCGCTGCTGGCCGTGCCAGTCGGCGGTTTCGAAGCGGTGCTTGGCACGCGCCGACTCGGCGCGAAACAACCGGTAGTGGCGGTTGAAACCGTCCATCATCGCCTTCGCGATGTCATAGGCCAGCGGCGAGTCGAGGCGTTGCGGGAACATGGACGGGGGACGGGGCAAAGCGCCGCTGGATTGCCGTTCTATTACCGTTCTATTGCCGTTGCGTCGGTCTGCCGCGGCCCGCGTCAGGCCGCGGCGGGGCTTCCCGTGCCGCCGGCCTCGGGCTGCGGCGCGATGGCCTGCGCCTCCTGCACGGCCTGGTTCACCTGCACGCCTTGCGTGGTCAGCGCCTGGATCACTTCGCCGGGCTTGCTCCACTTGTAGCGAATGCGCTGCACCGCGGCCTTGTACACGCCGTCCAGCGGCTTGGCGCCGTCCACGCTCAGGCCCAGGTCCTGCAGCAGTCCGTCGTGCACGCCGAAGGTCCAGCCGTGGATCTTGACCTTCTGGCCGCGCGCCCAGGCGTCGACCATGACGGTGCTGACGGCCACGTTGACCACCTGCTCGGCCACGTTCAGCTCGCACAGCGCATCGACGCGGGCTTCTTCGTCGGGCAGGCTTTCGAGCATCACGTGGTGGCGGTCGCGCACGTCCTGGATGTGGCGGATCCAGTTGTCGGCCAGGCCGATGCGCTTGCCGCTGAGCGCGGCCTTCACGCCGGCGCAGCCGTAGTGGCCCACCACCATGATGTGCTCGACCTTCAGGTGCTCCACCGCGAACTGGATGGCCGAGAGCGCGTTGAGGTCGGAGTGCACCACGATGTTGGCGACGTTGCGGTGCACGAACACTTCGCCGGGCTCCAGCCCGGTGATCTGGTTGGCGGGCACGCGGCTGTCGGAGCAGCCGATCCACATGTAGCGCGGTGTCTGCTGCTTGACCAGGCTGGTGAAGAAACCGGGGCGGTCGCGCTCCATTTGCGCGGACCACGCACGGTTGTGGGCAAAGAGGTCGTCGAGGTTGTCGGTGATGTCGGACATAGTGGCTCTATTGTCGATGAGTCGCGTGGTTCAGGCGCTGGCTTCCGCCGCCTTGGGGGCCTTGAGGGCCTTGTTGGGCCTGGCCGGCCTGACCTGCTTTGTTGTCTTGCTTCCCTTGATTGCCTTCTGGGCCTTGGCCAGCGTGGCCCGCCCCTTTTTCTCGTGTTCGCGCACTTCCGCCAGGTTGGCCTGCAGCTCGGTCAGCTGGGCTTCGAGCTGGGCCCGGTGCGCGCCCAGCACGCCGAGGAATTTTTCCAGCTGCGGCACCGTGTCGCGCGGGCTGTCGTACATGTCCAGGATGTCCTTGGCCTCCGTCAGGCTCAGGCCCAGGCGCTTGGCGCGCAGCGTGAGCGTGAGCCGGGCCCGGTCGCGCGCGCTGTACACGCGCTGCAGCCCGGCCCGCTCGGGGGTGAGCAGGCCCATGTCCTCGTAGAAGCGGATGGCCCGCGTCGTGAGGTCGAATTCCTTCGCGAGCTGGCTGATGGTGAAGGTGGACGCGGGCATGGCAGGGAGTGGTGACGACGAAGGAGCCGAACAGGGCAAAAAAGGGTCGTTGCGCGGGCGACAGCAGATTCACGCCGCGATCCCTACAATGGTGCCCTTGACTCATGACGTTTACGTAAACGTCAATCTTACATGAACCTCCTCGAACGCGAACTCCACTACCCCCTGGGCGACACGCTGCCCCAGCCCGGCGAAGCCATGGAGGTGGCGCCAGGCGTGCGCTGGATCCGCATGCGGCTGCCCTTTGCGCTCGACCACATCAACCTCTGGCTGCTGCGCGACACCCTGGACGGCGTGGCCGGCTGGACGGTGGTCGACTGCTGCATCGACCACGCCGAGTCGCGCGCCCAGTGGGAGCAGATCTTCGAGACCCAGCTGCAGGGGTTGCCGATTCTGCGCGTCATCGTCACCCACATGCACCCCGACCACATCGGCCTGGCGCACTGGCTGTGCGAGCGCTGGAAGGCGCCGATGTGGATCAGTTCCACCGACTACCACGTGGCCCGCGTGCTCAGCACCGCCGGCGACACGCTCGCGGGCGGCGAGCAGGCGGCGAGCTTCTTCGCCTCGCACGGCATGACCGACCCCGAGGCGCTGGACAAGATCCGCGGGCGCACCAACTACTACGCCGAGCTGGTGCCCGCGGTGCCCGACACCTTCGTGCGCATGCTCGACGGCGACACCGTCACCATCGACGGCCACGCCTGGCGCTGCATCGTCGGCTACGGCCATGCGCCCGAGCACATCGCGCTGTTCTGCGACGAGCTGAAGCTGCTGCTGGGCGGCGACATGATGCTGCCGCGCATTTCCACCAACGTGAGCGTGCATGCGGGCGAGCCCGAGGCGAACTCGCTGCGCCTGTTCCTGGACAGCATCGACAAGTTCAAGGCGCTGCCGGCCGACACGCTGGGACTGCCGTCGCACGGCAAGCCCTTCACCGGCATCCACCGCCGCGTCGAGCAGCTGCAGGAGCACCACCGCGACCGCCTGGCCGAACTGCTCGAGGCCTGCCTCGCCAGCCCGCTGACCGGAGCGCAGGGCCTGCCCATCCTGTTCAAGCGCCAGCTCGACGTGCACCAGATGACCTTCGCCATGGGCGAGACCGTGGCCCACCTGCACCTGCTGTGGTTCTCGGGGCAGGTGAAGCGCGAGCTGGGCAAGGACGGCATCTACCGCTTCGGCGCCAAGGCGAGCACCGCCTGAGGGAAATGCCGGGCATTTAGACTTGCCCGCATGAACACGCTGGCTCAGCTCCGCGCGGGCCAGCTGGCAGGCGCACAACGAATCGATCTCTCTTGCGGGCTCACCGAGTTCCCGCGCGAGGTCTTCGACCTTGCCGACTCGCTCGAGGTGCTGAGCCTGTCGGGCAACGCACTCGACACACTGCCCGACGACCTGCACCGCCTGCACAGGCTGCGCGTGCTGTTCTGCTCCGACAACCGCTTCACCACGCTGCCCGAGGCCATCGGCCGGTGCCAGGGGCTGGACATCGTCGGCTTCAAGGCCAACCGCATCCACACCGTGCCGGCCGCCTCGCTGCCGGCATCGCTGCGCTGGCTGATCCTCACCGACAACCACATCGAAGAGTTGCCTGATTCGCTGGGCGCCTGCACCCGCATGCAGAAGCTGATGCTCGCGGGCAACCGGCTGCGCAAGCTGCCGGCATCGATGGCGGGGCTGGAGCGGCTCGAGCTGCTGCGCATTTCGGCCAACCGCTTCGAGGCGCTGCCCGCCTGGTTGCCGTTGCTACCGCGGCTCGCATGGCTGGCCTGCGCCGGCAACCCGTTCGACACGCAGGCTGAAGACGCAGCCATCGCCGCGCAGTCGGTGCCGCGCGTCGACTGGGCCGAACTCTCGCTCGGCAAGAAGCTCGGCGAGGGCGCCTCGGGCGTGATCCACCAAGCGTCGCTCGGCAAGAAGGCGCAGCAAGTGGCCGTCAAGCTCTTCAAGGGCGCGGTCACCAGCGACGGCTGGCCGCACAGCGAAATGGCCGCGTGCATCGCCGCCGGCCCGCACCCCACGCTGATTGCCGCGCAGGGCCGCATCGACGGCCATCCCGAGCGCACCGAAGGCCTGGTGATGGGGCTGGTCGACCCCACCTTCGTCACGCTCGCCGGGCCGCCCAGCCTGGCGTCGTGCACGCGCGACGTGTATGCGGACGACGCGCGGTGGACCTGCGGCGTGGCCCTGCGCATCGCCCGCGACATCGCCTCGGCCGTGCAGCACCTGCACGCGCGCGGCATTGTTCATGGCGACCTGTATGCGCACAACATCCTGTGGCATGCGCAGCGCGGCGGCCGGCTCGGCGACTTCGGCGCGGGCTGGATGACGGCGTCGTTGGACGCCGCACAGGCGCGCGCGTTCCAGGCGCTGGAGATGCGCGCCTTCGGCTGCCTGCTCGAAGAGCTGCTCGAGCGCTGCGCCGACGCCGTGCCGCCCCAGGTGGTCGCGCTGAAAGACCGCTGCCTGCAGCCCGATGCGCGGAAGCGGCCCTCGGCCGCCGAGGCGCTGTCGCTGCTGCAGCAGGCCTCCTCGTCGCCATGACCCGCCGCCGTCCGCCGCAGCTGCCGCTGCCCACGCGCGACGGCGTGGGCCCGAGCTGCGTCGGCCTGCCGTACGGGCCGTGGCCGACCATCGCCGAGTTCCTGATCGAGCGCTTTCCCGCCATCACGCGCGAGGCGTGGCTGGCGCGCATCGAGGCGAACGACGTCGTCGACGAGCACCACGTGCCGGTGACCGTGGCGCGCCGCTACCAGTCGCCGCTGCGCGTGTACTACTACCGCGCGCTCGACAACGAGGTGCGCATTCCGTTCGACGAGCAGATCGTTCACCAGGACGACGAGCTGCTGGTGGTCGACAAGCCGCCCTTCGTGCCCGTCACGCCCACCGGCAAGTACCTGCAGGAAAGCCTGCTGGTGCGGCTGAAACGCAAGCTGCAGCTCGACGACCTGGTGCCCATGCACCGCATCGACCGCAGCACCTCGGGGCTTGTGTTGTTCTCGGTGCGGCAAGCGACGCGCGGCGCCTACCAGGCCATGTTTCCGGAGCGCCGCATCGACAAGCACTACGAGGCGGTGGTGCCCTGGCAGGAGGGCGTGTCGTCGGTGCCCGAGGTGTACCGCAGCCGGCTGGTCGACGACGCGCATTTCATGCGCGTGCGCGAGGAGCCCGGCGAGCCCAATTCCGAGACCCGCATCGAGGTGCGGCAGGTGCGCGACGGCCATGCGCTGCTCAGGCTCTCGCCGGTCACGGGCCGCAAGCACCAGCTGCGCGTGCATTGCCAGGCGCTGGGCATGCCCATCGTGAACGACCCGATCTACCCCGTGCTGCTGCCCGAGGGCGCGGACGATTTCAGCAAGCCCTTGCAGCTGCTGGCCAGGTCGCTGTCGTTCGTCGATCCGCTGAGCGGCGAGCTGCGCAGCTTCACCAGCCCGCGCAGCCTGTCGCTGCCTTCGGCGCAGACGTCGGGGCTGACACCGAGGTGACGCGCGCGCGGCGCCGCGCGCACTAAGCTCGTTTCCTGAAAAATCTTTCATTCAGGAGACACCCGCACCATGGACACCACCCAACTCTTCTCGCTGAAGGGCCGCACCGCGCTCATCACCGGCGGTTCGCGCGGCATCGGCCGCATGATCGCCGAGGGCTACCTGGCCCAGGGCGCGCGCGTGTACATCTCGGCACGCAAGGCCGCGGCCTGCGACCAGACGGCGAAGGAGCTGTCGGCCTTCGGCCACTGCGTGTCGCTGCCGGCCGACGTGTCGACGGTGGAGGGCGCGCAGGCGCTGGTCGAGGCCTATGCCAAGCATGAAGGCTCGCTCGACATCCTGGTGAACAACGCCGGCGCCGCCTGGGGCGCGCCGTATGCGGAGTTTCCGGAAAGCGGCTGGGACAAGGTGGTCGACCTGAACCTGAAGACCCCGTTCTTCCTGACCCAGGCGCTCACGCCGATGCTGAAGAAGGCGGCCACCGACCACCTGTCGAAGGTGATCAACATCGCCTCGATCGACGGCATTTCGGTGAACCCGCAGGAAACGTATTCGTATGCCGCCAGCAAGGCCGGCCTGATCCAGCTCACGCGCCGCATGGCGCTGCGGCTCGCGCAGGACCGCATCGTGGTCAGCGCCATCGCCCCGGGTGCTTTCGCCTCCGACATGAACAAGGACGCCCGCGACCACGGCGACGTGGTGAAGGACCGCATTCCGGCCGGCCGCATCGGCGTGCCCGAGGACATGGCGGGCGCGGCCATCTACCTGGCCTCGCGTGCCGGCGACTACGTGATGGGCTCGACGCTGGTGGTGGACGGCGGCGTGACGCACGCGCGCTGAGCGGAACCACGCGCTTTCACGGGGCGCCTTGTCCCTTCGGGGGCGGCATTGCACAGGCGGTTGCTACCATCAAGGCAATCCCAGCAATGCCAACCCATGACTTCATTTCCCTTCTCCGCCGTGCTGTTCGACTGCGACGGCGTCCTCGTGGATTCGGAACCCATCACCAACCGCGTGCTCGCCGAAATGCTCGGCGAGCTCGGCTGGCACCTGAGCACCGAGGAGTCGATGAACACCTTCACCGGCAAGGCCGTGAAGGACGAGGCCGCCCTCATCGAAGCGAAGACCGGCTTCAAGATCACCGACGAATGGCTCAAGGCCTTTCGCGCGCGCCGCAACGAGGCGCTGGAGCGCGACCTGGTCGCCATCGCGCATGCGCCGGCCGCCATTCGAGAAATCCACGCGAAGCTCAAGGGCCGCATCGCCTGCGCCTCGGGCGCCGACCGCCACAAGGTCGAGCTGCAGCTGGCCAAGGTCGGCCTGCTCGACCTGTTCCAGGGGCGCATCTTCAGCGGCCACGAAATGCCGCGCTCCAAACCTCACCCCGACGTGTACCTGGCCGCCGCCGAGGCGCTGGGCGTGGACCCGAAGCGTTGCGCCATCGTGGAGGACACCGTCACCGGCGCCATGGCTGGCGTGGCCGCGGGCGCCACGGTGTTCGGCTACAGCACCGGCGAATCGGGCCACAGCGGCCCCGGCCCGCTGCTGAGCGTGGGCGTGGCGCGCGTGTTCAGCGACATGGCCGAATTGCCCGCGCTGCTTTCGGGGTACGGCCTGCAGCCGGCCTGAGTTTCTGATGCAATGAGGGGCTAAACCGACGAGCCGCAAGGCCTGCAGAGGAACCACACCCCCATGACCTCCGAATACAAGACCGAGCAACCCGAACGCACCCACATCGACGCACTCACCGGCCCCGCCGTCGTCGAGTTCGGCACCAACTGGTGCGGCATCTGCAAGGCCGCGCAGCCGAACATCGAAGAGGCCTTCGCCAAGTACCCGAACGTGCGCCGCATCAAGGTGGAAGACGGCAGCGGCCGTCCGCTGGGCCGCTCGTTCAACGTGCGGCTGTGGCCCACGCTGGTGTTCATGCGCGATGGCCAGCAGCTTGCCAAGCTGGTGCGGCCGGAAGACAGCCAGTCGATCGCGGATGCGCTGGCGTTGATCGATCAGCCGGGCTGAGTCTCGGGGTTTCGTTGCTGGGCGCGATCAGGCCGGCGGCCTGTTCATGCGCGCCGAACCTACAACCCCTGCTGCCGGAAGTCCCGGGGCGCATGCCCCGTCCACTGGAAAAAAGCGCGAGAAAAACTCTTCTCGTTGCGAAACCCGACCGCCAGCGCCACCTGCTTGATCGGCCGCGTGGTGCGGCGCAACTGGTCGACCGCCATCTCGTGGCGCACCTCGTTCTTCAGCACCTGCAGCGATGTGCCTTCCTCGTGCAATTGCCGATGCAGCGTGCGGCTCGACACATTGAGCAGCCCCGCCAGCGCCTCCGCCGTGGTCGCCTCGCTGGCGCGTGAGCGCAGCAGCTCGCGCACGCGCTGGCCCAGCAGCCGGTCCCGACGGTATTGCAGGATGGTCAGCGGCAGCGCCCGCTTGAGCATGGTGCGCAGCGCGCGCTCGTCGCGTTGCAATGGCAACGCCAGGTAGCGCTCGTCGAAGCTGATGCTCGCCTGCGGCGCGTCGAAGCTCACGTCGGGCGTGAACATCGGGGCGTAGGCGTCGCGGTGCGGCGGCGGCGCGAACGGAAAGCCCGCATGGCGCAGCGAAATGCGCGAGTCGATGGCCCAGCACATGTAGCCGTGCATGAAGCGCAGGCTGGTCACCAGGCAGAACTCACGAAAGGCCGCGTCGAGCGGGCGGTTCTCGGTGATGCGCAAGGTGGCCATGCCGCCCGCCACCTCCAGCGCCAGCCCGATGTCTTCGGTCAGCAGCCGGTGGTGGCGGCACCAGCGCTTGATGGCCACGCCCAGGTCGGGCGAGCTCAGCGAGGCGCGGCACAGCATGCCGTAGCTGCCCCAGGGCAGGCGCCGCGAGAACCAGCCGAGCGCCTCGTCGTCGAGCTCCTGCATGGCGTGCTCGGACAGCGCCTCGAACTGCGCCGCCGTCACCCGGGCGCCCGGCCGGGCCAGATCGCGCGGCGTGATCTGTGCCGCTTTCAGGGCCTCGGCCGGGTCCTTTTCATAGCGCTCGTAGCCCTGCACGATGGCTCTCACGAAGGCCATGGGCGTGACGGCGCGGGCGGGCCTGAGGAACGATGGGGACGACATGTGTTCAGCGAATGGGCGTGGCGCAATTTGCAACCATTGTGGCGCCAATTGCGGCGCTGCCGGGCGTAAGCTGCGGTTCTTCCAAGCGCCATTTCGCGTGGGCAGCCCTGCGCGCCGACCCCTCAGAGGAGACAACACACATGCACGATCCCGGCCTGAACTTCGACCTGGGCGACACCATCGATTCGCTGCGCAGCGCCATCCAGGACTTTGCCGCGAACGAAATCGCGCCGCGCGCCGCCGACATCGACCGCGACAACCTGTTCCCGCACGACCTCTGGCAAAAGCTCGGCGAGCTCGGCCTGCACGGCATGACGGTGAAGGAAGAGTTCGGCGGCACCGAGCTCGGCTACCTGGCGCACATCGTGGCCATGGAAGAAGTCTCCCGCGCGTCGGCCTCGGTGGGGCTGTCTTACGGAGCGCACTCCAACCTGTGCGTGAACCAGATCCACCGCAACGGCAGCGACGCGCAGAAGAAAAAATACCTGCCCAAGCTGGTGAGCGGCGAGCACGTGGGCGCGCTGGCCATGAGCGAGCCCAACGCCGGCTCCGACGTGGTGAGCATGAAGCTCAAGGCCGAGAAGAAGAACGGCTACTACGTGCTTAACGGCGGCAAGATGTGGATCACCAACGGCGGCGACGCCGACACGCTGGTCATCTACGCCAAGACCGAGCCCGAGATGGGCGCGCGCGGCATGACGGCCTTCATCGTCGAGAAGAGCTACAAGGGCTTCTCCGCCGGCAACAAGCTCGACAAGCTCGGCATGCGCGGCTCCAACACCTTCCCCCTGTTCTTCGACAACTGCGAAGTGCCCGAGGAAAACGTGCTGGGCGGCGAAGGCCTGGGCGCCAAGGTGCTCATGAGCGGGCTCGACTACGAGCGCGCCGTGCTCTCCGGCGGCCCGCTGGGCATCATGGCCGCGTGCATGGACGCGGTGCTGCCCTTCGTTCACGACCGCAAGCAGTTCGGCCAGAGCATCGGCGAGTTCCAGCTCATGCAGGGCAAGCTGGCCGACATGTACTCGACCTGGCAGGCCACGCGCGCCTACGTGTACGCCGTGGGCAAGGCCTGCGACCGCAACGACCATGCGCGCACCTTCCGCAAGGACGCGGCCGGCGCGATTCTGTATTCGGCCGAGAAGGCGACGTGGATGGCCGGCGAGGCGATCCAGGCGCTGGGCGGCGTGGGGTACACGAAGGAGTTTCCGGTCGAGCGGCTGTGGCGCGACGCCAAGCTGTACGAGATCGGCGCGGGCACGAGCGAGATCCGTCGGATGCTGATCGGTCGCGAGCTTTTCGCGGAAACGGCGTAGGGTTCCAGGATGAAGCGCTGCCCCCTCTTGCTCCCTCTCCCCTCGGGGAGAGGGCTGGGGTGAGGGCAGCAGCGATCGAGTCGAGCGCCGCGCTTCATCAAGGGCCGGCACCCTCACCCCAACCCTCTCCCCAAGGGGAGAGGGGGCAAGACAAGGAGACAAGACGATGCCACTGACACAAAGCATGGCCCAGGGCGCCACAGACGTCCCCCTCATCGAACAACCCATCGGCGACTTCTTCGACGACATGGTCGAGAAGCAGCCCGAGCGCGAAGCGCTCATCAGCCGCCACGAAGGCCAGCGCTTCACCTACCGCGCGCTGCAGGCCCGGTCCAACCAGCTCGCCAGCGCCCTGCTGAAGCTCGGCCTGCGGCCCGGCGACCGCGTGGGCATCTGGTCGCACAACAACGTGCCGTGGGTGCTGATGCAGATCGCCACCGCCAAGGTCGGGCTGATCCTCGTCAACATCAACCCGGCCTACCGCACCTCGGAGCTCGAGTACGCGCTCAACAAGGTCGGCTGCAAGGCGCTGGTGACGATGGCGCAGTTCAAGACCAGCGACTACCTCGGCATGCTGCGCGAGCTCGGCCCCGCGCGCCTGCCGCAGCTGCAGCACACCTTCTGGATCGACAAGCCCGGCCAGGGCGACGAACAGCCGGGCATGCAGCGCTTCAGCCAGCTGCTGGCCAGCGGCGACGCCGCCGACCCGCGCGTGGCCGCCACGCAGAAGACGCTGAAGGCGACCGACCCCATCAACATCCAGTTCACCAGCGGCACCACGGGCTTTCCGAAGGGCGCGACGCTCACGCACCGCAACATCCTGAACAACGGCTTCTTCATCGGCGAATGCATGAAGCTCTCGCCGGTCGACAAGCTGTGCATTCCCGTGCCGCTGTACCACTGCTTCGGCATGGTGCTGGGCAACCTGGCGTGCCTCACGCACGGCTCGGCCATCGTGTACCCGAACGACGGCTTCGACCCGCTCACCGTGCTGGAGACGGTGCAGGCCGAGAAGTGCACCGGCCTGCACGGCGTGCCCACCATGTTCATCGCCGAGCTCGACCATCCGCGCTTCAAGGAGTTCGACCTGTCCACGCTGCGCACCGGCATCATGGCCGGCTCGCCGTGCCCGACCGAGGTGATGAAGCGCGTGGTCGACCAGATGCACCTGGGCGAGATCACGATCGCCTACGGCATGACCGAGACCAGCCCCGTGAGCTGCCAGAGCAGCACCGACACGCCGCTGGACAAGCGCGTGTCCACCGTGGGCACGGTGCAGCCGCACCTCGAGGTGAAGATCATCGACCCCGAGACCGGCGCCATCATGCCCACGGGCCAGTCGGGCGAGCTGTGCACGCGCGGCTACTCGGTGATGCACGGCTACTGGGACGACGAGCCGCGCACGCGCGAGGCCATCGACCCCGAGCACTGGATGCACACCGGCGACCTGGCCACCATGGACGCCGAGGGCTACGTCAACATCGTCGGGCGCATCAAGGACCTGGTGATCCGCGGCGGCGAGAACATCTACCCGCGCGAGATCGAGGAGTTCCTGTACCGCCACCCGAAGGTGCAGGACGTGCAGGTGGTGGGGCTGCCCGACCGGAAGTACGGCGAAGAGCTGTGCGCGTGGATCATCGTCAAGCCCGGCCAGAGCGCCACCGACGAGGACATCCGCAGCTTCTGCAAGGGCCAGATCGCGCACTACAAGGTGCCGAAGTACATCCAGTTCGTCACCGAGTTCCCGATGACGGTGACAGGCAAGATCCAGAAATTCAAGATCCGCGACGCCATGACCGAGCAGCTCGGCCTGACGAAAGAAAAGACAGCATGAGCCAACTAGAAACCAAACTCAACGCACGTTCGGCCGACTTCCAGGCCAATGCCGCCGCCATGCGCGCGCTGGTCGACGACCTGCACGCGCAGTTCGCCAAGGTGGAACAGGGCGGCGGCGAGGCCGCGCGCGCCAAGCACACGGCGCGCGGCAAGCTGCTGCCGCGCGACCGCGTGGCCGAGCTGCTCGACCCGGGCACGCCCTTCCTGGAGATCGCGCCGCTGGCCGCGCATGCGATGTACCTCGACGCGAAGGGGGCCGAGTCGGCACCCGGCGCCGGCATCATCGCGGGCATCGGCCGCGTGAACGGCGTCGACTGCATGGTCGTGTGCAACGACGCCACCGTGAAGGGCGGCACCTACTACCCCATGACGGTGAAGAAGCACCTGCGCGCGCAGGAAATCGCCGAGCAGAACCGCCTGCCCTGCATCTACCTGGTCGACTCGGGTGGCGCCAACCTGCCGAACCAGGACGAGGTGTTTCCCGACCGCGACCACTTCGGCCGCATCTTCTACAACCAGGCCAACATGAGCGCCCAGGGCATCCCGCAGATCGCGGTGGTCATGGGCTCGTGCACGGCCGGCGGCGCCTACGTGCCGGCGATGAGCGACGAATCGATCATCGTGAAGAACCAGGGCACCATCTTCCTGGGCGGCCCGCCGCTGGTGAAGGCGGCCACCGGCGAGGTGGTGACGGCCGAGGACCTGGGCGGCGGCGACGTGCACACGCGCCTGTCGGGCGTGGTCGACCACCTGGCGCAGAACGACCTGCATGCGCTGGCGCTCGCGCGCTCGGCGGTGGCCAACCTCAACGCGAAGGCGGCTGATGCCCCGGTGAAGACCGGGGTGCGCGCACCCGCGTTCCCGCGCGAAGAGCTCTACGGCGTGATCCCCACCGACACGCGCAAGCCCTTCGACGTGCGCGAGATCATTGCGCGCATCGTCGACGGCAGCGAGTTCCACGAGTTCAAGGCGCGCTTCGGCGCCACGCTGGTGTGCGGCTTCTCGGAGATCGAGGGCATGCCCGTGGGCATCGTGGCCAACAACGGCATCCTGTTCAGCGAGTCGGCGCAGAAGGGCGCGCACTTCATCGAGCTGTGCTGCCAGCGCAAGATCCCGCTGGTGTTCCTGCAGAACATCACCGGCTTCATGGTGGGCCGCAAGTACGAGAACGAAGGCATCGCGCGCCACGGCGCCAAGATGGTGACGGCGGTGGCCACGGCCAACGTGCCCAAGTTCACGATCATCATCGGCGGCAGCTTCGGCGCCGGCAACTACGGCATGTGCGGCCGCGCGTACAGCCCGCGCTTCCTGTGGATGTGGCCCAACGCGCGCATCAGCGTCATGGGCGGCGAGCAGGCTGCGAGCGTGCTGGCCACGGTGAAGCGCGACGGCATCGAGCTCAAGGGCGGCAGCTGGAGCAAGGAAGAAGAAGAGGCCTTCAAGGCCCCCATTCGCCAGCAATACGAAGACCAGGGCCACCCCTACTACGCCACCGCGCGCATCTGGGACGACGGCATCATCGATCCGGCGGACACGCGCCGCGTGCTGGCGCTCGGTCTTGCCGCGGCGCGCAACGCGCCGATTCCCGAGCCGAAGTTCGGCATCTTCCGCATGTGAGGCGAGCGGCATGAGCGAATTCACCAAGCTGAAACTTTCCATGGAAGGCGCCATCGCCCGCGTGTGGCTCGACCAGCCCGATGCGCGCAACGCCTTCGACGACGTCGTCATCGCCGAGCTCACGCAGGCCTTCACCGAGGCCGGCGCCGCCGCGCAGGTGAAGGCCATCGTGCTCGGCGCCAACGGGCCGGCCTTCTGCGCCGGCGCCAACCTCAACTGGATGCGCCGCATGGCCGACTACACGCGCGACGAGAACATCGCCGACGCGGGCAAGCTGGCCCGGATGCTGCGCACCATCGCCGAGTGCCCCAAGCCGACCATCGCGCGCGTGCAGGGCGACGTGTACGCGGGCGGCATGGGGCTGGTGGCGGCCTGCGACATGGCCGTGAGCGTGGACACCGCCTGGTACTGCCTGAGCGAAGTGAAGATCGGCCTGGTGCCAGCCACCATCAGCCCCTACGTGCTGCGCGCCATGGGCACGCGTGCCTCGCAGCGCTACTTTCTCACGGCCGAGCGCTTCACCGCCGCCGAGGCCCACCGCATCGGCTTCGTGCACGAGGTGGTGGCGGCCGACGCGCTCGACGCCAAGGTCGACGAGCTGCTGAAGGCGCTCACCGGCGCCAGCCCGGCCGCCGTGCGCGCCTGCAAGCAACTGATCGACGACGTGGCCGGCCGCGAGATCGACGACGCGCTGGTCGCGAAGACCGTCGAGGGCATCGCCGACATCCGCGCGAGCGACGAGGGCCGCGAGGGCGTGCAGGCCTTCCTGCAGAAGCGCAAGCCGTCGTGGCTCAACGCAGGCAAGGGCTGACGCACATGGCCACGCACGTGCCGCACGGCGCACTCATCGAACGCATGGACGCGTGGCTCGCCGCGCACCGCGCCGGCTACCACGCGTCGCTCCAGCCCGGCGTGACCGACGCCGAGCTCGACGCCTTCGAGGCCAGGTTCTCGCTGAAGCTGCCCGAGGCCTTTCGCGCGCTCTACCGCTGGCGCAACGGCCAGCCGAACAGCAACTTCGACAGCCTGCAGCACAACCGCATGTTCAGCGCGCTGGGCGATGTCGCCGACACCAAGGAGATGCTCGACGACATGATCGGCACCGACTTCGAAGACCCCGCCATCTGGCGGCGCGGCTGGGTGCCCTTCCTGTCGAACGGCGGCGGCAGCTACCTGTGCGTGGACATCGACGCCGAGGGCGGCGGCCGGCCCGGGCAGCTCGTCGCGTTCTGGAAGGCCGACGAAGACCGCCCCGTGGAACATGCGTCCGTCGACGCATGGCTCGCCGACCTCGTGGCTTCCATGGAAGCCGGCACCATCGAATTCGACTGAAGGAGAGGCCGCCATGGACACCCCGCTCGACATGCCCCAGCTGCTCGCACTGGCCGCCGCCATCGGCTGGGCCAGCGGCGTGCGGCTGTACCTGGTGGTGCTGCTGACGGGCGTGGTGGGCTACTTCGGCTGGGTGCCCTTGCCCAGCGGGCTGCAGCTGCTGGCGCACCCGGTGGTCATCGCGGCCAGCGGCTTCATGGTGTTCATCGAGTTCTTCGCCGACAAGATTCCTGGTCTCGATTCGCTGTGGGACGTGGTGCACACCGCCATCCGCATCCCGGCCGGCGCGGCGCTCGCGGCCAGCGTGTTCGGCGCCGACCACGGCGTGATGGCCATCGTCGCGGCGCTGGTGGGCGGCGGCTTCGCGGCCACGGCGCACGCGGCCAAGGCCACCACGCGCGCGGCCATCAACACCTCGCCCGAGCCGTTTTCCAACGTGGGCGCGTCGCTGGTCGAAGACACGATGGTGCCCGCCGGGCTGTGGCTCGCGGTGGCGCACCCCTTCGTCTTTCTCGTGCTGTTCGTGCTGGTGCTTGTGCTGAGCGTGTGGCTCATTCGCAAGAGCTGGCGTTTCCTCAAGGCGCTGTTCGGTCGCGTGGCCCGCATCTTCAGCGGCCGAACCGATCCGGGCGTGGTGCCCGCGTTTCAACTGAAAAAGAATCCTCCGGGAGACATTCCTCATGTTTAAGAAGATCCTGATCGCCAACCGTGGCGAGATCGCCTGCCGCGTGGCGGCTACCGCGCGCCGCATGGCGATCCGCACCGTGGCGGTGTACTCCGATGCCGACGCGCACGCCAACCATGTGCGCGCCTGCGACGAGTCGGTCCACATCGGCGGCAGCGCCCCGAAGGACAGCTACCTGCGCTGGGAACGCATCCTCGAGGCCGCCAAGGCCACGGGCGCCGAAGCCGTGCATCCTGGCTACGGCTTCCTGAGCGAGAACGAGGAGTTCGCGCAGGCCTGCGCCAACGCGGGGCTGGTCTTCATCGGCCCGCCGCCCTCCGCCATCAAGGCGATGGGCCTGAAGGCCGAGTCGAAGCAGCTGATGGAAAAGGCCGGCGTGCCGCTGGTGCCCGGCTACCACGGCCACGACCAGGACCCGCAGTTGCTGCAGCGCGAGGCCGACCGCATCGGCTACCCGGTGCTCATCAAGGCCAGCGCCGGCGGCGGCGGCAAGGGCATGCGCGCGGTCGACAAGGCGGAAGACTTCGCCGCCGCGCTCGCCTCGTGCCAGCGCGAGGCCATCAACAGCTTCGGCGACGACGCGGTGCTGATCGAGAAGTACGTGCAGCGCCCGCGCCACATCGAGATCCAGGTGTTCGGCGATACGCAGGGCAACTGCGTGTACCTGTTCGAGCGCGACTGCTCGGTGCAGCGCCGCCACCAGAAGGTGCTGGAGGAAGCGCCCGCGCCGGGCATGACCGAAAGCATGCGCAAGCAGATGGGCGACGCCGCCGTGGCCGCGGCGCGTGCCGTGAACTACGTGGGCGCGGGCACGGTCGAGTTCATCGTCGAGCAGCGCGAAGGCGGCGAGATGAACTTCTTCTTCATGGAGATGAACACGCGTTTGCAGGTGGAGCACCCCGTGACCGAAGCCATCACCGGCCTCGACCTGGTCGAGTGGCAATTGCGCGTGGCCTCCGGCGAGCCGCTGCCCGCCAAGCAGGCGGACCTGAAGATCCACGGCCACGCCATCGAGGCGCGCATCTGCGCCGAGAACCCCGACAACAACTTCCTGCCCGCCACCGGCACCTTGCGCGTGTACCGCAAGCCGCAGGCCACGGCCTTCCAGCGCAGCCGGGTGCGCATCGACGACGGCGTGCGCGAGGGCGGCGAGATTTCGCCGTTCTACGACTCGATGATCGCCAAGCTCATCGTGCACGGCAGCACGCGCGAAGAAGCGCTGGCCCGGCTCGATGCCGCGCTGGCGCAGGTGCAGATCGTGGGCGTGCAGACCAACGTGCAGTTCCTGCGCGGCATCCTGGCGACCGAGTCGTTCGCCAAGGCCAACCTGGACACCGCGTTGATCGAGCGCGAACGCGCCGTGCTGTTCGACCGCGAGACGCTGGGCCTGCCGCTCGCGGCCGCCGCGGCCATCACGCGCACGCTGATCAGCGAGTGGCCCGGCAAGATGCCCGACCCCTTCGCGCGCCGCGACGGCTGGCGCTCGCACGGCGAGTACCTGCGCCGCTTCGACTTCGAATTCCGCGGCGCCGAACAGATCGCCCTGCTGACCTACAAGCGCGACGGCAGCCTGTGGCTAGAGGCCGGCGGCGCCGAAGGCGCGCTGGTGATCGGCCAGTTCCCGAGCGGTGAGTTCGAGGTCGAGTTCGCGGGCGCCCGCCAGACGCTCGACGTGCGCCTCGACGGCGCCACGGCGCACATCTTCGCGTCGAAGGGCGCGACGAAGATCACCACCATCGACCGCCTCGCCCACGCCGGCGAAACGCAGGCCGAAGGCGGCCGGCTCACCGCGCCCATGCCGGGCAAGGTCGTGTCCTTCGCCGTGAAGGCGGGCGACAAGGTGGTGCGCGGCCAGCCGCTGGCGGTGATGGAGGCGATGAAGATGGAGCACACCATCGCCGCGCCGGCCGACGGCACGGTGGACGAGCTGATGTTCGCCCCGGGCGAGCAGGTGGCCGAGGGCGACGAGCTGCTGCGCATGAGCGCAGCCACTGCGGCGACTGCGGCGAGCGGAACCGCGGCAACCGCGGCGACCGCGGCCTGAAAAAAAGTTAACCCCGTCGCGGGCGGCCGCCCGTATCAGCTGCGGTAGTCATCACTCAAGGGATCTCTCCATGACCAGCCGCACGCCTTCCCGCACGCCTTCCGCTTCGCCGCGCCTTTCTTTTTCTTCTCTTTCTCGTTCTGCCCGCCACCGCTCGGGCATCGTCCTGCTCGCCCTGGCGGCCGCGCTGTCGCTGGGCGGCTGCGACCGCAAGAGCGACGAGGCGGCGGGGCTTTCCGAGCCGGCTCCCCCGCCCGCGCCGATGCAGGCCGCGCCTCGCCTTGCCGGCGGCATGGCCATGAAGGAGCAGCGCCGCGCGAAGTCGGTGGAGGCGGCGCTCGACGAATCGGCCTCGTCGCAAGACACGCCGCTGCAGCGCTTTCTCGCGGTGCGCCAGGAGCTGAACGTCGAGGTGCCGTCGGAGCAGCTCGCCGATGCCTGGGGCAAGGTGCGCGACCTGTGCGGCACGCTGAAGTGCGAGCTGCTGTCGTCCTCACTGCTGCGCGAGACGCCGCAGCAGCCCGGCAACGCCATGCTCGAAGTGCGCGTGGAACCGGCGGACGTCGACAAGCTGCTCGGCGGCCTGGCCGGCGTGGCCAACGTGGTCTCACACACCACCACCAGCGAGGACAAGACCGCCGAGGTGATCGACGTCGAGGCCCGCATCCGCAACCGCACCGAGTTCCGCGACAGCCTGCGCGTCATGCTGCGCGACACCGTCACCAAGCGCACCATGGCCGACCTGCTGGCCATCCAGCGCACGCTGTCGGACACGCAGGCCGAGCTGGACGCCACCGCCACGCAGCGCAAGGTGCTGGCGCAGCAGACCAGCAAGCAGCACATCCAGATCCAGTTCACGCCCAGGCGCGCGCTGGTGGGCAGCGGCGACGGCTACAGCCCGATGGGGCAGGCGCTGCGCAACGCGGGCTCGGTGCTGGCGGAGAGCGTGGGCTCGCTCATCACCTTCGTGGCGGCGGTGCTGCCGTGGCTGGTGCTGGTGGTGCTGCCGCTGGGGTGGCTGGTGCGCGTGCTGTGGCGCCGCAAGGCCAAGGGCAAGGTCAGCGTCAAGGCCGCCTGAGTTCGTTGCGGGGGTGAGGCACGGCGCGGCAAGCTGCGCCGTGCGGCTCGGTCAGCCGACCACCACTTCGTTGATCTGCATCACGGGCGCGATGTCGGTGTAGTTCTTCACGTCGCCCATGATCTCCTTCACGTGCGGGCCGAACGCCTTCTGGAAGGCCTCGACCGATTCGCTGAATACATGGCACATGCCCACGTAGGTGGGCGGCGAGCCGGGGGCGCCGCCGGCCAGGCCCTTGTCGACGGTGTACGAGAGGCAGGCGTCGCCCATGCGGGCCTTGAGCATCGGCATGTGCTTGTCGCGGTAGTAGTCGTGGTCGAACCGGGCGCCGGGGGTGTGGGGGTACATCACGCTGACCTTGATCATGGCTTGTCTCCTGGAGAGGGTTGGGTTGTCGGGGGGGCGTTCGAGCATAGCCATAAGATCCTTGCCCATGCGAATCACCGTCTACCTCACCGACAACCGCCCAGACTCCTGGATCCAAGGCCTGCAGGCCGAACTCCCCGACGCCGTCATCGAGGCCTGGAAGCCCGGCGCCCCGCAGGCCGACCATGCCGTGGTGTGGGCGCCGCCGCAGGAGTTTCTCGACGAGCAACCCGCGCTGCGCGGCATCTTCAACATCGGCGCGGGCGTGGACGCCCTGCTCAAGCTCAAGGTGCCGGCGCACACGCGCATCGTGCGGCTCGACGACGCGGGCATGTCGGTGCAGATGGCCGAGTACGTGTGCCACACGCTCATTCGCCACTTCCGCGAGTTCGATGCCTACGAGGCCGACGCCCGCGAAGGCAAGTGGAGCTACCGCAAGCCCCGGCTTCGCAGCGACTTTCCGGTCGGCATCATGGGCCTGGGCGTGCTCGGCGAGCGCGTGGCCAAGGCCGTGGCGCAGTTCGAGTTCCCGGTGCTGGGCTGGAGCCGCACGCCCAAGGCCATCGACGGCGTGCGGGTGTTCAGCGGCGAGGCGCAGTTCGACGAGTTCCTGTCGTCCACGCGCGTGCTGATCAACCTGCTGCCGCTGACCGAGGCCACGCGCGGCATCCTGAACCGCGACACGCTGGGCAAGCTGCGGCCCGAGGGCTACCTGATCAGCATCGCGCGCGGCGGCCACCTGGTGGAAGACGACCTGATCCCCCTGCTCGACGCCGGCCGGCTCGCGGGCGCGACGCTGGACGTGTTCCAGGTCGAGCCGCTGCCGGCCGACCACGCCTTCTGGCGCCACCCGAAGATCACCGTGACGCCGCACGGCTCGGCGCGCACGCTGCGCGAGGAGTCGATCGCGCAGATCGCCGGGAAGATCCGCGCGATGGAGCAGGGGCTGCCGGTGAACGGCATCGTGGACCCGGGGCGCGGGTACTAGGCCACTGACCCAGTTCGCCCGGACAGCGCCCAGCGTATGCCATCACACCGCTGGGGGCTGGTGGCCAGCGCGAGAATGTCGTTCGGCCAAGGCCATACTTCGAATGAAGCAATAAATGCTTCGTTCGAAGCTATAAAAACTACAATCGAAGCATGAACGGCTTCAATTGAGCTCCATGCTGACCGACATCCTGTTTGGCGACTACCGCAAGAAAGTGCTGAGTCAACTGCTGCTGCACCCCGACGAGGACTACCACGTCCGTGAGCTCGCGCGCCTGACCGGCACGGTCCCCGGCACGCTGCACAAGGAGCTGACCCGCCTTGCCGGCGCTGGCTTGCTCCTGCGCAAGGCGCAAGGCAACCAGGTGCGCTACCAGGCCAACCGCCAATGCCCGGTGTATCCGGAGCTGGCTGCGCTTTTTCGCAAGACCACCGGTGCGGCGGAGCAGGTGGCCCAGGCGCTGGCGCCGCTGCAGCCCTCGTTGGCGCTCATCTTCGGGTCTGTCGCGAGCGGCACCGAAACCGCCGCGAGCGATGTGGACGTGCTCGTCGTCACCGACCGCGGCTTCGGCGAAGTGGTGCGCGCGCTGCATGCCGCCCAGACCGAACTGGGCCGCGACATCAACCCGGTCGTGTACACCGCGGCCGAATTGCAAGGGCTTGCGTCGGCGCAGGACCCTTTCGTGGCCAATGTGCTCGCCGGCCCCCGCCTTCTCCTGATCGGAACCGACGATGACCTTGGTCAACTTGCTCGCCATTCAGCGGCTGCAGGCGTTTAACGCTTCGCCGCAGGGCGTGCAGCGCCTGCTGGCAGCGGCTGCGCGCAACCTGGCGGACGCGCAACTGCAGGCCTTGAGCCCGGAGAACCGTTTCGACGCCGCGTACAAGTGCATCCTGCAATGCGCCATGCTCGGCCTGTGGGCGCAGGGCTACCGCACGCCGACCAGCCAGCCCGGCCACCACCAGACCACGCTGCAATGCCTGCCCCTCACCATGGGCTTGCCGACCGATGCGATCATCGTGCTCGACGCCTTGCGCAAGCAACGCAACCAGAACGACTACGAAGGCGATCCGGTGAGCCAGGCCGTGGTCATCGAATGTCTTGGCCAGGCGCAAAGCCTGCTGGCACACACCCGCCAGTTCTTGCAAACCCGCTTTCCGGACTTGCTGAAGTAAGCAGGCCGCCAAATTTCCGTTGCCACCCCGCCAACCCGAAACCTCCGAGGTCATGTCATGAGCCTGAAGAACAATATTCCCACCCGCGTCAAACTCATCGACGTCGGCCCGCGCGACGGCCTGCAGAACGAAAAGCAGCCCGTCGCCGCCGAAGTCAAGATCGGCCTCGTGCACCGCCTGCAGGACGCCGGGCTGAACGAGATCGAGGTCACCAGCTTCGTCTCGCCCAAGTGGGTGCCGCAGATGGCCGACAACGCCGAGGTGATGCACGGCATCCGGCGCAAGGCCGGCGTGCGCTACTCGGTGCTCACGCCCAACATGAAGGGCTTCGAGGCCTCCATTGCCGCGCCGCGCGAAGAGTGGCCCGACGAGATCGTGGTGTTCGGCGCCGCGAGCGAGGCCTTCAGCCAGAAGAACATCAACTGCTCCATCGCCGAGAGCATCGAGCGCTTCGCGCCCGTGGTGGCCGCGGCGCTCGAGAAGGGCATTGCCGTGCGCGGCGCCATGTCGTGCACGGTCGGCTGCCCCTACGAAGGCGAGATCGCGCCGGCCAAGGTCGGCTACCTCGCGCAGCTGATGAAGGGCATCGGCGTGCAGCGCGTGGACGTGGCCGACACCATCGGGGTGGGCACGCCGCGCAAGGTGCAGGCGGCAATCGAGGCCACGCTGGCGCACTTCGATGTCGCCGCGGTTTCCGGGCACTTTCACGACACCTACGGGCAGGCGCTGGTCAACACGCTGGCGGCGCTCGAGCTGGGCGTGTGGAACTTCCAGTCGTCCTCGGCCGGCCTGGGCGGCTGCCCCTACGCCAAGGGCGCGACGGGCAACGTGGCCACCGAAGACGTGGTCTACATGCTGCACGGCATGGGCATCGAGACAGGCATCGATCTCGACAAGCTGATCGACGCGGGCGTGTACATCAGCCAGGCGCTGGGGCGCGAGCCGAACTCGCTGGCGTCGAAGGCCATTCGCACCAAGCGGGCCGGCTGAACGCGCCACCCACACAGCACAGCACACAGGAGTTTTCGTGGACCTTCAAGTCTGGCTCGCATTCGTGGTGGCGAGTTGCGTCATCGCGGTTTCGCCCGGTTCGGGCGCGGTGCTCAGCATGAGCCATGGGCTCAGCTACGGCGTGCGGCGCACCACGGCGACCATCGTCGGGCTGCAGCTGGGGCTCGCGGTGATCCTGCTGGTGGCCGGCTTGGGTGTGGGCGCGGTGCTCACGGCCTCGGCCACCGCGTTCACGGTGATCAAGGTGGTGGGCGCCTGCTACCTGCTGTGGCTGGGCTGGCGCCAGTGGCGCGCGCCGGTCGCGAAGATCGAAGGCGACGCGCAGGCCGCGGCCAGCGAGCCCGACCTCACCGCGGGCCAGCGCGTGCTGCGCGGCTTTCTGACCAACGTGACCAACCCCAAGGGCATCGTCTTCATGGCGGCCGTGCTGCCGCAGTTCATCCAGCCGACGCGGCCGCTGTGGCTGCAGCTGCTGGTGCTGCTGGCCACCACGGTGACGGTCGACGTGACGGTGATGCACGGCTACGCCTGGCTGGCCGCGCGGCTGCAGGGCGTGCTGCGCAGCGTGCGCGCCCGGCGCGCGCAGAACCGCGTCTTTGGCGGGGTGCTGATGGCGATGGGCGCGTTCCTGTTCATGTTCAAGCGCAGTGCCTGACGGCGCGCGGCACCGGCAGCACATGCGGCACCGCCGGCACTGGTAGATTCGAACGCATGTGCGGCTCCGAACTCCATTCCCTACCTGAAGGCGTCCAGCGCGTTGCCCGCGTGCTGCAGGACGCCGGCCATCCCCATTCCCCCCGCATGCTCGACGACGCCTGCCGCACCGCGCAGCAGGCGGCCGACGCGCTCGGCATCGCCGTGGGGCAGATCGCCAAGAGCATCATCTTCCGGCGCCTGAGCGACGAGGGCGACGAGGCGGCGGTGCTGGTCATCACCTCGGGCGACAAGCGCGTGGACGAGAAAAAAGTCGATGCGCTGGTCGGCAAGACCGGCCGCGCCGACGCCGAGTTCGTGAAGGCGCGCACCGGCTTCACCATCGGCGGCGTGTCGCCCGTGGGGCACGTGACCAAGCCGGTGGTGCTGATCGACCGCGAGCTGTTCCGCTTCGAGGAGATCTGGGCCGCCGCGGGCCATCCGCACGCGGTGTTCCAGTTGCGCCCGCAAGACCTCGAGACGCTCACCGGCGCGCCGGTGGCGGACGTGGTGTGAACTTCAGCGACGCCGAAACGCTGGCCGAGCGCGCGGTGACCGTGCAGGCCGCAACGGACAACGCGCCGTCGCCCTGCACGTCGGTGTGCCGCATGGACCGGCTGAGCGGCTTCTGCGAAGGCTGCCTGCGCACCATTCCCGAGATCGCGGGCTGGAGCAAGATGGAAGACGACATGCGCCGCCACGTGTGGCGCGCGATCGAGCTGCGCGCCAGGGCGGGCATCTGGCGCGTGCCCGAAGCCGACAGCCACGCAGGCACAGGAGACAGCACCGCATGAAGCACATCGATTTCTATCTCGACTTCATCTCGCCCTACGCGCACCTCGCGTTCGAGCACCTGCCCGAGGCGCTCGAGGGGCTGAGCTACAGCGTGGCATACAAGCCGGTGCTGCTGGGCGCGCTGCTCAAGCAGCACGGCCAGCTCGGCCCGGCGGAGATTCCGTCGAAGCGCAGCTGGACCTACCGCCACGTGCTGTGGCTGGGCCACACGCACGGCATCCAGGTACAGATGCCGGCCTCGCATCCCTACAACCCGCTTGCGCACCTGCGGCTCGCGCTGTCGACCAGCGACGACGGCACGGTGAGCCGCCTGGTGGCCGAGACGGTATTTCGCCATGTGTGGCGCGGCGGCGAAGAGGCGGGCGATGCCGCGCGGCTCGCCACCTTGACCGACCAGCTGAAGCCCAGGCGCGAAGCGGGCAGCGACGAGAGCAAGGCCCTGCTGAAGCGCAACACCGAAGAGGCACTGCAACTCGGCGTGTTCGGCACGCCGGCGTACGTGGTGGACGGGCGCCTGTTCTGGGGCTTCGACGGCCTCGCGATGCTGCGCGCGTACCTGTCGGGCGACGCCTGGTTCGACGGGCCGCAATGGGCCACGGCCGACCAGCGCCCGTCTTTGCTGCGCAGCACAAAGAACTGAGGCTTTTGCTGCGCAGCAGCAGGAATTGAAGCCCTTTGCCGCCACGCAGCAAGGGCTGAGGACAAACCCGAGCAGGGTCCGAATTTCTTACAGGCTGAAACGCGCCCCGCGGGTTTCACCTTAATTCGTAAGCGTCGGTTCAGTTTCGCGAAAGCCTCGGGTCAGTCGCGCCTCCAAGAATGCCTCACGGCCCCGAACCAACGGGCGCCGCATGAACGCAAACACACAGGAGACGACCCATGGCAGCCACACTAGATTCGCGGGGAGTGCCGCATCCGGCCCCCCGTCCCATGTCCGCGGAGGAGAAGAAGGTCATCTTCGCCTCCTCGCTCGGCACCGTGTTCGAGTGGTACGACTTCTACCTCTACGGCTCGCTCGCCGCGATCATCGCGAAGCAGTTCTTCAGTGGCCTGGATGCGGGCGCGGCCTTCATCTTCGCGCTGCTGGCGTTCGCCGCGGGCTTCCTGGTGCGTCCGTTCGGCGCCATCGTGTTCGGCCGGCTGGGCGACATGATCGGGCGCAAGTACACCTTCCTGGTGACGATCCTGATCATGGGCCTGTCGACCTTCATCGTCGGCCTGCTGCCCAGCTACGCGACCATCGGCGTCGCGGCACCGGTCATTTTGATCGCGCTGCGCATGCTGCAGGGCCTGGCCCTCGGCGGCGAGTACGGCGGTGCCGCCACCTACGTGGCCGAGCATTCGCCGCACGGCAAGCGCGGCGCCTACACCTCGTGGATCCAGACCACCGCCACGCTCGGCCTGTTCCTGAGCCTGCTGGTGATCCTGGGCGTGCGCGAAGGCCTGGGCGAGGCGGTGTTCAACGACTGGGGCTGGCGCATTCCGTTCCTGGTGTCGATCCTGCTGCTGGGCATCTCGGTGTGGATCCGCCTGACGCTGTCGGAGTCGCCCGCCTTCCAGAAGATGAAGGCCGAGGGCAAGACCTCGAAGGCGCCGCTGGCCGAGTCCTTCGGCGAGTGGAAGAACCTGAAGATCGTCATTCTTGCGCTGGTCGGCCTCACGGCGGGCCAGGCGGTGGTGTGGTACTCGGGCCAGTTCTACGCGCTGTTCTTCCTGACGGCGCAACTGAAGGTCGATGCGACCACGGCCAACCTGATGATTGCCGCGGCGCTGCTGCTGGGCACGCCCTTCTTCGTGATCTTCGGCACGCTGTCGGACAAGATCGGCCGCAAGCCCATCATCATGGCCGGCTGCCTGCTGGCCGTGGTCACGTACTTTCCGGTCTTCAAGATGCTGACCGAAGCCGCCAACCCCGACCTGGCCCGCGCACAGGCCACGGCCGGCGTGACGGTCACCGCCGACCCCGCCACCTGCTCGTTCCAGGGCAACCCGGTGGCCCGCGAGATCGACTTCAAGAGCTCGTGCGACATCGCCAAGCGCTACCTCGTGCAGAACTCGGTGAGCTATGAGAACGTGGCCGGCGCGCCGGGCTCCAAGGCCGTGGTGAAGATCGGCGACAAGACGGTGGAAGCACCCATCGGCAATGTCGTGAACCTCAAGTTCGACGAAGGCTCCGCCAAGGAAATCGCCGCCTTCAAGAAGGGCGTGGCCGAAGACCTGAAGATCGCCGGCTACCCGAGCAAGGCCGACCCCGCCAAGATGAACAAGGTGATGACGGTGGTGCTGCTGTTCTGGCTGGTGCTGCTGGTGACCATGGTCTACGGCCCCATCGCGGCGATGCTGGTGGAAATGTTCCCCACGCGCATCCGCTACACCTCCATGAGCCTGCCGTACCACATCGGCAACGGCTGGTTCGGCGGTCTGCTGCCGACCACGGCCTTCGCCATCGTGGCGTCGACCGGCAACATGTACAACGGCCTGTGGTACCCGATCATCATCGCGGGCATCACGCTGGTGATCGGCACGCTGTTCATCCGCGAGACCAAGGACGTGGACATCTACGCCAACGACTGAGCGCGCGTTGAAGAGGAGGGCGCGGGCCCTCCGCTCCACAAAGAGGCTTCATGCCAATCGCATGAGGCCTTTTTCTTGAGCCTTTCAAATCGTTCGTCCGCCCCCTTCATTCATCTTCTTCAGGAGACAGTACCCATGTGGAAAATCGTCGTCGGCTTCGTCATCTTCGCCGCCATCGCGCTGTATGTGATCTCCAAGGCCGGTGACAAGGTCGACATGTCGGGCGAGAAGCACGGGGGAGATTCGGCGACGCACGAGCCGGCGCCTGCGGCGGCGCCGAAGTAGGCCCCGAGCCGTTCACATAGTGGCAACCTTCTATCGGTCGATGCCACGAAAAATGTCACGAAGGCAGCGGCTCGCCTCCAGGGCGAGCGGCGGATTTCAAAAGATCGGCGCCAATGATGCGGGCTCCCTGCCGCGCTACCTGGCTGCTCGACGGCAAGCGCGATTCAGCGCTTGCCGGTCGACACGCGTCGCGCGGGCCGTTCGACCTCGAAGCCGCACCTCATGCCCCATGCAACACCCCGCGATCCACGTGCCCGGATCGCCATCTTCTCCACCGCGCCGCGCCACGCCGCCGGTTCCATCTCAGCGCAGTGTTCAGCGCTTGAACCGCCCGTCGCTGATGATCGACAAGTCAGCGAAGTCGATGCCGCTGTGGTCCTGCGGCGAGTAGCTCACGTCGAGCCCGCCGCCCAGGTCGTAGCCCTTGATGCTTTCCAGCGCCGCGACCATCTTCGAGCGCGTGGGCTTGGGGCCGGCGCGGCGCAGCGCCTCGACCAGCACCTTGGCCGAGGCGAAGCCTTCCAGCGCGGCCGGCGACAGCTCCGCCTGCCCCTTGGCCTGCGCGAGCGCCAGGGCTTCCTTCACCATCGGCTGGCCGATGGCGCGCTCGCTGGGAAACACCTGCGTCACGATCACGCCCTTGCTCGCGTCGCCCAGCTGCTTGATGAAGCCCGACGAGGCGTTGTTCGACAGCGTGACCACCTGCGCCGCGGAACCCGCCGCGCGCAAGGCCTTGATGCCGTCGACCACCGCGACGCCCGAACCGATCCACACCACGGCCTGCGCGTTGGCGTCCTTGATGGCCGGCACGATGACCTTGTAGTCGGGCTTCTCGCGGTCGGCCGGAATGGCCACCGTCGGCTTGGCCTTGCCCTTGGTGAAGCCGGCCATGGCCCCTTCGAGCGCGTCGGCGCCGAACGAATCGGTGACGTACACCACCGCGATGCGCGTGAGGCCGATGGTGAGCAGGTGCTGCACCGCCTTCTCGGCCTCGCGCTGGTAGGTGGCGCGCACGTTGAAGACCTGCTTCTGCAGCGGCTTGTGCAGCACCATGGCGCCGGTCGAGGGGCCGATGAGCGCCACGTCGTACTTCTCGAGCCACGGAATGATGGCCTGCGAATGCGGCGTGCCGCGGCTCATGAACAGCGCGAGCACCTTCTTGTCCTCGATGAGCGCGCGGGCGTTGTCGCCGGCGCGCTTCACGTCGAAGGCGTCGTCCATGCGCACCACCTCGATCTTCTCGCCGTGGATGCCGCCTTGCGCGTTGACCGCATCGATCACCAGCTGCGCGCCGCCGATGGTCTCGTTCACGCTCGCGGCCACCGAACCGGTCATGCCGGCGGTCTGGCCGATCAGGATCTGGGCCGAGGCGCCCCAGGCCGCCAGTGCCAGCAGGGCAGCGGCGCAAAGCGTGCGCGTCTTCATCATGGAAATCTTTCGAAGGAGTGGAAGGGCTTGAAAAACGTTCAGGAAACAGTTGCGAATTCGACGCAAACAAACGTCGCATTTGTTTCTGAAAGTGTCTTTGACGCCATTCGGAGAAACCCCTGCGAAGTGGCCTGCCTTGTGACGCAATGCACAAACCCTTCACGGTCCGCTCCCTAGAATGTTTGCCCCACCCCTCAAGGCATTCATGACACAGGGCTCCATCCGGATTCGCGGCGCACGCCAGCACAATCTCCAGAACCTCGACCTCGACATCCGCACCGGCGAGATGACCGTGGTGACCGGGCCAAGCGGCTCGGGCAAGTCGAGCCTGGTGTTCGACACCCTCTACGCCGAAGGCCAGCGGCGCTACGTGGAAACCTTCTCCGCCTATGCGCGCCAGTTCCTGGACCGCATGGACAAGCCGGCCGTCGACAAGGTGGAGGGCGTGCCGCCCGCCATCGCCATCGACCAGACCAACCCGGTGCGCTCCTCGCGCTCCACGGTCGGCACCATGACCGAGCTGAACGACCACCTGAAGCTGCTGTTCGCACGCGCGGCCAACCTGTTCGACCGCGAAACCGCACTGCCGGTGCGGCACGACTCGCCCGACAGCATTTACGCGCAGATCGTCGAGCGCGCGGCGGCGGCGGGCGATCCGCGGCTGGTGGTCACATTTCCGGTCGAGCTGCCCGCGACCACCACGGCCGACGAAGTGACGCAATGGCTGTCGGCCAGCGGCTTCACGCGCGTGCAGTCCGAGCGCGAGGTGGCCACGCCCACCGGCCCGCGCAAGGTGCTCGACGTGGTGGCCGACCGCTTTCGCGCATCGAGCGCCGAGCGCGCGCGCGTGGTCGAGGCCATCGAGGTGGCGCTCAAGCGCGGCAGCGGGCGCGTCACCGTGCACGCCACGGGCGCCGACGAAGGCGCGCCGACGGACGTGTGGAAGTTCTCCACCGGCCTGCACTGCCCCGAGAGCGACATCCGCTACCCGGACCCGATCCCGTCGATGTTCTCGTTCAACTCGGCAGTGGGTGCCTGCGACAGCTGCCGCGGTTTCGGCCGCGTCATCGGCGTCGACCTGGGCCTGGTGATTCCGAACGACAAGCTCACGCTGCGCGCGGGCGCGATCAAGACCATCCAGACCCCGGCCTGGAAAGAGGCGCAGGACGACCTCATGCGCCACGCCGAGTCCGCGGGCATTCCGCGCGACACGCCGTGGAACAAGCTCACCGAGGAGCAGAAGCACTGGGTGATCGAGGGCACGCCCAACTACAAGGAAGGCAACTGGAACAAGCAGTGGTACGGCGTGCGGCGCTTCTTCGGCTACCTGGAGAGCAAGGCCTACAAGATGCACATCCGCGTGCTCTTGTCGAAGTACCGCAGCTACACGCCGTGCCCGACCTGCAGCGGCGCGCGCCTGAAGCTCGACAGCCTGATCTGGCGCATCGGCAGCAAGGAAGACGCGGACGCGGTGCTGCCGCCCGAAAAGCGCTTCATGCCGACCGGCGCGAAGTGGACGCGGGCGCAGCTGGAGGCCTTGCCGGGGCTGTGCCTGCATGACCTGATGCTGTTGCCTATCGAGCGGTTGAGGAAGTTCTTCGACCGGCAGCTGCCCTCACCCCAACCCTCTCCCGCAAGCGGTAGAGGGGGCAAGACAACGCAGTTGACCGAGGGCTCTGAATTGCTCCCTCTCCCGCTTGCGGGAGAGGGCAGGGGTGAGGGAGAAACCCAGGCCCTGAAGTTGCTCTTCGAAGAAATCACCACCCGCCTGCGCTACCTGCACGACGTCGGCATCGGGTACCTCACGCTCGACCGCCAGAGCCGCACGCTGAGCGGCGGCGAGGTGCAGCGCATCAACCTCACGACGGCGCTCGGCACTTCGCTGGTCAACACGCTGTTCGTGCTCGACGAGCCCAGCATCGGCCTGCATCCGCGCGACATGAACCGCATCACCGAGGCCATGCTGCGCCTGCGCGACGCGGGCAACACGCTGGTGGTGGTCGAGCACGACCCGGCCGTGATGCTCGCGGCCGACCGTGTGATCGACATGGGCCCCGGCCCCGGCATCCGCGGCGGGCAGATCGTGTTCGACGGCACCACCGACCAGCTGCGCGACGCCGACACCCTCACTGGCCAGTACCTCGGCGGGCGCAAGAAGATCGGCATGGGCTTCAAGCGGCTCGTGAGCGAGAACACGCACCGCCTCATCCTCGAAGGCGCGCGCGAGCACAACCTGAAGAACGTCACGGTCGAGTTCCCGCTGGCGCGGCTGGTGTGCGTGACCGGGGTCAGCGGCTCTGGCAAGTCGACGCTCATCCAGGACGTGCTGGCGCCCGCGCTCATGCGCCACTTCGGCAAGGCCACTGAAACCCCCGGCGCGCACGACCGCCTGCTGGGCGCAGACCACCTGGGCGACGTGGTGTTCGTCGACCAGTCGCCCATCGGCAAGACCGCGCGTTCCAACCCCGCGAGCTACGTGGGTGCGTGGGACGCGATTCGCGAGATCTTCGCCACCGCTGCGCTGTCGCGCCAGCGCGGCTACACCGCGAGCAAGTTCAGCTTCAACTCCGGCGACGGGCGCTGCCCGACCTGCGGCGGCTCGGGCTTCGAGCACGTGGAGATGCAGTTCCTGTCCGACGTGTACCTGCGCTGCCCCGACTGCGACGGCAAGCGCTACCGCCCCGAGATTCTCGAAGTGCGCGTGGAGCGCAAGGGCAAGACCTACAACGTGGCCGACGTGCTCGACCTGACGGTGGCCGAGGCCGCCACCGTGTTCGAGGGCGACCGCGACGTGCTGCGCGTGCTGCAGCCCATTTCCGACGTGGGCCTGGACTACGTGAAGCTGGGCCAGCCCGTGCCCACCCTCAGCGGCGGCGAGGCGCAGCGCCTGAAGCTCGCCGGCTTCCTGGCCGAGGCGGCGAAGAACGCCACGTCGAGCAAGCAACTGCTGGCGCGCAAGGGCACGCTCTTCCTGTTCGACGAGCCGACCACCGGGCTGCACTTCGACGACATCGCGCGCCTCATGCGCGCGCTGCGCAAGCTGCTGGACGCGGGGCATTCGCTGATCGTCATCGAGCACAACCTCGACGTCATTCGCGCCAGCGACTGGCTGATCGACCTCGGCCCCGAAGGCGGCGAGGGCGGCGGGCAGGTGGTGGCCGAGGGCACGCCCGAGCAGATGCGCGAGAACCGCGCCTCACTCACCGGCGCCGCGCTGGCCGACTACGAGCTGGCCATCGGCCCCGACGCCTACAAGGTGGCCGAGCGCGCCGCGCGCCGCTACATCGCCAACGCCAAGACGGCGCCGGGCGCCAACGCCATCGAGATCGTCAACGCGCGCGAGCACAACCTGAAGAACCTCAGCGTGGACATTCCGCGCGGCAAGTTCAGCGTGGTGACGGGCGTGAGCGGCTCGGGGAAGTCGACGCTGGCCTTCGACATCCTGTTCAACGAAGGGCAGCGGCGCTACCTCGAATCGCTCAACGCGTACGCGCGCAGCATCGTGCAGCCGGCGGGCCGGCCCGAGGTCGATGCGGTGTACGGCATTCCGCCGACCGTGGCCATCGAGCAGCGGCTGTCGCGCGGCGGCCGCAAGAGCACCGTGGGCACCACCACCGAGGTGTGGCACTTCCTGCGGCTGCTGTACGTGAAGCTGGGCATCCAGCACTGCATTCACGACGGCGCCGCCGTGCAGCCGCAGACGCCCGACAGCATCGCCGCGCAGCTGATGCGCAACTTCAAGGGCCAGCACATCGGCCTGCTCGCGCCGCTGGTCAGCAACCGCAAGGGCGTGTACACCGAGCTGGCCGACTGGGCGCGCCCGCGCGGCTTCACCCACCTGCGCGTGGACGGCGACTTCCTGCCGACCACCGGTTTTCCGCGCATCGACCGCTTCAAGGAGCACAGCATCGAGCTGCCCGTGGCCAGCCTCGACGTATTGCCCTCGAAGGAAACCGAGCTGCGCGCGGCGCTGACCAAGGCGCTGGAGCACGGCAAGGGCGTGGTGCATGTGCTGAGCGACCTCGACGGCCTGCGCGCGGCCATGATGGCCGGCGTGTCCGCCGTGGGCATCGGCCGCGTCAACGTGTTTTCCACGCTGCGCGCCTGCCCGGTGTGCAGCACCAGCTACGCCGAGCTCGACCCGCGCCTGTTCAGCTACAACAGCAAGCACGGCTGGTGCCCCGACTGCGTGGGCACGGGCGTGAAGCTCAGCAAGGACCAGCGCAAGGTGTTCGACGACTCCGTGCGCGACGACGACAACAAGGGCCGCGAACAGACCTTCGCCGAACCCGAGATCGAGGACCTGGCCGACACCGCCTGCCCGACCTGCCAGGGCACGCGCCTGAACGCCACGGCCCGCGCCGTGAGCTTCGGCGCATCGCCGGCCGACGGGCTGAGCGGCATCGGCATCACCGAGCTCGCGCGCATGAGCGTGACCGAGGTGCGCCAGTGGTTCGAAGGGCTGTCGCTGTCGGGCCGCGAGGCGGAGATCGCGCGCGACCTGGTGCCGGAAATCAAGAGCCGGCTCGAGTTCCTCGAAGAAGTGGGCCTGGGCTACCTCACGCTCGACCGCGGCGCGCCCACGCTCAGCGGCGGCGAGGCGCAGCGCATTCGCCTGGCGGCACAGCTCGGCAGCAACCTGCAGGGCGTGTGCTACGTGCTCGACGAGCCGACCATCGGCCTGCATGCGCGCGACAACCAGATCCTGTTGAACGCGCTGCACAAGCTCGGTGAAAAGGGCAACACGCTGGTGGTGGTGGAGCACGACGAAGACACGATCCGCCGCGCCGACCACATCATCGACATCGGCCCGAGCGCGGGCAAGCGCGGCGGCCGGCTGGTGGCCGAAGGCTCGGTGGCCGACATCCAGAATGCCGGCGATTCGCAGACCGGGCGCTACCTGCGCGATGCCATCAGGCATCCGCTGCAGGCGCGCCGGCTGGTGCCCTCGCCCGACCCCAAGGCCGAGGACAACGGCGAATGGCTGACCGTGCACGGCGCCAACCTGCACAACCTGCAGGACGTGACCGCCACGCTGCCGCTGCACCGCCTGGTGGTGGTCACCGGCGTGAGCGGCTCGGGCAAGTCGACGCTCGCGCGCGACGTGCTGCTGGCCAACGTGCAGGCCGTCGTCATCCAGCGCATGACCAAGGCGGGCCGCGACGCCGATGCCGCCGGCAAGCGCCCAGCCTGGGCCGGCTGCGGCAGTGTCGATGGCTACGAGGTGATCGACCGCGTGCTCGAGGTCGACCAGACCCCGATCGGCAAGACGCCGCGCAGCTGCCCGGCCACCTACATCGGGTTCTGGGACACCATCCGCAAGCTGTTCGCCGACACGCTGGAGGCCAAGGCGCGGGGCTACGGCCCGGCGCGCTTCAGCTTCAACACCGGCGAAGGCCGCTGCCCGGGCTGCGAAGGCGCGGGCGTGCGCACCATCGAGATGAGCTTCCTGCCCGACGTGAAGGTGCCTTGCGAGGTGTGCCACGGCGCGCGCTTCAACCCCGAGACGCTGGCCGTGAGCTGGCGCGGCAAGAGCATCGGCGACGTGCTGAAGATGGAGGTCGACGAGGCTGTCGAGTTCTTCGCGAGCATGCCCAACATCGCGCACCCGCTGCAGCTGCTGAAGGACGTGGGGCTCGGCTACCTCACGCTGGGGCAGCCGTCGCCCACGCTGTCGGGCGGCGAGGCGCAGCGCATCAAGCTGGTGACCGAGCTCAGCAAGGTGCGCGACGACATCACCCGCCGCGGCCAGAAGGCGCCGCACACGCTGTACGTGCTCGACGAGCCGACCGTGGGCCTGCACATGGCCGACGTCGAGAAGCTGATCCACGTGCTGCACCGGCTGGTGAACGGCGGCCACAGCGTGGTGGTGATCGAGCACGACCTCGATGTGATCGCCGAAGCCGACTGGGTGCTCGACCTCGGGCCCGAAGGCGGGAACGCCGGCGGGCGCATCGTGGCGGCGGCACCGCCGGAAGAGGTGGTTCGGCTGGGCACGCACACGGGCGTGGCGCTGGCGCCTGTGCTGGCGAGATAGAGCTCGCCCACAGGCTTCGCGCACTGCGTGTCGCTTCGCCAACCCCCTGCCGGGGGGCGACACCAGCGGCCCGGCAAAGCCGGTTCCGCGGTGTTCTGCGATGTTCTGCGAAGGGACTCGCCATGCGCTGCAAGCGGGCGCACAATGGCTCGAACCCTTGGCGCAGGCGCATCCTGACTCAGCCATGGTGGAGTGACATGTGAGGGGATGAAGCGCCGCGGCGGGGCTACGCAAGGAGCCATGTCATGACCCGCTTCATCGATGTCCACAGCCTGGTTCGCCTGGTCGACGAGACCGGCGTTCCCCAATTTCTCGAGGCGCTGGCCGACGCGCTGCGCGACGACTTCCTGCGATGGCGCGAGTTCGACAAGAAGGCGCGCGTGGCCAGCCACTCGCACCTGGGCGTGATCGAGCTGATGCCCGTGGCCGACGACGGCGCCTATGCCTTCAAGTACGTCAACGGCCATCCGCACAACACGCAGGTCGGGCTTCCCACCGTGATGGCCTTCGGCGTGCTGGCCGAGGTGGACACGGGCTACCCCGTGCTGCTGTCGGAGCTCACGCTCACCACCGCCTTGCGCACCGCCGCCACCTCGGCCATGGCCGCCAAGGCATTGGCGCGGCCCGATTCGCGCAGCCTCGCGTTGATCGGCAACGGCTCGCAAAGCGAGTTCCAGGCGCTGGCCTTTCACGCGCTGCTGGGCATCGAGGAAGTGCGCGTGTTCGACACCGACCCGCACGCCACCGACAAGCTGGTGCGCCACCTCTCGGCCTGCACGCCGCTGGACATCGTGCGCGCGCGCTCCGTGGCCGAGGCCGTGCGCGGCGCGGACATCGTCACCACCATCACCGCCTACCAGGGCCACGCCGCCGTGCTCACGCCCGGAATGATCGAGCCCGGCATGCACATCAACGCCGTGGGCGGCGACTCCCCCGGCAAGACCGAGCTGCACCCCGGCGTGCTGCCGCTGGCGCGCGTGTTCGTCGAGTACGAGCCGCAGACCCGCGTGGAGGGCGAGATCCAGCAGGCGGCGGCCGACTTTCCGGTGCACGAGCTGTGGCGCGTGCTGCTCGGTGAAGTGCCGGGGCGCGAGAGCGCGCAGCAGGTCACGCTGTTCGATTCGGTCGGCTTCGCGCTGGAGGACTACACGGCGCTGCGCTACATCCAGCGCGTGGCGACCGAGCGCGGCATCGGCCAGCAGATTGCGCTGGTGCCGGAGCTCGACGACCCCAAGGACCTGTTCGGCCTCACGGCCTCCGGCAGGCGCCGGGCGGTGCTGCGGCGTGCGGCATGATCGGCGGCTTCATCACCGCCTGCCGCCGCCGCCGCGTTGCCTCATGCTCACCATCTACAACGACCAGCACGTTCTTCACCAGGGCAAAGTCGAGATGTTCCGCGGCGAACTCGTGCCGTGCTTCGAGGTGCCGGCGCGCGTCGACCACGTGAAGCACGAGCTGGAGCGCCGAGCGCTCGGCCCGCTGCAATTGCCCGATGCCTTCGACGATGCGCTGCTGGCCAGGGTGCATGCGCCGCGCTACCTGGACTTCATCGCGCATGCCTGGGACGAGTGGGTGGCGCTGGACCCGGCCAACGCGACGCGCGACGCGCTGCCTTCGTACTGGCCCACGCGCGGCATGCGCACCGACGTGTTGCCGAAGAGCTTTCCGGCGCGCATGGGGTTGTTCTCTTTCGACGCGGGCACGCCGCTGATGGCCGGCAGCTGGGCGGCGGCGCGGCACGGCGCGGCCTGCGCATGGACGGCGGCGCAGCGCGTGGCTGGCGGCGAGCGCGCGGCCTTCGCGCTGACGCGCCCGCCGGGGCATCACGCCGGGGCCGACTTCTTCGGCGGCTACTGCTTCGTCAACAACGCGGCTGTCGCGGCGCAGGCGCTGCGCGACGCGGGCGTGGAGCGCGTGGCCGTGCTCGATGTGGACTACCACCACGGCAATGGCACGCAGGCCATCTTCTACGGGCGCGACGACGTTCACTTCGCCAGCCTGCACGGCGACCCGCTGACCGACTACCCGTACTACCTGGGCCACGCCGACGAGCGCGGCGAGGGCCGGGGCGAAGGCTTCAACCACAACCTGCCGCTGCCGCGCGGCACCGGCTTCGCCGCCTGGCGCGCGGCGCTGAAGACCGCGCTGGCGCGCATCGCCGAGGTGAAGGCTGGCGCGCTGGTGGTGTCGCTCGGCGTCGACACCTTCGAGGGCGACCCAATTTCCGGCTTCAAGTTGAAGAGCGACGACTACCTGCGCATGGGCGAAGACCTGGCGCGCGCCGGCTTGCCGACCGTGTTCGTGTTCGAGGGCGGCTATGCGGTGGCCGAGGTGGGGGTCAACGCGGTCAACGTGCTGGAAGGGTTTGCGCAGGCGTAGCTGGGTAGCTTGCCGACTGATGGCCGGGGCAGGCGGGCGAGTGACGCGCAGGCGACTCGGATCGCCGGAATGGCCTTGTTTCAGCCGGGCAATCAGGGCCGCCCCGATTGCCTTTGCCGACCCGGCAAGGCCCAATCGGCGCTTCTTTTAGTCAGGATCCAGTCAGCCATGCTGCGCCGCTCTTCTTTCCTCTGTGCCGCCACGCTTGCCGCGTGCGGTCTCGTTTCCCCGCTGGCGGCTTTCGCTCAAGCTTTTCCCGCCAAGCCCATCAAGCTGGTCATCGCCTTCCCGGCCGGCGGCCCGACCGACATCACCATGCGCCAGCTCGCGGACAACGCGAGCAAGATCCTCGGCCAGCCCGTGATCATCGACAACAAGCCCGGCGCCGGCGGCACGCTGCCCGCGCAGGCGCTGCAGACCTCGCAGCCCGACGGCTACACCGTCGCGCAGATCCCGCTGGGCGTGTTCCGCCTGGGCTACACCACCAAGATCAACTGGGACCCGCTGAAGGACATCACGTACGTGCTGAACGTCACCGGCTATGCCTTCGGCATCGTGGTGCCGGCCAACAGCCCCTTCAAGACCTGGGCCGACTTCGTCGCCTACGCCAAGGCCAACCCCGGCAAGCTGACCTACGGTTCCACCGGCAACCTCACCAGCCCGCACCTGACGACCGAGATCGTCGCGCAGAAGGCCGGCATCGAGCTGCAGCACGTGCCCTACAAGGGCAGCGCCGACCTGATGCTCGCGGTGGTCAGCGGCCAGCTGATGGCGGCCGCCGACAGCACCGGCTTCGCGCCGCAGGTCGAGGCCGGCAAGCTGCGCGTGCTGAACACCTGGGGCGAGAAGCGCCTGGCCAAGTTCCCTGACGCGCCGACGCTGAAGGAACTGGGCTACGACGTGGTGCAGAACTCGCCCTTCGGCATCGGCGCCCCCAAGGGCACGCCGCCCGAGGTGGTGAAGAAGCTGCACGACGCGTTCAAGCAGGCGATGGAAGAGCCGAGCTACGTGGCCTCGCTGGGGCGCTACGACATGCTGCCGAACTACATGAGCTCGGCGACGTACACCAAGTTCGCGCAGGACACGGTGGTGAAGGAGAAGGTGGTGATCGAGAAGCTGGGGTTGGCGAAGGAGAAGTGAGGCGGTTTACTTCGTCCCTTGCAGGATGGGCGCGAGCGCAACGTTGATGTAGTAGTTGCCGCGCCCGATCTTCTGCTTCTGCACGAAGCCGCCTTCGACCAGCGCATCGAGGTATTTGGTTGCTGTGATGCGCGAGACCTGCAGGTCTCGCTGCACGAATTCAATCTTCGTGTACGGGTGCATGAAGAGGTTGTTTATCAGGTCCTGGCTATAGAACCTGTAGCCTTCGCGAATGCGGTGCTTGTAGTCGAACAACGCCGACTTGATGGCGTTGATCGTTTCGATGGTCTGGCCCGCGGTCGTCTCCACGGCTTCGAGCAGGTACAGCACCCATTCCTCCCACGTGTCGTTGTCGCGCACCGATTGCAGCAGCCGGTAGTAGTCGGCCTTCGTCCGCACGATGTGACTGCTCAGGTAGAGCACCGGAATGTCGAGCAGCCGCTCTTTCACCAGGTAGAGCACATTGATGATCCGGCCGGTGCGGCCGTTGCCGTCGTAGAACGGATGGATGCTCTCGAATTGATGATGGATAAGCGCCATCTTGATCAGCGGGTCGACGGCAAACAGATCGGCCTCATTGGTGAAGCGTTCCAACGCACGCATCAGCGCCACGATCTCACCGGGATCTTGCGGGGGTGTGTAAACGGTGCGACCTGCGCCATCCCTGAGCGCAGTCCCGGGCAATTTCCGGAAGCCGGCGTTGTTTCTCTCCAGTTCGGACTGAATCCGAACGATGTGGTTGGACGTGATCAAGCCGCTGTCACGCACTTGATCGAAGCCCACGCGCAACGCTTGCCGATATCGCAGAACCTCCTTGGCTGCTGCGTTGGCAAAAGCCTCTGGCAGCACATCGTCCTTGAACAACTCGTCATGCGTTGTGACGATGTTCTCGATTTCGGAACTGTCCTTGGCTTCCTGGAGGCCCAGGGTGTTGATCAGGATCTCTTGATTCGGTATGGCTGCCGCAATCCCCTTGAGTTCCGCCAGCTGGCGGCTCGCGCTTGCAAGCTTCTTCAGAATTGCCGGCGTGTCGAAGCGGGCGGGGTCGAGCCGATCAAGCGGAGGAAGGGTGTGCATAGCAAATTAAAGATTTCTATACATGGTAGGGCTGACATGCATAGAAAACTCGAATTTCTATACACGTCCTCTTTGATATGTCTAGAAAGGCTTGAAAACTGCACAGGTCAGCGGCCCAACGCAGCAATCGCAAACAACTCCTCCACCAACCGCCCCGCCAACTCCCCCTTCACCGGCTCCCCCCCGAACACCAGCCGGAACACGATGGGCGCGATCAGGTGGTCGATCACCTGCTGCGCTTCCGGTGCCCGCTCCCCGCGGGCGCGCGCCTGTTCCACCATCGCCAGTGCTTCCTTGCGGCGGTTGCGCAGGCAATCGGTGTCCGCATCGCCGGTGGCCAGCGCGGCCGCGGCCTTCAGCAGCGAGGTGTTGCATGGCTTGGCCAGGTGTTCGATGAGTTCGCGCGCCCAGGCTTCCAGGTCCACGCGGAGCGCGCCGGTGTTCGGCAGCGGCCGGTTCGGGTCGAGTCGGTGCGTGGCGGTTTCCGCCAGCAGGCCCTGCAGGTCGCCCCAGCGCCGGTAGATGCTGGAGGCGCTCACGCCTGCGCGCTCGGCCACGGCCGGCACGGTGACCCGCTCGCGCCCCTGCTCGGCCACGAGTTCTTCCAGCGCGGTGCGCACCAGCGCCTGCACCTGCGCGCTGCGGCCGCCGGGGCGCTTGCTGGGGGCGCCCGGAAGGGGGGCGTTGGAAGTGACTGTGGAACCCGGAGAAATGACGACGTCGTTCATGTTTCGGACTTTAACGCAAAGATATTTGCTTTAGCTTCTTCTCAAGTCTAGAATCGCAAAAGCAAAAAAAGTTGCATTAAGGATCCGACATGCCCTCCACCTGCCCCGACCTCGCCGCCAGCACCGCCGCCCTGGCTGCTCGCGCCAAGCCAAGGCGCGTGCCTGCGAACGTGGCCTTCGTGTTGCTCGCGACGGTGCTGTTCGCCTTTTTCTTCGCGGCCAGCGCGCCGTCGCCGCTGTTCGTGGTGTTCCAGCACGCCTGGCATTTCTCGTCGTCGATGCTGACAGTGGCCTTCGCGATCTACGCGATTGCGTTGCTGCTGTCGCTCCTGGTCGCCGGCTCGCTGTCGGACCACATCGGGCGCCGCCCGGTGGTGCTGGCGGCGCTGGTGCTGCAGGCGGTGGCTATGGGCCTTTTCCTCTTGGCGAACGACATCGGCGGGCTGATCGTCGCGCGGGTGGTGCAGGGCGTGGCCACGGGCATCGCGAGCGGGGCGCTGAGCGCGGCGGTGGTCGAGGCGGCGCCGGCCTCGCGCAAGCGGCTGGGCGCGCTCATCACCAGCGTGTCGCCGCTGGCCGGCCTGGCGGTGGGGGCGCTGCTGACAGGCATCGCCGTGAAGTTCTCCGTGCAGCCGGTGCTGTGGGTGTTCGGCGGCCTGGCCCTGGTGTTCGCGGCGGGTGCGGTGGTGGTGCTGTGGATGCCCGAAACGGTCACGCCGCGCGCGGGCGCGCTGGCCTCGTTGGTGCCGCGCGTGTCCATTCCCGTGAAGGCGCGGGTCGAGTTCGTGCGCGGCCTGCCGGTGTTCATCGCGGTGTGGGCGCTGGGCGGGCTGTTCCTGTCGCTGGCGCCCTCGCTGATGCTGCATGTGTTCGGCGTCGACAACGGCGTGGTCAACGGGCTGACGGTGGCGGTGCTCTCGGGCATGGGCGCCATCGCGCCGACGCTGCTCGGCCGCTTCGCGGCGCCGCGCCCGGCCGTGTTCGGCATGGCGAGCATGGTGATCGGGCTGGCGCTGCTGCTGGCGTCGCTGGCCACGCGCTCGCTGGCGCTGTTCTTCGTGGGCACGGCGGTGGCGGGCATCGGCTTCGGCGGTGCGTTCTCTGCGCTGGTGCAAGCGCTGGCGCCGCTGGCGCAGTCGCACGAGCGCGGCGAGCTGTTTGCGGCGATCTTCGTGGTGAGCTACCTGGCGTTCAGCCTGCCCGCGATGCTCGCGGGCTTCCTGGTCGCGCCGCTGGGCTTGCTGAACACCGCCCAAGGCTATGCCGCGGTGCTGTTGCTGATCGCGGCCTTCGGCACCTGGCGGCAGGCCGCGGCGCTGGCCGGCAAGGGGCGCGCGTCGTCGGTCAGCGAGTAGTCAGCCTTGTGTGGTTAAGCGCCTGCCACAGAAACGCGCAGGCAGTCAAACCTAAGTCCCTTCGCGAAATTAGGTGTTAACCCTATGTAATTCGTACGTCTTCACTCGAAACAAGACTTGGGGCATCCCGAGGCAGCAAGGCCCGGGCTTTGACAGTCGCGCCGCAGGCCGGCGCGGCAATTCCCCTTTCTTGGAGTGACGAATGAAAAAATCCCTGCTTGTTCTGGCTGCCCTGGCGGCCTGCGGTGCCGCGTCGGCGCAATCGACCGTGACCCTGTTCGGCGTGGTCGATGCTGCCGTGCGCAACGTATCGAACAAGAGCGTGTCGACGAACGTGTTCGGCCCCGGCTACAGCGTGAAAGCCAGCCGCACCGAACTGGCCAACTCGGGCCTGAGCTCCAGCCGCCTCGGTTTCCGCGGCGTGGAAGACCTGGGCGGCGGCCTGTCGGCCAGCTTCTGGCTCGAAGCCCCGATCACCAACGACGACGGCGCCACCGGCATCTCCAGCTTCAGCCGCCGCTCCACCGTGAGCCTGGCCGGCAGTTTCGGCGAGATTCGCCTGGGCCGCGACAAGACGACCACGGTGCTGAACGAAGAGCAGTTCGACCCCTTCGCCGACACCGGCATCGGCGGCTCGCTGATCATCGACGCCAACGAGACCAGCGTCTCGGGCACCGGCTACGGCAGCAACAGCACCTACAAGCGCGCCGGCAACATGGTGCAGTACTACCTGCCGCGCAACCTGGGCGGCTTCTACGGCAACGTGGGCTACGCGCTGCACGAGAACACCCGCACCTCGGCCAGCTTCGCCACGGCCGCCTCCACCGACACCGGCCGCCACATCGGCGGGCGCATCGGCTACGCGGCCGGCCCGCTCGACGTGGCCGCCAGCTACGCGCAGAACGACACCAGCTTCACGACCGGCACCGGTGCCGCCGCCGTGGCGCGTCCGGGCAAGGTCAAGACCTTCAACCTCGGCGCGACCTACGACTTCGGCGTGGCCAAGCTGTTCGGCGAGTACTCGCGTTCGAAGGACCAGCGCGACCCGCTCAACCCCTTCACCGTGGTGCCCGACGTGGACCTCACCGGCTACCTGATCGGCGTGATGGTGCCGATCGGCCCGGGCCAGATCCGCGCTTCGTACTCGCAGGTCAAGTACGACTTCAACCGCGTGCCGACGCTGTTCGGCGTCAACCCCGCCGACCCCAAGGCGAACAAGCTGGCGGTGGGCTACGTGCACAACCTGTCGAAGCGCACGGCGCTCTACGCCACGGTGGCGCGCGTGAGCAACAAGAACGGCGCGGGCCTCACGATCGGCGCCGGCCCGTCGTTCAGCACCACGTTCAACGGCACGGCGCTGCAGGCCAAGTCGTCGATGGGCTACGAGTTCGGCATTCGCCACGCCTTCTAAGGCGCGGCCCGGTCTTCACTGTTTCTCCAAGGTCCTTCACCGGTCCTTTTCAGCCCGCCTCGTGCGGGCTTTTTTTTGCCTGCGTGTTGTTTCTTTGCCTCGGTGCATCACGCATTCAGCGGCAATTCAACGTCCGTTCGACGCCGGTTCAGGTCCGTTCGCGAACAGCCAGCACCGCGCGCGCCGCTTCAGCGAACCCGGTGCCGCGCTCGCCCTGCGTCACATAGCGCGGCAGGTGCTCCAGCTGCGGCACGAAGCGCGCCACGTTCGCCACGCCAATGCTGTGCGCGAAGCTGCGGAACATCAGCTGGTCGTTGGTGGAGTCGCCCACGTAGGCCCAGCGGTCCATCTCGTCGTCCAGCGCGCGGCCCCACAGCTCGCGCACGATCCAGCGCGCGCCCTCGAGCTTGTCGTTGTCGCCGTACCAGCCGTTGATGTGGATGCTGCTCACCGTGGCGTGCATGCCTTCGCCGCGCATCAGCGCCACCACCTGCGCGACGGTGGCGTCGCTCAGCTGCACGAACTCGCTGTGGTCGATGGCGATGTCGGTCTCGCGCCCCGGCGAGTCGGTGGCGCGCGCGGCGCCCGGAATCTCGCGCTCGATGCGCGCCAGCACGGCCTGCATGCGCGCGAAGTTGGTGGCGCGCGTGGCGGCGTCCTGCTGGTAGCGCTTCTCGACCTGGCCGTCGGCCGTGGGCAGCAGCGCCACAGCGCCGTTCTCCGCCACGATGGCATCGACCGGCCAGCTGTTGACGAAGGGCAGGCTCCAGCCCACCGGCCGCCCGGTGATCGCCACCACCGACAGCCCCGCGGCCTTGAGGTCGGCCAGCGCCTGCAACGCGTCGGGCGTGATCGCGCCTTCGTGCGTCAGCGTGTCGTCGATGTCGGTGAACACGCCGACGAGCGCGCCGCGCGCGGCGGCCTCCCATCGGGCCAGCGGCAGCAGGTGGTGGGGGGAGGAGGGCAGCGAAGAAGACAAGGGCGAAGCTGGCATGGCAAGGAATCCGTGGGGAGCCGCGAATCGTACCGGCGCATTCGTGTAGCATCCCGCCCCCCGTCACCCACCCCGCGCCACAGGGGGCCGGTGCGGCGCCTGACTGATTCCATGCCACACATCCTCGTCGACCAACTCCTCAAGACCTACCGCATCTCCGAGCGCGACCCCGGCGTGATGGGCGCGCTGCGCGGGCTCGTGCAGCGCCGCCATCGCACGGTGGAGGCGCTGTCGGGCGTGTCGTTTTCGCTGGAGCGCGGCGAGCTGCTGGGCTTCATCGGGCCGAACGGCGCGGGCAAGTCGACCACCATCAAGATCCTCGCGGGCATCCTGCGGCCCGACGGCGGGCGCGTGGAAGTCGACGGGCGCGACCCCTTCGCCGACCGCGAGCGCCACGTGGCGCGCATCGGCGTGGTCTTCGGCCAGCGCACGCAGCTGTGGTGGGACCTGCCGGTGGGCGACGGCTTCGACCTGCTGCGCGACATCTACCGGGTGGACCCGGTGCGCTACGGCCGCACGCGCGACGAGCTGGTCGCGCTGCTGCACCTGGAGCGCGTGCTCGACCAGCCGGTGCGCCAGCTGTCGCTGGGCCAGCGCATGCGCGCGGAGATCGCGGCGGCGCTGCTGCACGAGCCCGACATCGTGTTCCTCGACGAGCCGACCATCGGCCTGGATGCGCCCTCGAAACTGGCCGTGCGCGACTTCGTGCGCCGCGCCAACCGCGAGCGCGGCACCACCGTGCTGCTGACCACGCACGACATGCACGACATCGAGGCGCTGGCGCGGCGCGTGATCATCATCGGCCACGGCCGCGTGCTGGCCGACAGCCCGGTCGAGGCGCTGCGCGCGCAGGTGATGGCCGAGCGCAGGCTGGTGGTCGACTTTGCACCGCACGCGCAACTGCCCCTGCAGGTGGACGGCGCCCGCGTGCACTCGCGCGACGGCCAGACGCTGGTGCTCGACTTCGACCCGGCCGTGACCGCCGCGCCCGCGCTCATCGCGCGCATCGCGGGCGCGCACGCGGTGGAAGACATCCGCCTGGAAGGCCTGGCGATCGAGGCCGTCATCGCGCGCTTCTATGCCATGCACGGAGCCGGCGAAGCGTGACGCCGCACGACCTCGCCCGCCCTTACGTCGCGGCCTTCGCGTCGCGCTTCCTGCAGATGCTGCAGTACCGCACCGCCGCGCTCGCGGGCTTTGCCACGCAGTGCTGGTGGGGCGGCATCAAGGTGATGGTGTTCGCGGCCTTCTACGGCGGCACGGCCATCGCGGGCGCGAGCGCGTCGATGTCGCTCCCGCAGGCCATCACCTACACCTGGCTCGCCCAGGGGCTGCTCGTGCTGTTGCCCTGGCTGGGCGACCCGGAAGTGGCGCAGGCCGTGCGCACCGGCTCCGTGGCGTACGACCGGCTGCGCCCGGTGGACGCCTACGCGCTGTGGTTCGCACGCAGCGCCGGCTGGATCGCCGCGCGCGTGCTGCCCCGCGTGGCGCTGATGGCGGCTTTCGCCGCGGTCGCGTTGCCGCTGGCGGGCTTGAACGAATGGGCGTGGCAGCTCCCGGCGAATGCCGCCGCGGGGCTCGCCTTCGTGCTGTCGACGCTGCTCGCGCTGCTGTTGTCGGCCTCGATGGTGATGCTGCTCAATGTGGCGGCCACGGCGGCGCTGAACGAGCGCGGCATCAGCGCGGTGGCGACGCCGGTGGTCATCGTGTTCTCGGGCAACCTGCTGCCGCTCGCCCTGCTGCCGGACGGCTGGCAGACCGCGTTGCTGCTGCAGCCGCTGGCCGGGCTGATGGACATTCCGGCGCGGCTGTATTTCGGCCAGCTGAGCGGCTGGCACGCGGTGGGCGGGCTGGGCCTGCAGTGCTTCTGGACCGTGGTGCTGGTCGCGGCGGGGCGTTTCGCGATGGGTCGCACGATGCGCAGTCTTCAGATCCAGGGGGGCTGACATGGGCACCCTCCCTCTCTTCTTCCGGCTGGTCAGGGCCTCCCTTGGCGCCCAGGCCCGCTACCCCGCTTCGGCGCTGATGCTGACGGTCGGCCAGTTCCTGGGCACCGGCATCGAGGTGGTCGCCGTGTGGGCGCTGTTCCATCGCTTCGGCGAGGTGCAGGGCTGGCGCATCGGCGAGGTCGCGCTGTTCTATGGCCTGGTGAACTGCATGTTCGCGCTGGCCGACGCCATGGGCCGCGGCTTCGACGTGCTGGGCACCGAGTTTTTGCGCACCGGCGCCTTCGACCGCCTGCTGCTGCGCCCGCGCCCGCTCGCGCTGCAGTTGATGGGCAACGACTTCCGCATCAGCCGCGCGGGACGGCTGCTGCAGGGCGTGGCGGTGATGGCGTTCGGCACGGTGCAGGCGGGCGTGGCGTGGACGCCGGGCGCCGTGACCGTCGCGCTGTTCGCGCTGGCGGGCGGCGTAGCGCTGTTCCTGGGCATTCTGGTGCTGCAGGGCACGCTGTCGTTCTGGACCGTCGAAAGCCTGGAGGTCGCGAACGTGCTGACCTACGGCGGCGTGCAGGCGGCGCAGTACCCGCTGGCGCTCTATGCGCGGTGGTTTCGCCGCGTGCTGACCTTCGTGGTGCCGCTGGCCTGCGTGGCCTATTACCCGGTGCTGGCGATCCTGGAAAAGGCCGACCCGCTGGGGGCGCCCGCATGGGTGGGCTGGGTGTCGCCGCTCGCGGGCTTCGTGTTTCTCGCGGCGGCGTTCGGGGCGTGGCGCTTCGGGCTGCGCCACTACGCATCGACGGGGAGCTGAGCCCCGCCGGCCTGCGTCAGCCTGCGTTCTGCAGCGCCAGCCCCGCGTGCTCGCGCAGCGGGTGGAAGTGGATCTTCGGGAACCGCTCCTGCGCCAGCCGCACGTCGTACGGCGAGGTGCACAGGAAGGCCAGCGTGTCGGCCGCGTCCTTGGCCATGCGCACCGGGTAGGCGTTGACGAACTCGCGCAGCTCGGCCGGGGTGTCGGCCGTGATCCAGCGCGCGCCGGTGTACTGGCAGCCTTCGAGCCGCACGTCGGCGTCGTACTCGGCCTTCAGGCGGTGCTGCACCACTTCGAACTGCAGCTGGCCGACCGCGCCCAGCAGCATCGGCCCGCCGACCTCGGGGCGGAACACCTGGATGGCACCTTCCTCGCCCAGCTGGGCCAGGCCCTGCTGCAGCTGCTTGGTGCGCAGCGGGTTCTTCAGGATCACCGTCATGAACAGCTCCGGCGCGAAGAAGGGCAGGCCGGTGAACTGCAGGCTCGCGCCGTCGGTGATGGTGTCGCCGAGCTGCACGCCACCGTGCGTGGTGAAGCCCACGATGTCGCCCGCGTAGGCCTCTTCCACCGCCTCGCGGCGCTGGCTCATGAAGGTCACCACGCTGGTGGGGTGCAGCTCCTTCGAGGTGCGCTGCACCTTCAGCTTCATGCCCGGCGTGTACTTGCCCGAGGCCATGCGCACGAAGGCGATGCGGTCGCGGTGGTTGGCGTCCATGTTGGCCTGCACCTTGAAGACCACGCCCGCGAAGTCCTTGTCCTCGGGCTGGATCTCCTTCACCACCGGCTGGCGGTTGACCACCGTGGTGCTGGTGCGCGACTGCGGCGAGGGCGCCAGGTCGACCAGCGCGTCGAGCACTTCCATCACGCCGAAGTTGTTCACGCCCGAGCCGAAGAACACCGGCGTCTGCTTGCCCGCCAGGAAGGCCTCGCGGTCCCAGGTGGGCGAGGCGCCGGTGGCCAGTTCCATGCTGTCCATGGCGCTGTCGAAGTCGGCGCCGAAGCGCTTGGTGAGCGTTTCGCGCTCGCTCAGCGGAATGGTCTCGAAGTCGTGCGGCAGCCGCTCGCTGCCCGACTCGAACACCGTCATGGCCTGCGTGCGCAGGTTCATGATCCCGCGGAAGCTCTTGCCCTGGCCCACGGGCCAGGTCATGGGCACGCAGGGCATGCCGAGCTCGCGCTCCACTTCGTCCAGGATGTCCAGCGGCTCGCGCACTTCGCGGTCCATCTTGTTCACGAAGGTGATGATGGGCGTGTCGCGCTGGCGGCAGACCTCGATGAGCCGGCGCGTCTGCGCTTCCACGCCGTTGGCCGCGTCGATCACCATCAGGGCCGAGTCGACGGCGGTGAGCACGCGGTAGGTGTCCTCGGAGAAGTCCTTGTGGCCGGGCGTGTCGAGCAGGTTGATGACGTGGTCGCGGTACAGCATCTGCATGACCGACGAGGCCACCGAGATGCCGCGCTGCTTTTCGATTTCCATCCAGTCGGAGGTGGCGTGACGCGAGGCCTTGCGCGCCTTCACCGAGCCGGCGATCTGGATCGCGCCGGAGAAAAGCAGCAGCTTCTCGGTCAGCGTGGTCTTGCCGGCGTCAGGGTGGGAAATGATCGCGAAGGTGCGACGGCGGCGGGTTTCGGCGAGAAAAGACAAGGTGGGCAATCTGCGGGGGGAATGCCGCGATTTTAGGAGGGCGCGAATTTCCGCCTGCCGCGGCGAGGCAAAGCGGCCTGTTCATGTCGACGTCATGTCCGCCGTGGCCTCAGGCGGTTCCTGCGGTTCCGGCGGGTCAGCTGTCCAGGTGAGGCGCGGTGTGCGCCGCGATGGCATCGACGATCTGCGGCCACATGGCCACCGGCAGCGCATGCCCCATGCGCGGAATGCGCAGCAGCTTCGCCCCCGCGATCGCGTCGGCCACGTCCACCCCGCAGGCCACCGGCACCAGCGGGTCGGCCTCGCCGTGGATCACCAGCGTGGGCACCTGCACGCCGCGCAGCGCGGGTTTGCGGTTGCCCGAGGCCAGGATGGCCGCGAGCTGGCGCGCCACGCCGGGCGGGTTGAGCCCGCGCAGGAACACGAGCTGCGCGCGCTCGGTGTCGCGCGCCTCGTCCAGCGGAAAGGCCGAAGGCCCGCGCAGCACGCGCCACACCTTGGCGTAGTGCGGCAGGTACGCCTCGAAGGTGGTCGGGGAGGGCGAGAACAGCACCGCCATCGCCTCGGGCGTGGGCGGCGGCAGGGTCGGGTCGCCGGTGGTCGACATGATGCTGGTGAACGACAGCATCCGGTGCGCATGGTGAATGCACATCTCCTGCCCGATGGCGCCCCCCATCGACGCGCCCACGATGTGCGCGCGCGCGATGCCCAGCGCGTCGAGCAGGCCGACGCAGTCGCCGGCCATGTCGCGCAGCGTGTAGGGCGCGTGCAGCATGCGCCCCGCCATGGCCTGCTGCATCAGCAGCTGGATGTCGGGCACGCCGAGCTCGGTCAGGTAGCTCGAGTGGCCGATGTCGCGGTTGTCGAAGCGGATCACGCGGTGGCCGCCGGCTTCGGCGAGCAGGGCGCAGAAGTCGTCGTCCCACGCGACCATCTGCGCGCCCAGGCCCATCACCAGCAGCAGCGGCGACGCATCGGGGTCGCCGAAGCTGTCCCAGGCAAGCTCGATGCCGTGCACGCGCGTGCGCTGCTCGACGCGGGGCGGGGCTGCGGCCATGGCGTGTCCTCGGTGGGTGTCTGCGGTGCGCCTTACTTGCGCTGCAGCAGCTTGGTCACTTCGTCCACGTTCGACTGGATGCGCTGGCGCACCACGTCGAAGGCGTCGGCCTGCGACTTGGCCGCGAGGTTGGCCAGCTCCTTGATGTCGTCGATGGCGCGCTGGAACGACTGGCGGCCGAGCTCGTCGAGCTTGGCGAGGTTTTCCTTCGGGTCCTTGCCGGGCATGCCCTTGGCGGCGCTCTGCCATTCGGTGATGGCGTGCTTGATCATCTCGGTCTGCCGCTGCACCACGGTCTGCAGGCCCTGGTAGGACTTTTCGTTGGCTTCCATCAGCGCCTGCAGGTCCTTGCGGCCGCTGTCCAGCAGCTTGCCGGCACCGCCCGTCAGGTTGAGGTTCTGCAGCCGGTCGGCCATGCCCTTCAGCGGATTGAGCATGTCCGCGGCGTTCGGCATCGCCTGCTTTGCACCGGCGGTGCTGTCGCTGCTGGAGGTGGTCTTCTTGGCGGCGGCTTTCTTGGCAGTGGCCATGGTGCGAAATCTCCTGTTTGGACGGATGAACGGACTGGACGGATAGGACGGATAAAACGGATGGATGGCGCGGGCCCGGCCCGCAGGCCGAAGTCCCTCGCCACAAGTCCCTCGCCACGATACGCCGCGCAGGCACGCCGCACGTTGCCGCCGCGGCAAAAATGCGTGCGGGATTTCCCTTGGGTGTCCGGGTCCTCGAGGCGTTGGTCGGCGGGCCCTGCTTGCGGCCCGCCCGCCCGCTCACATCGGCGGTGCGAAGCCGTTGCGACCGGCCGTGACGCGCAGCGCCGTGGGCGTGCCGTTCTTTTCCTGCGCGTTGACCATGACCTTGGCGCCGGGCACCAGCAGGGCCTCGGTGCCGGGGCGGAAGGTGACCACCGGCGCGTCGGGCGGCACGATGACGGTCTTTTCGCCGCCCTTGTACGTCAGGCGCAGCTGCTGGCCGCCATGCACGGACTTGGGGGCGGCCGCCAGGTCGGCGACGGTGGCGTTGGTCATGGTGCTGTCGGGCAGCAGGTCCCAGGGGCGGTGGCCTTCGCCGGTGCCGCGCGCGGCCTCGGGGAACACCACCACCTCGATGGCCTTCTGCGTGCCGTCGGCCTGCGGCATGGCGGCGGTGCCGATGAAGCTGCCGCGCTTGATGTCGGACAGCTTGATGCGATAGACCTCCGACACCGGCATGTCGGCCGGCCGCGCGAGGCTGACCACCTCGCCGCCGCGGTCCTGCACCACGAGCGTCTTGGCATCGACGCGCACGATGGTGCCGCGGATGCGGACCTGCTCGGCGTTCTGGGCCGAGGCGAGAACCGGCGCGCCGAGAGCGGCGACGAGCGCGGCGGAGGCCAGCAGGGCCGAGGGGAGTCTGGAGAGCGTGAGCGACATGGGGCGGGGCTTTCTTGGGGTGGGTGCGAGGGGCGGGGAAGGTGGGGGTGAGAGGGCGGGGTGCGGGCCAATGTACGCCTGTGCGCGAGAACGCGCTTTCCGTGATGTGGGATACCCGAGCGATTGGCGCGCCCCGGCGCCGCGTCTACAATCCGCCGTTCCGAGGAGCGTTGCAGCGCCATCAGGCGTGAGGCTCGGACCACATCGCAACCACGCTCACCCGCTGTTCTCGCGGTGAGTCAATTTTCCGTAAGACCCCCGTACGCAGTGGCATCTTTCAAACCAGTTTTGGAGTTCTCATGAGCGCTGTTCTCAAGCCCCACCCCGTTTCGACCGCCGACCAGGCGATTGCCGACCTGTCCCTCGCTGCCTGGGGCCGCAAGGAAATCCGCATCGCGGAAACCGAAATGCCCGGCCTGATGGCCATCCGTGAAGAGTTCTCGAAGGGCCAGGCGCTCAAGGGCGCGCGCATCACGGGCTCGCTGCACATGACGATCCAGACGGCCGTGCTGATCGAGACGCTGCAAGCCCTGGGCGCCGAAGTGCGCTGGGCCTCCTGCAACATCTTCTCCACGCAGGACCACGCCGCCGCCGCCATCGCCGAAAAGGGCACGCCGGTGTTCGCCATCAAGGGCGAGTCGCTGAAGGACTACTGGGACTACACCCACGCCATCTTCGACTTCGGCCCCAAGGGTTCGAAGGGCGAAGGCCCGAACATGATCCTGGACGACGGCGGCGACGCCACGCTGCTGATGCACCTGGGCCAGCGCGCCGAGAAGGACCTGGGCGTGCTCGCCAACCCGACGAGCGAAGAAGAACGCATCCTGTACGCCGCCATCAAGGCCAAGCTGGCCGTGGACAGCACCTGGTACACCCGCAAGTCGGCGGAGATCATCGGCGTGACCGAGGAAACGACCACCGGCGTGCACCGCCTGAACGAAATGTCGGCCAAGGGCACGCTGCTGTTCCGCGCCATCAACGTGAACGACTCGGTCACCAAGAGCAAGTTCGACAACCTGTACGGCTGCCGCGAGTCGCTGGTGGACGGCATCAAGCGCGCGACCGACGTGATGATCGCCGGCAAGGTGGCCTGCGTGGCCGGCTACGGCGACGTGGGCAAGGGCTCGGCCCAGGCCCTGCGCGCGCTGTCGGCGCAGGTGTGGGTCACTGAAATCGACCCCATCAACGCCCTGCAGGCCGCCATGGAAGGCTACAAGGTCGTGACCATGGAGTACGCCGCCGACAAGGCCGACATCTTCGTGACCACCACCGGCAACAAGGACGTCATCACGCACGACACCATGGCCAAGATGAAGGACCAGGCCATCGTCTGCAACATCGGCCACTTCGACAACGAGATCGACGTCGCGTCGATCGAGAAGTACGAGTGGGAAGAAATCAAGCCGCAGGTCGACCACATCACCTTCCCGGACGGCAAGAAGATCATCCTGCTGGCCAAGGGCCGCCTGGTGAACCTGGGCTGCGGCACGGGCCACCCGAGCTTCGTGATGTCGTCGTCGTTCGCCAACCAGACCATCGCCCAGATCGAGCTGTTCACCAAGCCCGACGCCTACCAGGCCGGCAAGGTCTACGTGCTGCCCAAGCACCTGGACGAGAAGGTCGCGCGCCTGCACCTGAAGAAGGTCGGCGCCATGCTCACCGAGCTGACCGACACGCAGGCCGCCTACATCGGCGTGGACAAGAACGGCCCTTACAAGCCCGACTCGTACCGCTACTGATCAGCGCATGCGCGCCGATCAACTGTTGGTGGAGCGCGGCATGGCCGCCTCCCGTTCGCAAGCCGTGCGGCTCATTGCCGGCGGCTTGCGCTGGCGCGACGCGGGCACGAGCGACGCGTGGCGCTCGGTCGTGAAGAACAAGGACGACGTGCCCGAGTCGGCCGAGCTCGAGCTGGCAGACGCGGCCGAGGCCCGGTACGTGTCGCGCGGCGGGCTCAAGCTCGAGGGCGCGCTGGGCGTCACCGGGCTCGATGTCGCGGGCAAGCTGTGCCTCGACGTGGGCCAGTCCACCGGCGGCTTCACCGACTGCCTGCTGCAGCGCGGTGCCGCGAAGGTGGTGGGCGTCGATGTCGGCCACGGGCAGCTGCATGCGCGACTGCGCGAGGACGAGCGCGTGGTGGCCATTGAGGGGGTCAATGCGCGCGCGCTGTCGGCTGACGATCTGCGGGAAGACGCAGCCGAGGACGCCGAGCAGGAGGGCGAGGCGCCCGAAACAGCTGAAGCAGGCGAAGCAGCTGAAGCAGCTGAAGATGGGGAACCTTCGGCCCCGCGCTTCGACCTCATCGTGGGCGACCTGTCGTTCATCTCGCTCACGCTGGTGCTGCCGGCGGTGGTCCAGTTCCTGGCCGACGACGGCCAGCTGCTGATGCTGGTCAAGCCGCAGTTCGAGCTGCAGCCCGGCCAGGTCGGCAAGGGCGGCATCGTGCGCGACGAGTCGATGTACGCCGTGGTCGAGAAGCGGCTGCACGACGCCTGCGCGGCGCTCGAGCTGCGCGTGCTGCGCTGGTTCGACAGCCCGATCGCCGGGGGCGACGGCAACCGCGAGTTTTTCATTCACGCCGTCCGTGTTGCCAAGGCGAGCGACGGTTCCTAAGGAGACGCAGGTGCGCCTTCCGCTGAGTTTCGAATTCTTCCCGACCAAGACGCCCGAAGGCGCGGTCAAGCTGCGCGCCGCGCGCCAGCAGCTGTATGTGCGCAAGCCGCAGTTCTGCTCGGTCACCTACGGCGCGGGCGGCTCCACGCACCAGGGCACCTTCGGTGCGGTGCAGGAGATATTGGCCGAGGGTGTCGATGCGGCAAGCCATTTTTCGTGCATTGGCGCCACCCGCGCCACGGTGCGCGAGCAGCTCGCCGAGCTCAAGGGCATGGGCGTGAAGCGCCTGGTGGCCCTGCGCGGCGACCTGCCGAGCGGCTACGGCATTGGCGGGGAGTTCCAGTACGCGAGCGATCTCGTGGCCTTCATCCGTGAGGAGACCGGCCGCGACTTCCACATCGAGGTGGCCTGCTACCCCGAGATCCATCCGCAGGCGCGTTCGCCCGAAGCCGACCTGCAGGCCTTTGCCGCCAAGGTGAAGGCCGGCGCCGATTCGGCGATCACGCAGTACTTCTTCACGCCCGAGGCCTACTTTCGCTTTGTCGACGAGGCGCGCAAGCTGGGCATAGACACCCCGATCGTGCCAGGCATCATGCCGATCACGAGTTCGACGCAGCTCATGCGCTTCTCCGACGCCTGCGGCGCCGAGATTCCGCGCTGGGTGCGCCTGCGGCTGCAGGCCTTCGGCGACGACATCGCGTCGATCAAGGCCTTCGGCCTGGACGTGGTGACCGAGCTGTGCGCGCGGCTGCGCGACGGCGGTGCCCCGGCGCTGCACTTCTACACGATGAACCAGTCGGCGGCCACGCTGGCTGTGCTGGAGCGCCTGGATTGAGAGGGCGCGCGGCAGGCGCGACATGGTCGCTGCGCGGGGCGCTGCATTTTGTCGCCGTCGCGGCGAGTTGCGCCCTGGTCGGCTGCGCCATGCCGCCGGCCACGGACGCCGAGGGCGGCAGCCTGCGGCCGCTGCCGCGGGCCATCGCGGTGCCGCCGGGTGCCGCGCCGCGCTCCAGCGTGCCGTCGGTGCGCTATGACCTCGCGGTGTCGGGTGCCGCCGAACTGACGCCGGACGACGGCGTGCCCGGCGACGACGGGCCGCGCGACATCTTCGAGCGCGGCGGGGCGTCGTGGTACGGCATCCAGTTTCACCAGCGCAAGACCGCCAGCGGCGAGCGCTTCGACATGACCGCCATGACGGCGGCCCACAAGACCCTGCCCTTCAACACGCGCGTGTGCGTGCGCAGCCTGGTCAACGGCAGCGAGGTGCTGGTGCGCATCAACGACCGCGGTCCCTACGCGCTGGGCCGCGTGATCGACCTGAGCCGCGCGGCGGCCGATCGCATCGGGCTGACCGGCCTGGGCATCAAGCAGGTGGCGCTGACCGTGGTGGACCACGACGGCATGCGCTGCGGCGGCTTGCCGGTGGAGGCGGGTGACGCCCAGGCGCCGGTGGCGGCGGCCGAGCCACAGCAGCGCGCGCGGGTGCAGGTTCCGGCGCGGCGCAAGGTGATCGTGCCGCCGCGCCGTCGCAAGTAAGGGAAAAACTGCCGGCTCAGCCGCCCGATTCGAGCGAGAAGGCGGCGTTGCGGTCCTGCCCCAGGCGTTCCACCAGCTGCGGTAGTGCTTCGGCGAGCAGCGGCTTCAGCGTGTAGGGCGGGTTGATCAGGAACATGCCGCTGGCCGGCAGGCCCGGGCGCTGCGTTTCGCCCGAGGCGGCGTCCTTCGTGATCTTGCTCGACTTGACCGTGAGCGTGGCGTGCAGCCACGACTTGCCGGCCTTGGTCGCCATCGTCTTCAGGCGGCGCGGCAGGTCGTGCGCCTCGGGGCGCGGAATGATCGGATACCAGACGGCGTAGGTGCCCGTGGCGAAGCGCTTGAGCGCCTCGGCCGCGAAGTCGAGCACGCGGCCGTAGTCGGTCTTCATCTCGTAGCTCGGGTCCATCAGCACCAGCGCGCGGCGCGAGGGCGGCGGCAGGAACTTGGTGGCGCTGCCGAACCCGTCTTCGTTGAGCACGGCGATCTGCCGGCCCGCCTCGAGCTGGGCGATGTTGGCGCCGAGCGTGCGCGAATCGGTCGGGTGCAGCTCGAACAGCTTGAGCTTGTCGTGGTCGCGCAGCAGGTGCTGCACGATGAAGGGCGAGCCGGGGTAGACGCGGGCGCCGCCGTTGGGGTTGAAGTCCTTGATCACGCCCAGGTAGCGGGCGATGGCTTCGGCGACGGGTGCTTCTTCGGTGGGCGCTACCTTCTTGGCCGCGGACTTCGCGGCCGGGGCTGGCGTTGCGGGCTCTTTCTTGTTCGAAAGAAGGCGCAGGATGCCTTCGGCAGCCTCGCCGCTGGTGCCTGCGTAGTCGCCGTCCAGGCGGTACAGGCCGGCGCCGGCGTGGGTGTCGACGACCGTCAGGGCTGCCTCTTTTTCAAGCAGGTGATCGAGCGTGGCAATCAGCACCGTGTGCTTGAGCACGTCGGCGTGGTTGCCGGCATGGAAGGCGTGGCGGTAACTGAACATGAGGAATGGGCCTGAAGAAGGGGATGGACGGCGCTAGACTCTCGCGCCGAAACATCGATTTACAAAAAAAGAGGGCGCTGATGCGAGGAGCTGGATGGCGATTTTGGGGCCTGTGCATCGGCGCGGGTGTTCTGTCTATTTTGACCGGGTGCGCGTCGGTCACGCACGGCACCACGCAAAGCGTGAAGATCGAGACCCTCACGCCCGAAGGAAAGACGATCAACGGCGCCAGGTGCGCGGTGACCAACGACCGCAATGACGCGGCCGTGCGCTCGGGCGACAGTTTTCCTGTTCGCCGCTCGGGCGCCAACCTCATGATCGAGTGCACCCAGCCCGGCCAGCTGCCGGCCACCGGCCAGGCCTTTTCGCGCGTCAACGCGGGCATGGTCGGAAACATCATGATCGGCGGGGCGCTCGGCGCGGTGATCGATTCCAGCACCGGCGCAGGCTTCAACTACCCGAGCTGGATGCGGCTGGTTTTCGGCGAGGTGCGCAATTTCGACCGCAGCGCCCAGAACGGCGACGAGCCGACGGACGGCGTGCGGATCGGCAAGACGGAGGTCGCGACTGTGGCGCCTTCCGCGCCCTCGGCGCCCTCCGCGCCGCCGGCGCCGAAGGCCGTGGCGGCGAAGCGGGCCGAAGAGGCGCCGGCCCAGGCTCCTGTTCCCGCGCCCGTGGCCGCACCTGCCCTTGTCCCTTTGCCGGCCCCGGTTGCGGTCCCCGCGCCGCCGCCCGTCGCCAGGGCCGAGCCGCCGCAGCCCCGGTCCGACGCGCGCGTGTCGATGGACGACCTGCGCGGCTTGCTGCCGGCCAAGCCGTGACGCGACTGATGAACGCGTCGTCGCTGCGCGCGGCCCTGGTGTTCCTGGCGGCGTCGGCCGCCGCAGGCGCGGCATCCGCGCTGGAGCCCGATGTGCTGTTTCGTAGGGTGGCGGGCAGCGTCTGGACCATTCGCACCTTCGACGCCCAGGAGCGCCCCTTGCGCGCGGGCAGCGCGGTGGTCATCGCGCCGGGCCGCCTGGTCACCAACTGCCATGTGCTGGCCAAGGCCAGTGGCTTCGTGGTCAGGCAGGACAACGTGACCTACGGCGCCACGCTCGAGTTTCCGGACCCTGCGCGCGACCTGTGCCAGATCAAGGTGGCCAACTTCAACGCCGCGCCGGTGGCGCTGGCGCCCGCCGGCAGCGCGCGCGTGGGGCAGCGGGTGTATGCCATCGGCAATCCGCGCGGGCTGGAGAACACCCTCAGCGAAGGCATCCTGTCGGGCCTGCGCGGCGGAGACGGCGAGGCCCGGCTGCTGCAGACCACGACGGCCATCTCGGCCGGCTCCAGCGGCGGCGGCCTGTTCGATGAGGAAGGGCGCTTGCTCGGCATCACGAGTTTTGCCGCGCGCGACGGCGGCAACCTGAATTTCGCGGTGCCGGCCGAGTTCCTTTCCGAACTGCCGGCGCGGGCCCAGTCCGCGCTCGAAGCCCGCGCACGGGAGCCCGCAGGCAACGACGGTAGGGCGGCAAATGTGGGCAACGCCGGCGGCGCCCTGACCGAGCCCTTGCGCGCCGGCGACACGCTCGAATACCTGCGCACCGACAAGCTCACGGGCGGCCGCTCAACGGTGATCTACCGCGTGGACCGCGTCGTGGGCGACGAGGTCACCTTCAACGGCGGCGGCAAGGTCGAGCGGCTCGATGGACAGGTGGTTTCCGTCACTGCGCCGGCCGGCGGCCTGTTCGATCTGGCCTCGCCGCCCGGCGGCTGGGCGCGTGCCAACCTGCTGCCCGGCATGCGCTGGCAGGCCGACTACACGCCGGCCTTCGGCGAACGGCAGCGGCACGAGCTGATCGCGACCGTGGGGCAGGAGCAGTCGATGCGGGTGGACGGCACCGAGCTTCAGGTGCTGCGCATCGGGTACGAGGGGTGGATCTACGCCTCCAGCGCGAGCGCGCCACTGTCCGGCGCCACCTCGCGCTTCCAGGCCGCCGCCTGGTACAGCCCCGAACTGCACCGCGTGGTGCGCTTCGAGGGGGCGTACCAGCGGGGAATGTCCTCGACCAACGAGAGCCTCGAGCTGGTCCGCATCCTGCGTTGAAACGCGGGACATTGGCCAATCGGCCGATTCTTCATATAATCGCGGGCTTCGCAGCGTTTTTGTAGCCCCGCGGCGAAGTCTCCCGATCCGTCCTGCGGCACGGGGGTCACCCACCTAAGAGATTCCCACCAGAGGAACGCCGACCGTGGAAAAGGGCTCGCCAAACCCTCTTTTCAAGAGAAAAACTCATGACCAAAACGTTCAGCGCCAAGCCCGCTGACGTGACGCACGAGTGGTTTGTGATTGACGCGACCGACAAGGTCCTCGGACGAGTAGCCAGCGAAGTTGCTCTCCGTTTGCGCGGCAAACACAAGGCCATTTACACGCCTCACGTCGATACCGGTGACTTCATCGTCATCATCAACGCCGCGCAACTGCGCGTCACCGGCGCCAAGTCGATCGACAAGGTGTACTACCGTCACTCGGGCTACCCGGGCGGCATCAGTGCCACCAACTTCCGCGACATGCAATCCAAGTTCCCGGGCCGTGCCCTGGAAAAGGCCGTCAAGGGCATGCTGCCCAAGGGTCCGCTTGGCTACGCGATGATCAAGAAACTCAAGGTCTACGGTGGCGCAGAGCACCCGCATACCGCCCAACAGCCCAAAGTGCTGGAACTGTAAGGAGCCTTGAGAATGATTGGTGAATGGAACAATGGCACCGGCCGTCGCAAATCCAGCGTCGCCCGTGTGTTTCTGAAAAAAGGCACCGGCAAGATCACGGTCAACGGCAAGGACATCCAAGAGTTCTTCGGCCGTGAGACCTCGATCATGATCGCCAAGCAACCCCTCGCGCTGACCAACAACCTCGAAGCTTTCGACGTGATGGTCAACGTGAACGGCGGTGGCGAATCGGGTCAAGCCGGCGCCACGCGCCACGGCATCACCCGTGCGCTGATCGACTACGACGCCACGCTCAAGCCCGTGCTGAGCCAAGCCGGCTTCGTGACGCGCGATGCGCGTGAAGTCGAACGTAAGAAGGTCGGTCTGCACTCCGCCCGTCGTCGCAAGCAGTTCAGCAAGCGCTGATCTGTTCACTGCGAACAAGAAGCCGCCTTCGGGCGGCTTTTTCGTTGCAGAAGCATCGAAAACATCCCTCACGCCGGCTTTTTGCCGGCGGAGTCTTGGGCTCGGTGCATCCAACCCCACTTGCGTTGGGGTGCACGCCACACCCGACTGCCGAAATTGCGGCATTGCAGTAGCATTGGTTCCATTGGCCGCTTGTTCGGCCTCCAAGGAGTGATTCCCCCATGAGCGCCGTAGCCGAAAACATCCAGACCCAGATGCCAGAGCCCATTGTCTTCACCGACAGTGCGGCAGCCAAGGTGGCCGACCTGATCGCCGAAGAAGGCAACCCCGACCTCAAGCTGCGCGTGTTCGTGCAGGGTGGCGGCTGCTCCGGCTTCCAGTACGGCTTCACCTTCGACGAAATCACGAACGAAGACGACACCACCATGACCAAGAACGGTGTGTCGCTGTTGATCGATGCCATGAGCTACCAGTACCTGGTCGGCGCCGAGATCGACTACAAGGAAGACCTGCAAGGCGCCCAGTTCGTCATCAAGAACCCCAACGCCACCAGCACCTGCGGCTGCGGATCGAGCTTCTCGGCCTGATGCCCGGATGCTGCTGACCCAGCTTCCCCAGAAAGCCGCCTTCGGGCGGCTTTTTCGTTCCCGTTTCCGTTCTTGCTTCCGTCCCGCATGCCCATGACCTCCCAGGCCGACGACGCCAACCGTTCCGTTGCCCCCGTCCGCAAGAGCCTGCTGTGGCTCGTCGCCGTCGGCTTCTTCATGCAGACGCTGGACGCCACCATCATCAACACGGCGCTGCCGGCGATGGCCGCGAGCCTGGGCGAAAGCCCGCTGCGCATGCAGTCGGTGGTGGTGGCCTACGCGCTCACCATGGCGATGCTGATCCCCGCCTCGGGCTGGATCGCCGACCGCTTCGGCACCCGGCGCATCTTCTTCTGCGCCATCGTGCTGTTCGCCGCCGGCTCGGTGCTGTGCGCGCTGTCGCACGGGCTGGGGCAACTGGTGGCCGCGCGGGTGGTGCAGGGGCTGGGCGGCGCGCTGCTGCTGCCGGTGGGGCGCCTGGCGCTGCTGCGCACGGTGCCGCGCGGGGAGTTCCTGCAGGCGATGAGCTTCGTGGCCATTCCCGGTCTCATCGGCCCCCTGCTGGGCCCTACGCTGGGCGGCTGGCTGGTGCAGTACGCCTCGTGGCACTGGATCTTCCTGATCAACGTGCCCGTCGGCCTGCTCGGCTGCCTGGCCACGCTCAAGTACATGCCCGACCTGCGCGGCGTGACGCAGAAGCGGTTCGACAGCGTCGGCTACGCCATGCTGGCCTTCGGCATGGTGGCGATCTCGCTGGCGCTGGACGGCGTCTCGGAACTGGGCCTGCGCCAGGGTGGCGTGATGGTCGTGCTGATCTTCGGTTTCGCCAGCATCGTCGCCTACTGGCTGCGCGCCTCGCGCACGCCCGAGCCGCTGTTCGCACCCTCGCTCTTCCATGTGCAGACGCTCAGCATCGGGCTCATCGGCAACCTGTTTTCGCGGCTGGGCAGCAGCTGCATGCCGTTCCTGGTGCCGCTCCTGCTGCAGGTGTCGATGGGCTACTCGCCGGTGCGCGCCGGACTGATGATGCTGCCCATCGCGCTGGCCGGCATGGCCATGAAGCGCTTCGCCACGCCGCTCATCACGCGCCATGGCTACCGCCGCGTGCTGGTGGTCAACACGATCCTCGTGGGCTGCACGATGGCCAGCTTCGGCCTCACGGCGCCGGGCCAGCCGATGGCGCTGCACGTGCTGCAGCTGCTGGCCTTCGGCGCGGTGAATTCGCTGCAGTTCACCGCCATGAACACCATCACGCTGAAGGACCTGGACGGCAGCATGGCCAGCAGCGGCAACAGCCTGCTGTCGATGGTGCAGATGCTGGCCATGAGCCTGGGCGTGGCCGCAGCGGGCGCCGTGCTGGCGGGCTACAACGGCATCTTCGGCACCGACTCGCCGGCGCACACGCTGGACGCGTTCCAGGCGACCTTCGCCAGCATGGGGCTCATCACGGTAGCTTCGGCGCTGATCTTCTGGCACCTGCCGTCGCAGGCGCGGGCGGCGCACCCGGCGCAGCCGGAAGTCTCCGGCCAGGGCTGATCCGGCCGCGGTGCGGGCTCAGGCGGGGTAGATCGCGCCCAGCACCCGCGCGCCGCGCGCGCCGGTCACGCTGGCGAGGTTGCCCGCCTCGCGCCGCACCGTGGCGCGCGCCAGCCATGCAAAAGCAGCGGCTTCGACCTGCTGGGGCGGCAGGCCGTGCTCGGTCGACGCCACCACTTCCACGCCCGGCAGCAGCGCGCGCAGGCGGCCGAGCAGGTGGTCGTTCAGCGCGCCGCCGCCGCAGACGATCAGCAGCCTGCTGTCTTTTCCGTGGCTGCGCACGTCGGCGGCGCAGGCGCGCGCGGTCAGCTCGGTCAGCGTCGCCTGCACGTCCGCGGGGTCCATCGCCGTGGTGCCGAGCTGGGCGGCGAGCCAGGTCGGGTTGAACAGGTCGCGCCCGGTGCTCTTGGGTGGCGCCTTGGCGAAGTACGCGTCGGCCAGCAGCAGGTCGAGCAGTTCGGGCAGCACGCGGCCGGTGGCGGCCCATTGGCCGCCGCGGTCGAAGGGCTGGCCCTGGTAGGTCTGGCACCAGTGGTCCATCAGCGCGTTGCCGGGGCCGCAATCGAAGCCGAGCACCAGGGCGCCCTCGGGCGCGTTGGTGGGCGGCAGCAGGCTCAGGTTCGAAATGCCGCCGATGTTCAGCACCGCGACGGTTTCGTCCGCGCGGGCGAACAGCGCGCGGTGAAAGGCCGGCACCAGCGGCGCGCCCTGGCCGCCGGCGGCGAGGTCGCGGCTGCGAAAGTCGCCGACCACGTCGATGCCGGTCAGTTCCGCCAGAAGGGAGGGGTTGTTGAGCTGCAGCGTGTAGCCGACCTCGTCGAACTCCAGCGGCCGGTGGCGCACCGTCTGGCCGTGCGCGCCAATGGCGGCGATGGCCCCGGCGGCGATGCCGCTGTCCGCCAGCAGCTGGTGCACGACGCCGGCATAGGCCCGGGCCAGCCCGTTGCCGGCGAGGGCCGCGCGGTGCAGTTCGTTGTCGCCGGGGGTGTTCAGCGCCATGAGTTCCGCGCGCAGTGCCACGGGAAACTCGGCCGTGGCGTAGGCCTGCACCGCGATGCGTCCGCCGGAGAAGTCGGCAAGCACGCCGTCCACGCCGTCGAGCGAGGTGCCCGACATCAGGCCGATGAAAAGGTCGGCGGCCATCCGTGGATCGGTGCCGAAAAAGCTCAGTCGGCGCTGGCCTGGACGACGGAGAAGGCCGCCGCCAGTTCGGTGCGCGCGCCCACGGCGATGCGCTCGAACGCCGGGCGCAGGGCCGCGGTGATCGGGGCGCCGCCTTCTTGCGCGATGGACGCCGGGTCCTGGTAGACGCCGGCCACGCGGAATTCGAAGTGCAGGTGCGGGCCGGTGGCCCAGCCGGTCGAACCCACCGCGCCGATGGCCTGGCCCTGGCTGATGCTCTGGCCGGCCTTGACGTCGATGCGGCTCAAGTGCGCATACGCCGTCTGCTGGTTGTTGCGGTGGTTGATGATGACGATGTTGCCGTAGCCGTTCTGCGTGCCGGCGAAGTCGACCGTGCCGTCGCCCACCGAACGCACCGAGGTGCCCGTGGGCGCCGCGTAGTCGATGCCGTTGTGCTGGCGCCAGCTGTTCAGGATCGGGTGCATGCGCATCGCGAAGCCGCTGGACACGCGCGAGAACTCGACCGGCGTCGCCAGGTAGGCCTTGCGCAGGCTGTCGCCGTTCGGGCGGTAGTAGCTGCCCTTCTGGTTGGCGCCCGGGGGCTGGAACCAGACGGCCTGGTGCAGCTTGCCGTTGTTCTCGAACTCGGCCGACAGCACGCGGCCGCTGCGCAGCGACTGGCCGTCGGCTTCGAAGGTCTCGTACACCACGGCGAAGCGGTCGCCCTTGCGCAGGGCGCGCACGTCGACGTCGCCCGCGAAGATGTCGGCCAGCTGGCTCGCCACGGCGTCGGGAATGCGCGAATCGTCGGTGGCCGCGAACAGCGAGGTGCGGATGGTGCCGCTTGCCAGGCGGGTGCCGGGGGTGAGGGCGTCGCGCTCGGTCACGCCGGCGAAGCCGGTGGGCGTGCGCTCGATCACGAAGCGCTTGAAGTTGCCGTCGCCGTCGGGAATCCAGCGGGCGCTGAGCTTCTTGAGCTGGTTTTCCTGGGTGGCCTCGGCCGTCACGGTGCGACCGGCGCGCGAGAACAGGGCGTTGCGGGCTTCGGCGTTGCCGCGCACGTAGGCGGTGGCGGCAGGGTCGGAAATGCCCAGGCGCTTCAGCAGGGCCTCGGCCGTGTCGCTGGAACGCGTGACGTCGGTGCGGAACAGCGTGAAGCTGAAGTTTTCCAGGGACGCGCTCTGCTCGGCGAACGACACGGGTGCCGTGGCTTCGAGAATCTGCTTCACCGGGAGGTCGGACGCGTCCGGACCGAGCGAGGCCACCGCCAGGGTGCCGGCGCTCAGCAGGGCCGCCGCGATGATCGCGGTGATCTGCTTGGGGTACGTCCGGAATGTATAGGCCACGCGAGAAGCAAGAAGCTCCTCGGCGGCAAGAATGCCGTTGATCAAACTTTGAATTCCAGCTCAGGTTCTGCAAATCCGTGCTGCAAGGCCCAGTACGTTCAGGGCGGCAGCAGACGGTGCGGAAGAAGCGCCGCTTAGAATTCGGCGCTTGAAAAGTCGGGCTGAGTATAGCTTCGGCACCCCCAAAGTCAGCTAAAAAAGCCCATGAACGCCGAATCTGTTACATCCAAGACCCTCTCAAATAGTGTAGGACGCGCGCTCGAAATATCCCTCCGGGGCGCTGACGAACTGCTGCCGCAGGACGAGTGGGTGCGCAAGCTGCAGCGCTCGGAAGCCACCGGAACGCCGCTGCGCATCAAGCTGGGCCTGGATCCGACGGCACCCGACATCCACATCGGCCATACGGTGGTGCTCAACAAGATGCGCCAGTTGCAAGACCTGGGCCACCGGGTGATCTTCCTGATCGGCGACTTCACCACCACCATCGGCGACCCCTCCGGCCGCAACAGCACCCGCCCGCCGCTCACGCGTGAGCAGATCGAGGCCAACGCCCAGACTTACTACAAGCAGGCCAGCCTGGTGCTGGATCCCGAGAAGACCGAGATTCGCTACAACTCCGAGTGGAGCGACCCGCTGGGCGCCCGCGGCATGATCCAGCTGGCCGCCAAGTACACGGTGGCCCGCATGATGGAGCGCGACGACTTCAACAAGCGTTTCAAGGCCGGCCAGTCGATTTCGGTGCACGAGTTCCTGTACCCGCTGATGCAGGGTTACGACTCGGTGGCGCTCAAGAGCGACCTGGAACTGGGCGGTACCGACCAGAAGTTCAACCTGCTGGTCGGTCGCCACCTCCAGCAGGAATACGGCCAGGAACCGCAGTGCATCCTCACCATGCCGCTGCTGGAAGGGCTCGACGGCGTCGAGAAGATGTCCAAGAGCAAGAACAACTACATCGGCATCAGCGAAGACGCCAACACCATGTTCGCCAAGGTGCTGTCGATTTCCGACGACCTGATGTGGCGCTGGTACACGCTGCTGAGCTTCCAGTCGATGGAGCAGATCGCGGCGCTGAAGGCCGAGATCGAGGGCGGCCGCAACCCGAAGGACGCGAAGGTCGCGCTGGCCAAGGAAATCACCGCCCGCTTCCACAGCGCGGCGGCCGCCGAAACGGCGGAGCAGGACTTCATCAACCGCAGCAAGGGTGGCGTGCCGGACGAGATTCCCGAGGTGTCGCTGTCGGGCGCGCCACTGGGCATCGGCCAGCTGCTGAAGCAGGCCAACCTGGCGTCGTCGTCGGGCGAGGGCAATCGGCTGATCGACGGCGGCGGCGTGCGGGTCGACTCGGCGGTCGTCAGCGACAAGGGCCTGAAGTTGCCCGCCGGCACCTATGTCGTGCAGGTCGGCAAGCGCAAGTTCGCGCGCGTGACCCTTAGCTGAGCTGAGCTGATCGGCACGGCCGACCGGTCAGCGCACCTCGATGGTGACGCGCCGGTTGCGGGGCTCGTCCACCTCGTCGGCGGTCGGCACGGCGAGCTCGCGTTCGCCGCGGCCCACGGCCTCGATGCGCTTGGCCGGGAACTGCCGCTCGATAAAGAGCTGCGCCACTTCCTGCGCCCGGCGGCGCGACAGCACGTCGTTCTGCTCGCCGTTGCCCTTGGTGTCGGTGTGGCCTGTCACCACGATGTCGCTGCCGCTGCGCGCCAGCGCCGCGGCCATCGCTTCGCTCATGATCTGTTGCGAGGCCGCCGTCAGCGTGGTGCCGCCGAGCTCGAAATACACCGTGTAGCGCTGCGGCGGGGGCGGGCGCATGTCGAACAGCGCCTTGTTCTCGGCCTGCACCTTGGCTGCATCGGCCTGGTCGACCACCGGCGCGCCGCTGGCGCCGACCGCCGCCGTGGCGCGCTGGTAGGGCTTGGAAAGCAGCTCTTCGCCGTCCTTGGAACGCACGACCACGGCGGAGGCCGTGCCGTCGGCCTGGGGCAGTAGCACCACCCGGGTGCCGGGCGTGGAGCAGGCCGCGAGCAGCGTGGCCACCAGGGCGGCCGTGAGCAGGGAGGCGTGGCGAGTCAGCGTCTTGTTGGTTGCCTTCTTCATGGCTGGGCGTCCGCCTGCACGATGAAGTCGGTGCCCCGGATGCCGATGGTGGCCGTTTGCGTCTCGACCCGCACCGCGTCGGGGTTCGACTTGCCGATCAGGCCCGTGATCATGCGCATCGAGCCGCGCAGCAGCGACAGCAGCATGCCGCCTTCGTGCGTGGTGCCGTCGAAGTGGAATTCCTTCAGGTCCAGCCGCGACGAGGGGCCGACCACCAGCGTGGTGTCGTCGCGCAGCACCACGGAGGCGGAAGAGTCGGGGCCGGTCACGATGCGGTCGACCGCGCCGAGCGCATCGCCCGGGCTGGCGGCGCGCGTGTCGCCGGAACCGCTGAGCAGTTGCACGCTGCCGCGCACGGACTTCACGAAGCCTGCCTGCAGGTCGGCCTTGGCGGCCGGCGGGGTGGCGGCGGCTGCGGACATGGGGGCGGCGGGTGTGGCCGGTGGTGTCTGCGCCTGGGCCAGGCCGGCCGCGCCCACAATGGCAAGGCCGCACAGGGCGCTCACGAGGTTTTTCATCATCTGGATCTGGTTCTCTGCGAAGAATGTTTCGCAATCGTCAGAAATATTAAGGCGAACGCGTTACATATGGTCACCGCGCCGATAATTCAGCGGGTTCTTGCGGCCTTTTACCGCTTTTGGCGTTGCCGTTTGCCCTATTTATCACGGAATTCGCATGACGTTTACCCCTAAGGCGCTGCTTCGTGTTTCGGTAGCGGTGGCGTTGCTAACAATTCTGCTCAAGGGCTACGCGGGCTACATCACCAACTCGATGGGCCTGATCTCGGACGCCATGGAGTCCTTCGTGAACCTGGCGAGCGCCATGTTCGCGCTCGCCATGGTGACCATTGCCGAGCGCCCCGCCGACGACGACCACCCCTACGGTCACCACAAGGCCGAGTATTTTTCCTCGGGGTTCGAAGGCATCCTGATCGTGGGCGCCGCCATCGCGATCCTGTGGGTGTCCGTGCAGCGCCTGCTGTCGCCGCAGCCGCTCGAGCAGGTGGGCTGGGGCCTGGCGCTGTCGGTGGTGAGCTCGGGCTTCAACGCCGCGCTGGCCGTCGTGCTGTTCCGCGCGGCCCGCGTGCACCGCTCGATCGCGCTGGAGGCCGACGGCCGCCATCTCATGACCGACGTCTGGACCTCCGCCGCGGTGGTCGTCGGGATCGTCGGCGTGCAGCTCAGCGGCTGGTTGTGGCTCGACCCGCTGCTGGCCATCGGCGTGGCGCTGAACATCGTGCGCGAGGGCGTGAAGCTGGTGTGGCGCTCGTCGCAGGGCCTGATGGACGAGGCCCTCGACCCCGAAACGCTGGCCACCGTGCGCGCCACGATCGACACCTTCGTCGCCCGCCGGCCCGACGTCGGTCCGCGGCTGCGCTTCGACGACATGGTGACCCGCAGCGCCGGCCAGCGCCGCTTCGCCGACCTGCACATGCACGTGCCCGGCGACTGGACCCTGCAGCGCGCCGCCGACCTGCGCAACCAACTCGAGCAGGCGCTGATGGACGCCGTGCCCGGCCTGCGCGTCACCATCCAGCTGCTGCCCCTGACCATGGAAGCCCGCGCCACCCAGGCCGGCGAGCACAACCCTCTTTGAAGAACAAATTGAAGAACGAATGAAAGCCGTACTCCAACGCGTCGCCAACGCGCGCGTCGACATTGCCGGGCGCACCGTGGGCGCCATCGACGCCGGCCTGCTCGTGCTGCTGTGCGCCGAGCGCGGCGACACCGATGCGCTGGCCGACCGCATGCTCGCCAAGCTGCTCAAGCTGCGCATCTTTTCCGACGAGGCCGGCAAGATGAACCGCAGCGTGCAGGACATCGGCGGCGGCCTGCTGGTGGTGAGCCAGTTCACATTGGCTGCCGACGTGAGCGGCGGCAACCGCCCCAGCTTCACCCAGGCCGCGCCGCCCGACGAAGGGCGCCGGCTCTATGACTACTTCGTGGCGCAGGCGCGCGCCGCGCACCCGGTGGTGGCCACGGGCGAGTTCGGTGCCGACATGCAGGTGCACCTGCTGAACGACGGGCCCGTCACCATTCCGCTGCAGATGACGGCGTAGCCGCCGGCGCGTGCGTCCGCCCGCGAGCTATGCGCCGTACGGGCTGCGAATGCCCATCTCCGCGAGGATCTCGACCTCGTAGGCTTCCATCTCGTCGGCGTCGGCCTCGCTGGTCTCGTGGTCCCAGCCCTGCGCATGCAGCGTGCCGTGCACCAGCAGGTGCGCGTAGTGGTGGGCCAGGGTCTTGCGGTTTTCCTTCGCCTCGCGCGCGACCACGGGCGCGCACAGCACCAGGTCGGCCATCACGAGCGGGCTCTGCGCGTAGTCGAAGGTGAGCACGTTGGTGGCGTAGTCCTTGCCGCGAAATTCGCGGTTCAGGCGCTGGCCTTCTTCGGCATCGACGATGCGCACGGTGATCTCGCCGTCGATGTCCAGCGCATGGCGAATCCAGCGCGTCACGCTGTGGCGCGGCAGCGCGATGCGGTGCCGCTCCACGCCCTTGAAACGGCCGAACTGCAGCGACAGCGACAGCGCCGGGAGCTTGGAGGCCGCCATCTCAGTGCCCTCCGGCCCGCTTGCGCTGCCCGTCGTAGGCATCGACGATCTTCGCCACCAGCGGGTGGCGCACCACGTCGGCGCTGGTGAAGTGCGTCATGGCAATGCCGGGCACGCGCTTGAGCACGCGTTCGGCGTCGATGAGGCCGCTCAGCTGCTGCTTGGGCAGGTCGATCTGGCTCACGTCGCCCGTCACCACCGCGCGCGCGCCGAAGCCGATGCGCGTGAGGAACATCTTCATCTGCTCGGGCGTGGTGTTCTGCGCTTCGTCGAGGATCACGAAGGCGTTGTTCAGCGTGCGCCCGCGCATGAAGGCCAGCGGCGCGATTTCGAGCGCGTTGCGCTCGAAGGCCTTCTGCACCTTCTCGTAGCCCATCAGGTCGTACAGCGCGTCGTACAGCGGGCGCAGGTAGGGGTCGACCTTCTGCGTGAGGTCGCCGGGCAAGAAGCCCAGCCGCTCGCCCGCTTCCACCGCCGGGCGCGTCAGCACGATGCGCTGCACCGCCGCGCGCTCCAGCGCATCGACCGCGCAGGCCACCGCGAGGTACGTCTTGCCGGTGCCCGCCGGGCCGATGCCGAAGGTGATGTCGTGCTTGGCGATGTTGTCCAGGTAGGTCGCCTGCGTGGGCGTGCGCGCGCGCAGGTCGGCGCGGCGCGTGACCAGCATGGCCGCGTCTTCGTCGCCTTCGACCATGGAGCCGTCGCCGGCCAGCGTGAGCTGCACCACGGCCGGGTCGATGGGGCGCTGGGCGATCTCGTAGAGCGCCTGCAGCACGTCCATGGCGCGCTGCGCCGTGGCCTTGGGGCCGTCGACCTTGAACTGTTCGTGGCGGTGGGCGATCTTCACGCCCAGGGCTTCCTCGATGCGGCGCAGGTGCGCGTCCAGCGGGCCGCACAGGTGGCCCAGGCGCGAGTTGTTCAGGGGGGTAAAGGTGTGTCGCAGAATCACGCCGGACATTTCAAGGAAAAAGGGCACCCATGATAGGCAAACTGACCGGCACCCTCGCCGAACGCAACCCACCGCAGGTGGTGGTCGACTGCAACGGGGTCGGCTACGAGGTCGACGTGCCCATGAGCACGTTCTACAACCTGCCCAACGTCGGCGCGAAGGTGTCGCTGCTCACGCACTTCGTCGTGCGCGAGGACGCGCAGATTCTTTATGGCTTCGGCAGCGCCGAGGAGCGCGCGGCCTTCCGCCAGCTCATCAAGATCACCGGCGTGGGCCCGCGCACCGCGCTGGGCTTGCTGTCGGGCATGAGCGTGGGCGAGCTGTCGCAGGCCATCACCACGCAGGAGCTGGGCCGGCTGGTGAAGATTCCCGGCATCGGCAAGAAGACCGCGGAGCGGCTGCTGCTGGAGCTCAAGGGCAAGCTGGGCGCCGACATCGGCCTGCCCACGCACGCCGCCTCCGACGCGCAGGCCGACATCCTGCAGGCGCTGATCGCGCTGGGCTACAGCGACAAGGAAGCCGCGCTCGCGCTGAAGGCGCTGCCGAAGGACGCGAGCGTGAGCGACGGCATCAAGATGGCGTTGAAGTCGCTGGCGAAGTGAGCCAGCGAAGCGGATCGAGGGTGCCGCGGGTGTCACGGGTGCCACGGGCATCTCGGGCATCTCGGGCATCTCGGGCGTGGTCGCGCGTGCAGGCGCTGCGCCACGAGTCGGTGCGCAGCGACGAGCTGCTGCTGGGCGCCGCCCTGGCCGGCTGCGTGCCGATCCTGCTGGTGTACGGGTGCGCCGGCCTCGTCTACGGCAACCTGCCGATGTTCACGCCCGTCGGCCTCGTCGACATGCCCGGCGCCTGCGCATGGCTCACGTCGGCGTTGGCCTTCGCGCTGGCGATCCTCACCACCGACTGGCTGGTGCGCGGCGAGCTGTCCCTGGCGCCGCCGAAGGTCGCGGTCACGGTGGTGAAGCAGGTGTGGCGCCCGGGAACCTTTCCGTCGCCATCGCTGCCGCCGCCCGTCATCGCGCAACCCCGCTCGTCGGCGCTGCGCATCGGCTGCCTGCTGGTGGCGGCCGTGGCCTGTGCCTCCGCGCTGGTGGGCCGCGCCACGCTCGCGCTGGGCTGGCAGGCATTCGCGCGGCCCGGCGGCCTCGCGCCGCAGGCCGAGTGGCCGCTCTTTCCGCTGCAATGGGCCTGGCCCTGGCTGTTGCCGCTGGCCCGCCGCCCGGTCGTGCTCGGGCTGCTCGGCGCGGGCGCGGTGCTGCTGGTGGCCGCCTACCTGATGAACTGGCGCAAGGTGCGCGGCGCGTGGTTTCCGTTCCTCACCGTGCTGCCGATGTTGATGGCGCTGAACTTTCTGGGTGACGCGGGCTTCGATTTCGCCGCCGCGCGGGGCCTGGGCGGCCTGAACGAGCCCGAACTGGCCAGCGCGCTGGCGCAGCAGCCGGGCCGCTACAACGTCTTCAACTTTCTCAGCCTCTGGGGGGCCATCGGCTTCGGCACGGTCGGGCTGATCCTGGGCTTCTGGTTCGGTCGCTCGCGCGTCATGGACGAAGACTGAGGGCTAGTTCGGGCCTGCTCGGGCCTGTTCGGACTTACTCCGGCGTGAGCCCGATGTCCTTCACCAGCGCCCCCCAGTCATGCAGGTCCTTGCGGATCGTCTCGCCGAACTGCTCGGGCGTGTTCTGCGGCAGGTCGGTGAAGTTCAGCTCGCGCAGGCGCTGCACCACCGCCGGATCCTTCAGCGCCTGGTTCACCGCTTCGTTGAGTTTCCTCACGACGGCCGGCGGCGTCTTCGTGGGCGCCAGCAGGCCGTACCAGGCGTAGGTGGTGAAGGGGTAGCCGACCTCGGTCATGGTCGGCACGTCGGGCAGCATCGGAATGCGCGAAGGGCCGCTGTTGGCCAGCGCCTTCAGGCGCCCTGCGCGCACGATCTCCACCGTGGAGGACATGTCGGCGAAGGCCGCGTCCACCTGGCCGCCCAGCAGGTCCTGCACGCAGGGGCCGCTGCCCTTGTAGGGCACGTGCGTCATCACCAGGCCGGCCTGCTTCTTCAGGCTTTCCATCGCCAGGTGCCCGCCCGATCCGTTGCCCCAGGAGCAGTAGCTCAGCTTGTCGGGCCGCGCCTTGGCGTAGGCGACGAACTCCTTCAGTGTCTTCACCGGCAGGTCGTTGCGCACCAGCAGCAGGTTGCCGCCGCGCCCGATCTGCGCCACCGGCGCAAAGTCCTTCACCGGGTCGTAGGGCAGCTTCCTGTACAGGCTCGGGTTCACCACCATGGCGGCGGCGTAGGTGAACAGCAGCCGGTAGCCGTCGGGCGTGCCGCGTGCCACCAGGTCGGTGCCGAGGATGCCGTTGGCGCCCGGCCGGTTGTCGACGATGAAGGTCTGCTTCAGCCGCTTGCCGAGCGCGTCGGCGATCAGCCGCGCGATGGTGTCGGTACCGCCCGCGGCGGCCGTGGGCACCACCAGCGTCACCGGCTTGTCGGGCCAGGCGTCAGGCCCCTGTGCGTGGCCCGCGGTGGCCGCCAGCGCAACCAGGGCGCCGCAGGCCAGCGTGCGCAGCCGGGGCACGGGGTGCGGGAGAAATCGGGTTGTCATGGTCTTGTGTCTCCTGCGAATCGAATCATTGAATACCGAAGCGCGACTGCGTGCCCTGCTCGATCATGTCCGCGCTCACGCGGTACAGGTTGCGCGACACGTAGCTGGGCACCTGCAGCGCGCGCTGGCGCAGCCACTCGGCCTTGAGCGAACGCGCCTCCGCGATCTCCGTGGCTTCCCCGCTCGCTGTGGCCAGCAGGTCGATCACGTGCAGCGCCAGCTGCCAGTGGCCGTCCCGCGCCAGCGCGCGGGCCTGCGCGATCACGCCGCGCTTGTCGGTGATGGCGTCGGCCACGGCGCGGCCGATGTCCTCGGGCGGCGCGGGGTGCAGCGAGGTCGGGTTGCGGTCCCACCAGCCGTTCTCCGAGCGGTAGATGTCGCGCACGATGTAGCCCGGGTCGCCGTAGGTGGGCTTCATCCATTCGACGCCGAACAGTTCATCGGGAAAGCGGATGCGCGCCAGCGTCTCGCGCTCGTTGAACCCCTCGTTCATGAGCCGCACGACTTCGGCGCGCAGCCAGCGCAGCGCGCGGGCGGTGTGCATGAGCACGTGCCGCACCTGCTCCTCGCCTTCGAGCGTGGCACCGAACTCGCGCACCGCCTTGCGCGCGCCGAGCGCCGCGAGGGCCTCGAGCGTGTCGGCCCAGCGCACCGTGTCGCGCATCGTGCGAAAGGGCGTGCCGATGTTGGGAATCGAGTCGATCAGCGCCGCGCCGCCGTAGAGCACGCGCTGCGCCGGGCTCCACAGCGCGAGGGCGTCGTCGGTTTCCGAAGGTGCCCAGCGCAACTCGATGCGGCGCTCGCCGTGGCCGATCTGCAGCCGGTCGTCGAAGGTCTCGGTCGGCGCGTGCATGGCGAGCCGGCGGTCGAAGAAGCCCGCGGGCCGGTTGAACTGGATCTCGGCCATGCGGTGCTGCAGCGCCTCGGTCTCGCGATAGCGGGCATAGCGCCGCGGCACGTTGCGGTGCGCGATGACGCGCGGCGGCGCATCGCCGCGCTGCGCCGCATGCGCGAGCCACATCGGCACGCCGGCGTTGTAGCCCACATGGCCGTGGCTGTAGCACAGCGCATGCAGGGGCGCGTCGCTGAGCGCGCGCACCGCCTCGATCATTCCCTGCGTCACCGGGCCGCCCGGGCCGGCATCGACGACCACGAGCCCGACGTCCGTCTCGGCCACGAAGGACTGGCCCTGCCCGCGCAGGATGTGCAGGCCCGGCGCGACCGTCTCGGTGCCGCTGCCCACGATGAGGAAGGGCTTCTCCTGTTCCGCGGCGGTGTTCATGCAGCCTCCCCGGCGCGCACCAAAGCCGGCAGCATGTAGCGGCCGTCCAGCATCTCGGCGCGCGGCAAGTAGGCGCGCAGGCAAAGATAGAAATCGCCTTCGGGCGCGGGCAGCCAGTTCGCCTGCGCGGCCTCGCTCTCGTTCTCGGGTCGCGCGTGCTGGATGTGCAGCGTGAGCCCACCGTCGGCGTCGTGCTTCAGCCCCGGCGTGCGGTCGCCGATGGCGTAGCGGTCGATGGGGTTGCCGACCAGCATGTAGTCGCGGCTGTCGTACATCGTGAGCGACCAGAAGGCGTCGACCGGCGGCAGGGCGCCGGGTGCGAAGCGCAGCGTGTAGCGGTGGCTGCCGTGCAGCGCGCGGCCCGCCGCGTCGCGCCACGCCAGCGGATAGGTCGCCTCGCGGCTTTCGAGCATGCCGATGTACTTGAGCGCCACCAGCGCGCGCGCCAGGTGGTCGTCGCCGAAGCTGCCCTCCACCAGCGGCATCTGCACCCAGCCGCTGGCGGTGGTGGCGCCCGACTGCGCGTTGCGAAGCCGCGGCAGCACGGCGTCGAGCGCGTGTTGCAGCCGGGCGCGTTGCGTGTCGTCCAGCGCGTCGGCATCCGACCCGAGCCCGAGCGCCGCGAAGCGCGCGAGCAGGTCGGCGTCGCGCGCGGGCGGCGGGTTCTCGCGCAGCGCGCGGTTCACCTGCGCTGCGAAATGGTCCGCCGTCAGCGGGGCCTTCGCGTCGCTGGCCAAGTCGAAGCCTGGGTCGAATTGCTTCGGTGCCGACGGCCTGCCGGCCTGCGAGTCGCCCAGCGTGCGAACCCGGAAGCCCTCTTGCAGCGCGTTCACCGCCGGCACGTCCAGCGGCCCGTCGACCAGGATGCGCCCGATCACCCACAGCCAGCGCGTGGGCGCCACGATGTGCGCGCCGGCCTCGTCGAAGGCGGCCGGCAACGTGCCCCGCCAGCCCGGCGGCGTGACGATGAAAGAGCGCGCGGCCGTGCCCGTGAGCCGCTGGCCGATGTGCGCGAAGGGGTTCGTATAGAAGTCGAGCAGGCCCAGCACGTAGTAGCGGCCGGCCGTGTCGGGCACGTCGATCACCAGCGGGCCGTCGCCCAGGTCGAGCCAGGCGTTGGTGTAGAGCGTGTCGTTGTTCGGGGTCACGACGCGGCTCTTGCCGGCGCCCAGCAGCTGGCGCGCGTGCGTGAACACGTTGCACCAGCGCAGGGGACTGGGTGCCTCGACGGCGGTGTTGTCCGTGGCGGCGCGGGCAGCGGCGCCGCCGACGATGCGCTTCGGCGAGGTGGCCGCGCGCATGCGGGCCATCTCGTAGAGGGGGTAGGCGTAGAGCACGGCCTGTTCGGCCAGCTCGGCGCCGATATCAGCGCTGGTATCAGCGCTGGTATCGGCGATGGTATTGGCGATGGTATTGGCGACGGTGGTCTCGATCGTTGCCTGCATGGCTCAGCGCTCCTCGACCTGCAGCGCAGGAACGCGCCAGCTCTGCACGCCTTCGCGCGGGTGGTACATGCGCAGGATCAGGTAGAAGCGACCGGCCGGCGCGGGCAGCCAGTTGGCGGCATCCACCGGCCTGGCGTGGCCCAGCACCAGCTCCAGGCTGCCGTCGGCGCCGCGCTTCAGGCCAGGCGTGCGGTCGCCGATGGCATGGCGGCGCAGCGCGTTGGGGTACAGGAAGCGGTCGCTGTCGTACAGCGTCACCGACCAGAAGGCGTCGGCCGGCGGCATGTCGTCGGCCTCGAAGCGCATCGTGTAGCGGTGCTGGCCGTCCAGCGGTTCCTGGCGGGCGTCGTGGTGCGCCGCGGCGTACACCGCCTCGCTGGTGGCCAGCGCGCCCAGGCCCAGGTAGGCGGTGCGCGCGCGGCCCAGGAACTCGCTGCCGTAGCGTCCGGTGGCGGGCGCCATCGACCAGGGCCTGGGCCGGCGGTTGCGTCCCACGGCGCCTACCAACTGCACGCCTTCGGCAAAGCCTTCGACCAGGCCTTCGCGCACAGGCTCGTCCAGTGCATCCCACGAGAACGCGGCGTCCGGCCGCAGCCCGGCCTGTCCGAACCAGGCCACCAGGCCGCGGTCTTCCACGCGGCCCGGCGCCTCGGCGAGTGCACGGCACATGTTGGTGAAGAAGCGCGGCGCCACCTGCGCGGCCGGCTCGCCGTGCTCGAAGGCCGCCGCCATGGCGTCCACGGGCGGACCGGCCCAGTGTTCGACGGCACCGGGGCGTCCGTGCAACGCGGTGCCCGGCGCGGGCGCCAGCTTGATCTCGGACTGCAGCGCGCGCGCGGCCGGCCAGTCGCCTTCGTCGCCGACCAGGATGCGCCCGATGAGCCACACCAGGTCGGTCGGGCAGCGCACCACGCGGTGGCCCGCGAGCGGCTCCGGCACCGTGCCGCCGGGGCCCACGAGCACCACCGTCTCGCCTTCGGGGTTGCAGTTGCGCGGCCCCAGGTTCTCGAAGTTCTCGGTGTAGGCGTCGTACAGCGGCAGCACGAAGTAGCGGCCCGGGTGCCGCGTCGCCGCGGGCACCGTCAGCAGCATCGGCCCGGCCGCCAGGTGAACCCAGGCGATGGTGTAGAGCAGGTCGTTGGCGGGCGTTACCACGTCGCGGTCTTCGTCGGTGGAGGGGCGCGGCGCGTGGTGCAGCGTGTTCAACGGCGCGCGCACGTCCGAGCCGTGCGAGGCGCCGGCGCGGCGCTCGGCTTGCGGCGCGGTCTGCAGGGCGCAGGTGCGATAAGTCTCGGTGAGTGGGTAGCCGTAGACGAAGGCGGCCAGGCCGATCGACCGGGCGAGCGACTTGCGCGCGCGCGCGACGGGGTCGGCGATGGCGGGACGGGATTCGGGAGCGTTCATTGCAGAAAAACCTCTTGGCTGGAATGCATGGAAAAAGCGGATGCGGGCGCTCAATCGAGCTTCACGCCCGTGGCCTGCGTGAGCCGCAGCGTCACGGGAAGGAAGGCCTTGTAGGCCGCGGTGGCCTCGGCCGGCAGGTTGCCGAGCGGCTCGGCGCCCAGTTCCTCGATGCGCCGGGTGACCTCGGGTTGATGGATCACCGCGCTCACCTCGCGACCGAGCCGCTCGACCACCACGTCGGGTGTCTTCGCCGGCGCCATCAGCGAGGTCGGCCCGGTGAGCGCGTACACCTCGTCGGTGTAGCCCTGCTCGGCGAAGGTCGGCACGTCGGGCAGCGCCTTGGCGCGACGCGGGCCGGCGACCGCAAGCGCGCGCAGCTTGCCGGCCGCGATGTACGGCTGCAGCGTGGTGACGGAGCCCACGGTCATGTGAATGACGCCGCCGATCAGGTCCACCGCCATCGGGCTCTCGCCCTTGTAGGGCACGTGCAGCGTGCGCAGGCCGTAGCTGCGGTCCATGTACACCTGCACCTGGTGCGGCTGCGTGCCCGGCCCCCACGAGCCCATCGCGTAGGTGCCGGGCGCGGCCTTCACGGCGGCGATCAGGCCCTTGAAGTCCTTGGCCGGCACCGAGGGGTGCACCGCGAGCACGGTGCGCGTGGTGGCGATGTCCGACACCATGCGCAGGTCGGTGCGCGGGTCGTACGGCAGCTTGCTGTAGAGCACCATGTTCGCCGTCACGGGGCCGGGCACCGTCAGCAGCAGCGTGTAGCCGTCGGGCGCGCTCTTGGCGACGTAGTCGGTGCCGATGATGCCGCCCGCGCCGCTGCGGTTCTCCACCACCACCGGCTGGCCCAGGCGCTTCGACAGCCCCTCGGCCACGATGCGCGCGAGGATGTCGGTGGAGCCGCCCGCCTGGTACTGCACGACGATGCGCAGCGGCTTCGACGGAAAGGGCGCCTGCGCCCAGGCACCGCCGGCCGTGAAGGCCATGGCGCTGACCACCGCGCCGGCCAGCCCGAGCTTGCGAAGCTGTGTCGATGCCGTCATGCGGTGGTCCCCCGTGGGTCGTTCATGGCGCGCCCGACCACCAGCGCGTCGACCGCCACGCAGCCGCCGTCGACCTTCGGCCGCGCGATCAGCGGATTGATCTCGGCGCTGTCCAGCGAATCGCCGGCGCGCAGCGCGAAATCGGCGAGCGCGCACAAGGCATCGGCAATCGATTCGAGGTCGACCGGCGCACGGCCGCGCGCCCCTTCGAGGATCGCGAACGCGCGCAGCCCGCGCACCATGGCCAGCGCGTCGTCGCGCGCAATGGGCAGCGCGCGCAGCGACACGTCGCGCAGCGTCTCCACGTGGATGCCGCCCAGGCCGAACATCAGCACGGGCCCGAACACCGGGTCGCGGTGCACGCCCGCGATGCACTCGACGCCGCCGGACAGCATGCGCGCCACCAGCGCCCCGCCGAGCCGCGCATCGGGCCGCGCGGTGAGCGCGTGGTCGCGCGTGCGCTCGAAGGCCGCGCGCGCCTGCGCCGCGCCGCGCAGCCCGAGCGCGACGCCGCCGACGTCCGATTTGTGCGGAATGTCCGCGCTCACGATCTTCACCACCACCGCGTCGCCGAGGGCTTCGGCGGCGGCCGCGGCCTCGTCGGCGCTGTGCACCACGCGGTGCGCGACCACGGGCACGCCCGCCTCGGCAAGCAGCGCGAGCGCATCGGGCTCGGACATCGTGCCGGGCGGGAGCGTCAGCTGGTCCGATGATCGGTTCGACGGTGGGTTCGGCGGTGGCGTGGAGCCGGTCGAACCCGCCGTGCCATGTTTCAGCCCCGCCAACGCGGCGATCGTGCGGATGCCGTCCGACGGATCGGCGAACACCAGGCAACGCATGGCCTCGAGCTCGGCGCGGCGCTCCGGCGCCAGCAGCGTGCTGATCGCCAGCAGCGTGTCGGGGTAGGCCGCGCGCAGCGAACTCACGAGCCCGCGCAGCACGGGCCAGAACGCGTCCGACGCGCCCGCCGCCGCCAGGAAGCTCATCCACGAACCGAAGCCGCGGTCGTCGAGCATCACGCGGGCGCTGCGCTCCAGCAGGCTCAGGTCGTTGGTGACCTGGCCGGTGATGTCCACCGGGTTGCGCGGCGCCGCGAAGGGCACCCAGCCGCGCAGCGTGGCCTGCGCGGCCTCGCTCAACGGCTGCACATCCAGGCCCTGCGCGGAGGCCTCGTCGGCCATCAGCGCGCCCACGCCGCCCGAGAGCGTGAAGAGGCCGATGGAGCGGTCGCGCGGGCGGCCCGGGCCTGCCACGGCCGCGCTGTGCGCGAGGTCGAAGAACTCGGTGAGGTTGCGCGCGCGCAGCACGCCGTGCTGCCGGAACACCGCGTCGTACACCGCGTCGTCGCCTGCCAGCGCGGCCGTGTGCGAGGCGGCGGCTTCGGCGCCCAGCGCCGTGCGGCCGACCTTGACCATCACCACCGGCTTGCCATTGGCCTGCGCCAGCGCCAGGGCCGCGCGCAGGCGCGGGCCGTCGCGGCAGCCTTCCATGTAGCCCATGATCACGTCGGTGGCCGGGTCTTGCGCGAGCCAGGCCAGGCAGTCCGAGAACTGCACGTCGGCCTCGTTGCCGGTGGTGGCCCACAGCGACAGGCCGACGCCGCGCGCGCGTGCCATCGAGTACGCATACGCGCCGAACGCACCCGACTGGCTCACCAGCCCGATGCGCCCCGCCGCCACGCGGCCCACGCCGGGCGCGGGCGAGAAGGTGGCGTACACGTTGCGCGCGATGTTCATGAAGCCCAGGCAGTTGGGGCCCACCAGTCGCACCCCGGCCGCGCGCGCCTTGTCGCCGAGCCGCGCTTGCGCGGCAACGCCTTCGGCGCCGATTTCCGCGAAGCCCGAAGAGAACAGCACCACGCCCTTCACCCGCGCGGCGATGGCGTCGTCCAGCGCGCTGTCGACCAGCGCCGCGGGCACCGCGAGGATGGCCAGGTCCACCGGCTCGCCGATGGCGCGCAGGCTGGGCCAGGCCGGCAGGTCCTGGATGCGGTCGGCGTTGGGGTTGACCGGGTAGAGCGCGCCGTCGAAGCCGAAGCGGCGCTGGTAGTCGACCGGAATGCCGCCGATCTTCTGCGGGCTGGAAGAAGCGCCGACCACCGCGATGGAACGCGGCGCGAACAGGGCCGAGAGCGATTCGGCCTGGGAGGTGAAGAAGTCCATGGGGCGTGATGAAGCTGGATGAAGCTGGATGAAATGGAATGGAGCAGGGGAGGTCAGAAGTTGTGGCGAATGCCGGCCGCCATGACGCGCACGCCGTTGCCGCTGTCGGGCACGACCGCCACGGTTGCGAGCGTGGCCGAGGCGCCGTGCCGGTTGAGCAGGCGCAGCCAGCGCGCGTACAGCACGGTGCGCTTGCTCAGGTAGTAGTCGTAGCCCAGCGTCCAGCCGAGCTGCGAACGCCCGGTGTCGTCCACCTTGCGCTGCGTGGCCTCGAACATCAGGTTCGACACCGGCGTCACGTTGTAGGTCAGGCCCAGGCTCGCGAGCTTCGCCGCGGGCACCTTGGGCAGGCTCGAGGTGTTGCGCACGTAGTTGGCATAGAGCTGCAGCCCGATGCCCGGCAGCTCGTACGCGCCGCTCAGCGACTGGTAGGTGCTGGTGGCGGGCTCGGCCACGGGCGCGGCGGCCGAGCCGGAGCGCGCGCGCTGGAACGCATAGGCCACGTAGTAGGGCTTGCGCGCCCAGCCCACGCTGCCGCCCAGGAAGTTGCCGCTCTGGTGGCTGGGCGCGCTGGCTTCGCCCGGCGCGTAGGCGATGTCCGCGAAGAAGTCGCTGCTGGCCGGCGTGCGGTAGCGCACCATGTTGCTGGCGCGGGCCGCGAAGGGCGTGAGCCCCGGCTGCGCGTCGGTGGCGGCCACCAGGTTGATCGGCGAGAACACCGAGTTGATGCCGTACGGGTCGGCCTTGAACAGCGCGTAGAACATGGGCGTGTACATGCGGCCCGCGTCGATCTGCCCCCACGGCCCCGAGAGGCCGACGAAGGACTGCCGGCTGAACGACATGGCCGGCCCGGGCAGCGTGCCGTTGCCGGTGTCGGGCGCGAAGCCGCTCTCTAGCGTGAAGTGCGCGCCGAGCCCGCCGCCGAGGTCTTCCGCGCCGCGAAAGCCCAGGCGCGAGGCGGTCTGCCCGCCGTCTTCGAGCCGCCTGGACGAGGCGCCGCCCGACTTGACAAATGCCATGTACAGGTCGACGGTGCCGTAGATGGTCACGCTGCTCTGCGCCAACGCGATCGAGGAGGCCGCCAGCGCAAGGCCGGCGGCGGCTGTCTTCTTCATGTCGTCTTGTCTCCGGTGGGGCTTGCCGCGTGCGGGTGCATGCGGTTGCCGCTTGTGTGCCTCGCGTGCTTGTCGAGGTCCGGTCCTTACGATAGAAACGACGGCCCCCCGAATCTGTCAACGCATTGACAGATTCACGATCACCACGGCAGGGAGAACCCGCTGACCCGACCACCGCCCAAGTCCACCTCCTCCATCGGCAGGGATGCCGAGGAGAACGCCGCGCTGCTCGAGCGCGCGCTGCGCTGGAACGAGCTGTTCTCGCGCTGGCCCGACGCGCGCCGCACGGAGCTCATGAAGTCCGCGCGCCTGGAGCGCTACGGCCGGCGCACGCAGGTGCTGGCGCACGACCGCCACCGGCGCGAGCTGCTGGTGGTGGTGTCGGGGTGCCTGGAGATCAGCAGCATGAGCTCGGGCGGGCGCAAGTACGTCAACGCCCTGCTGGGGCCGGGGCAGGTGGCGCCGCTGGTGCGCCTGCTGGAAGAGGTGCCGCTGGCCTACGACTACCACGCGCATGAAGACTCGGTGATCGTCCACCTGCCCTGCGACGCCGTGATCGCGGTGCTGGACGCCGAGCCCGTGCTGTGGCGCGACGTGGCCAAGCTCGGCCTGCAGCGCCAGCGGCTGAGCATCGTGCTGCTGCAGAACCAGATGCTCAACTCGGTCCACGGGCGCGTGGCCGCCACGCTGATGAGCCTGGTGCACTTCTATGGGGGGCAGGGCCAGGGCCCTGACAGCGCCACGAGCGCCACAAACGCCACAAACGCCTTAAGGCCGGAAGAGGGCGAGGCCATCGGCCCGCTGGTGCGCCTGTCGCAGACCGACCTGGCGGCCATGCTCGGGCTGTCGCGCCAGACCATCAACAAGGAACTCGGGCGCCTGGTGGAAGAGGGCGCCATCGACATGCGCTACAAGCGCATCCGCATCGTCGATGCCGAGCGGCTGGCGCGCATTGCCGCGGGGACCTGAAGCAGCCCGGGGGCTCGGGCGCCCGGATCGCTCAGGAGTAGATCTTTTCGCCCCTGGCCAGCATCTCGACGAACTTCTCGATGCGCCGCGCGCGGGTCTCGGGCTTCTTCGCGCCCTGCGTGCGGAACAGCACGGCGTAGCGGTTCTGCGCGTTCAGCGTGGCGAAGAACCTGGCGGCCGGCGGGTTGGCGTCCAGCGCGGCCTGCAAATCCGCCGGCACGGTGGCCACGCGGGCGCCTTCGTAGGCCGCGTCCCAGCGGCCGTCGGCCTTGGCGCGCTCCACCTCCGCCAGGCCGGCCGGCTGCATGCGGCCTTCGTCGATGAGCCGGAGCGCCTTGTCGCGGTTGATCTGCGACCAGGTGCTGCGCGCGGTGCGCGGTGTGAAGCGCTGGAGAAAGTAGGTGTCGTCGTCGCTCTTGCGCTGCCCGTCGATCCAGCCGTGGCACAGCGCCTCTTCCAGCGCCTGCGGGTGGTCGATGGAGGCCACGCCGGAGCCCTTCTTCGCCATGCGCAGCCACACGCCTGCGGCGCTGGCGTGGTGCTTCTTCAGCCAGCGCTTCCACGCGGCGGCGTTGCCGCACTCGACGGGCTCGTCGTGCACCACGCGCGCCGCCTGGGTCACGGCACCCACCAATAGCGCAGCGCGTGGAAGTAGATGGGCGCCGCGAAGATCACCGAGTCGAGCCGGTCGAGCATGCCGCCGTGGCCTTCGATCATCGAACCCCAGTCCTTCACGCCGCGGTCGCGCTTGATGGCCGACATCACCAGGCCGCCGAAGAAGCCCATGAGGCAGATGGTGAGCGCCATCAGCGCGGCCTGCCACGGGTTGAAAGGCGTGGCCCAGTACAGCGCGGCGCCCAGCGCGGTGGCGCTCGCCACGCCGCCGACCAGGCCTTCCCAGGTCTTGGAAGGGGACAGCTCGGGTGCCACCTTGCGCTTGCCGAAGAGCTTGCCCCACACGTACTGCAGCACGTCGCTGCCCTGCACCACGATCACCAGGAACGCGATGAGCAGCAGGTTGCGGCCCTCGAAGCCCGGAATCTGCAGCGTGAGCAGCGCCGGCACGTGGCTGATGCAGAACACGCACACCATCAGCCCCCACTGGATCTTGGAGGTGCGCTCCAGAAAGCGCTGCGTGTCGCCGCCCACGGCCGCCAGAATCGGAAGGATGAGAAAGGCGTACACCGGGATGTAGATCGAATACAGCCCGTACCAGTCGATCCAGATCAGGAAGTACTGGCCCGGCAGCGCCACGAAGAACGCCAGCGCGATGGCCCCGTGGTCGCCGCGCCGCGTGTAGGCCAGGCTGATGAACTCGCGCAGCGCGTAGAACGAGATCAAATAGAACAGCACGATCACGCCGCCCTTGCCGAAGGCGAAGGCCAGCCCGATGACCGCCACCATCACCCACCACGCGTTCACGCGCGCGTTGAGGTTGTCGATGACCGAGTGCGGCTGGCCGTGCGCCACGCGCCACTTCAGCACCGCGCCGATGGCCGAGGCCAGCACCAGCACGCCGAAGACGCCGCCGAAGAGCTTGAAGGTGGTCCAGGCGAAGGGAGAGAGCTCGATCACGATGCCGCTCCGGGGTTGCTGCCGCTGGCGTGGTTGCCGTTCTGCTCGATGCGGTCGTACTCCGGCCGCAGGTCGAGCATGGCCTGGCGCGCGCGCGCCAGGAACGACACCTTGTCTTCCTCGGCCGCCAGCACGATCGGCGTGCCGAAGCGCACCGTGCAGGCCAGCGGAATCGGCACCAGCACGCCCTTGGGCAGCACGCGCTTCAGGTTCTCGATCCACACCGGCACCAGCCGCACGTGCGGGCAGGCGCGCGCCAGGTGGAACAGGCCGCTCTTCAGCGGCAGCAGGATGTCGTCGCCGGTGTTACGCGTGCCCTCGGGGAACATGATGAGCGAGTCGCCGCCCTCCAGCGCCTCCTTCATCTGGTCGACAGGGTTGCCGCCCTGGCCGGAGCCGTCGCGGCGGATCATGAGCGCGTTGAACACGTCCTTGCCGATGAAGTTGCGCAGCTTGGAGGCCTCCCAGTAGTCCTGCCCCGCGACCGGCCGCGTGAGCGCACGCAGGTCGGGCGGCAGCGTGGCCCACAGCAGCACGAAGTCGCCGTGGCTGGTGTGGTTGGCGAAGTACAGCGTCTGCTCGGCCTTGGGACTGGTGCCCGACCAGATGGCGCGCACGCCGGTCAGCAGCCCGGCCGCGCCGATGATGAGCTTGCCCGCCACGATGGCGAGGCCGCGCCGCAGCACGGTGCTGCCGGGTTGGCCGGCCGCACCGCTGCTCGAGTGGCTGTTCGCGTGGCCGTTCTCGTCGTTGTTCTTGTTGTCGTTGGTCAAGAGAGGTCCTGTGTCATCAATGCAAGGAGAAACATGGCGCTCTGGCAGGCGACCACGATGGCGTGGCGCTGCAGCAGTTGGCGGGTGCCCTGCACGCGGTCGGCGAGCGGTCGGCTGGCAGGCTGCGCGTCGGCGGGGCGCAGCCCGAGGGCCGACAGCGCCTGGTCGAGCGCGCCCAGCGAGGCGACCGTGTTGCGCGCGAGGCCGTCGAACAGCGCCTCGTCGAAGCGCAGGCGAAACGCGAAGTAGCGCTCCAGCGCGCCGAGGATCACGACCGCGCCGAAGCCCATGGCCGCGGTGCTGGAGAGCGAGCGCAGCGTCAGCGCGAGCACCAGCGCGGCGATGCAGGTAAGCGCGAAGCCCCACAGGGCCAGCAGCGCGGCGGCGCGCAGCAGGCCGGCCAGCGCGACGCAGGTGGCGCGGTCGTTGTCAGTCATGGCGCGGGACCTCCGAAACATGCGAACGAGGCGAATGAGGCTTCAACGGTTCCAGCGACGCGCGCCATGCGCCGCGCAGCACGATCTGCGGGCGCGCTTGCCGCACCGCCGCTTCGGCCTGCGCCACGCCGCCGGCCGTGCCGTAGCGGCCCAGCCAGGCGATGGTCGCCGCCGCGCTGCGCGAGAAGCCGAGCGCGCAGCAGACCCACACCGGCGCGCCTTGCGCACCGCGGCGCTGGCCTTCGATGACGGCCGCGGCGCGCTGCAGCCGCACGGTGGGCGGCACCGTCAGGTCGAGCAGCGGCACGCAGCGCGCATGCGGCACGCCGGGCAGCTGCAGTTCGGCGCACAGGCTGACGAGCCGGGGCTGGCCGGCGGCCCGCCATTCGGCGTGCGTCGGCCGGCGGCCCAGCCGCAGGCCGGGCACCACCTCGACCGAGGCCGGCAGCTTGCGCGTCCACAGCCAGGCGTTGACGGCCGCGCCGAGCCGGTAGGGCGCGAACAGCCAGCGCGCGGCCCAGCCCATGCGGCCGTGGCCGTTCATCTGGAAACCGCGCGCGCCGAAGCCCGCGTAGTTGAGCGCCACCAGCGCGAGCGAGGCCGCCGGCCAGCACAGCCACAGCGCGACGCCGCCGCCAAGCAGCGCGGCGGCAAGCAACAGCAGCGCACCGAGCGCGTAGAACCCCGCCAGCTTCCAGCGCTGTGCGTCATGCGTGCGCTGCCACGCGCGCGGCATCGACACCACGCGCTCCAGCGGCCACAGCCACACGCAGAAGATGCCGAGCAGCGCGCCGGTCGGAATGTCGATGAAGTGGTGCTGCCACGTCGTCAGCACCGACGCGCAGATCGCGAAGGCCCACACATGCAGCACCAGCCGCGCCCAGAGCAGCTTCGGCCCCTGCAGGAACTGCCGGTACCAGTCCCACAGGATCACCGCCAGCGCGATGTGCAGCGACGGCGCCTGGTTGAAGGGCTGGTCGAAACCGCGCAGCGCGTTGAACAGGAAGGCCGGCGCGCCTTCGACAGGCGGCTGCCCGAAGCTGAAGTGCAGCGGCCACGCGATGAAGCAGCTGCACGCGATCAGCGTGGCCGTCACCAGCCGCAGCGCGTGCCGGTCGAGCGTGTGCTCGCTGCGCGCCAGGAACAGCGAGAGCGCGTAGAAGACGTTGATGGTCCAGTACGGAAAGATGGTCCACGGCCAGAACGGCACATGGCGCTCCCAGCCGAAGGCCATCGACGGCACGTTCGCGCGCGTGGTGGCCCACCAGTTGGCGAAGCCGTAGGTCGAATAGAACAGCGGCCCGAGCAGCACCAGCCACAGGGCGGCGCGCTTCCACGGTCGGCGTGCCAGCCACGCGGTCATTGCAAGGCCCCGGTGGTGGCCGCGGCGGCGCTCATTGCCCGGTGCGCACCGCCAGCGACACCGTGAAGATGCCCCACTCGTCGACCCGCTGGTCGATCTTGCGGAAGCCCGCTTCTTCCACCAGCTGGTCCATCTCGTACTGGGTGCGGCGGCGCATCACCCAGGCCTCGCCCTGGCGGTGGCTGGTGAGGGCGCGCGCGATCATTTCCAGCTGCGGGTGCCACGGCTGCCCGGTGTAGACGAGGTAGCCGCGGTCTTCCACCGCGTCGCCTACGCCCGCGAGCGAGCGGCGCACCATCTCGTTGTCGGGAAACAGCTCGTACAGGCCCGACACCACGGCCAGCGTGGGCCGCGGCGTGACGCTGGCCAGGCTGATGCGGTCGAAGGCGTCGGCCTGTACGAACTGCGCGACGTCTTCCAGGCCCTTTTCTGCGATGAGCGCGCGGCCGTCGCGCACGTTGATGTCGCTGTAGTCGCGCAGCAGGATGGAGCTGGCCTTCACCGGGCTGGCCTGCACCGCGTCGAGCACGTAGCGGCCGTGGCCGGCGGCGATGTCCATCACGCGCACCTCGCGGTGCATTTCCGCGAGCCGCTCCATGGCGATGCGCAGCAGTTCTTCCACATGGATCTTGCGCTGCCGAATGCCGCGCCAGCCGATGGAGTTCAGGTAGGTGTTGTCGATGGAGCGGCCCAGCGCCGAGCTGCCCTTGGGCTGGTTGCGGTACACGTAGTCGAGCGTGCTGCCGGAGTCGAAGCCGGTGTCGTGGCCCAGCTTGATGCCCTCGGACATGGTGCCGCCCAGCTTCAGGCTGGCCCGGGTGACGGCCCAGTACGCGCCGCGCGGCGACAGGGGCGACAGCGGCTCGGCCAGCGCGCGCGACTCGTCGGCCGTGTCGCCGCTCAGGTGCGCCTCGCGGCGGTCGACCGGCACGGCCGGCTCGTCGAAGCGCTGCAGGATGAACTCGCGGATCTGCGCGACGGCTGGCGCGCGGTCTTTCTCGCCGAGCGTGTCGTGGAAGAAGCCCGGCAGCTCGGTCTTGGTCTTCACCGCGCTGCCCAGGCGCTCGAAGAAGCGGTGCTGCGGCTTGTGGTGCACCACCCAGTCGGCGCCCGAGATGAGCAGCTGCACCGGCAGCGTGATCGCGTTGGCGTCGGCCACCACGCGGTCGGCGGCCTCGTACAGACCCAGCAGGATGTTGACCGCGATGGGCCGCGAGATGAGCGGATCGCTCTCGTAGCTGGCGATGCGCGCCGGGTCGTGCGTGAGGAACTTGGCCTTCACGTAGCTGTTGACGAAGAACAGGCCGCGCAGCTTGTGCATCAGCCCCAGCCCGGCGCGCGCGAACGGCACGTACAGCTTCACCTTGAAGGCCGGCGAGGCCAGCGTGAGGCCGCGCACCTTGGGCGCGTAGTCGTGCGCCCAGGTGGCGATCAGCACGGCGCCCACGCTCTGCGCGACCACGTGCATGTCCTGCTCGGGCACGCCGTGCGCGGCGGTGATGTGCTGCACGAAGGTCTGCACGTCGCGCACCGAGGTGCCGAAGCTCGGGCTGTAGCCGCGCTGGCCGGGCGAGCGGCCGTGGCCGCGGGCGTCCCAGGCGTAGAAGTCGAAGTCGGGCAGGTCCAGCTCGTCGACCAGGTGCGCCATGCGCGCACCGTGTTCGTGGCCGCGGTGGAACAGCAGGATGGCGCCGCGCCGTTGCGCACCCGTGGCCGGCCAGCGGCGGTAGAACAGCGATTCGCCGTCGTGCGTCTGGAACTGCAGTTCTTCGGGAACGCGTTGCGTGATGTCTGTCATTGAATCCCTGTGAGTCTTTTATTGGTGTGTTCGAAAGTCGTCGGCTCAGCGCGGCGGGGCGGACGCGAGGGGCGCGGCCTCGGTCTTTGCGTCAGCCTCCTCGAGCGCGCGGCGAATGCGGTTGACCGTGGTCCAGGCCACCAGCACGGCCAGCAGCGGCATCAGCCAGGCCGTCCAGCCCGGCAGCGGCCAGCCCAGCGCCACGTACAGCCCGAGCGCGCCGAACACGAAGGCCCGGTCGCTCTTGCCCAGCGGGCCGTCGTAGCGGCGCGAGGCGCCCACCGTCGGGCCCAGCGCGCCGGCAAACTCGCTCAGGCCCGCCAGCACGATCACCGTGCCGACCCAGAAGCCGCTGAACGGCGTCACCAGCGCAAAGGGCAGGTACAGCGCCGCGTCGGAGACCACGTCGGTCAGTTCGTTGAGGAAGGCGCCCAGCCTGCTCTGCTGGTGGTGCTCGCGTGCCAGCATGCCGTCGATGGCGTTGAAGGCCATGCGCAGGAACATCCACAGCGGGACCAGCGCGAAGGCCGCCAGCGAGGGGGCCGAGAAGAAAAGCCAGAGCCCGAGGGCGACCGAGACCACGCAGGCCGCCAGCGTCACCTGGTTGGCGGTGACGCCCATGCCATGCAGGCGGACCACCAGCGGGCGCAGCAGGCCCTGGAAACGCGGCTTCAGTTCGTAGATCGACACGTGCTGGCTTCCCCTCGTTTGTTATATGGCCACATGCATGGCCGAAGCATTCTGCCAGTGTGGCAGGCACTAAACTCGTAGTCGAAACACCCCTTCCATGACCATCCAGACCGACGATTTCGCGCCCGCCCCCCAACGCGTGGTGTCCGCCGCCCCCGCTTCGCCCAACGAAGAGGCGATCGAGCGGGCCCTTCGCCCCAAGCTGCTCGACGAGTACGTCGGCCAGGCCAAGGTGCGCGAACAGCTCGAGATCTTCATCGGCGCCGCGCGCAAGCGCAAGGAAGCCCTGGACCACGTGCTGCTTTTCGGGCCGCCCGGCCTGGGCAAGACCACGCTGTCGCACATCATCGCGGCCGAGCTGGGCGTCAACCTGCGCCAGACCTCGGGCCCGGTGCTCGAGAAGCCGAAGGACCTGGCGGCGCTCTTGACCAACCTGGAGCCCAACGACGTGCTCTTCATCGACGAGATCCACCGGCTGAGCCCGGTCGTCGAAGAAATCCTGTACCCCGCGCTGGAGGACTACCAGATCGACATCATGATCGGCGAGGGCCCCGCGGCGCGCAGCATCAAGCTCGACCTGCAGCCCTTCACGCTGGTGGGCGCCACCACCCGCGCCGGCATGCTGACCAACCCGCTGCGCGACCGCTTCGGCATCGTGGCGCGGCTGGAGTTCTACACGCCCGAAGAGCTGGCGCTCATCGTCACCCGCAGCGCGCGCCTGCTGAAGGTGGAAACCGACGAGACCGGCGGCTTCGAAATCGCCCGCCGCTCGCGCGGCACGCCCCGCATCGCCAACCGCCTGCTGCGCCGCGTGCGCGACTACGCCGAGGTGAAGGGCAACGGCCGCATCACCGAAGACATCGCGCACAAGGCGCTGGCCATGCTCGACGTCGACCCGCAGGGCTTCGACCTGATGGACCGCAAGCTGCTCGAGGCCGTCATCCACCGCTTCGACGGCGGCCCGGTGGGGCTGGACAACGTGGCCGCCAGCATCGGCGAAGAGCGCGACACCATCGAGGACGTGATCGAGCCCTATCTCATCCAGCAGGGCTACCTGCAGCGCACGCCCCGCGGGCGCATCGCCACGCTGGCGGCCTACCGCCACCTGGGCGTGGTGCCGCCTTCCGGCCGCGCCGAGGGGCCGGACCTTTTCGGCGCCTGAGCCCCGATGCACGCCCATGAGCTGGGTGCCTGGAAGCACGACCACCAGTTCGGCGCCGACACCGCGTCCGCCGAGCGCAGCACGCGCCTGGTGATGTGGATCACCGCCGTGATGAGGGTGGTGGAAACGCAGCGCTGCGTCGACTAGGGCATTGCTCCTTCCCCCTCTGGGGGAAGGCTGGGATGGGGGCAGGCAGAGCGCCCGATGGATAAGCCGCTTGCCCCCACCCCGGCCCTCCCCCAGCAGGGGAGGGAGAAATCCGGACTCAACCCGCCTTGCGCGCGTGCCGCACGATCAATACCTGCGCCGCGTAGTACGTCCCCAGCACCCACAGCGACGCCAGCGGCAGCGGCGACACGAACCGGTTCGTCGCCAGCAGCGCGTCGCTCAGCATGAAGAAGCACGCGCCCACCGCCACCCACGCGGCCCCCGCGTCCCTGCCGCGCAGCACCGCGGCCCGCCCGATGGCCTGCGCCGCCATGCACGCGATCACGAGCACATACACCCCGACCGGAATCCGCAAGGCCACGGGCAACCCGCCGTGCCAGAGAAACGCGTACATCCCCACGCCGATCAGCAGCGTCGTCGCCAGCGCCCCGCGCCGCGGAAACAGCCCCACGCCGATGCGGAACAGCGCGATGTACGCCAGGTGCGCCAGCAGAAAGCACACCAGCCCCGGCACGAACAGCTTCGCCGAACCCATCAGCAGCACGTCGCCGGCGAGCGAGGCCACCAGCCCGGTCAGCAGCAACCCGTCGAAGGCATGCACACCACCGTGCGCCACCGCGCGCCGCGCGGCGAAGAAGATGGCGATGAGCAACGCCAGCGGCTTGCACACGTGGTGCAGCTCCGCAAGGCCCAGCGCCGCGCTCGCCGTGGCCAGCGCCGCCGCCTCGACCAGCAGCACCTCGGTGACCGACAGCCGCCCTTGCAGCACGCCGCCGATGGCCCACAGCGACGCCGTCAGCGCGGCCAGCCACACGGCCGCCTGCGCAAGCGGCACTGTGTCGGAGAACCACAGGAACACCGCCACGCCCGCAAGCAGCAGCACGAACTGCACGCCCGCGAACCACTGCACGCCGGCGGACACCGCGGGCTCGTAGCGCGTGACCCGTGCGATGTCGAAGGCCGGCTTCGGAAAGCGCGCCGCCACGTCCGCCGGCCGCCAGCCCGGCGGCTTGAACCACACGCGCAGCTTGTCGGCCCAGCTGCGCGCGTGCCATGAATCTTTCGCCAGCGCCCAGTACACCTCGGCGTTGGCCCACAGCGGGTCCCAGCTGCGCAGCTCGCCGCGCGTGCCGTACACGCAGCGCTCGTCCTCTTCGCGGAAGGTGCCGAAGAGACGGTCCCACACGATCAGCACGCCGCCGTAGTTGCGGTCCAGGTAGCGGTCGTTCACCGCGTGGTGCACCCGGTGGTTCGACGGCGAGCAGAACCAGCGGTCGAACCAGCCCAGCTTGCCCACCTGCTCGGTGTGCACCCAGAACTGGTAGAGCAGGTCGATGAGCGCCACCACGCCGAACACCAGCGGCGGCACGCCCGCCACCGCCATCGGCAGGTAGAAGAGCCAGCCGAACAGCGCGCCGCTCGACGTTTGCCGCAGCGCCGTCGACAGGTTGTAGTGCTGGCTCTGGTGGTGCACCACGTGCGCCGCCCACAGCACCGCCGACTCGTGCCCCATGCGGTGCAGCCAGTAGTAGCAGAAGTCGTAGAACACCAGCGCCAGCAGCCAGCCGTACCACGTGGTCCAGAACTCGCGCGCGGCCTCCTGCGGAAAGAGCGCCACCGCCGAATACACCGCCGTGTAGATGCCGATGCGCAGCAGCCCCGTGAGCACCGCGCTGATCTGGCTCAGCATGCCCAGGCCGATGCTGTTCACCGCGTCGGCCAGCCGGTAGGTGTCTTGCCCGGTGCCGCGGCGCGCCCGCACGCGGCCCACCGCGAACTCGATCGCTATCAGAAGAAAGAACACAGGGGTCGCAAGAACGATGATCTGGCCAGGGCGCATCGCGGGATTGTGGCGTTGCCCGCCGGCCACGCGTCACCGGGATGTCACGGGTATGCCATCGCGCGGTCATGCGGCAGTGGGAGCCTACCCGTCCATGCAACGCGACGACGCTTTCCTTCGCGCATGGCGCGACACCGCGACCCGGGCCCTGGAGCCGGACGACGAAGACCGCGTGCGCGAGCCGCTGCGCTTTCGCACCCTGTGGATCTCCGACCTGCACCTGGGCACGCCCGGCTGCCAGGCGCGGGCGCTGCTCGACTTCCTGAAGCACACCGAGTGCGAGACGCTGTTTTTGGTCGGCGACATCATCGACGGCTGGCAGCTCAAGCGGCACTGGTACTGGCCGCAGGCGCACAACGACGTGATCCAGAAGCTGCTGCGCAAGGCGCGCAAGGGCACGCGCGTGATCTTCATTCCGGGCAACCACGACGAGTTCGCGCGCAAGTACCTGCACCACAACTTCGGCGGCATCGACGTGGCCGAGGAATGGATCCACGAGACCGCCGACGGGCGCAAGCTGTGGATCATTCACGGCGACCTGTTCGACGGCGTGATCCAGTGCGCCAAGTGGTTGGCCTACGTGGGCGATTCGCTCTACGAATTCACGCTCAAGCTCAACCGCCATCTGAACTCGCTGCGCGCGCGCATGGGCTTGCCGTACTGGTCGCTGTCGAAGTACCTGAAGGGCAAGGTCAAGCGCGCCGTGAGCTACGTGGGCGACTTCGAGGCCGCCGTGGCCCGCGAGGCACGCAACCGCGGCGCGCAGGGCGTGGTGTGCGGGCACATCCACCACGCGGAGATGCGCGACATCGACGGCATTCTGTACTGCAACGACGGCGACTGGGTGGAAAGCCTGACGGCGCTGGCCGAGCATGCGGACGGCACGCTGGAGATCATCGACTGGGCGCAGCACATGCCGGTGCCGGCGAAGACGGCGGCGCAGCGCGAGGCTGTCGCGGTCTGAGGGCGGGAAGAGCTGGGGGACTTGGGAGCGCTGGGAGAGCCGCGAGACGCGGCGGCTGGACAGCCCGACGCCGCCCAACACGACGCCGCGTGGGGGAGCATCTGCAACGCTCCTCGTGAATTTTTCGCACTCGTCCGGACCGATTCCTGGTCGGCGTGTCGCTTGACCATTGTTTGCAAATGTCCGCACCCCCCGTGCGTGAGACTGCGCCGATTGCCATTCAACAGGTCTATCGCGCGTGCCCCAAACCCTCACTGTCAGCAGCACAGCCATTCCCACGATCCTGGGGCGCCCCGCACTCGAACCGGTGCGTTTGTCTGGCCGGGAGGGCTTGAACGGCCTGTTCGAATACGAGCTCGTTCTCAAGACCCCCGACGCGCTGAACCTCGGTGCGAGCGACGCTGCTGATTTCGACCTCGACGCATTCGTCGGCCAGGAGCTCACCTGCACGATCGAGCTGGACGGTGCCGGGCAGCTCGTGGAAGGTATCCAAGGCCCGGTGCACAGCGGCATCGGCGCAGGCGAGCGACAAATCAGCGGCATCGTCGCCGAAGCCGTCATGGAAGGCGAAGCGGGGCGCCACGTTGTCTACCGTCTCGTCGTGCGGCCCTGGCTGCACCTGGCAACGCTCAATTGCGACTGCAAGGTCTACCAGGACCAGACCGTTGTCGACACGCTCGATCAGTTGCTGGCCAACTACTCTTTTCCCGTGGAAAAGCGGCTGTACGACGCCTATCCGATTCGTGACTACGGCGTGCAGTGGAACGAAAGCGACTTCGAGTTCTTCGAGCGGCTGTGCCAGGAGTACGGCATCAGCTACCACTTCGAGCACAGCGACGGCGCGCACCGGTTGGTACTGTCGGACGCGATGGCGGCCTATCGGGCATGCCCCAGCGCCGCATACGCGAACGTCGAATTCCATACGCCCGGCTACAAGACCGATGCCGAGTACATCCATCGATTCAGCGTTCACAACCAGCTCACCAGCGGCGCGTACGTCACCCGGGACTACGACTACACGCGCAGCAAAGCGCAGTTGATCGGCAAGCACAGCGCGCCGCGTCCCACGAACCAGGCCCAGGGTGAGGTCTACCAGTACCACGCGAGCGTGGGCGGCAGCCATTTCGTGCAGCCCGAGGCGGGAACCACCGGCGCCAACGACCCGTCGACCGAGGCTCGCGCCTTCGCCCGGCTGCGCATGCAACAGCTGCGCACCCACGGTGCCCGCGCACAGGGTGCGGGCCACCTGCGAGGGATGGTGCCGGGTTGCACCTTCCGCCTGCAACGGCATCCGCGTGAGGCTGCGAATGGCGAATACCTGATCCTGCACACCGCCTTCGTCATCGAAAACGCCGGGCAAGACAGCCAGTCGAAGAATGCGGGCCCCGGCCGTTCGCAGAACTGGAAGGTGACCGTGGATTTCATCGCGCATCCGATCAATGAAGAATTGCGCCCCGCGCTCACTCGGCCCAAGCCCAAGACCGGCGGCCCGCAGAACGCGGTGGTGGTCGGCCCCGCCGACCAGAACATCTGGACCGACGAATACGGCCGCATCAAGGTCCAGTTCCCCTGGGATCGGAACGGGCAGCTCAACCAGAACAGCTCCTGCAAGGTGCGTGTGAGCGCGGCGTGGGCCGGCAACCAGCTGGGCGCGATGCATGTCCCGCGCATCGGCCAGGAGGTCGTCATCGAGTTCTTCGGCGGCGACCCCGATCTGCCGATTTGCACGGGTCGTGTGTACAACCAGATGAACCTGCCGCCGTTCAAGCTGCCCGAGCAGGCCGCGCTCTCGGGCTTTCGTTCGCGCGAACTCGTCGGCGGCGGCGGCAACAGCGCCGCGGGGCGCAGCAACCAGCTGGTTCTGGACGACACGGCTGGAAAAATCCAGGCCCAACTCAAGAGCGATCACCAGTGCAGTTCGTTGAGCCTGGGTGCCATCGCCCGTGTCGAAGACAACGCCGGACGCAAGGACTCGCGCGGCCAGGGCTACGAGCTGCGCACCGATGGCCACGGCGTCATGCGCGCAGCGGACGGCATGCTCATCACCACCGAGGCGCGCATGGATGCCGCGGGGCACGCCAAGGACCTGGGCGACGCACTGCCGCGCCTCACGCTGGCCCGCGACCTGATCGAGGGGCAATCGGACGCGGCCCGCACCAGCAAGGCCCAGACCAAGGACGACCAGGCCGCGGTGGCCAAGGCCCTGAAGAAGCAGAACGACGCCATCAAAGGCAGCGGCGGCAATCCGCAGGAAGGCCGGTTTCCGGAGCTGGCGGACCCGCACCTGGTGCTCGCCAGCCCGAGCGGCATCGCCCTTACCTCGGGCGGCGCCACGCACATTGCCAGCGTGGCGCACACACAGATCACCAGCTCCGCGCACACCAGCATCAACAGCGGCGGCAGCCTGATCGCGGTCGCGCTGGAGGCGTTCAAGGTCTATACCATGCAAAGCGGCATGGAAGTGATCGCGGCCCAGGCCGACATCGAGATCAAGGCGCTCCAGAACTCCATCCGGATGCTCGCCAAAGACAAGATCGAACTGACCGCTGACATCATCAACATCACGGCCAAGACCCGGCTGACCATCAACGGCGGCGGCAGCTACGGCGTGTACAGCGCCGGCAGCATCACCAAGGGCACCACCGGCAAGTACACCAACCACGCGGTGGTCCACAGCCATGTGCCTGCGGATTCCAGAGCCCCCGAGAAGGTGAGCGGTGATGGTTGCGGCACCAAGGAAAAGGCGGCCGACAACGGCGGCAACTCGGTACCGCGCCGATGAACGACGACATCGCCGAAGCAGGGAGCGCGGCCAACAGCGAAGAACTGGTCGACGCGTTGATCCGGTCCTGGCGCGCATTGAATGCGCCCACATCCATTGGACTCGACGAACCGGCTCCCCAGCGTCAACGTGCCTATCTGCTCTTCAACCGCTGGCAAGACAACCCGCTGGCGCAAGAGCTGAACCAGCAGTTTGCCCAATGGGCGCGTGATCGCGTCAGCGTGCCCGACAGCTACTTCGAGCATCGAGAAGACGGCGCGCCCTTCTTGCTGGAGTTGCCAGAGGAACTGGCCGTGCCCACTTCCGGCTCCAGGAACGGGGACCTGCTTGCATGGTTGGCGCATTGTGTGAGGTTCGCAGCAGGGCAGATGGAAGAGCGGCTCACGACGCAGGACTTCTGCGGTGTGGTCATCAGCGCCACATCGGAGCGGGCCATCGCACGGCATTGGGTCGGCCTCGGCCATCAGCAGGCGCCTTTCACGGAAGACAGCCTGCTGTTTCGCTATCAGGACCCGCGCGTCATGCAGCGCGTATGGCCCACCCTGAGCCCGGCACAGCAGAGCCGGTGGCTCGGCCCCGTGGGGCAGTGGTGGTCGTTGGCACAGCCATGGGGCCCGTTCAGCGACTTGCACCCACCTGCGCAGTGGTTTTGCGCCAAGGTCCCCGTGCTGTCGCACGGCGCCGTATCAGGCGGTTCTCCGCGCAACCTGTTCGAGCCGGATCAGTGGTTCGTCTCGGGCATCTCGCCGCAGGCCAACCAGATCTGGCGCAGCTACGCCGAGCACCACATTCCGCGCGCGGCCCAGCCTGACCCCGACAGCCTGCTGCAAATGCTGGCCGACGCCGAACGCATGAAGCTCGACGACCTCGACCTTGAAGACTATGTCTGGATCACCTGGATGCATGCACCCAAGGACGGCCCCGCGCGCGCCATCGACTGGCGCCTGCCGCACCTTGCACCGACCTTGAGCTGGATCCAGGACCAACGGCAGGATCAACCCCATGCCCGCTTCTCCAGTCTGTTTGCCAAAGCCACCCAACCTCCACGCTGAACCCGATGGCCCATACAACCCGCTGCCCGCAGTGCTCCCAGACCGGGCTGCCGATTCTCTTCACGCGCTATGCCGCTGCGTACAGCTCGACGACTGCCGGCATGGCTGCACTGGACTCGTTGAAGCTCTCTGCACCGTTGCAGGCGACACCCGGCAACGTGCGCATGCAGACCGCCAAATACAACCTTCGCATGTTGCGCGCGGGCTATTTGTACATTCGGCTGGAGTCGCTGTGCAGGCTGCCCGAATGGCTGGGATTCGTCGTGCATCCGCACGGCTACCTCACCCGGATCGATATCCACCACCCGGAGAAGACCACTGCCGAACCTGCGTGCAGGCCGAACGAATGGGGCGCCAACAGGAGCCTGGTGTGGATCAAGGATGCGGTCAACGTCAGCGGGCTGCAGTTCATGTTCCATCCCGATCCGATAGACCACGCGCACCTCAAGGGCGTGATCGACAAGGACCCGGGCAAATACATGCAGAGCTTCGACGTGGCCAGCTGGTTCAAGGGCGTGAAAGCAGGGCCGGACACCGTCGTACCCGGTGCGGACATGAGCAGCTGGAACGTGGCCGAGTTCAAGGCGCTGAAGGAAGAGACATTGCGCAATGCGCTGGAGCCGCAGTTGTACGGCCTGATGGGCAGCAACGCCATGGAGCGCGGGTGGGGCGACTATGAGAGCAAGCGGTTCGTGGAGACGGACCACTACCTCGTCACAGGTGAACACGCCGAAAAAATCACGGTCGAGGAGATCTCGGCGGTGAAGCAACTCGACTACGCAGGTGCGCATGGCAAGCGGCTGGAAGGCATCGCGGAATTGCTGGCCGGCAATGGCGGCGCCATCGTTGCTTGTGAAGATGCGATCGGCATTGCGCAGGAGCTCGGGCATCTGCAGGCGGAGGCGCAAACCATCTACGCCCACTGGCAGGCATCCAGCGCGAACGGGCATCACAAGGACGTAAGCAACGAATGGGTGTTCCAGGCGGCCATTGGTGCGCGGAGCGTGATGGCACTCGCGCAACAAGGTGCCATCGCGCGAGTTGAGCGGGGCTTCGCGCAATCCGCACGCGTTCATCCACCGTTGCCGCAAGACCCTGCGGAAGCAGCCAAAGAGCGTGCGCGCCGCGCTGCCGCGCGCGCGGCTAACCACCAGCGCGAACTGAACAACGCGCACTCCGCCGTGCAGGCGGCTTGCAAGCAACTGCTTGATCAAGTGGCGACGCGTGACATCCTGCAGGAGCAGACGGCGTGGCAAGGGACGGCAGAAGAACAGGTGGCCGCGCTGGGGGGCGATCAGAGCCACTGGCTGTCCAGTGATGTATTGCTAACGGCCCTGGGCCGCTTCAGCAAGCAGGATGCCAAGATCAACAAGCCCGGGGGCGGCACCGCGTTGAGCCTACATCTTGCCCAATGCATGGCGGGCATGGAAACCCATGACGCAGGGCGCAAGGCATTGCAGTCCATGAAGCCCTGGGAGAACAACCTGTTGTCGCGCCTGATATGTTTCAACAGCGCCACCCTTCAGGCGACCTACAAGGATCTTGAAGCCGTCAAGCCTCCCGCAGCGAGAGCGCCCGAAGCCGAGCCGGAGGCGTCGATGGCCGACGCGTTGGCGACGAATCTCAAATTGTTTGCCGGGCGCCTGGTCTTGGGCGACAAGGCGCTGAGCTTCATCGAACAAGCGAGCAAGGCTGACGCGCCCGCCATGCTGCGCAAGTCGGCCTGGGCCGGCCATGTGTTCTCGCTGCTGTCCGCTCGCGCAATGACCGGTATCAACGGCTTGCCCGCATCGCAACAGGAGGCTCGGATGGTCCAGCACCTGGCCTTGGCCGGCATGAGCACTCTGGGGAGCACTGTGGAAAAAGCAGTGGCACAACTCCAGACCGATGTTGCGGACAACACCAAGCGCATTGCGCTGCGGGCCAAGAAGCTGGAATCCATCGCCAACCCGGTAACGCGCGCCGGCAAGGCGGAGGCACTGGAACGCGCACGCAACGCCGCTCCCGGTACACGCGCCGCGATGCTGGGTGCATTGATGGACCTGGGCAGCGCAGTTATCAAGGGCAGCCAGTTCGGCACCAAGCTCGACAAGCGCAGCGCCTTCGATCTCACTGGCCAGCTGCTGCAAGGTATCGGCAGCCTGTATGACTGGCGTGCCAAGGTGTACGAAGAAACCCTCTTCAAGGGCGTGAGGGGCTATGACGTCTACACCTACCCGGCCCTGGTCGAAGGGCTGGACGGCGTCAACGCGCTTCAACTCAGGAGGCTGCGGCTGGCGGCGTTCAAGTTCATGGGCCCGGCGGCGGCATTTTCTGTGGTGTTGGATGCGATTGATGCCGTGAAATCGAGAGACAGGGGCCAAACATGGCTATCACGAGCCCAGGCTGCATCCGTCATTGGAACCATTTTCACTATCGCAAGCACCGGTGCAGGCGTCATTGCTGTAGGCATGGGGGCCGGTGCAGCGCTGTGGTGCAGCGTGGCCGTTATTTTGGGCCTGCTGGGTGCCGTGCTGGCGGTCGGGAGCGCGATCTTCGTATTGCTCCTGAGCGAGGACAAGTGGCTCACTTGGCTGCGCGACATTCCTCTTAACAAGCAGCGGAAAGGCCGGAAACCAGTACACGAAAACTTGCAAGACACGCTGCAAGAATTGGCCAATGCCAAGAGTGAACTGCGACTCGCTTGAGGAAGTATCCATGTTTATCCGCGAAGAGGGTTATGCCCGCCTGCACAGATCGGCTGCGGCCAAGAGTCGTGCGCACATCAATCTGGATGGGCAAAAACAGTGGCCGACCGATCGCTCAGGTGCAAGTGGAGTCACTATGCCCAACGGCAGCGCCTTTGCGCAGAACGAGGCGTATCTGGAGCTGTGCAATCCGGGATGGAGTTTGCAATGGCGCGCTGGCATTGGGAATCTTTATGTGATCTTGCCGGCGTTGTTTGTCATTTGGTTTTGGTATGGGATGACCATCCATCCGGTTCTATTTGGACGGTTGATTTTCTTTTGGCATCCCTTTTCCGATTTTGATGTCGGCGATCTGATTTTCGGATGGGTTCTAGGTTTTCCTCTGGCCTTAGCTTCCACCCTCCTGATTTACATGTGGCTTTTCAGGATGGGCATGCGCACCTGCTTCTTCACCTTCGCGCGAGGTCGCATTCGCTTCAACCGACTTACGCGCAAGGTCTACGTGCTGCGCCCCGGGTACTGCGGTGGCAACGTGGTTCTCGAGTGGGAGCGACTGGTCGCACTGTTCGACCCGCAAAGCACCAACCGCTGGGACAAGCAGGACGTGGCGATGCTCGCGCTGTACCACTCCCCTTTCGACGCAACCGACCCCACGGCCAAAGGCGAGGACTGCCTGTTCGTAGGCTCCGCCGTCACCGGCCCACAAGGCGCGGCTCACTTGTGGGAATACATCCGCCAGTACATGGAAACAGGCCCGACCATCGACCGCATTCCTCCCGATGCGCCAGCCAACTTCAAGGGCGTCGCGCGCTATCTGCATCCGGACTACACCACCTATTGCGGTCTGCCCAGCAGTCACCAGTACAGGCAGGAGTGCCGACCCGGTTTCATGGAGACCTTCTTTCACATGAGCAGCCAGATGACTTGCAGCTGGCCGCGCTTTCCGAAGGAATGGCAGAGCGACAGCGGCATGGGTGAACCCGACGACAGGCCAGTGCAAACAGGTGCCGTGATGACAGCCTTGGTCTATCGCGCCCAGGGTCGACTGAGCAAGGCCGACGAGGTGGAATTGATGGAGCGCTACGGCACTGCCGAAGCTTTGGCTGAAGCGCGTGCGCGGACGAATTGAGTTTTCACTGCGGACGACAAAGATTGCCATGCCCCTTCGCGAAGATTTCACCCTCGCCGCTCACAACCACTTCGAGCAACTCGCCCAGCGCCTGGTCGCTGCAGCCAATCCCGAGGCTCGGCCCCAGCCTCTGCTCGCAAGCCAGCAACCCCTGGCGCGCTTGTCTCCTCAGCCCGACCGTTTGGTTGCCGTCCGGGCTTCCCGCGTCCTTTTGATCGAAGCGGCCCGGCCGCTGTTGCTGGCCTTGGTCCGCCTGCCTGAACGGCGAGGCGCTGCGCAAGCCGATGCTGTGCACAGCGACCTGGCGGATCAGGTCCCGGCCTTCCAATCCGTGTGTACGGATGCCCTTGTTCGGCAGGAGTACATCACTGGTGCCAGCTATGTGCTTTGCACTGCCCTGGACGAAAAAACAGCGGGCTTGCCACCCTATGTCACTGGTCGTGCAGAAGAGCCGGGCATCCGGGGTCAACGGCAACTTGCAGTGCGATTCCATGGTGACGGGAGAGGCGGCCAGAACGTTTTTCTTTTCATGGCCAGTCTGCTCAAGAATCCACCCGAGCACATCGACTTGCTCGAATTGCTGCTGATCGTCGTCGCACTCGGTTTCGAAGGCATGTACCGCAATGCCAGCAACGGCAAACGCGCGCTCGATGAAATTCGCCATGCCGTCTTCGAGGCCGTGCGTTCTTGCCGGGGCGAGGCAGTGCCCGCGGCGCATTGGAGCCTGATCGAAAACCTGCTGTGGGGACGCGTCAAACCCGGTGAACTTGCCGACGCACAAGAGGAGATGTTTCGATGAGCGCCAACCAGATCATCAAGGACCACGACAAGTGGCGCAAAGGCGCGGGCGGCGCAAAGGCCGGTCTGTCGGGCGAGAGCGATGGCGACAGCTACGCCGGTCTTGATCTCGACCTGATCACCATCGCGTCGAGCCGCTTCGACGGCAGCAGCTTCTCGTCCGTCACCTTCAAGAACGCGAACTGGTCATCGAGCCATTTCGCCGGGGTGCGCTTCACCGGCTGTGACATGGCGAAGCTGAGCATCACCGGCTGCACCTTCACCAACTGCACGTTCAGCCATTGCGACATGCAAGGCTTGACGATGACGAAGTGCAAGCTCGAAGGAAGCAACTACGACAACTGCACCATGAACGACTCGCACATGTCCGATTGCACCGGCGGCGGTGGCGGCGGCATGAGCGACTGCGACATGAGCGGGGCCACCATGTCGGGCTGCACCTTCACCGGTGCAACCCTGGCCGGCGCCGTGTATGCCGGTGCGCAATGGACCGACTGCAAGTTCCTGGGCTGCACCTGGAAGAACCTGGGCTTCGACAACTGCCAGTGGACCGGGCTCGACATCCTCGACTGCCACTGCGACGGCATCAAGGGCAACGGCGTCAAGGGCGAGAAAGTGACTTACCACGGCAGCTTCTTCGAGAACTCGGAATTCCGGGACAGCGCCATCAACGCTGGGTAGGCCGCGAGCCGCCAAGAACACAAGACCCACGCCCAGGCAAAGATCGCGCCCCTTCAAGCCGGGCACCCGCAAACCCTGTCGCACCCGCGACCCCATTCGTCCGATCCGACGATGCCGCCGCGCCCCGGCGGCATCACACTCGCCCGGTGTATTCCTCAGCGAGACAACACCATGGCCTGGGCACTCACGGCGGCGGAGACCGCATTCCGCGACGAGGTTCGCGACTTCCTGGCGCGTGAGCTGACGCCCGAGCTGCGCGCCGCGGGCCGGCGCTGCTCGGGCATCTTCAGCGACCACGAGCACGGCAACCGCTGGCACCGCATCCTTGCCGCGCGCGGCTGGAGCGTGCCCCAATGGCCGGCCGAGCACGGCGGCACCGGCTGGACGCCGATGCAGCACTACCTGTTCGCCAGCGAGCTCGCCGCCGCCGACGCACCCCCGCGCGCGCCCATGGGCCCGGGCATGGTCGCGCCAGTGATCATCGCCTTCGGCACCGAGGCGCAGAAGCGCGCCTGGCTGCCCGGCATCCGCTCGGGGGAGGACTACTGGTGCCAGGGCTACTCGGAGCCGCAGTCGGGCTCCGACCTGGCCTCGCTGCAATGCAGGGCGGTGCGCGACGGCGACAGCTACGTGCTCAACGGCACCAAGATCTGGACCACCCACGCGCAGTACGCCAACAAGATGTTCTGCCTGGTGCGCACCACCTCGGGCGGCAAGCCGCAGCAGGGCATCAGCTTCCTGTGCTTCGACCTGCCGGCGCCGGGCGTCACCATCCGCCCGATCATCAGCATCTCGGGCGACCACGAGCTCAACCAGGTGTTCTTCGACGACGTGCGCGTGCCCGCCGACGGGCTCATCGGCGAAGAGAACCAGGGCTGGACCATCGCCAAGTACCTGCTGCAGCACGAGCGCGGCGGCGCCTGGGCACCGATGCTGCGCGCGCGGCTGCGCAGGTTGCAGGCGGCGGCCGATGCCGCTTTCGCCGCGGCGGCGTCCGACGTGCACGACGCGCACTACGCTCATGAAGCCGATGACATGGCGCTGCGCCTGGCCGATGCCGAATGCGCCATCGACGCCATCGAGGCGACCGAGCTGCAATCGCTGCGCGCCCAGGCCCGCGGCGAGCCGCCGGGCATGCGCCCCTCGATGGGCAAGGTGCTGGGCTCCGAGCTGCGCCAGCGGCTGACCGAGCTGGGCGTGGAAATCGCCGCGCACTACGCCGCCGCCGACCTGCCGCTGGACGACGGGCTGCAGGGCGAGCTGGCGATTCCCGAAGAGGCCGTGTTCTCCATGTCGGCCTACCTGAACGACCGCGCCGCCTCCATCTACGCGGGCTCCAACGAAGTGCAGCGCAACATCATCGCCAGCAGCCTGCTGGCGAACTGAGGTCCCCGCCATGAGCCTCCTCACCGAACAAGACGACACCCTCGCGATGCTGCGCGACAGCCTGGCGCGCTACCTCGACGACCGCCACGGCTTCGAGCAGCGGCTGCATGCGCTGCGCCATGCCGACGACGCACCGCCACCCTTCTGGCAGGGCCTGGCGAGCGAACTCGACCTGCTGGGCGCGGCCTTGCCCGAGGCGCAGGGCGGCCTCGGCGGCGGCATGCCGGCGCACCTGGCGCTGATGGAAACGCTGGGCGGCGCACTGGCGGCCGAGCCCTACCTGACGACGATGATCATCGGCGCGGGCCTGCTGCAGCGCCACCCCGGCGCGCAGGCCGATGCGCTGCTCGCGCAAGTCGTCGCCGGCCGGGCCGTGCTGGCCTTCGCGCACACCGAGCCGCAGAGCCGGCACGACCGCGCCGACGTGCAGGCCGAACTCGTGCGCGAAGGCAAAGGCGAAGGTGAAGGCTTCGTGCTGAGCGGTCGCAAATCGGTCGTGTACGCCGCACCGTGGGCCAGCCACCTGGTCGTGAGCGCGCGCAGCCCTGCCGGCCTGTCGCTGCTCGTGGTGCCGAAGGACACGCCCGGCGTGCGCCTGCGCGCCTACGCCACGCGCGACGGCGGCCGCGCCGCCGACATCGCCTTCGACCACGTACGCCTGCCCGCCGAGGCCCTGCTGGGCGCGGAAGGCGGCGCGCTGCCGCAGATCGAGCAGGCGCACGACGAAGCCACGCTCGCCATTTGCGCCGAGGCCGTCGGTGTCATGCGCCGTCTGATGCGCGACACGCTGGACTACGTGCGCCAGCGCAAGCAGTTCGGCGTGCCGATCTCCAGCTTCCAGGTGCTGCAGCATCGCCTGGCCGACATGCACATGGCGCTGGAGCTGGCCGCCGCGCTCACCGCCAGCGTGGGCGAAGGCATCGATACCGCATCGCCCCGCGAGCGCGCACGCGCCGTGTCGTCGGCCAAGGTGGCGGTCGCCAAGGCCTGCCGGGCGGTGGGGCAGGGCGCGGTGCAACTGCACGGCGGCATGGGCATGACCGAGGAGCTGGCGGTGGGCCACTACGTGCGCCGCGCCACGCTCATCGAGGGGCAGTTCGGCTCTGCGGCGTGGCACCTGCGGCGGGTGGCGCGGCTTCGGGCGGACTGACGAGCGAACGCCTGGGTCGCTGCATTCGTCGCATTCTTCGCATTCTTCGCATTCTTCGCATTCGTCGCTTCCGACGATGCACCCCCGGCGCCCCCGCGCCAAGATGACTCCCCACGGTGGCCGCCCGTTGCGGCGCCCAAGGAGACACACATGCCAGGTCCGTTGCAGGGGTTGCGGGTGATCGAGATGGCGGGCATCGGCCCCGGGCCGTTCTGCGCGATGCTGTTCGCCGACATGGGCGCGGAGGTGGTCCGCATCGAGCGCCCCGGCACGCGCACCGCGCCGCACGACATCCTGGCGCGCGGGCGCAGCACGCTGCAGGTCGACCTGCGCGCCGCCGGCGCCGCGCAGTCGGTGCTCGACGCCGTCGCGCGCGCCGACGTGCTCATCGAAGGCTTTCGCCCCGGCGTCATGGAGCGCCTGGGCCTGGGCCCGGCCGAATGCCACGCGCGCAACCCGCGCCTGGTGTACGGCCGCATGACGGGCTGGGGCCAGCACGGCCCGCTCGCGCACGCGGCGGGCCATGACATCAACTACATCGCCATCAGCGGCGCGCTGCATGCCATCGGCCGCGCGGGCGAGCCGCCGGTGCCGCCGCTGAACTACGTGGGCGACTTCGGCGGCGGCGCCATGCTGCTGGCCTTCGGCATCCTCGCGGCGCTGCACGAGGCGAAGCAGTCGGGCCAGGGGCAGGTGGTCGATGCGGCCATGACCGACGGCGCGGCGCTGCTGTCTTCCATGATGTACGGCTTCAAGTCGGCGGGCCAGTGGAGCAACCAGCGCGGCGAGAACATGCTCGACGGCGGCGCGCACTTCTACGACACCTACGCCTGTGCAGACGGCAAGTACGTGGCCGTGGGCGCCATCGAGCCGCAGTTCTACGCGCTCATGCGCGAGCGCTGCGGCATTGCCGACGACACCGCCTTCGATGCGCAGATGGACGCCGACCGCTGGCCGCTGCTGAAGCTGCGCATGGCCGACGTGTTCCGCACCCGCACGCGCGACGAATGGTGCGTGCTGCTGGAAGGCAGTGACGCCTGCTTCGCGCCCGTGCTCGACTGGGACGAAGCCCCCGAGCACCCGCACAACGTGGCGCGCGGCACCTTCGCCACCGTGGGCGGCGTGGTGCAGCCCGCGCCCGCGCCACGCTTCAGCCGCACCGCGCCCGTGGTGCCGCCGGCCACGGCGCGCGACGACGCGGCGACCGTGCTGCAGCGCTGGGGCGTGGCGGCGCCCGCCGTGGCGCCGCAAGGCGCGGCCTGAGCGCAACACCTCGACAAAAAAAAGACGGAGACCCCACCCCATGTTCCTCACCCAAGCCCTGCACAAGGGCCGCCGCGAAAAGGCCCGCGCCACCGCCATCGTCTGCGGCGACACGCGGCTCGACTACCGCGCCTTCACCGAGCGCGTGGCGCGCCTGGGCGCCGCGCTGAAGCAGCTCGGCATGGCGCGCGGAGACCGGGTCGGCATGTTGAGCCTCAACTCGCACCGCTTCGCCGAGTACTTCTTCGGCACCTGGTGGGGCGGCGGCGTCATCAACCCCGTGAACATCCGCTGGAACCCGAAGGAGGTCGCGTACTCGCTGGACGACTGCGACACCCGCATCCTGCTGGTGGACGACCTGTTCGCGCCCATGGTGCCGGCGCTGCGCGGGTTGTCGAAGTCGCTGCGCACGGTGGTGTATTGCGGCAACGGCCCGGTGCCCGAGGGCATGGCCGGCTACGAGGCCTTGCTGGCCGCCACCGACCCCATCGACGACGCGGAGCACAGTGGCGACGAGCTCGCCGCCATCATGTACACGGGCGGCACCACCGGCCAGCCCAAGGGCGTGATGCTCACGCACGGCAGCCTGTGCATCAACGCGCTGGGCACGGTGGCCGCGCTGCCGCGCGACACGCAGGACGCCGTGGCCATCGTCGCCGCACCCATGTTCCATGTGGCCGGCTGCGGCATCGCTCTGCAGAGCGTGCTGCGGCTGGTGCCCATGCACGTGCTTCCCATGTTCGACGAGCTGGCGGTGCTGCAAACGTTGCAGTCGGCCCGCGTGACCGAGATGTTCCTGGTGCCCACCATGATCAAGCGCGTGGTCGAGCACCCGCGCTTCGCGGAGTTCGACCTGTCGGCGCTGCGGCTGCTGTCCTACGGCGCGGCGCCCATCGACGCGGCGCTGCTCGACCAGGCCATGCGCGCCTTTCCCGGCACCGCTTTCGCGCAGGTGTACGGCATGACGGAGCTGTCGCCCGTGGTCACCGCGCTGCCGCCGCACTGCCATCTGCCCGGCCCCGACCGCGAGCGCCTGCTGCGCTCGGCCGGCACGCCCATCGCCATTGCCGAGGTGCGCATCGTCGACGGCGAGGACAACGAGCTGCCACCCGGCCAGGTCGGCGAGATCGTCGCGCGCGGCCCGATGGTCATGAAGGGCTACTGGAACAAGCCGCAGGAAACCGAGGCCGCGCTGCGCGGCGGCTGGATGCACACCGGCGACGGCGGCCGCATGGACGAGGACGGCTTCGTCTACGTGGTCGACCGCATGAAGGACATGATCGTCAGCGGCGGAGAGAACGTGTACTCGGCCGAGGTCGAGAACGCCATCGCGCAATTGCCGCAGGTGCTGATGTCCGCGGTGATCGGCGTGCCCGACGACACGTGGGGCGAGCGCGTGCATGCGGTGATCGTGCGGCGCGAGGGCATGGCGCTGGAGGCGGAGCAGGTCATTGCGCACTGTCGCGACTTCATCGCCAGCTACAAGTGCCCGCGCAGCGTGGAGTTTCGCGATGCGCTGCCGCTGTCGGCCGCGGGCAAGCTGCAGAAGTTCCAGCTGCGCGAGCCCTTCTGGGCGGGCCGCGAGCGCCGCGTGGGCTGAGCCGCCTTCATCGAATTTCTTTTTCCGAAAATACAAGCAAGGACGACAACATGGCCCTCGATTTCCGCCGCTCCTGGAGCGACGAAGACCTCGATCTGTACCGCGACAACGTGGTGCGCTTCATCGAGACCGAGATGGTTCCCACCGACGAGGCGGCACGCAAGCGCGGCCATGTGGGCCACGAGATCTGGCGCAAGGCCGGCTCGCTCGGCCTGCTGTGCGCCGACATCCCCGAAGAGTTCGGCGGCGGTGGCGGCGACTTTCGCCACGAGGCCGTGTTCTACGAAGAGGCCGCGCGCCGCGGGCTGAACGGCATGAGCACCTCGGTGCATTCCATCGTGGCGCACTACTTTCTCAACCACGGCACCGACGCGCAGAAGCGCCGCTACCTGCCGCTGCTGGCGCGCGGCGACATGGTCGGCGCCATTGCCATGACCGAGCCCGGCGCGGGCTCCGACCTGCAGGGCGTGCGCACCCGCGCCGAGAAGGCCGAAGGGGGCTACCGCATCAACGGCTCCAAGACCTTCATCACCAACGGCTTCCTGGCCGGCGTGGTGCTGGTGGTGTGCAAGACCGACCCGGCGCAGGGCGCCAAGGGCACGTCCATCCTCATCGTGGAGACCGAGGGCTGCCAGGGCTTTCGGGTGGGCCGCGTGCTCGACAAGATCGGCATGAAGGCGCAGGACACCTCCGAGCTGTTCTTCGACGACGTGCGCGTGGGCGAAGACGCGCTGCTCGGCGGCATCGAGGGCCAGGGCTTCTTCCAGCTCATGAGCGACCTGCCCTACGAGCGCACCATCATCGGCCTGAGCGCGGTGGCCACCATGGAAGGCGCCTACGCGGCCACGCTCGACTACGTGCGCGACCGCAAGGCCTTCGGCAAGCCGGTGGCCGACTTCCAGAACACCAAGTTCAAGCTGGCCGAGATCGCCACGCAGATCAAGGTGGGCCGCGCCTTCATCGACCGCTGCGTCGAAGACCTGGTGGCCGGCAAGCTCGACACCGCCACCGCGTCGATGGCCAAGCTGTGGGGCTCGGAAACGCAGGGCCGCGTGCTGGACGAGTGCCTGCAGCTGTTCGGCGGCTACGGCTTCATGAGCGAGTACATGGTGGCGCGCATGTACGCCGACGCGCGGGTGCAGCGCATCTACGGCGGCACCAACGAGATCATGAAAGAGGTGATTTCGCGGGCGCTGTGACCTTGTTGGGGGCGGCGCGTGTCAGGACAGCCGGCGGATCGCCGCGCGCGCAATCTCCCGGTGCGGGTACGAGGGCGACAGGCCGATGAACTGCGTGTACTTCTCGCGCGCGGCCTCGGTGTGGCCCGCGTCTTCCAGCGCCAGTGCCTCGATGGTGAACTGCGTGAACAGCCGGTTGGCCTCGTTCTCGCGCGCCGAGCCGGCGAGCGACTTGGGCTGGAGCTCGGGCGCCTCGACAAAGATCTGGCGCTGCACCTCGATCACCTCGATCAGCGCGCGGCCGATGCGCTGGATGTTGTCGTCCACCGGGTCGAGGTCGACCGTGCGGACTTCCGTCGCGGCCTGGTCGAGCAGGTGGGAGGCCACGCGCAGCAATTGATGAAGGGATTTGTAGGTCATGCAGAAGCTGTCGCCGTAGGGCGGGCGGAGAAATGAAATCTTGCGGACCATGGCGGCTGCCACCGGGCTTCGCTGTTTCGGCAAAGCCGCGGTGGGGGCATGGCCATGGTCAGTGGCCGCGCGAGGCGGTTCGGGGTTTGCGCGGGGTGCGCAGTTCGTGCGCTTCGTGGGAGGTGTGCGAGTTATGCGATTCGGGTTGTTTGCGCGCCTTGCCCGGCTTGCCCGATCCTGAAGCATCGGCCCCGTCGGCTTTGGCCTTCTCGGCCAGCTGCCGCTGCCGCTCGGCAATGGCCATGTCCTTGGCCAGGTCGTGGCCGTGGTCCTTCACCGAAAACGCCTTGCTCACGCTGCCCCGGGCCGTGCTGTACGTGATGGCCAGCCAGTAGCCCGGGTGCCGCGGGTTGGGCGCCTTGAAGTGCACGCCGCTCACGCCGCTGGTGTTGTTGCGCCGGGTGATCTCCGACTTCGATCGCTTGGCCTCGCGCTGGCCCGGCGCATGCGCCGACAGCCCCATGCGGATCGCCTCTTCGGCCGGGTGCGGCCGCGCCAGCCCCGTCATGCGCTCGAGCTGCTGCGCGCGCTCGCGCAGGGCCAGCGTTCGCGCCGCCTTGCCCAGCCCTTCGACCGGAAAGTCGGCGCGCAGGATCTCGTCCTTGCCGATGTAGGTCTTGGCCAGCCAGCCGCGCACCCGGCCGCCGGGCGCCAGGCGGTGGAACACCCCCGGCACGCCGGTGCTGTTGGTGCTGTTCGCGCGGGGCTTCTCGGCCCGTGCGCGCCGGCTGACCGGCGGCTTGCTGCGCACGATGTGGTCGCGCCAGTCTTGCGCCTGCAGCAGGGCTTGCTCTTCGCCGCCGTAGCTGGCCTTGCCGAACTGCTTGTAGTGGCGCTCGCCGTTGCGCACCAGGGACACTTCGAAACCCCACGGCCTCGTGCAGATGCCATACATGGCTGCGGAATTTGGAACACCTTTGGGCATGTTCGACGTGCTGCGTTTGTGTCCGGCGGCGCTGCCGCCGGATGCAATGGGCTCCCCATTTCGCTCGAGGCTCATGGGCACCCGTTTCTCGCAGCCATTTTGGCCCAAGACGCGTGTCGTTCCTGCCGCTGCCACCGTCATTGCCACTGTCGCGCCGTGGCCCGCCACTCTCACTGCGTCTGCCTTGCTCCGGTGGCGGCGGCCGCGCCGTGCAGGCGGTGTTCCTTGTCCTTGCGGAAGGGAATGGTCAGCGCGTCGCCGGTGGCGCGGGTGTACAGCAGCTTCTGCTCGAGCTGGCGCTCGCGCTCCTCGATGGCCAGCTGCTTGGCCTGCTCGGGGCCGTGGTCCTTGATGGAGAAGGCCTTGCTCACGCTGCCCTTGCCGGCCGTGTAGGTAATGGCCAGCCAGTAGCCCGGGTGCCCGACGTTGGGCGCCTTGAAGTGCACGCCGCTCACGCCGCTGGAGTTGGTGCTGCGCTTGATCTCCGACTTGGAGCGCTTGGGCGACAGCTCGGCGTCGTGCGACACCGCGGGCGCGGTGCGGATCATTTCTTCGGCCGGGTGCAGCTTGGCCAGCCCCGCCATGCGTTCGAGCTGGCGCTGGCGCTCCTCGATGGCCAGCGCCTGCGCGGCGTCGCCCACCGTGTTCACCGGAAAGTCGGTGCGCAGTATTTCTTCCTGCCCCAGGTAGGTCTTGGCGACCCAGGCGCGCACCTTGCCGCTGGACGCGACCTGCGCGAACACGCCCGACACGCCCGTGGTGTTGTTGACGCGAAGCTTCTCGGCCCGCGTGCGCCGCGGCACCGGCGGCACGCTGCGCACGACGCCGTCGCGCCAGTCCTGCGCCTGCAGCAGGGCCTGCTCCTCGCTGCCGTAGCTGGCACGGCCGAACTGCTTGAAGTAGCGGTTGCCGTTGCGCACGATGGACACCTCGAACCCCCACGAGCGGGGGTAGATGCCATACATCGCGGCCGGGTTGGGGATTCCTTTGGGCATGCTGGCTTCCGCTCGACGGCGCTCTCTGTTTTTCAGTTGGCTCCCTGCCCGGTTCGTCTGTGCTCGCACCGGGCGCATCGCTCTTCCGGCGCCGTGTGCCCGAGGGCTATCGCGGCTGTTGGAAGTCTCTGATCTCTTGGGGAGATGCTAGGGATTGCGGGGGGTGGGCGGTATCACCGGAATCCGTAGTCATGACAGGTCGGTGGTGTGCTGCACTGCGGCATGGCGCGAGGGATCGCGCGCGAAATTTGTGCTGCGAAGCCGGCGTCTAGCGAATGACCCCGAGCTTGCGCGCGATGGCCACCGCTTGCGTCCTGCTCTTCGCATCCAGCTTCATGTTGATGTTGCGCAGGTGCGTGCGCACCGTGCTGTCCGACACGAACAGCTTCTCGGCCATCGCGCTGTTCGAGTAGCCCTCGGCCAGCAGCTGCAGCACGCGGATTTCCTTGCGCGTGAGCGGCTCCTGCATCGCGTCGCCCGCCGGTGCATCGACCTCGCCGGCCGACGCGGGCATCGGCCCCACGGCCTGCAGCAGGCGCTGCAGGTAGTCCGCCAGTATCGGATCGCTGGTGCCACCTGTGGCGCCACGTGAACCGTCGTGCTGCGCCGCCGCATACCGGTGCACCAGCGTGGCCACCGCGGCCCCCTCGTCCACGATCAGCCGCATGAACCCTTCCTGGCTCGCGGTCTGCAGCACCTCGCCGATCTCGTCGAGCGCCGCGGGCGCATCGCCGATGCGCTGCAGCGCCAGCGCACGCAGCACCTTCAGCGACAGCGCGCGCCGGTTGCGCGCGGAGGCCAGGGCGGCGTGCAGCTCGGCGTCGACCGTGGCCAGCGCGGCGCGCGCGTCGCCGAAGGCGATGTCCCAGCGCGCCCTGGCCAGCGCGAGGTAGTCGAGGTCGTGCGCCGGCAGGCGCTGGCGCCGCTCGCGTTCCCACAGCGCCGGGTCTTCGGCGCGCAGCAGCTCGTCGTGCGACGCGGGGCCGTTGCCCTGCAGCAGCAGCATGCGCGAGCGCTCCAGCTTGGCGCCGGCCACCACGCGCGGCAGCTGGCGATGGTGGCCCAGGTATTCGAGCTCGGTCAGGGCCTGGAAGGCGGCGTCGATGTCGCCCGCGTGGAAGGCCAGGCGCGAGCGCATCGTGTGGCTCAGGATCATGTGGTCGGGCAGCCCCACGTCGCGCGCCAGCGGCAGGTACACGTTGAGCAGGTGCTCGGCCTGCACGAGCTGGTTGGTCTCGTACACCGCGCCCGCGTACAGCACGCCGGCCCAGGCGTTGCCGTGGCTGTGGTTGTACGAGACGCCGTGCGTCGAATCGACTGCCATGCGCAGCCGCGCGGTGGCCTGCCGCAGCCGGCCTTCCTGCAGGTCGAACAGGCCCGCCAGCGACTCGGTGTACATGCGGTTGAAGGCGCTGTTGCCCTGCTCGCGCCGCGCCACCTCGAGCATGCGGCGCGCCTCGTGCGGGTCGCCGCGCACTGCCAGGATGTGGGCCATGGCGTTGAGCAGCACGCTGTCGGCAAAGGCCAGCCCGGTGGGCAGCCGCGCCAGGCTCAGGCGGCCGGCCTCGTAGGCCTCGTCGTGCCGGTCCTGCATGGCCAGCAGCAGCGGCACCAGCGTGTGGGCGCTGGCGCGCACCTCGGCGATGGGGCTGTCGAGGCAGCCCGACGCGTCGAGCTGGCGCATGGCGTCCCACGGCCCGTGCGTGAAGCAGGTGGCCCACAGCGCGATGGGCTGCAGGAACGGGTGCGCGCGCAGCTGGTGCTCCGGAATGGCCGAGAACCAGCGCGCCAGCATGCGCATGCGGCCCTGTTCGAGGAACTGCGCCGCGTAGCTGTCGAGCAGCGTCAGCGCATAGGGATGGTCGCCGCCTTCGATGGCATGGTCGATGGCGGGCACCGGCCGACCGTGCGACTCGTACCAGCCCGAGGCCGCCAGGTGCAACCGCTCGATTTCGCCGGGCTGCTCGCGCGCGAGCTGCGCGCGCAGGAAGTCGGCGAACAGGCTGTGGTAGCGCCAGGCATCGCTGTCGGCATTGCTGGCATTGCCGGAACTGCTGGCACTGTTGGCATCCGTGCCGCCCACGCGCGTGACGAACAGGTTCGACGCCGCCAGCCGCTCCAGGATGGCCGCGCAGTCCACGCGCGGGCACAGCGCCTGGCACACCGACGCATCGAGCTGGCGAAGGATGCTGGTGCGCAGCAGAAACTCGCGAATCTCCGGCGGCTGGTGCGCGAGCACGTCTTCGGCCAGGTAGTCGGCCACGGCGCGGTCGGAGCCCGAGAAGCGTTCGACAAAACCGGTCTCGGTGCCGTGCCGCTCCAGCGCCATCGACGCGAGCCAGATGGCCGCCACCCAGCCCTCGGTCTTGCGGTGCAGCTGCGCGAGCATGTCCAGCGGCAACGCGCCTTCGGCGTGGGGCCGGCGCAGGCTGAAGAAGGCGCTGGTTTCTTCCAGGCTGAAGCGCAGCCGGTCGGTGTCTATTTCCAGTAGCTGGCCGCGCGCGCGCAGGCGCCCCAGGCCCAGGTCCGGCAGGCTGCGCGAGCCGATCACGATCTGCCCGCCACGCGGCAGGTGCTCGACCATCTCGCGCACCAGGCCCAGCACCGCCGGCTCCTGCACGCGCTCGAAGTCGTCGAGGAACAGCGTGAAGGGCGAGTCGTGCGCGGCCAGCGCGGCCACCGCATCGAAGGGGCCGTGGGGACCGTGATGGCCGCGGTGGCCGTCGTCACCCTCCACGCCCAGCCGCTGCACCGCCTCCGCCAGGCAGGCCAGGAAGCGCGACACGTCGTTGTCGGCCAGGTCGAGCGTGAGCCACGCGGTGGCAACGCCCTGCGCCTCCCTGCGCTCGCGCATCTGCGCCATCGCGGTGGTCTTGCCGAACCCGGCCGGCGCGCGCACCAGCACCAGCTTCACGGCCGCGGCGGCCATGCCGTCGCCGATGGCGGTGCGCGGCACCTGCGTGGCAACGAAAGCGGGCGGGTTGAGCTTGGTCTCGAGGATGCGGGGAACGGCGGGGGAGGGTGTGGCTTGCTGCATGCGGGGCGGCTGAAATCCCGTCGTTTCCGACGATGCGGGCGACCGATTCTGCTTCCTAAACTGGCCCCGGACAAATCGCCCCGGACACCTCCCGGACGCCTCCAGGACAACTCAAGGACACCCTCCACATGCAACTCGATTCCAGCATTGCCGCCGTCGTCACCGGCGGTGCCTCCGGCCTGGGCGCCGCCACGGCGCGCCGGCTCGCCAGCCACGGCGTGAAGGTCGCGCTGTTCGACCTGAATTCGGAGCAGGGCGAGGCCCTGGCCAGGGAGCTGGGCGGCGTGTTCTGCAAGGTCGACGTCACGTCCGACGAGCAGGTGGATGCCGCTTTCGCCAAGGCGCGCGCCGCCCACGGGCAGGAGCGCGTGCTGGTCAACTGCGCGGGCACCGGCAACGCGGTGAAGACCGCGAGCCGCGACAAGGCCACGGGCGAGATCAAGCACTTTCCGCTCGCCAACTTCGACCGCATCATCCAGATCAACCTGGTGGGCACCTTTCGCTGCATCGCCAAGTCGGCCGCCGGCATGCTCACGCTCGACATGCTGCAGGACGGCGAGCGCGGCGCCATCGTCAACACCGCGTCCGTCGCCGCGCAGGACGGGCAGATGGGCCAGGCCGCCTACACCGCGTCGAAGGCCGGCATCGTCGGCATGACGCTGCCCATTGCGCGCGACCTCATGGCCGAAGGCATTCGCGTGAACACCATCCTGCCGGGCATCTTCGACACGCCGCTGCTGCAGGGCGCGCCCGACAACGTGAAGGCCGCGCTGGCCGCGTCTGTGCCCTTTCCCAAGCGGCTGGGCAACCCGGCTGAGTACGCGACGCTGGCGGAGCTGATGATCACCAACGGCTACTTCAACGGCGAGAGCGTGCGGCTCGACGGGGCCATTCGCATGGCGCCGCGCTGAGCCGTTTCCTCGAATCCGCATACCAAGGAGAACCCATGCCCGAAGCATTCATCGTCGCCGCCGCGCGCACCGCCGGCGGCCGCCGCAACGGCCGCCTTGCCGGCTGGCACCCGGCCGACCTTGCCGCGCAGGTGCTCGACGCGCTGGTGCAGCGCGCCGACGCCGACCCCGCGCTCATCGAAGACGTCATCATGGGCTGCGTCGGCCAGGCCGGCGAGCAGGCGTCGAACATCGCGCGCAACGCGGTGCTGGCGTCGAGGCTGCCCGAGTCGGTGCCGGCCACTTCGGTCGACCGGCAGTGCGGCTCGTCGCAGCAGGCGCTGCACTTCGCGGCGCAGGCCGTGATGTCGGGCAGCATGGACATCGTGATCGCCGCCGGCGTGGAAAGCATGACGCGCGTGCCCATGGGCACGCCCACCACGCTGGCGCTGAAGAACGGCCTGGGCTTCTACGTGAGCCCGCAGATCGCGCGCCGCTACCCCGACGTGCAGTTCAGCCAGTTCACCGGCGCGGAGATGATCGCGAAGAACTACGGCATCGAGAAAGAAGCCCTCGACCGCTACGCGCTCGAAAGCCACCGGCGCGCCATCGCCGCCACGCAGGCCGGCCTGTTCGAACGCGAGATCGTGCCGGTGCAGGTGCGCATGGCCGACGGCACCGAGCCCGGCGAGCTGCACACCGCCGACGAAGGCATCCGCTACGACGCCACGCTGGAGAGCATCGCGGGCGTGAAGCTCATCGCCGAAGGCGGTCGCTGCACCGCCGCCACGGCCAGCCAGATCTGCGACGGCGCCAGCGGCGTGCTGGTGGTGAACGAGCGCGGCCTGAAGGCGCTGGGCGTGAAGCCGCTCGCGCGCATCCACCACATGAGCGTGATGGGGCACGACCCGGTCATCATGCTGGAGGCGCCGCTGCCCGCCACGCAACGCGCGCTGAAGAAGGCCGGCATGAACATTGCCGACATCGACCTGTACGAAGTGAACGAGGCCTTCGCGCCCGTGCCCATCGCGTGGCTGCAGGCGCTGGACGCCGACCCGGCGCGGCTCAACGTGAACGGCGGCGCCATCGCGCTGGGCCATCCGCTGGGGGCCTCGGGCACCAAGCTGATGACCACGCTGGTCCACGCGCTCGGCCAGCGCGGCAAGCGCTACGGCCTGCAGACCATGTGCGAAGGCGGCGGCATGGCCAACGTGACCATCGTCGAAAGGCTCTGAGGGCCAGCAGGTTCAGGGGCCAGGGGGCGAGGGGGCTCGGGGGCCGGTGCCACGGCCGGCCACTGAAACCGGGGTTGCGCGATCCGGATTGGCAAAGCCAACATAATCAGCCCCCATGGGCGCCTTGCCATCCATTCTCGATCCCCGCTCCATCATCGTGCTGGCCGGCATCATGGGCCTGATGATGGCCCTCGTGGTGTTCTTCATGCGCCGCAGCTACCCGCCCAGCATTCGCGGGCTCGGCGAGTGGGCGCTGGCGCCGCTGGTGGCCTTCGTGAGCACCATGCTCTTCGCGGGGCGCGACTTCGCCCCCGACTTCATCACGATAGTTGTCGCCAACTTCGTGCTGTTCCAGGCCTGCATCCTCTACTACGCGGGCAGCCAGAAGTTCTTGCTCGGGCGCAGCGACACGCGCGGCTGGACGGTGCTCAACGGCTTCCTGGCGCTGGCCATGTTCTGGTTCAGCGCCATCAAGCCCGACTTCCAGGCGCGGCTGCTGCTGGTCACGCTGGCGGTGTCGGCGCTGTTCTTCTTTCATGCGCTGCTGTACATGCGCCACAAGGGCCTGGTGTTCGGCCAGCGGCTCATGACCGGCCTGCTGCTCGTGCAGTCGCTGGTGGCCGCGCTGCGCTTCGTGTCGGCGGTGGCGGGCATGGCCGGCAGCACGCTCATGGACGCCAGCTGGATCCAGTCGCTGTACATCAGCATGTACTCGTTCACCGTGCTGCTGCTGTCCATCTCCGTCATCCTGATGGCGACAGACCGCGTGCACACCGAGTTCGAGTACCTCGCCTCGCGCGACCCGCTCACCGGCGCGCTCAACCGCCGCGCGCTGCTCGACGCGTGCAGCGACGCCTTCGCCTCGGGGCGCCGGCGCGTGGCCTTGCTGATGCTCGACCTGGACCACTTCAAGCAGGTGAACGACCGCTTCGGCCACCTGATGGGCGACGCCGTGCTGCGCGAGGCCGTGGGCCGCATGCAGCGCGCGCTGGGCGATGCGGGCGTGCTCGGGCGCTACGGCGGCGAGGAGTTCGTGGTGCTGCTGCCCGACGCCAACAAGGCCGAGGCCATGGCGGTGGCGGCGCGCATCAAGCAGGCCATCGACGAGCCCTTCGCGGCCGATTCGCCGATGGCCGTGGTCGGCTCCATGGCGGTGAGCATCGGCGTGGCCGCCAACGAGGACGGCAGGCGCGTGGACGACGTGCTGGCCCGCGCCGACGCCGCGCTGTACCGCGCGAAGGCGATGGGGCGCGACCAGGTGATGGCGGCCGCCTGAGCCGCGCAAGCGTGTGCTGCCGGCGCGGCGATCGCGGCCTCAGCCGAGGTCGGTCCAGTCGCAGCGCAGCCGGCGTTGCGCGCCGGCATGGGTCAGCGTGCCCCGCGTCTTCGACACATTCAGCGTGAGCTTGCGCGCCGGGCTTTCCAGCGAAGTGGCCGTGATGCGCATGAGCTGGCGCCTGGGGTCGACGAAGCGGTGGCGCAAGGCGAAGCGCTCGGACGCGGGTTGTGCGCCGTCGGTGCGCGCGATGACCAGCTCGGTCAGCTCGCCGGTGGACAGGCGGAACTGCACCTCGGCTGAATAAGGGCGGCCTTCGCATTGCATGCTGCCGTTGGCGAGGGCGGGCAAGGTGATGAGCGCGGCTGCGAATACAAACAGCTTCTTCATGGGCCAGTGTCTCCGTGGCGATGCGCCGCATTCTGCCCGCGCAACCGAAGCGCTAGCCGATGCCGCAGTTGCCGCGCCGTTCAGCTCAGCTCGAACTCAACACCCGCCTGGCATTCACGCGCACCACACCGCTCGCCAGCACGATCCCCGGAACGACCAGTGCCAGTGCGAGCAGCACCGCGCCGGTGACCGGCTCGTTCATCCAGCAGGCCGCGCCCAGCGTCGTCAGCACGGGCACCGCCGCCGCCGACAGCGATGCGCGCGCCGCGCCCAGCCGCGCGACCGCGACCATGTAGACGACCAGCCCCAGCAGGCCCGCGACCACGCCTTGCGCCGTGGCCTGCAGCGCCACGTCGGCCCACGGCGCGGTGAGCAGGCGCGGCGCGCCGGTGAACGCGAGCACCGGCAACAGCAGCAGCGCCGACCACCCGTTCACGAAGGCCGCGCCCTGCCACGGCGTGAGCGCGCAATGCGCGAACGCGAGCGAGTGCACGGCCCACAGCATGGCCGCGGCCAGAAAGAGCAGGTCGCCGCGCCAGTCGAGCGAGCCGCCGCGAAAGCTGCTCGCCGCGAACAGCGCCATGCCGAGCGCGATGCAGCACAGGCCCGCCAGGCGCAGGCCGTTCACCTTCTGCCCCTTGTGGAGCCACGCGCCGATGGCCGTGAACAGCGGCAGGCTGCCGGCCATGAAGATGCCCATGTGGCTCGCGGGCGCCCATTGCGCGCCGGCCAGCACCAGCAGCCCGAAGGGCAGGCCGCCGCCGGCGACCAGCAGCACGCGCGCGAGGCGCGAGGCGCCCGGTGCGATGCGTCGCTTGCCGAACCACAGGGGCGCCAGCAGCAGCGCGGGGATGCCGTAGCGCATCAACGCCAGCTCCATGGGCCCGAGCGTGGTGGTGACGCCGTGGCGGGAAACGAGTTGCCAGGCGCTGCCGACGAGCGCGGCGGCGGCCGCGGCGAGCAGGCCGGTGCAGAGGTTGCGGTGCATGGCGGCGAGTCTGGCGACCGCGCCGCGTGGCGGCTATCAAATTCGTGCGGCCGGCGTACCGAGTGCGTGGCGTGCCTCGCCCAGCGTGACGCCCGTTTCGCGCCGGAACACCGCGCCCAGGTGGCTCTGGCTGCAGTAGCCGAGGTCGTGCGCGATGCCCGCGAGGTCGGCGTCGCCCTCGGCCAGCCGCTCCATGGCCGCGGCGAGCCGCAGGTGCTGGCGGTACTGGTGCAGGCTGAGCCCGGTCTGCTCGCGGAAGCTGCGCGCCAGGTGGAAGGGCGAGCGCGAGACGGCATCGGCCACTTCGTGCAACGACAGTCGCGCCTCGCGGTCGGCGGTCTCCGCGAGCAGCCGCTTCGCGCGCGCGACGGCGCCTTTCAGCGGTGCCTGTGGGCGCGACGTGCCGAGCTGCGCGACCAGCGAGGCGATGGTGGCTGCATCGCTCCCCTTGTTTTCTTCGCTCGTGTCGCCCGCGCGAAGCCGCCGCTGCGCCACGTGCACGCGGTACAGCGCGCGCGGCGACAGCAGGCAGAACAGGGGCGCCGCGTCTGCGCGGGGCACCGCGTGTCGGCTGACCACCATGCTGTGGCGCACGCCGCGCGCGGCCAGGCGCAGCTGGTAGACCATGGCCTCGCCGAAGTGCATGGCGGTGAGCCCGTCGACCAGCCAGGTGCTGTCGCCCGAACGCACGTCGAGCAGCGCGCGCCCGGTCGGAAAGACGATGCGGCGCGTCGCCAGGGTGTAGGGCGCGCTCCAGTCGGCGCCCGTGTGCGCATGGGCGCGCACGTGCTCCACGGTGAACTCGTGGCCGGCGTAGAGGAGGGTGCGTTCCTGCGGCATGGGGGCATGTGGCGTGGGGCGTGGGGCGGTGGGGGCCTTCGGCCGCATTCTGCGCGCGACGGTGCCGTCAGGCCAGCGGGCTTGTCCCCCGCTCAGGCAAACGGAAACGGCCCCTCCATCGCCCCGATGTGGCTCACATGGCTCACCATGCCCTGTGCCTCGCTCCACAGATGCAGCATGCACCCCGGGCGGCCCATGTACGACGCGGGTGCGGCATCGGCTGCCAGCCGCAGCGCGATCTCGGTCGTGCTGCTGGGGCAGGCGCACACCACCGTGCCCGCCCAGCGCCGCAGCATCGTGCGGTGCACGTGGCCGCACAGCACCAGCTCGATGTTGTCGAACGCGCCCAGCACGGCCGCGAGCGGCGCCGGGTCGAGGTAGCGGTACGCGTCCATGTACGGAATGCCGCTGGCAAAAGGCGGGTGGTGCAGCATCAGCAGCGTGGGCTTGGCGCGGTCGGCCTCCAGCGTGCGGCGCAGCCACGCGAGCCCTTGTGCGTCGACATCGCCGTGGTGGCGGCCCGGCACGCACGAGTCGAGCGCGACGATGCGCACCGGGTGCGCGTTCACGCAGTAGTGCAGCGCGCCTTCGGCCGGCAGGTACGCATGGTCCGCGAAGGCCGCGCGAAAGTTTTCGCGGTGGTCGTGGTTGCCCGGAATCACCAGGTACGGCATGCGCAGCTTCGCGAGCAGGCGCCGCGCCTGCGCGTATTCGTCGGGCCGACCTTCGTCGACCAGGTCGCCGGTGAGCAGCAGCAGGTCGGGCCGGCGGTCGAGCGCGTGCAGGTGGTCGATGGCGTCTTCGAACAGGCGGTTCGAGTCGGCCACGCCCTGGTAGAGCCGGCCGGCGGGGCGGATGTGCGGGTCGGAGATGTGGGCGATGAGCATGGCGGGCCTGGAGGTTGCGGTGCGGCAAGCAGGTTTCGTTCCCCGTGTGTTCCCTATGTGTTTGGGAGCGCTCAACTCGTCCGTTCCGACGATGCGGCCTGCGGCGCACGCTGCCTACCATGCAGCGCGTTTCGCCCCCAAAAAACAGGAGACAGGCCATGTTCGGATTGATGCAAGACCGCCCGCTGCTGATCTCGTCGCTCATCGACCATGCGGCCACCTTTCATCCGCACGCGGAAATCGTCGGGCGGACGGTCGAAGGGCCGGTGCACCGCACCAACTACGCCGACATCCAGCGCCGCGCCAAGCAGGTGGCCAATGCGCTGGCGGCGCTCGGCATCCAGCCCGGTGACCGCGTGGGCACGCTGGCGTGGAACACATGGCGCCACCTGGCGCTGTACTTCGGCGTGTCCGGCGCGGGCGCGGTGCTGCACACGGTGAACCCGCGGCTCTTTGCGGAGCAGATCGACTACATCGTCAACCACGCGGAAGACAAGGTGCTGTTCTTCGACACCAACCTGGCGCCGCTGGTCGAAAAACTGGCGCCGCAACTGAAGACGGTGCGCGCCTTCATCGCCATGACCGACCGCGCGCACATGCCCGCCATCGACGTGCGCAACCTGCTGTGCTACGACGAGCTGGTCGGCTCGCAGAGCGATGTGTATGCGTGGCCCGAGTTCGACGAGCGCACGGCCTCCTCGCTTTGCTACACCTCGGGCACCACCGGCAACCCGAAGGGCGTGCTGTATTCGCACCGCTCCACCGTGCTGCACTCGCTGATGGAGTGCGCGCCCGACACCTTCGGCGTCAACTCGCAGATGACGCTGCTGCTGGCCGTGCCCATGTTCCACGCCAACGCATGGGGCATGCCGTATGCGGCTGCCATGGCCGGCGCCAAGCTGGTCATGCCCGGCCCGCACATGGACGGCCAGAGCCTGTACGAGCTGATGCGCGACGAGAAGGTCGGGTTCTCGCAGGCGGTGCCCACCATCTGGCTGATGCTGTTCCAGTACTTCGACGCGCACCCCGAGATCGACACGCGCGCCATCGGCCTGAAGCGCATCGGCGTGGGCGGCGCGGCCACGCCGCGCAGCATGATCGAGCGCTTCGAGCGCGACTTCGGCGCCGACTTCGTGCAGGGCTGGGGCATGACCGAGACCAGCCCCATCGGCGTGATCGGCAACCTGCTGCCCAAGCACCTCTCGATGCCCAAGGACGAGCAGCTGCGCGTGAAGATGCGCCAGGGCCGCGGCGTGTGGGGCGTGGAGCTGAAGATCGTCGGCGAAGACGGCCAGCGCCTGCCGCACGACGGCAAGGCCTTCGGCCACCTGCACGTGCGCGGGCCGTGGATTGCGAGCGGCTACTTCAAGAGCGAGGGCGGGCCGGTGCTCGATGCCGAAGGCTTCTTTCCGACGGGCGACGTCGCCAACATCGACGAAGACGGCTATGTGCAACTGGTCGACCGCGCGAAGGACGTCATCAAGTCGGGCGGCGAATGGATTTCTTCCATCGACCTGGAGAACGCCGCAAGCGCGCACCCCGCGGTGGCCGAGGCGGCGGTGATCGGCATTGCGCACCCCAAGTGGCAGGAGCGGCCCCTGCTCATCGTGGTGAAGCGCGCGGGCAGCGAAGTGACGCGCGAGGAACTGCTCACTTTTCTCGCGCAGCGCGTGGTCAAGTGGTGGCTGCCGGACGACGTAACCTTTGTGGAGAGCCTGCCGCACACGGCCACCGGAAAATTGTTGAAGACAAAGTTGCGCGAACAATTCAAGGGTTACGTGGCTGCGACGTCTGCATGACGGTTCAATGACTTGTTCGATTTTTCTGTGGACAACTCTGTGGGTTGTGCGGGGAGGCGACCCGGCGAAGCTACGGCTGGCGTGGCTTTCCACCACGTTGCCTGTTCAATAGGCAGTACCGCGGCAAGGGTTGAAAAGACGCTGATCGCGGGGTGAGGAATGCAAAAAAGCGTGGTAGTGCTCGGTGGCCTGTGCGATCGTTGGCACGCCATTTTTTAGCTGCCTGCGTCGGTTGACTGCGGCGATGCGCGCCGCTACATTCCAGTCCGCCTCGCGACGAGTGGGGCCGGGTTTGACAGCCTGAAAGAACCGCGGTGAAAGCCGCAGACCGCCATGGTGTTGCGGCTTTTCTGTTCCAGCTTCCTTTAGGCGGCTCGGATGGGAGGGCTCGCGCCCTGCCGGTTTCGCCTAGCGGTTCCCGGTCTGTCAACCTGTTCGAGCCGCCGCCTTCGTTTGACAGCGAGGGCGACGGTTGTAGCAAAGCTGAACCGACAGGGAGTGCCACACATGGCCGAATCAACCAACGCCGCAGCGCAAGCGCAAGCGCAGACACCGCCGCAAGCTCGCGCGCAATTCAAACCCTTTGCATGGAACCCGCTCGACGGCCTCGTCGGCGACCCGCTGCAACGCGCCTTGTTCCTCAACCACGCGCGCGATGTCGTCGATGGCGCGCACACGCTGCTGCAATTGCTGGTGTGGGACGACGACCAGCGCGAAGGTTGGACGCCCGGCTGCGACGACGGGCCGCTGCCGTTGTTCGATGCCGGGCACCGCGCGTCGCTGCAGCGGTTCGTGGTGGCGTCGCTCGGCAAGTTGCATGCGGACATCGAAGACCAATGCGAGGCACTTGGTACGGCCACTTGTACGGTCGCTGGTGCGGCGAGCGCGTAGCCGCCGCTACTTCTTGCGCCCCAGCTGCGCGCGCCCCAGCGGCGTGATGCGCCGCACCACCGCCAGCTCCTGCGGCGTGCCGCTGCCCTTCCAGATCAACGGCGCGCTGATGGACGCATCGACGTAGCCGGCCTGCTTGAGCGCCTCGACGCAGTTGATCTCCTCGTGGTCTTCCACGCGAAGCGGAAAGGTGGCGCCGCGAATGCTGCGCAGGTACGCGAGCGGGTCGGGGCCGCGCTCGCTCGCGGTCTGCTCCGGCGCCTGCGCGTCGGTGCCGCGCCCGCGGATGCGCTCGATTTCGCTGAGGCCTTCTTCGGTGATGCACACGATCATCGCGGCCTGCGCCAGGCGGTAGTTGCCGCCCGGATCGAACGCGGGATCGATGGCCGCTTCGATGAGGCCGGTGGCCTTGAGCACGGACACGCGCCGCACGTCTTGCGCGTCGGTCACGTGCAGCGGCAGGCGGACATGTTCCAAACGGAGAAGGTAAGTAAGCGGCACCCGAACACCCCTGTCTACGCCTCCACTCTTCCGTCGGTTCCGCTCTGCGTCGCCCAGCCGGAGCCAGGGCCGTCGAAGCCGCTCGCTCCCCTCACAGACAACCCATGCGCCCAGACCGAATGCCCTGACAGGGGCTGCGGCCGAGTAGGCTCAAATTGTTAGTACTTGTTATCTTTTGCGCATTTTGTAGGCAAATGGGGGGAGTGCTATCACCCGGATTGGGTATTTCGCGGGCTTTTTACACGGAACGATGTTTCAACTGCGCAGGGGTGCCAAGGCGTTGTTCCGGTCCTCAGGCCAAGGCACCCCCACGCGCTCAGTGCTTGTGCTCGCCGTGCGCTGCCGCCGGCTGCGCCGACGCATTCAGCGCACGCACCGGCGCCTTCACCTCGACGGTTTCGCGCTTGCCGTCCTTGCCTTCGAACACCAGCGTGAGCGGCACGGTGTCGCCTTCCTTCACCTGTTGCTTCAGGTCGAGCAGCATCACGTGGTAGCCGCCGGGCTTGAGCTCGACCGACTTGCCCGCGGGCACGTCGAGCGAGGGAACCTGGCGCATGCGCATCACGTTGTCCTGCATGGCCATCTCGTGCACCTCGACCAGCGGCGTGACGCTGGAACTGGCCGACACCAGCCGGGTGTCCTTCGCGGCGCTGAGCTGCATGAAGGCGCCGGTGGCCTTCTGCTGCGGCACGGTGGCGCGCACCCATGCGTCCTTGACGGTGACCTGGGCGTGGGCGGTGGCGGCGAAGAGGGCGGCGGTGGCGATGGCGATGTGTGCGATGCGGCTGTTGCGTTTCATGAGATGAAGCTCCTTGTGTTTGAAAGCGAAGGTCATGCGGATTGCGTCATGCAGACGTGGTCTTGAGGATCTGGCGAAGGTCTTGCGCGCATTCGTCCGCGCTCTGTTCGTGGCGCAGCACGAGACGGATTTTTCCCTTCGGGTCGAACACGTAGCTGAAGGCCGAGTGGTCCATGGTGTACGACGAGCCGGTGGGCACCTTCTTGTAGAACACCTTGAAGGCCTTGGCGGTTTCGCTGGTGCGCTTCAGGTCGCCGTACAGGCCGATGAAGCTCGCGTCGAAGGCCTGCGTGTAGGCCTTGAGCACCACGGGCAGGTCGCGCTCGGGGTCGACGGTGACGAAGATCACCTGCAGCCTGTCGCCGTCGGCGCCGAGCATGCGCTTGATTTCCGCGGCGCGAACGAGGGCGGTGGGGCACACGTCGGGGCACTGCGTGAAGCCGAAGAACATCATCACGGCCTTGCCCTTGAAGTCGGCCAGCGTGCGCTCGTGGCCGTCGGGGTCGGTGAGGCGAAAGTCCTGCGCGTAGTTGGCGCCGGTGATGTCGATGCCGTTGTAGCTGGCGGGCAAGACCTTGTCGCAGCCCGCGAGGGCCAGGGTCGCGACGCTTGCGATGGTGCTCCCGGTGGCCAGCAGCAGGCGGCGGCGGGAGAGCGTGGCGTGTCGTGTCATGTCGCTTGCTCCTTCAGGCGGTCCAGCGGTCGCGGGCTTTTTGCGCGGCCTGGCGCGCCGCCTCGATGGCGGGGCCGCGCCGCTCACGCACCGTCGCCGTCAGCGCCTGTCCGGCCAGCTCGGGCGTGCCCGATGCGAAGGGCGGTTGCGGCGCGTACTCGAAGAGCAGCGTCTGCAGCCGCGCGTGCGCCTCGCCGCGCAGCAGCGCGGACAGCGTGAGCGCCATGTCGATGCCCGCGGTAACGCCGCCTCCGGTCACACGGTTGCGGTCGACGACCACGCGCTGCGCGACGGGCGCGGCATCGAAGATGGGCAGCAGCTCGCGCACGTACCAGTGCGCGGTGGCGCGGTGCCCGCGCAGCAGGCTGGCCGCGCCGAGCAGCAGCACGCCGGTGCACACGCCGGTCACCCAGCGCGCGGCGGCGCCCCGCTCGCGCAGGAAGCGCAACGTGTCTTCGTCCTGCAGCAGCGCGGTCGTGCCCTTGAGGCCGCCGGGCACGAAGAGGATGTCGGGCGCCGCGGGCGCGTCGGCGAAGGTGGTGCTGGGCAGGATCTTCAGGCCGCTGTCGGTGGTGACGGGCAACAGGTCTTTCCAGACCAGGTGCGTGTCGGCGTCGCCCAGCGTGGCGAAGACGAGCTGGGGCGCGACCAGGTCGAGGGCGGTCATGTCGGGGTGCACGAGCATCGCGATCTGCAGCCGGGGGCGCGGGGTGGTGGGGAGCGGCGGGGTCTGGGCATTGGCATCTGTCGTCGCGCTGGCGCCGAGCGCGGCGAGTGCGGAAAACGAAGAAAGTGCGGGAAGTGCACTGAGGGCAGACAGGGCCTGGCGTCGGTTGGTGTTCATGGATTGAAAGGCTCTCTGGCGCCCGAAGGCGGGCGCCGACTCGTTGCGGAAACGCGCAACGCGAAGCGCGCCTGAAGGCGGCATCACGCGCGGACGAACTGGAGAAGAAGCGTCAGGAGAGCGAAGGAGGCCCGCGCGCCGGCATGGGCGCCGCGGTGGCCGCGGCGATGTGCGCGGCGGCAATGGGCCTCACCGCATGCGCGAGCGGCATGAGCACGGGGAGCTCGAGGGTCGGCGTCGCGGGCGGCGCGCTGGCGAGCATGCACAGCGGGCAGTCCAGGTGGCCGGTGCCCAGCTCTTGCGCGCCGTCGTCGGTGTGCACGATGGCCTTGACCGAGCCGGAGGCCGAGCACACCAGCTCCATCGCCTGCGGGTGCACGACCGGCGAGGCGATGGCGACGCCGAGGGACAAGGCGAACCACAGCAGCACCCAGCGGATCAGGCCGGTGGCCGGACGCCGCAGGCCAGCGCGTGGCGCTGGCGTGGGTCGGGCGGGGTGGCGGCTCATGGGCGCGGATTATCGGCCAGTGCCGTTCCGGCCAAGAAAAAAGCCTTGCAAGTCGTTGACTTGCAAGGCTTTTTCGTTTTGTTGGTGGCTCTTCACGGATTCGAACCGCGGACCTGTGGATTATGATTCCATCGCTCTAACCGACTGAGCTAAAGAGCCGTTCAGTGCTGTGCAGCACCAAGCCCAAGATTATAGCCCAGCATTCGGGCTGTTTTCAACCACTCCCGGGCAACTTCCCCAAATCTTCGAAAACCGCGAGCGCGACGGGCTTCGGCCATCGGCTGCACCGAGCGTTTACCGACGCAGATGCGGCCCGCTTGCCGGCGGCGTTCGACGGGTTCGTCGCAGCTTCTTTTTTGCCCCGCCGAACCTCGAAGCCCTTCGTCGCCCGTACAAGCTCGGGTGAGAATCCTTCGATGTCCGCGCTGCCCCGCGATCCTTCCGCCCACGACGCCTCCGAGCGCCAGGCCATGGCCGACGACCAGTTGATGCTGGCCTACGCGCAAGGCGACGCCGCCGCGTTCGACGTGCTCTACGCGCGCCACGAAGGCGGGCTGTTCCGCTTCGTGAAGCGGCTGCTGGGAGCGCGGCTGGTGGCGCAGGCCGACGAGGTGTTCCAGGACACCTGGGTACGCATCATCTCGGCGCGCGAGAGCTTCTCGCCACAAGGCGCCACCTGGCGCACCTGGGCCTTCACCATCGCGCACAACCTGGCCATGGACCGCCTGCGCACGAGCGGGCGCGAAGTGACGCTCGACGCCCATGCCGACGACGACACCGCCCCCGTGCCCACGCTGGAACGCGGTGTGCGCGGCGCGCTCGACGCGGCCGCGCATCCGTCGGCGGAAGAGCTCGCGTTCTGGCGCGCCGCGGGCCGCCGCCTGCTGGCCTGCCTGGACGAGCTGCCGGCCGACCAGCGCGCGGCTTTCCTGCTGCACCACGAAGACGGGTTGACGGTCGAGGCACTCGCCGCGAGCCTGCAGATCGGCTTCGAGACCGTGCGCAGCCGGCTGCGCTACGGGCTGCAGAAACTGCGCGGCTGCATGGCGCGCTACCTGTCGGTGCTGGAGCAGCGGGCATGAACGGAAGCCGCACCGGCGTGGACGACTTCGACGGCGACGACCTGCGCGACCCGGCGTTGCGCCGCGCACTCGACCACGCGCCCGACCGCGACGCATTGCCCGCGGCGCACACGCGAGACGCGATCCTGAAGATGGCGCACAACCTGGCCGCGCAGCCGGCAGTGGCATCTGCGTCGGCGGCGAGTGCCGCCAACAACGCCAGCGCGCTGCCCTGGTGGCGTCGCCTGTTCGGCGGTGGCGGCGAGCCGCGTTCGCGCATGCCGTGGAACGCGGCTTTCGCCACGGTGCTCGTGGCCGCGTTCGTCACTGTGCTGTGGCGCAGCGAGCCCGTGCCCGAGGCGCGGCTCGACGGTGAGGCGCGTGTCGGTGGCGCCGCCGCGCCTGCGGCCGAAGCTCCGCCGGCACCGGCGACCGCAACTGCGCCCGAGGCGGCGCGCGATGCCACACCACCCCCGTCGGTCGCTGCGGAGCAAGCGCCCGCAGGTGCTGCTCCGCAGCCGGCTTCTCCCGCGCCTTCCGCTGCACCGGCACCGGCACCGCAGGCTGCAGCGCCCGCGGCCGACCAGCGCGCCAAGGTGCTGCGCGAGTCTTCGTCCGCCAAGGAAAGCGCTCGCGCCCAGGCGTTGCAGAAGCAGGCAGCACCAGCTCAAGCCGCACCGCCGCCACCAGCCGTGGCCGGGCAGTCAGAGCCCGCGCCCGCGCAGGACGAACGACGCGAAGAGCGCGCCGAAAGCGAACGCCGTCGCGCCTATGCGTCCGGGGCACCAGCGGCCCCCCCCGCACCGGCCTTGCGATCCGTACCGCTCGCCCGCCAGTCGCCGGACGCTGCCGCGCTCGCCAGCCGCGGTGACGCGCAGGCAGACGTCTCCGGCGCGTTGCGCGAAGCCTCGCCAAGCGCGCGCGCCAAGACGGCGGCGCCGCAGGCAACTGCGCCTTCCTTCTCCGCGCTGGAGCGCTGGACGTCGTTCAGCGCAAGTGCAGCCGATGCGCGGCGCGCGCGTAGCGATGTCGAAGGGCTCCCCGCTTTGCTGGGCGCCGTGGCGCGTTCAGCCACCGTCGCCGATGCCGCGCTGGATGCACCCGTCGAAGCACGCCTGGCGCTCTACCGAGGCAATGTGCTCGTCGCGGTGCTGGAAATCGCCGGCAACCAAATTCGCTGGACGCCGCAGCCCGGCGGCACGGCGTGGGTCGGTACGCCGCCGGCGCAGGCGCTCGATGCGCTGCGCTCGGCACTGGCGCGTTGAACGCGTTGAATCAAGCACGTCGAATCAGCCGCCCCGAACCGGGCGCCTGACCCGCGCGCCACTCAGGCGTTCTTGAAATCCGGTGCGCGCTTGTTCAGGAACGCGTCCATGCCTTCCTTCTGGTCGACCGTGGCGAACAGCGCGTGGAACAGCCGGCGCTCGAACATCACGCCGTCGCTCAGGCCGCTCTCGAAGGCGCGGTTGACCGATTCCTTGGCCGCCATCACCGAGATCTGCGAGAAGCCGCAGATGACCAGCGCCGCGCCCAGGGCCTCGTCGGCGAGCTTCTCGAAGGGCACCACGCGGCTCACGAGGCCGGCGCGTTCGGCTTCGGCGGCGTCCATCATGCGGGCGGTGAGCACCATGTCCATGGCCTTGCTCTTGCCCACCGCGCGCGGCAGGCGCTGCGTGCCGCCGGCGCCGGGGATCACGCCGATCTTGATCTCGGGCTGGCCGAACTTGGCGTTGTCGGCGGCGATGATGAAGTCGCACATCATCGCCAGCTCGCAGCCGCCGCCCAGCGCAAAGCCGGCCACCGCGCCGATCACCGGCTTGCGGATGGAGCGGATGCTTTCCCAGTTGCGCGTGATGTAGTCGCCCTTGTACGTGTCGATGAAGCTGTACTTGGCCATGGCGGCGATGTCGGCGCCCGCCGCGAAGGCGCGCTCGCTGCCCGTGAGGATGATGCAGCCGATGGCCTCGTCGGCATCGAAGGCCTTCAGCGCCTGGCCCAGCTCGGTCATGAGCGCATCGTTCAGCGCGTTCAGGGCCTTGGGGCGGTTGAGGGTGATGATGCCGACCTTGCCAGCTTCGGTGCGCACTTCGATGTTTTCGTAGCTCATGGTGTCTCCGGGAGAGGTGGTGAAAATTCGCTCGGGCCACTATACCGAGCAAGGCTTCTTGCCTGCTGACACCTCAAGGCCTTCAGTTGAGAATTGTTCTCATCTAGAATGCCCGCCATGGAGTTGCCGATGCAAGAACATGCCGTGTTGCTGCGGGCCTATGCCCGCGTGCAGGAGCGTTGCTCGCGCCTGCTGTTGGAGCAGGCCGCGCGGGTCGAAAGGCTCGAGGCGCAGATCGTCCGGTTGCGTGGCGCGCTGGTGGCGCGCGACTCGGCCATTGCCATCGTGCGCGAGGAACTGGCCGCGCGCGCCGCCGTGGGCGGGGCGCTGCCCAAGCGGCTGAACACCTTGCTGTCGCCGGGCAGCCGGCGGCATCTGAAGGCGCCGCCGACCCCCGTGACGCAGGTGCCGGCCGACCTGCGCGAAAAGGCCGTGCTGTGCGTGGGCCAGGAAGACGAAGCCGAAGCGCCCTCGCTGGCCCGCCAGCTGGTCGAGATTGCCGGCGGCCGCTACCTGCACCACGACGGCGGCGACCACGCGGACGACCCCGCGCTCGAGGCCAGCCTGCGCGCGGCCGACCTGGTGATCTGCCAGACCGGCTGCGTGAGCCACGGCGCCTACTGGCGCGTGCAGGACCACTGCCGGCGCACCGGCAAGCCCTGCGTGCTGGTCGGCGAGCCGCAGCCGATGCTGTTCGTGCGGCATCCCGCGGCGGCTGAAAGCGCCTGAAAGGCCTCTGGAGCGCCTAAAAGGCGCCTAGCGCGCCAGCCAGTTCGCCACCTTCGCGGCGTCGTGCGCGAACAGGCGCCACGTGGTCACCCCGGTCGGCAGCACCAGCGGCAGCTTGATGAGCTTGCGGTCGCGCGCCACGATGGCGGTGAACTTCGTCGCATCGCCCAGGTACAGCGCCAGGTCGTCGAGCTTGGCGATGCGCCAAGCCTGTGCCGGGCGTTGCTGGCCGCGCCTGGCGACGGCCGGCAGCTCGATGCCGATCCACTCGTCGTTCGCGCTGAAGCCTGCCTTCTCGGCCGCGCCGCCGCGCAGCACCACCTTCACCTGCACGCTGCCGTTGGCCTCGGCCACGCGCACGCCCAGCACCTGGGCCTGTTGCGACGGGTCTTCCAGCGTGGCCACGCCGTGCACGCGCAGCAGTTGCGCGAGCGGCAGCTCCTCGGTCGAATGCACCCAGCGCGCGAGTTCGGCCGCATACGAGCGGCCGCTCACCGCTTCGAGCGCGGCGGCAATGTCGGCCTCGCTGATCGGCCCGCCGTTGCCGCTGTGCGTCCACAGGTGGCGCATGACGTCGTCGAGCGTGCCCTTGCCTTCGTGGCGCAGTGTGAGGTCGAAGCACAGCGCCACCAGCGCGCCCTTGGTGTAGTAGCTCACCGTGCTGTTGGGCGTCTGTTCGTCCTGGCGGTAGTACTTGACCCACGCGTCGAAGCTGGCGTCGGCCACCGGCTGCACGAGCCGGCCCGGCGTCTGCATGACCTGGTTGAGCGTCTTGTTCAGCAGGCGCAGGTAGGCACCGTCGTCGATGCGTCCGGCGCGGCGCAGCAGCAGGTCGTCGTAGTAGCTGGTGAAGCCCTCGAAGAACCACAGCAGCTGCGTGTAGTTCTCGCGGCTGTAGTCGTAGCGCGCGAACTCGGCGGGCCGCAGGCGCTTCACGTTCCAGGTGTGGAAGTACTCGTGGCTGATGAGGCCCATGAGCGTGGTGTAGCCCTCGGGCTGCTTCTTCTTCTCGCCGCGCTGCGGCAGGTCGCGGCGGTTGCAGATGAGCGCGGTCGAGTGCCGGTGCTCCAGCCCGCCGTAGCCGTCGTCCACCGCATTCAGCATGAACACGTAGCGGTCGATCGGCGGCTTCGGACCGCCGCGCTTGCCCACCTTGTCGCCGTGCCAGAAGCGCATTTCGGCTTCGCAGATGGCCTGGGTGTCGGCGATGAGCCGTTCGCCGTCGAACGAGGCCGCGGCGCCGGCGACCACGAAGCGGTGCGGCACGCCGCAGGCGTCGAACTCCGCGCTCCAGAAGGCGCCCAGCTCGACCGGGCTGTCGGCCAGCTCGTCGTAGCCCGAGGCCAGGTAACTGCCGAAGCCGTGCTTGTCGGCCTTGGTCGGCACGAGGGCGGTGGCGCAAGACCAGGGGGCGGCGTCGGCGGCCAGCGCGGGCGCGACGATGTCGATGGCGTGCGGCGCGTCGGTCTGGCCTTCCACGCGCAGGCACACGCTGGTGCCGTTGAAGAAGCCGCGCTCGGCGTCCAGCCAGGCGGTGCGCACCGAGTTGTCGTAGGCGCAGACCTGGTAGTTCAGCACCAGCGGCTGGCCGGGCGTGCACTCGACCAGCCAACTGCATTTGTCGAGCTGCGTGAGCGCCGGCTTGCGGCGGCCCTGGGTGGCGCGCAGGCCTTGCAGGTTCTTGGCGAACTCGCGCACCAGGTAGCTGCCCGGAATCCACACCGGCAGCGTCAGGCGCTGCTGGGCGGCGGGCGCGTCGACGGTGAGGGTCACGCTGAACAGGTGCGCATGCAGGTCGGCGCACGCCACCCGGTAGTGCACGCCGGCCGTGGGCGGCACGCCTGCCCCGCGCGCTACAACGGCCGCGCGCCGCGATGCTGTCTTCGCCGCCATCAGCTGGACGACGCGGCGAGTTGCTTCTCGACCTGCTCCGCGGGAATGGCACCGGGGGTGCGGGTGCCGTCGCTGAAGATCAGCGTGGGCGTGCCGGTGATGTTGTACTTGCGGCCGAACTCGACGTTGCGCTGCAGCGCGGTCACGTCGCAGCTGCCCGGCGCGGTGACCGGCTTGGCGCTGGCTTCCATCCAGTCGCCCCAGGCCTTGCCCTTGTCCTTGCTGCACCAGATGTCACGCGACTTGACGGTCGAGTCCGGGCCCAGCACCGGGTACAGGAACAGGTACACGGTGACGTTGTCGACCGTCTTCATGTCCTTCTCGAAGCGCTTGCAGTAGCCGCAGTTCGGGTCTTCGAACACCGCCAGCTTGCGCTTGCCGTTGCCGCGCACGATCTTGATGGAGTCCTTCAGCGGGAGCTGGTCGAAGGCCACGGCGCTGAGCTTCTCGATGCGCTCCTCGGTCAGGTTCTTGCGCGACTTGACGTCGATCAGGTTGCCCTGGATGAGGTAGTTGCCCTGCTCGTCGGTGTAGAAGATCTGCGAGCCGTTCACGCGCACTTCGTACAGGCCCGGGACCGGCGACTTGCTCACCTCGTCGATGGCCGGAAACTGCGGAATGCGCGTGGGCAGGTTTTTGCGGATCTCGGTTTCGCCGGCGGTGGCGGCCACGACCGCACCCAGCGTGCAGGCGGCGAGAAGAAGGTTGCGTGCGAGTGTCATCGGGAGATCCGTTGGTTGGATTCGAAAAAGAAGAGGGTCTTCAGGCCTTCAGGCCCATGGCCTGCGCCGTGATCCAGTGCTTGACCAGGCGCGTGCGGTCGAAACCGCGCATGCCCCAGTTGCGCAATGCAGGGAGTGGACCCAGGTTGTGCGAGAAAAGTTGCTGCAACCCGTCGGTGGCCAGGCTCATCTGCAAGACGTCGGCGCGGCGCTCGCGCTCGTAGCGGCGCAGCAGGCGGGCGTCGCCCACGCTGCGCCAGTAGTCGCGGTTCCTGATCACCTCGGCCAGCGCGGCCGCATCGGCCAGGCCCAGGTTCAGGCCCTGGCCGGCCAGCGGGTGCACGGTGTGGGCGGCGTCGCCGGCCAGCGCCCAGGAGCGCATGGGCTGGCCGGGCATGGCGCCGGTCCAGCGGTCGGCGATGGCGCGGGCCAGCGGCCAGGCGCCGCGCTCGCTCGCCAGCTTGAGCGGGCCGAGCGCGTTGTGGCTGGCCTCGGTGACGGCGGCGTCGAATTCTTCGTCGCCCTGTGCCAGCAGGGCCGGCGCGCGCAGCTGGTCGACCGACCACACCAGCGCCACGGTCTTGCCGTGCGTGCCGCCCAGCGGCAGCAGCGCCAGCACCTCGCCCTTGTCGTTGAACCACTGGCGCGCGATGCCGTCGTGCGACTGTTCGGCCTCCATGCGCGCGGCGATGGCGTGCTGCGGGTAGCGCGTGACCTCGTAGCTCACGCCCAGCGCCTCGCGCGTGGCGCTGGCCTTGCCTTCGCACACCACGGTGAGCGGCGCGGCCACGGGCTCGCTCACCACCTCGATCTGGGGCTGGAAGCGCACGGCGTCGGCCAGTTGCTGCTCGAGCGCGGGCACGTCGACGATCCACGCCAGCGCATCGACCTTCTGGCGCGCGGCGCTGAACTGCACCCGGCCGCCTTCGTCGCCATGCACGAGCATTTCGCGCACCGCGGTGGCGTGGGCCGCGTCGGGCCAGGCGCGCAGCGATTCGAGCAGGCTGCGCGAGGCGGTGTTGAGCGCGTAGGCGCGAATGTCGGGCCTGGCTTGCGGGTCTTGCGTGGCCGGGGGCACGACCAGCGCGACGCGCACGCGCTCGCGCGCAAGCAGCAGGGCCAGCGTGCGGCCGACGATGCCGGCGCCACGAATACAAACTTCTGGGGGGAGGGCCATCAAACAATTGTAAGAACATGGGCCGCCCCCAGGCTTCGCGCACTGCGTGTCGCTGTGCCAACCCCTCGCGGGGGCGATGCCTGCGGCCCGGCACAGCCGGTTCCGCAGCGGTTTTGCGGCTGCGGGACAATCGCGGCCGAATTTCAAGGAAACCCCACCGTGTCCCAGCCCGCTCTTCAGTCCGCTTTCGACCTCGAAGCCACCATCGCGCGCCTGCTCATCTACCCGGTCAAGTCGTGCGCGGGCGTCGAACTGCCTGAAATGCTGCTGACCGAGACCGGCCTGGAGTTCGACCGGGCCTGGATGGTGGTCGACGCCCAGGGCGAATTCGTCACCCAGCGCCAGCTGCCGCGCATGGCGCTGGTCCGCCCGCAGATGAAGCACACGGAAGTGGTGCTGCGCGCCCCCGGCATGCTGGCGCTGCACCTGGCCTTCGACCGGGTCGAGAAGCCGGTGCGCGTGCGCGTGTGGAAGGACGAAGTGGCCGCCTACGACATGGGCAACATCGCCGCCCAGTGGTTCAGCGACTTTCTCTCCGAGCCCGGCAAGCCGCAGGTGCTGCGCCTGGTGCGCTTCGACCCCGAGCACAAGCGCCTGTCCAGCCTGAAGTGGACCGGCGGCGTCGAGGCGGAGAACCAGTTCGCCGACGGCTACCCGGTGCTGGTGGCCAGCGAAGGCTCGCTGGCCGACCTGAACGAGCGGCTCGCGGCCGCCGGGCACGATGCGGTGGGCATCGAGCGCTTTCGCCCGAACATCGTGCTGGCGGGCGTGGAGTCGCACGACGAGGACCGGGTGGACGCGCTGCACATCGCCACCGGCGAAGGCGAGGCCGAGCTGCGCCCCGTCAAGCCCTGCACCCGCTGCCCGATTCCGGACATCGACCCCGCCACGGCGCTGAGCAGCCCCGAGGTCGGCGACATGCTGCGCACCTACCGGAAAGACCCGCGCGTGGACGGCGGCATCACCTTCGGCATGAACTGCATCGTGATCCAGGGCGTGGAATACACGCTCAAGGTGGGCCAGCCGGTGGGCGCGAACTACCGGTTCGAATGACCCGGTTCGAATGACCCGGCGCGGCGGGCCGGCTTGAGCGATCCGGCCCGGCCGGCCCTTCAGAAGCTCACGCCGGCAACGAGGATGATGTTCGCGTAAGGCGTGCACTCGCCCGTGCGCACCATGGCGCGGGCCGTGGCGGTGCGGCGCTTGAACTCTTCGTGCGACACGGTCTGCGGCGCAATGCCGAGCGACTGCGGGTACCAGCCGGGCAACCGCTTGTCGTCGCCCAGCGCCTCGCCGGCGATCACGATGCCTTCCACCTGCATCTCCGACAGCACGGCCTCCAGCACGTCGGCCAGCCGCGGCACGCCACGCGCCACGGCCAGGTCGATGCGGCGCGGGCCGTCGGGAATCGGCAGGCCGGCGTCGCCCAGCACGAGCATGTCGCCGTGGCCGAGCGAGGCGATCACCTGGGACAGTTCGGCGTGCAGCAGGGCGGTACGTTTCACAGCGCGGTCCAGTCGGGGGGCAGGGGGCTTTGCAGCACGGCGTCGCGCCGCGGAATCGAAGGCTGGGCGCCGGGCTGCTGGATGCACAGCGCCGCGGCGCGAATGCCCAGGCGCACGGCCTCGTCGAACGGCTGGCCCTCGCCCAGCGCGACGGCCAGCGCGCCCAGGAAGGTGTCGCCGGCGGCCGTGGTGTCCACCGCCTGCACCTTCGGCGCGGGATGGTGGCGCGCGCCATCGGCATCGACCGCCACCGCGCCGCGCGCGCCCAGCGTGACCACCACGCGCGCGATGCCCTTGGCACGCAGCGCCTGGCCGGCGCTGGCGGCTTCTTGCGGGCTGTCGGCGGGCTGGCCGCACAGCGTTCGCGCCTCGATCTCGTTGACCACCAGCGTGTCGATGCGCGGCCACAGGGCCTCGGCAATCGCCTGCACCGGCGACGGGTTCAGCAGCACCTTGCAGCCCGCGGCGTGCGCCACCTCGATGGCGCGCGCGACCTGCTGAAGCGGTGTCTCGAACTGCGTCACCAGGAAGGCGGCGCCCTGCAGCTGCCGCGCCAGCGCGGCTTCGTCGAGCTCGACCCGGGCGTTGGCGCCGGGCACGATCACGATGCGGTTCTGGCCGCTGTCCTCCACCAGGATCAGCGCGGTGCCGGTCGGCTCGCCCTGCACGGTGCGCAGCGCGGCGGTGTCGATGCCGTCGGCCTGCAGCGCGTGGCGCAGCGCGCTGCCGTGCGCGTCGTCGCCCACGCAGCCGATCATCTGCACCTGTGCGCCTTCGCGCGCGCAGCTCACGGCCTGGTTGGCGCCCTTGCCGCCGGGAATGGTGTCGATCGAATGGCCCTGCAGGGTCTCGCCCGCGGCCGGGGCGTGCGGCACGCGCAGCACCAGGTCCATGTTGAGGCTGCCGAGCACCACGATGCGTGGCGCTTGCGAGGCGCCGTCAGGGCCGGAAGAAGAAGGCATCGGGCTCGGGCTCACGGGGTGCGGGACTTTCGGGTTGGCGTGGAAGCTGTGGTCGTGCCGGTTGCGGCAGGCGTGGTGCTGGCCGCTGGCACGGTGGCCTCGCGAAAGCTCGCGTGCCGCGCCGTGGTGGCGCGCACGCGCAGCTCGGGCTGCAGCACCACCTTGCGCGCGTCGCGGCGCTTGCCGCCCACGCGCTCGAGCAGCATGTCGACCGCCATGGCGCCGATGCGCTCCTTGGGCTGCGCCACGGTGGTCAGCGGCGGGCTCATGTACGCCGACAGCTCGATGTCGTCGAAGCCGACGATGGACAGCTCGTCGGGCACGCGCACGCCGCTTTCATGCGCCGCGCGCAGCGCGCCGATGGCCATCAGGTCGTTGCAGACGAACACGGCCGAGGGCTTGTGCTCGGTGCGAAGAATGGCGTGCATGGCCTCGTAGCCGCCTTGGCTGGTGAAGCCGCCGCGCCACAGCAGGGCGTCGGCCTGGGCGATGTCGGGCGTGGCGCCGGCTTCGGCCAGCGCCATGCGCCAGCCCTCCACGCGCTGCTCGCTGGGCATCACGCCCGCCGGCCCGCCGATGCAGGCGATGCGCCTGTGGCCCAGCGACAGCAGGTGCCGCACCGCCAGCAGGCCGCCCTGCATGTGCGCGGTTTCCACCAGGTCGCAGCTCGGGTCGTCGATTTCGCGGTCGACCAGCACGGTCGGCACGCGCAGGCCGTGCAGCTGCTTGGCGAGCGAGTCGCCCTCGTCGGTGCCGCTGCCCGCGCCTGTGGACACCACGATCAGCCCGTCGATGCGGCGCTCGGCCAGCACCTGCAGGTACACGCTCTGGCGGTGGGGCTCGTCGTCGGTGTTGCACAGCACCAGCGTGTAGCCCGCGCCGAAGCAGCGGTCTTCCACGATGCGCACGATCTCGGCGAAGTAGGGGTTGGAGCTGTTCGGAATCAGCATGCCCAGCGTCGAGGTGGTGTTGCTCTTCAGGCTGCGCGCCATGGCGTTGGGCACGTAGCCCAGCTCGCGAATGGCAAGTTCCACGCGCTCGCGCACCTTGGGGCTCACGTGGCGGGTGTCGTTGACCACGTGCGACACGGTGGTGACGGAGACTTCCGCCTTCAGTGCGACGTCCTTGATGGTGGCCATGGCTGGGTTCCTGTTGCTCGGTGGGTGGGGGCGTGCTCAGGCCAGGCGGCGGTCGGCCCGGCGCTGGCGCAAGGTGTCGATGATGACCGCCACCACGATCACCGCGCCCGTGATGATGCGTTTGCTCGGCTCGCTCGCGCCCACCTGCGCCAGCCCGGCCTCCAGCACCGCGATGATCAGCACGCCGAAGAAGGTGTTCACCACCGAGCCGCGCCCGCCCATGAGGCTGGTGCCGCCGATGACCACGGCCGCGATCACCTGCAGCTCGATGCCCACGCCCGCGTTCGGGTCGGCCGCCTCGAGCCGCGCCGACTGCATCAGGCCCGCGAGTCCGGCCAGCAGGCCGGTGGCGGCGAACACGATGATGCGGATGGGCCGCGGGTCCACGCCGGCCAGGCGCATGGCTTCCTCGTTGGTGCCGATGCCCACCACGTAGCGGCCGAACACCGTGCGCGTGAGCACCAGCTGCCCCACCGCCACCAGCACCACGGCGAGCACGAAGGCCGCCGAGATGCCGCCGATCCACGGCGCGGCCAGGCCCGAGATGGCGTCGCCCACGTACTGCGTGCGCGAGTCGGTCACCAGGTAGGCGCCGCCACGCACGGCCTCGAGCATGCCCAGCGAGACGATGAAGCTCGGCAGCCGCCATGCCACCGACACCGCACCCGTGACCGTGCCGCACACCAGCCCGGTCGCCAGGCCGAGCACCGCGGCCACCGGCACCGAGAGCTTCCATTCGAGGATGGCGGCGGCCGTCACCGCGGCGCTCAGCGCCAGCACCGAGCCCACTGACAGGTCGATGCCCGCGATGATCAGCACGAAGGTCATGCCGACGGCCATCACGGCCAGCGCGGGAATCTCGTTGGCGATCGACACGAAGGTGTCGCGCGTGAGGAAGTACTCGCTCAGCGAGCCGAACAACGCGATCATGCCCACGAGCACGACGGTGAGGCCGAGGTAGGTGCCCAGCTGGCCCTTGAGGGCCGAGGAGCGTGCGGCGGAACCGGTGGAAGCCGGCGCGGCCTGCGTTTTGGACGTCGGGGTGGAAGGAGCGTTCATGGTGTGTGGGCGGTGACCGGTGTGGAGTCGGGCGCCGCAATGGCGCCGGGGGCCGCGGGAGCGACGGAGGGAGCGGTTCCAGGGTGTTCGGCGCGGCCCGCCGCGTCGCTGAAGGCGGCGGCCAGCAGCGACTGCTCGCTCCACTCGCCGCGCTCGAAGACCGCGACCAGCCGCCCGGCGCTCATCACGCCGATGCGGTCGCACATGGCCATCAGCTCGCGCAGGTCGCTGGACACCATCAGCAGCGCGCGGCCGGCGTCGGTCATGCGGTCGAGTTCGGCGTAGAGGTCGGCGCGCGCGCCCACGTCCACGCCGCGCGTGGGCTCGTCCAGCAGCAGCACCTTGCATTCGCGGTGCAGCCAGCGCGCGAACACCACCTTCTGCTGGTTGCCGCCGCTGAGCGTGGCCACCGGCTGCTCGGTGCTGCGCGAGCGGATGCGCAGCAGCTCGACCAGCCGCTGCGCAATGCCGCGCTCCCTGGAGCGCAGCAGCCAGCCGCCGCGCGAGACGGCGCCCAGGTCGCTCAGCGTGGCGTTCACGCGGATCGATTGCGTCAGCAGCAGGCCCTGCGACTTGCGGTCTTCGGTGACCAAACCGATGCCGGCGCGGATGGCCTGCATCGGCGAGCGCCAGCCCTTGCGCGCGTGCTGCGTGGGCCGGCCGTCTTCATGCATGGAGATGTCGCCGCGGTCGGCGCGGTCGGCGCCGAACAGCAGGCGCACCAGCTCGGTACGGCCCGAGCCGACCAGGCCGGCGAGGCCCATGACTTCGCCCGCGCGCAGGTCGATGTCGACGTCGCGCACCGCCTGCGCCCGGCCGATGCCGCGCGCGCTCAGCAGCACGGGGCCCGGCACGCGGCGCGGCCGGCCTTCGTGCTCGTGCACCGCGCGACCGACCATGCGCTGCACCAGCTCGGCCTCGCGCACGCCGGCCATGGCGCGCACATCGACCAGCCGGCCGTCGCGCAGCACCGCCACGCGGTCGGCAATGCGCTGCAGCTCCTCGAGCCGGTGCGACACGTAAACAATGGCCACGCCGCGCGCCTTCAGCAGGTCGATCTGCTCGAACAGGTGCGCGGTTTCGCGCGGGGTGAGCATGGCGGTGGGCTCGTCGAGCACCAGCACGCGCGTGTCGTCCTGCAGGTTGCGGGCAATTTCCACCATCTGCTGCTGGCCGATGCCCAGCCGCGCCACGGGCGTGGCCGGGTCGATGTTCTGCAGGCCGATCTTCGCGAGCTGCCGCGCCGCGAGTTCGTGTAGCTCGGCGCGGCCGATCCAGCCGGCCTTGTTGGGCAGGCGGTCGAGCAGCAGGTTCTCGGCCACCGACAAGGTGGTGACCAGGCCCAGCTCCTGCATCACCATGCGCACGCCCAGGCGCTCGGCGTCGCGGCGCGATGCAGGCGCGAAGGCCTTGCCGCCGAGCAGCATGCGGCCGCGCGTGGGCTGCACCAGGCCGCACACCATCTTCGACAGCGTGCTCTTGCCCGCGCCGTTCTCGCCCGTGAGGGCCAGCACTTCGCCGGCGTTCAGCACGAGCGAAACGTCGTCCAGCACGGGCGCCGCGTAGTCCTTGCCCATGGCGTCCAGGGAGAGCACGGGCGCGCTGCGATCGTTATCAGCCATCGACGACAACCTCATTCCAGAAACACCACGGAGCCGGCCGTGCCGGCCCGTGGGTGTCGCCCCCGGCGGGGGAAGGCGAGGCGACGCGAAGCGTGGGGAGTGCGCGAAGCCTGGGGGCGAGCGACATTTACTTCGACGACTTGGTGACCAGCACCACGTCGGTCTTCACCTCGGCGGGCATTTCGGACTGCTTCTTCTTGTCGGCGATGGCCTTCAGCGCGGTCTCGATGCCGAACACGGCCTGCTTGGCGGCGAACTGGTCGGCCGTGGCGAGCACGCGGCCGTCGGCCAGCATGGGCTTGATGGCGCCGATGTTGTCGTAGCCCACCACCAGCACCTTGCCGGTCTTGCCCGCGGCCTTCACGGCGGCCACCGCGCCCAGCGCCATGCTGTCGTTGCCGGCCAGCAGGGCCTTCAGGTCGGGGTGCTCGCGCATCATGCCGGCGGCCACCGTGTTGCCCTTGTCGATTTCCCACTGGCCCGACTGCACGCCCACCACCGTGGCGCCGGCCGCCTTCATGGCGTCTTGATAGCCCAGCGTGCGCTGCTGCGCATTGAAGGTGGTCGACACGCCTTCGATGATGCCGACCTTGTCGCCCGACTTCAGCTCCTTGGCGAGCGCGTCGCCCACCAGCTTGGCGCCGGCGCGGTTGTCGGGGCCCACGAAGGGCACCTGGATGCCCTTTTCCTTCAGCGCGGCGGCGTCGAGCTGGTTGTCGATGTTGACCACCAGGATGCCCTTGTCGATGGCCGCCTTGATGACGGGCACCAGCGCCTTCGAATCGGCCGGCGCGATGACCAGCGCGTTGATCTTCTGCGCCACCATCTGCTCGACCATCTTGATCTGGGCGGCGGTGTCGGTCTCGTCCTTGATGCCGTTGGCCACCAGCGTGTATTCGGAGGCGTGCGCCTTCTGGTGCGCCTTGGCGCCGTCTTCCATGGTGCGGAAGAACTCGTTGGCCAGCGACTTCATGACCAGCGCGACCTTGGGCTTGTCCTGCGCGAAGGATGGCGTGGCGGCGAACGCGCCCAGGAGGGCCAGCGCGGCGGCGCTCTGCAGGGTACGGCGGGTGAACTTCATGGCGTGCTTCATGGTGTGTCTCCTTGGATGGATGGAAGGGCTGCGGTTGTCGGCTTCGGTTGTCGTTTGCGAACGGGCTCTATTTGGACTGCTTGGTCACCAGCGCCACACTGGTAATTACCTGGGGCGGCATGGTGGCCTGGGTCTGCTTGTCGGCCAGCGCCTTCAGCGCGGTCTCGATGCCGGTGGTGACGATGCGCACCGCCGACTGGTCGGCCGTGGCCAGCAGGCGGCCGTCGGCGAGCATCGGCTTCACGGCGCTGATGTCGTCGTAGCCGACCACCAGCACCTTGCCGGTCTTGCCCGCCGCGCGCACCGCGGCCACGGCGCCCAGCGCCATGCTGTCGTTGCCGCAGAGCAGGGCCTTCAGGTCGGGGTGTTCGCGCATGAGGCTGGAGGCGCCCGTGCTGGCCTTGTCGATTTCCCAGGCGCCGGACTGCACGCTGACCACGTCGATGCCCGCGGCCTTCATGGCGTCGCGGTGCCCCAGCGTGCGCTGCTGGGCGTTGAAGGTGGTGGGCACGCCTTCGATGATGGCGACCTTGTCGCCCGCCTTCAGGCTCTTGCCGAGGTAGTCGCCCACCTGCCTGGCGCCGCCGCGGTCGTCCGGGCCGACGAAGGGCACCTGGATGCCCTTGTCCTTCAGCGCGTCGGCGTCCAGCTTGTTGTCGATGTTGACCACCAGGATGCCTCGGTCGACGGCCGCCTTGACCACGGGCACCAGGGCCTTGGAGTCGGCCGGCGCGATCACCAGCGCATCGATCTTCTGCGAGAGCATCTGCTCGACCAGCTTGATCTGCGCGGAGGTGTCGGTCTCGTCCTTGATGCCGTTGGCCACCAGCGTGTACTGGGCGGCGTGCGCCTTCTGGTGGGCGCGCGCGCCGCTGTCCATGGTGCGGGCGAACTCGTTGGCCATCGACTTCATCACCAGCGCAATCTTCGGCGGGTTCTGTGTTTGGGCCTGGGCTTGCGCGAGGGCGGGGGTCGAGGCGAGGGCGCCCAGCAGGGCCAGGGCGGCGGTGCTTTGCAAGGTGCGGCGAGTGAACTTCATGTTGTGCGTGTCTCCGGGTGTCTCTTGGTGTGTGTGGCGCCGGTCTTTGCCGGGGCTGCCATATTAGTAGAAGGAAACGTTTGCGCAAACGTTTGCTAGTCGGTGCTTACCCTGACGATCTGGAGCGGAAACGACGCCGAAACGGGGCAGAAATAGGAAGTGAAAAGCGGGTGAGAACGGGGCGGAACGCGGTTCACGAAGGGATTCGATGCCCCGCCGCCCGGGCGCGCAGGCGTGCTCGCCTAAAATCGATGGTTACCCAAGAGGACCCCCCATGAGTTTGCAATGCGGCATCGTCGGCCTGCCCAACGTCGGTAAATCCACCCTTTTCAACGCGTTGACCAAGGCCGGCATCGCGGCGGAAAACTATCCGTTCTGCACCATCGAGCCCAATGTGGGCGTGGTGGAAGTGCCCGATCCGCGCCTTGCCCAGCTGAGCGAGATCGTCAAGCCCGAGCGCGTGGTGCCCGCCATCGTCGAGTTCGTCGACATCGCCGGCCTGGTGGCCGGTGCGAGCACGGGCGAAGGCCTGGGCAACAAGTTTCTCGCGCACATCCGCGAAACAGACGCCACCGTGAACGTGGTTCGTTGCTTCGACGACGAGAACGTGATCCACGTGGCCGGCAAGGTCGACCCGATCTCCGACATCGAGGTGATCCAGACCGAACTCTGCCTGGCCGACCTGGCCACGGTCGAGAAGGCGCTGCACCGCCACACCAAGGTGGCGCGCTCCGGCGACAAGGACGCGCAGAAGCTGGTCGGCCTGCTCGAGCGCTGCCAGGCCGCGCTGAACGAGAACACGCCGGTGCGCGCGCTCGAGTTCACCAAGGAAGAGCAGCCGCTGGTGAAGAGCTTCACGCTCATCACCGCCAAGCCCGCCATGTTCGTGGGCAACGTGGCCGAAGACGGCTTCGAGAACAACCCCTACCTCGACCGCCTGCGCGAATACGCCGCCAAGCAGGGCGCGCCCGTGGTCGCCATCTGCGCCAAGATCGAAGCCGACCTGGCCGAGATGGACGACGAAGACAAGAAGATGTTCCTCGCCGAGATTGGCCAGGAAGAGCCGGGCCTGAACCGCCTGATTCGCGCGGCCTTCAAGCTGTTGGGCCTGCAGACGTACTTCACCGCCGGCGTGAAGGAAGTGCGCGCCTGGACCATCCACATCGGCGACACCGGCCCGCAGGCGGCCGGCGTGATCCACGGCGACTTCGAGAAGGGCTACATCCGCGCCCAGACCATCGCGTTCGACGACTACATCGCCTTCAAGGGCGAGCAGGGCGCGAAGGACGCGGGCAAGATGCGTTCGGAAGGCAAGGAATACGTCGTGAAGGATGGGGACGTGATGAACTTCCTGTTCAGCTCGTAAAGACCCCCGCCCTCATGCTCACCGTCCACCACCTCAACAACTCGCGCTCGCAGCGCGTGCTCTGGCTGCTCGAAGAGCTGGGGCTGCCCTACGAGATCGTCCACTACCAGCGCGATCCGCAAACCATGTTGGCGCCCGCTTCGCTGCGGGCCGTTCACCCGCTGGGCAAGTCACCGGTTGTCACCACGGACGACGGGCTCACGCTCGCGGAATCGGGCGCGATCATCGAGACCGTCATCGAGCGCTACGGCCAGGGCCGCCTCGCGCCCGCGGCCGGCACGCCGGAGGCGCTGCGCTACCGCTACTGGCTGCACTTTGCCGAAGGCACGGCGATGTCGCCGCTGCTGCTGAAGCTGGTGTTCGACCGCATCGAGACGGCGAAGATGCCGTTCTTCGCGAAGCCCATCGCCAAGGCCATCGCGGCCAAGGCCAAGGGCGCGTTCATCAACCCGAACATCGCGGGCCACCTGAGCTTCATGGAGGCCGAGCTCGGCAAGAGCGAATGGTTTGCCGGCGACGAGTTCAGCGGCGCCGACATCCAGATGAGCTTTCCGGTCGAAGCCTCGCAGGCGCGCGGCGGGCTCGACGCGAAGCGGCCCCGGCTCATGGCGTACCTGGAGCGCATCCACGCGCGCCCCGCGTACAAGCGCGCGCTCGAACGCGGCGGCCCGTACGGCCTGCTCAGCTGATCAGAAGATCTGCAGCAGCGCCACCGTCATGGTGATGTAGCGCAGGAACTTGCCGATGGCCATGTAGGCCACGCAGGGCCAGAACGGCAGCTTGAGCCAGCCGGCCACCGCGCACAGCGGGTCGCCCACCAGCGGCAGCCAGCTGAGCAGGCAGGCCTTCGGGCCGAGCCGCTCCAGCCAGCCCAGAACCCGCACATGGTGTTTCGAGTGCGAGTATTTGTCCGCCACCTTGTGCGCGCCGTAGCCCATCCACCAGTCCACCGCGCCGCCCAGCGTGTTACCCACCGTCGCCACCGCGATGGCCGGCCAGAACATGTCGGGGTTGAGCTTGAGCAGCCCGAACAGGAAGGGCTCGGAGCCCACCGGCAGCAGCGTGGCGGAAATGAACGCGGCCACGAACAACGTCGAGAGGCCGTATTGCGGCAGCGCCAGCAGCGCCATGAGAGAGTCGAGCCAGGCTTGCATAAGGTGGGTGAAGTCCCCGTAGAGGCCGATAGGGCCCCGCGGAGGGCCCGGCAGTATAGGCAGCGCTCACGTCGCATGCGCGTGGGAGAAAGCCCCGCGACGCGGCCGTATTTACACCGGTGCGGCACAGGTACCCCGCGGGTACCCAGGGCGCAAATCGTTTCAGTCGCTGAAACGCGGCATGGCTACAATCGTGCCTCATTTTTCAGCAGCCGAACGCGCCCGCTCCCCCTTCCCATGACCTTGCAGATCGGCACCCACACGCTGGAAAACCGCCTGTTCGTCGCGCCCATGGCCGGCGTGACCGACCGGCCTTTTCGCATGCTGTGCCGCGAACTCGGCGCGGGCTATGCGGTCAGCGAGATGGTCACTTCGCGCAAGGAACTCTGGGGCACGCTGAAGACCTCGCGCCGCGCGAACCACGACGGCGAGCCCGGCCCCATCGCCGTGCAGATCGCGGGCACCGACGCGGCCATGATGGCCGAGGCCACGGTCTACAACATCGAGCGCGGCGCGCAGATCATCGACATCAACATGGGTTGCCCGGCCAAGAAGGTCTGCAACAAGTGGGCGGGCTCGGCGCTGATGCGCGACGAGCCGCTGGCGCTGGAGATCGTGCAGGCCGTGGTCGACGCGGCGCAGCCGTACAACGTGCCGGTCACGCTGAAGATGCGCACCGGCTGGAGCCACGACCATCGCAACGCGGTGAAGCTGGCGCGCGATTTCGAATCGGCCGGCGTGCAGATGCTCACGGTGCACGGGCGCACGCGCGAGCAGGGCTACAAGGGCCATGCCGAGTACGACACCATCGCCGCCGTGAAGGCCGCGGTGCGCGTGCCGGTGGTGGCCAACGGCGACGTGCGTTCGCCCGAGAAGGCGCGCGACGTGCTCGCCGCCACGGGCGCAGACGCGGTGATGATCGGGCGCGCCGCGCAAGGCCGGCCGTGGATCTTCCGCGAGATCGCGCACTTTCTCGAAACGGGCACGCACCGCGCGCCGCCGCTGGTGGCAGAAGTGCGCCGCCTGCTGCTCGACCACCTCGTGGAGCACTACGCGCTCTACGGCGACTACAGCGGTGTGCGCACGGCGCGCAAGCACATCGGCTGGTACGTGCGCAGCCTGCCCGAGGGCGAGGCGTTTCGCGCGCGCATGAACACCATCGAGGACTGCGGCGAGCAGCTGCGCGCGGTCGGCGACTATTTCGACGGGCTCGCGGACCGCATGGAACGCATGCCCGTGCAGCAAGAGGCGGACGACGAACTGTCCGGCGAAGAGGAGGCGGCTTGCGCCGTCGATTGAGAAGAAGAGAAGAAGCAATGAGCAAGAAACACATCGAGGACTGCGTGCGCACCAGTCTGGACAGCTACTTTCGCGATCTGCGCGGCACCGAACCCGACGGCATGTACGAAATGCTCGTGCGCGTGGTCGAGAAACCCCTGCTCGATGTCGTCATGACACGCGCCGAAGGCAACCAGTCGAAGGCCGCCCAATGGCTCGGCCTGAACCGAAACACGCTCCGCAAGAAATTGGTCGAGCACAAACTTTTGAAATAACTCCACGGCACATCCATGGCTCAGACTGCACTCATCTCCGTTTCCGACAAGACCGGCGTCCTCGAATTCGCCCAGGCGCTGCACGCGCTGGGCATCAAGCTGCTGTCCACCGGCGGCACCGCCAAGCTGCTGGCCGACGCCGGCCTGCCCGTGACCGAGGTGGCCGACCACACCGGCTTTCCTGAAATGCTCGACGGCCGCGTGAAGACGCTGCACCCGAAGATCCATGGCGGCCTGCTGGCGCGCCGCGACGTGCCCGCGCACGTGGCCGCCATCAAGGAACACGGCATCGACACCATCGACCTGCTGGTGGTCAACCTGTACCCGTTCGAAGCCACGGTGGCCAAGCCCGGTTGCACGCTGGAAGACGCCATCGAGAACATCGACATCGGCGGCCCGGCCATGGTGCGCAGCGCGGCCAAGAACTGGAAGGACGTGGGCGTGCTGACCGACGCCTCGCAGTACGCCGTGGCACTGGCCGAGCTGAAGGCGAGCGGCAAGCTCAGCGACAAGACCAAGTTCGCGTTCTCGGTGGCCGCGTTCAACCGCATTGCCGACTACGACGGCGCCATCAGCGACTACCTCTCGGCCATCGACTTCGACGCCAGCATCGGCCAGCCCGCGCCCACGCGCTCGCTGTTCCCCGCGCAGAGCAACGGCCGCTTCGTGAAGGTGCAGGACCTGCGCTACGGCGAGAACCCGCACCAGCAGGCCGCGTTCTACCGCGACCTGTACCCGGCACCGGGCTCGCTCGTGTCCGCGAAGCAGCTGCAGGGCAAGGAGCTGAGCTACAACAACATCGCCGACGCCGATGCCGCATGGGAATGCGTGAAGAGCTTCGACGTGCCCGCCTGCGTGATCGTGAAGCACGCCAACCCCTGCGGCGTGGCCATCGGCAAGGATGCGGCCGAGGCCTACGGCAAGGCCTTCAAGACCGACCCGACCTCGGCCTTCGGCGGCATCATCGCCTTCAACCGCACGGTCGACGGCGCCACCGCGCAGGAGATCGCCAAGCAGTTCGTCGAAGTGCTGATGGCGCCGGGCTACACGCCCGAGGCGCTGGAAGTGTTCCAGGCCACCAAGGCCAAGCTGAACGTGCGCGTGCTGGAAATCGCGCTGCCCAAGGGTGGCAGCAGCGACTGGGACAACGGCCGCAACGCCATGGACGTGAAGCGCGTCGGCTCGGGCCTGCTGATCCAGACCGCCGACAACCACGAGCTCGCGGCCAGCGACCTCAAGGTGGTCAGCAAGAAGCAACCCACGCCGCAGCAGCTGCAAGACCTGCTGTTCGCATGGAAGGTCGCGAAGTACGTGAAGAGCAACGCGATCGTGTTCTGCGCCAACGGCATGACGATGGGCGTGGGCGCGGGCCAGATGAGCCGGCTCGATTCGGCGCGCATCGCCAGCATCAAGGCCGAGCATGCCGGCCTGTCGCTGAAGGACACGGCCGTGGCCAGCGACGCCTTCTTCCCGTTCCGCGACGGCCTCGACGTGGTGGTCGACGCGGGCGCGAGCTGCGTCATTCAGCCGGGTGGCTCGATGCGCGACCAGGAAGTGATCGACGCCGCCGACGAGCGCGGCGTGGTGATGGTGCTGTCGGGCGTGCGCCACTTCCGCCACTGAACGGCGGAACCCGGGTATCAGTGATCGGTGGCCGCGGGTCTTTACTCGTGGTTGCCGAACCGGTACTTCAGCTGGAAGGTGATGGCACCGTACAGCCGGTTCTTGATCGTCGGCACGTAGGCGATGTTCAGGCCCCAGTTCTTGCCTTCGATGGCCGCCGTCGGCAGGATGGCCGGGAACCAGTTGCCGTTGCGGTAGTTGGGGTAGCCATCGAAGCCGCCCACCACCGCGCCGAACTTCACGCCGTAGAACTCGAAGGGCAGCACGTACAGCCCGACGTAGTTCGACTGCCGGCGGTCGCTGTTGCGGAAGGTGCCCGCGGTGATGCGGTAGGTGTCGCTCAGCGGGTACTCGAAACCCAGCCCCTGGTTCACGTTCTCCAGCCCCTTGCCGCCGTCGAAGTGCGCCGAATAGAAGCCCGGGTTGATCCAGATGTTCTTCGGCTCGAAGGACAGGTCGGACGGGGAGGGCTGGGCAGACTGAGCGGATGCGAGCACGGGAAGCACAAGGGCACCCAGCAGGGGCAGCAGGCGCAAGGGGTTCATGGGTCGGGGCGTCCTCGGTATCTGGCTGGCAGCTGCTGTGGCGGCCGTGTTTTTTGTTCCCTGGGGCATGCGCCCGCGGGACTCGCCTCGCGCTGCGCCGGGGCAATATACACGGCGTAACACCAGAATCCGTGACACGCGGCCGGCCTCGGCCGGCCGCCGCGCTCAGCGCTTCCTGAAGATTTCTCGCGCGGCCTCGACGGTGGCCGCGATGTCTTCGTCGGTGTGCGCGGCGCTGACGAAGCCGGCTTCGTAGAGCGCCGGCGCGATGTACACGCCGCGGTCCAGCAGGCCGTGGAACAGCGCGTTGAACTGCGCGTTGTCGGTGGTCATCACGGTGGCGTAGTTCTGCGGCAGGTCCTTCATCAGGAAGAAGCCGAACATGCCGCCTTCGCTGTCCGCGTTGAAGGGCTGGCCTTCGGCGGCGGCCGCGGCCTTCAGGCCGTCGACCAGCGAGCGCGTCTTGCGGCCCAGCGCCTCGTAGAAGCCGGGCTTGGCAATTTCCTTCAGCGTGGCCAGGCCACAGGCCGTGGCCACCGGGTTGCCCGACAGCGTGCCGGCCTGGTAGACCGGGCCCAGCGGCGCGAGCTGTTCCATGATGGCGCGCGGGCCGCCGAAGGCCGCCAGCGGCATGCCGCCGCCGATGACCTTGCCCAGCACCGTGAGGTCGGGCTTGACGCCCAGCACGCCCTGCGCGCCGTGCAGGCCCACGCGAAAGCCGGTCATCACTTCGTCGAACACCAGCAGCGCGCCGTGCTGCGTGCACAGCTCGCGGCAACGCTTCGCGAACTCGGGCGTGGCGCGCACGAAGTTCATGTTGCCGGCAATGGCCTCGATCATCAGGCAGGCGATGTCGTTGCCGTGCAGCGCGAAGGCCTCCTCGAGCTGCTGCAGGTTGTTGTACTCGAGCACGATCGTGTGCTGCACCACCTCGGGCGGCACGCCGGCGGAGGTCGGGTTGCCGAAGGTGGCGAGGCCGGAGCCAGCCTTGACCAGCAGCGCGTCGGCATGGCCGTGGTAGCAGCCTTCGAACTTGACGATGCTCTTGCGGCCGGTGGCGCCGCGCGCGAGGCGCAGAGCGCTCATGGCGGCCTCGGTGCCGGAGCTCACGAGTCGCACCATTTCCATCGACGGCACCAGCGCGAGGATGGCCTCGGCCAGCTCGATCTCGCGCTCGGTCGGCGCGCCGTACGAGAAGCCCTCGAGCACGGCTTTCTGCACCGCCTCGACCACCGCCGGGTGGCCGTGGCCCAGGATCATCGGACCCCAGGAGCCGATGTAGTCGATGTAGCGCTTGTCGTTGGCGTCCCAGAAGTAGGCGCCCTGCGCGCGCTGGATGAAGCGGGGCGTGCCGCCCACGGCCTTGAAGGCGCGCACGGGCGAGTTCACGCCCCCGGGGATCACGGCGCGGGCGCGCTCGAAAAGAATGTCGTTGCGGTCGGTCATCGGTATCAGTGTCGGGTGTCGTGAGGGGGGAGGGCGAAATCGGGTTCGGCGTCGGGCTCGTCGTCGTCTTCTTCGTCCTCGGGCTCGGCCCAGAACAGGCGGTCGGGCAGCACATGGCCCATGCCGGGACGGAAGCCCGCGTCGAGGCAGCGGTCCATGTAGGCCAGCGCTTCGGAGGTGGCGGCCACCAGGTCGGTGCCGCTGGCCAGCAGCGCGGCCAGCGCGGCCGACAGGGTGTCGCCGGCGCCGGCGAAGACGGCTTCGAGCCGCTCGTACTTCTCGTTGGCGAGCACCGACTGCGGCGAGGCCAGCACGTTGTCGATGAACTGCTCGGGCAGCACCATGCCGGTCACCAGCGTGTAGGGCACGCCGAACTCGCCGGCGGCCTTGGCGATGTCGCGCGCACCGGGCGGGCGGTCGCCGCTCCAGTCGGGCAGCAGCCATCGCCACAGGGTGCTGTGGTTTCCGACCAACACGGTCGTCTGGGGCAAAACCAGCTCCCGGAACGCGTCCAGGTAGGGCTCGATCAGGTTCTCGTCCCACCACGACAGGTTGGGCATGTAGGCCACCACGGGCACCTCGGGATAGTCGGCTGCGGTCTCGGCGATGGTGCTCAGCGCCTCGGGGGTGCCGGCGAAACCCACCTTGATGAGCTGTACTTCCACGTCCTCCAGGATGGCGCGCGCCTGCTCGGCGATGGCCTCCTCGTCGAAGGGGAAGTGGTCGAAAATCTCGGCCGTGTCCCGGGCGTAGGCACCCGTCACCACGGGCAGGATGTGTGCGCCCACCGACGCCATGGCCAGGGCGTCGGCGCCCAGCCCGCCCGCACCGCTCGGGTCGCTGGCGTTGAACACCAGCACGCAGGGGGGATTCAGGTCGCGCTCGGACACCTCGTCGTCGTCTTGCGAGGGGTCGTTAAGATCGCCCGGTTTGCGGGCGTTCTCTGCTGGAAGTAAGTAGATGGTCATACGCCGGGCTGAATCCCCTGGATGGTGGCATAGGCGCGACGTTTACGGTCGGCCAGTGAGATACGCATAGATACACTCGTTGCATTTAATGAACAAGGACTTTAAGCTCCGATGAACACGAAAACTTGGATGTGCCTGATTTGTGGGTGGATCTATGACGAAGCGGTTGGTGTACCGGAAGACGGTATCGCGGCAGGCACGGCCTGGGCGGATGTTCCGATGAACTGGACCTGTCCTGAGTGCGGTGCGCGCAAGGAAGACTTCGAAATGGTTGAAATCTGAAAGCATGGCATAGATAGAGCTACGCGGTCTGCGTCGGTGTTCGGCGCGGCGGGCTTCCAAGTCTCATGAGCAGGAGCGTTTGCTATGGGCCCGAATGGATCCGGTTACAAGGTGCTGGTCATCGATGACAGCAACACCATCCGGCGCAGTGCCGAGATTTTTCTGAAGCAGGGCGGTCACGAGGTTCTTCTTGCGGAAGACGGCTTCGACGCGCTCTCCAAGGTCAACGACCACAAGCCGCACCTGATTTTCTGCGACATCCTCATGCCGCGGCTCGACGGCTACCAGACCTGCGCCATCATCAAGCGCAACGCCCATTTCTCCAACGTGCCGGTCGTCATGCTGTCTTCGAAAGACGGTGTATTCGACAAGGCGCGCGGCCGCATGGTCGGCTCCCAGGACTACCTGACCAAGCCCTTCACCAAAGACCAGCTGCTGCAGGCCGTGCAGCAGTTTGGCATCGTTCAACAGGAAGCGCAGTGATGCCCATTCGAAAAATCCTCGTCGTCGACGACTCCAAGACGGAACTGATGTTCCTGTCCGACCTGCTCCAGAAGAACGGTTTTGCCGTCAAGACCGCCGAGAACGCGGACGACGCCATGCGCCGCCTCGAGGAAGAGCACCCCGACCTGATCCTCATGGACGTGGTCATGCCCGGCCAGAACGGCTTCCAGCTCACGCGCGCCATTGCCCGCGACCCGAAGTACGCGGCCATCCCGATCATCCTGTGCACCAGCAAGAACCAGGAAACCGACCGCGTCTGGGGCATGCGCCAGGGCGCACGCGACTACATCGTGAAGCCGGTCAACGCGGCCGACCTGATGTCCAAGATCACCGCGCTGAACTGAGCGAGAGCCCTCTTAGTCCATGGCGAATCGCGACGCTCTGAGAGCCTTCCAGTCCCGGCTGGCGAGTCGCCTGCAGGCTGCCCGCACCACGGGCGTGGCCGCCACGTGGCTGGCGGTCGAGGCGGGCGAGGGCAAGTACCTCTTCCCGCTGGGACATGCCGGCGAAATCTTTCCCTGGACGCCGCCCCAGCCCGTGCCCTACACGGAGCCCTGGTTCCTCGGCGTGGCCAACCTGCGCGGCGGCCTGTATGGCGTGGTGCAGCTGTCGGCCTTCGCCGCCGGTGGCGCGCCGGCCCAGGCCACCACCGAGGCTGCGCGCATCCAGTCGCGGCTCGTTGCCTTCAACGAGCTGCTCGAAGTCAACTGCGCACTGCTGGTCGACCGGCTGGCGGGGTTGCGGGGCGCGGAAGCCTTCACGGCGTCCGAGGCTCCGGACGCGGACGCGCCGGCCTGGCACGGCCATCTGTACACCGACGCGGCCGGGGAGCGCTGGCAGGAAATCAACCTGCAGGCACTTTCGCAGCAGCCCCAGTTTTTGAGTATTGGTGCGTAGTGCCCCGGCACGCAGCACCCGAAACCACCTGAAGGACCGACCGTGAGCTCGATCGCCGACAAGTTCAAGAAATTACTGCCCGCCAGCAACGACAAGGCCCGCGTCGACGGCTCCGGTTCCACGCTATCGATCGACAACGTCGATACGGTCCAGGTGCCGGACGAAAAGACCGTGCGCCTCGCCAGCAAGAGCGCCTCCGCGCCCACCGACACCAGCTTCGGCGACCTCGACCTGCCGGGCGGCGGCGATGCCGCCAACGAGCCGGCCGCCGCGGTGATCGACACCGCGCCCGACACCTCGGGTGGCAGCGCCGGCGTGGGGGCCAACCCCGCCAAGCAGCAGCGCATCCTGGCCATCATGCTGGCCGTGGTCGTGCTGCTGCTGCTGCTGGTCGCCGGCTCCGCCATTCTTCGCGCGGAACGCCTCGCGCAGCAGGTGGCGGCCACCGGCCAGTCGCTGATGCAGTCGCAGCGCCTCGCCAAGTCGATCTCGCAGGCCCTCGTGGGCAGCGCCTCGGCGTTCGTCGAAGTGAAGGACAGCGCCGACGACCTCTCGCGTCGCGTGGCCGGCCTGACCAACGGCGACGACTCGCTGCGCCTGGAGCGCGTGGGCAACCAGTACGACGAGGAGATGAACAAGATCAATCCCCTGGTCACCCGTGCCGACACCAGCGCCAAGGCCGTGCTGGCCCAGCGCCAGATCCTGACGCAGGTGGGTGCCGCCTTGCGCGACATCAACCAGCAGTCGTCCACGCTGCTCGAAATGACGGAAACCGTCGCGTCGCTGAAGATGCAGCAGAACGCCACGCTGCCCGAGATTTCGGCCGCCGGCCAGCTCGTGATGCTCACGCAGCGCATCGGCAAGTCGACCAACGAGTTCTTCACGGTCGAGGGCGTGAACCCCGACGCCGTGTTCCTGCTGGGCAAGGACCTGAACACCTTCCAGGAAACCACCCGCGGCCTGCTCGACGGCAATGCGCAGCAGCGCTTCCCCGGCTCGCGCGACCCGCAGACCCGCGAACAGCTCGAAGCCATCCTGAAGACCTACGAGCAGATGCGCACGCAGGCCTCCGCCATTCTGGGCAACCTGCAGGGCCTGGTGGCCGCGCGCGAAGCGCAGGCGTCCATCCTGACCGACAGCGAACCCCTGCGCAAGGCGCTGGGTGACCTGCAGGACAAGCTCTCGGCCCGCACCGGCCTGGGCGCCGGCACCATCGTGCTGCTGTTCGTGCTGTCGCTGGCCGCCCTGGCACTGGCCGGCGCCATCGGTTTCGTGCAGGTGCGCGAAGGCCGCGAACGTGCCGCCATCGCCGAGCGCGAACGTCTTTCGGCTGAGCAGGCTTCCGACGAAGCCGGCCGCGTGAACAACGCCAACCAGGCCGCCATTCTTCGCCTGATGAACGAACTGCAGACCGTGGCCGAAGGCGACCTGACGCAGGAAGCCACCGTGACCGAGGACATCACCGGCGCCATTGCCGACTCGGTGAACTACACGGTGGAAGAACTGCGGCTGCTGGTGGGCAACGTGCAGAACACGGCAACCCGCGTGGCGCAGACGACGTCGCAGGTGGAAAGCACCTCGACCGAACTGCTGGCCGCCTCGACCGAACAGCTGCGCGAAATTCGCGAAACCGGCCAGTCGGTGCTGACCATGGCCGAGCGAATCAACGGCGTGTCCTCGCAGGCGCAAGAGTCGGCCACGGTGGCGCGCCAGTCGCTGCAGGCCGCATCGTCGGGCCTGCAGGCCGTGCAGAACGCCATCGGCGGCATGAACTCCATCCGCGACCAGATCCAGGAAACCTCCAAGCGCATCAAGCGCCTGGGCGAGTCGTCGCAGGAAATTGGTGAAATCACCGAGCTGATCTCGGACATTACCGAGCAGACCAACGTGCTGGCCCTGAACGCCGCCATTCAAGCGGCATCCGCCGGTGAAGCCGGCCGAGGCTTCTCCGTGGTGGCGGAAGAAGTTCAGCGACTGGCCGAACGCTCCGCAGATGCCACGCGCCAGATTTCGGCGCTGGTGAAGGCGATTCAGACCGACACGCAGGATGCGGTGGGCGCCATGGAGCGTTCCACGCAGGGTGTGGTCGAAGGGGCCAAGCTGTCCGACAACGCGGGCACCGCGCTGACCGAGATCGACCGCGTGTCGCGCCGGCTTGCCGACCTGATCGAGCAGATTTCGCAGTCCGCCTCCCGCGAAGCCGATTCGGCCAACGTGGTGGCCGCGAACATCCAGCACATCTTCGCCGTGACCGAACAGACCGGCGAAGGCACGCGGACCACCGCGCAGCAGGTGCGCGAGCTGTCGCAGATGGCCGAGGAACTGCGCCGCTCCGTCGCCCGTTTCAAGATTGCCTGACCCCAGATAGATAAGAACGGCGAGCACCCAACGTGTCGATCCAAACCCCTGCCACGGCCCCTCTTGCCGGCACCCTGCCGGCCACCGAAGACCTCGGGCCGCTGGCCTGGGTGCTGGGAGAAATCCAGAAATCCCTCGACGGTGTGGGCAAGTCGTTGCGGCGCTTCGTGCGCGACGTGGGCGCCGCCGCCGAGCCCGAGAGCGGCCCGCTGCAAATGGCCCGCCTGCAACTGCACCAGGCCGTCGGCGCGCTGCAGATGGTGGGGCACCCTTCGCCCGCGCTGGTGCTGGGCGCCATCGAGTTCGCGGTGCAGGGCTTCATCGCCGAGCCGCAGCGCTGCACCGACGCCGCCGTGCTCAAGATCGAGCGCGCCGGCTTCGCCGTCACCGACTTCCTCAACACGCTGCTGGCCGGCAAGGCCGTTTCGTCGGTGGCGCTGTTCCCGCAATACCGCGACGTGCTGGAGCTGGTGGGCAACGAACGCGTGCACCCCGCCGACCTGTGGAGCACCGCGTGGCGCTGGGTCGAGGTGAAGCCGCCGCTCACGCAGGCCGCCATTGCCTACGACCCGAGCGTGCGCTCGCGGCTCGACCGCGAGGTGCTGCAGGTGGTCAAGTCCGGCGACACGCAGGCCGCGCGCCGGCTGCAGGCGCTGTGCCTGGGGCTCGGACGCGGTGCGTTGCTGCCCCGCGTGGCCAGCTTCTGGACCCTGGCCGCCGGCTTCTTCGAAGCCCTGGCCGCCGGCCTGGTGCTGCCCGACGCCTATGTGAAGCGCGCCGCTTCGCGCGTGCTGCTGCAATACGCCACGCTCGCGCGCGGCGACAGCGTGGTGTCCGACCGCCTGGGCCAGGACCTGCTGTTCTTCTGCGCGCAGGCCGTGCCCACCGACGGCGACGACACCGCCACGCTGCGCACCGTGCGCAGCGCCTGGGGCATCGCCGGCGAACCGCACGTCGACTACAACGCGGAGCAGTTCGGCCGCTTCGATCCGCTGGTGCTGCAACAGGCCCGCAAGCGCATCGAGACCGCCAAGGAAATGTGGTCGGCGCTTTCGGGCGGCGACATCACCCGCACGCGCCAGGTGGCCGACACCTTCGCGCAGCTCGGCGAGTCGCTGCACAAGCTGCATCCGCCCAGCCTTCCCATGGTGCAGGCGTTGACCCATGCGGTCGAGGCGTCGCTGCGCTCGGGCCAGGCACCGGGCACCGAACTGGCGATGGAAGTCGCCACCTCGGTGCTGTACCTGGAAGCCGCGCTCGAAGACCTCGACCCGAGCGACCCGCAACTCACCTCGCGCACGCTGCAACTGGCCGGGCGCATCGAACGCGTGCGCGACGGCGGCCATTCGGAGCCGCTCGAGCCGTGGATGGAAGACCTCTACCGCCGCGTGAGCGACCGCCAGACCATGGGCACCGTGGTCGACGAGCTGCGCAGCCACCTGAGCGAGCTCGAGAAATCGCTCGACCAGTACTTCCGCCGGCCGGCCGAAAAGGGCCTGCTGCGCACCGTGCCCACGCAGCTCATGCAGATGCGCGGCGTGTTTTCCGTGCTCGGCCTGGAGCAGGCCGCGCACACCGTGCAGCGCATGCGCGACGACGTCGAGGCGATGCTCGTGAGCACCTCGCCGGCCGAGGAAATGGCCGGCTTCGACGCGCTGGGCAACAACCTGGGCGCGCTCGGCTTCCTGATCGACATGCTGGGCTACCAGCCCGCGCTGGCCAAGCGCCTGTTCGTGTTCGACGACGAAGCCGGCGAACTCAAGCCGCTGATGGGTCGCCAGGCCACCGACAGCACGTCCGAAGACGCTGCCTCCAGCCAGCCGCCGGCGGTGCAATCGGTGCTCAGCATCGAGGAAGTCGACGCGCAGATCGCTTCCAAGCTCGCCGCCCTGGCCACGCCCAACCGCAAGGCCAAGGTGTCTCCCATCGAGGAGTTCAGCAACAAGGCCGACAGCTGGACGAACAAGATCTCCGGCCCCTCCGCGCTGCCCGACACCGAAGTCACCGAGCTCGAAGAAGACGACCTGCAGAACATCTTCCTGGACGAAGCCCGTGAAGTGGTCGAGGCCGGCCTGGCCGCCATCGCCGAGCTGGCCAGCTACCCGGACGACACCGAAGAGCTCACCATCCTGCGCCGCGCGTTCCACACGCTCAAGGGCAGCTCGCGCATGGTCGGTCTCACCGACTTCGGCGATGCTGCCTGGTCGCTCGAGCAGGTGCTCAACACCTGGCTGGCCGACCAGCGCGCGGCCACGCCGGAGTTGCTGTCGGGGACCGAGAGAACGCTGAAGGACTTCAGCCAGTGGGTCGAAGCCATTGCCTCGGGCCAGGCCCACGGCTGGCAGGCCTCGCAGTTCAGCCGCGTGGCGAACGCGCTGCTGGCCGGCGAGCCCGTGCCCCCGCCGGTGTTCGTGGCCGACGCGGAGGCCCTGGCGGTCGCCGCGCGCCACATCGCCGCGGAAACGCAGGTGCCGGCACCTGCGCCGGTCGCATCTCCGATGCCTGCCGCACCCGTGGCGTCGTTGCCGCCGCTGGCCTCCGTGCCCAACCTGCCGGACCTGCCTGACCTGTCGCTCGCCGACGAAGCGCCCGCGCATGCGCCGGTCGCACCCGTTCCCACGGCAGCCCCCGAAGGCTTCGAGACCATTGCCTGGGACGAGCCGCCACGCGCTGCCACGCCCGCCGCCCTCGAGGCCGACGACGATTTCGCCTCGACCGACTTCCTGGACTTCGACGCGAAGCAGACCACCGAGCCCGCACCGCTGCTCAACCTGCCGAGCGGCGACGAGTTCGATTTCCTGGCGCCTTCCAGGAAACCTGCACAGCCCGAACCCCAGCCCGAACCTGTTGTCGTCCAGCATGCGGCCGCGCCGGAGCCCGAGCTTGTTCTCGAGCCTGAACCCGTTGCAGCGCCGGTCGAACCTGCGCCCGAAGTCATCGAAGCGACCACCCCGAGCGAGACGGCATTGCCCGATTTCGACTGGGAGCCCGAGCCGCTGAAGACTGCCGAGCCCGAAGTCGTCGACGCCGTCGAAGTCACGATCGCGCCGGTCGAAGCGCCGGTAGCCGAATTCGAAACAGAGCAAGAGCCTGAGCCGGTCGCGACGTCCGAGGAGCCTGCGCTCGCGCTGGCCTCCGAACCCGCGCCCGAAGCCGAAGCCGCACAAGAACCCGAGGCAGAGCCGACGCCCGAGCCCGCGGCCGCCGAGGTGATCGCGCCCATCTTCGAAGCGCCGTCGCTGCCCGAAGAAGCGCCCATCCTCGTTGTCGAGGACGTGCCGGAAGCCGCTGAAGCAGTCGAAGCGCCCGAACCGGTGGCCGAGGCAGAGGCCGAACCCGCGCCTGCCCCAGAAGCCGAACCAGAACCCCAGCCCGAACCCGAACCTGTCGCACAGGTCGAAGCCCCTCAGGCCGTCGAAGAAATCGCCGCCAGCGCCGAAGACCAGGTCAAGGTCATCGGCCCGCTGCGCATCGGCATCGCGCTCTACAACGTCTACCTCAACGAGGCCGACGAGTGGTCGCGCCAGCTGGCCACCGACGTGGGCGAGTGGTCGCTGGAGTCGCACGAGCGCCTGCCCGACTCGACCATCGCGCTGGCCCATTCGCTGGCCGGCAGCTCCGCCACCGTGGGCTTCCACAGCCTGTCCGGCATGGCCCGCCTGCTCGAAGCCGCGCTGCAGCACCTGCAGATGCAGGGCAGCGGCACGCGTGAGCAAGGCCTGGTGCTGGTTGCCGCGGCCGACGAGCTGCGCCGTCTGCTGCACCAGTTCGCGGTCGGCTTCCTGCGCGACCCGGCCGAAGGCACGCTGCAGGCGCTGCGCGACATCGCCGCCTCGCCGATGCCCACCGAGCTGGCCATGCGCGCCGAAGCCCGGGCGCTGCCGCAGGTGGTGGTGCACGAGAGCATCGCCGACGTGGCGCTGGACGATTCCGAGGACGCCATCGACCTGGCCGACGCGGTCGACGTCGACCTGTTCCCGATCTTCGAGGAAGAGGCCGCCGACCTGCTGCCGCAACTGGGCGAGGCGCTGCGCCAGTGGGCGCACCACCCCGACGACAGCGCGCCGCGCGCGTCGGTGCTGCGCACCCTGCACACGCTCAAGGGCAGTGCGCGCCTGGCCGGGGCCATGCGCCTGGGCGAACGCGCGCACCGCATGGAGTCCGAGATCGAGACCCTGGGTTCCCAGGGCGCAGAGCGGGCCGACATCGAGAAGCTGCTCGTGCGCCTCGACGCACTGCAAGCCACTTTCGATGCCCTGCGTGCGGCGGACGACGCCACGCAGGTCGAGCTGGCGCAGATCGTGGCCTCGGCCACGGCCTCCGCACCGGTGGCGCACTTGGTGCAGGTGGCGACCGACGCGCCTGCAAACGACGAATCGGCCGCGCCGGCTTCCGGTGATGCCGAAGAGGCTGAGTCGACCGAACAGGCTGCTGGCCTCGATGTCGCGGGCGCCCCGGCACCCGCCAGGCTGCAGCCGCGCCCGGCACCCGCTCTGCTCACGCCGCTGCGCACCGCGACCGGCCAGGCCGTGCGCATCCGCACCCAGCTGCTCGACCGCCTCGTCGCGCAGACCGGCGAGGTCATCATCACGCGCTCGCGCCTGGAGGCCGAGCTGGGCCAGCTGCGCGGCTCGCTCGCCGACCTCACGGGCAACCTGGACCGTCTGCGCCAGCAGCTGCGCGACATCGAAGTGCAGGCCGAAAGCCAGATGCAGTCGCGCCTGGCGCAAGCCAAGGACTCGCAGCAGAGCTTCGACCCGCTGGAGTTCGACCGCTTCACCCGCGTGCAGGAACTCACGCGCATGATGGCCGAGTCGGTCAACGACGTGGCCACCGTGCAGCGCACTCTGCAGAAGACCGTGCAGGCCACGGAAGACGACCTGAGCGTGCAGGCACGCCAGACGCGTGAACTGCAGCGCGGCCTGCTGCGCACGCGCATGGTGGAGTTCGAAGGCATTTCCGACCGCCTGTACCGCGTGGTGCGCCAGGCCTCGAAGGACACCGGCAAGCAGGTGCGCCTGGACATCGTCGGCGGCTCCATCGAGATGGACCGCGGCGTGCTGGACCGCATGACGCCCGCCTTCGAGCACCTGCTGCGCAATTGCGTGGCCCACGGCATCGAGGACGCCGCGGCGCGCGAAAAGGCCGGCAAGGACGCCAGCGGCCTGATCGTCATCGACCTGCACCATGAAGGCAACGACGTGTCGGTGAGCTTCCGCGACGACGGCGCCGGGCTGGACCACAAGCGCATCGCCGAGCGTGCCCGCACGCTGGGCCTGCTGGGTCACGACGAACAACTGTCGCCCGAAGACGCCACCGAGCTGATCTTCAAGCCCGGGTTCTCGACCGCCGGCCAGGTGTCGGAACTCGCCGGCCGCGGCATCGGCATGGACGTGGTGCGCTCGCAGATCGCGGCCATCGGCGGACGCATCGAAACGCACAGCACGGCCGGGCAGGGCACCACCTTCAAGCTGGTGCTGCCGCTGACCACCGCCGTGACGCACGTGGTGATGCTGCGCGCCGGCGAGGTGTCGATCGGCGTGCCGTCCAACCTGGTGGAGCTGGTGCAGCGCGTGAGCGCCGCCGACCTCGAGGCGGCTTACAGGAGCAACAGCCATCCCTTCGGCAGCGAACAGGTGCCGTTCTACTGGGCCGGCGCGCTGCTGCAACACTCCACGCGCAGCGAACAGGTGGCCAGCAGGACCAACACGCTGGTCGTCGTGCGAAGCGCCGCGCAGCGCGTGGCCCTGCACGTGGACGAAGTGCTGGGCAACCAGGAAGTCGTGGTGAAGAACCTCGGCCCGCAGCTCGCGCGGCTGCCCGGCCTGGCCGGCATCTCGGTGCTGGCCTCGGGCGCGGTGGCGCTGATCTACAACCCGGTGGCGCTGGCCGCGATCCATGGCGACCTGGCGCGCGAGCGGCAGGCCGCCGCGCTGGTCGCGCCGGCGCATGCCTCGGCCGACGGCGAAGCCGGCGCGCCCCAGGCGCCGGTCACGCTGGCGCCCGTGGTGCCGCAGGTGCCGCTGGTGCTGGTGGTGGACGACTCCATCACCGTGCGCCGCGTCACGCAGCGCCTGCTGCAGCGCGAAGGCTATCGCGTGTCGCTCGCGGCCGACGGCCTGCAGGCGCTCGAGCGCCTGCAGCAGGAGCGCCCGGCGGTGGTGCTGTCGGACATCGAGATGCCGCGCATGGACGGCTTCGACCTGGCCCGCAACATCCGCGCCGACGCGGCCCTGGCGGAGCTGCCGATCATCATGATCACCTCGCGCATCGCCGAAAAGCACCGCGACTACGCGCGCACGCTGGGCGTGAACCACTACCTGGGCAAGCCGTATTCGGAAGAAGAACTGCTGCGCCTGGTGCGGGCCTACACGAGCGAACCGGCGCTGGCCGCCGCGGCCTGACGCGGTTCTCGCGTTCATCAAGCAGAAGGGGCCGCGAGGCCCCTTCTGCTTTTTGGCGGCGCGCGCCTTGTTCCCGCCTCGGTTTTCTTTATTTCTGCACGGCCTTCGCCCGCGCCACTCCATAGCGCTGCAGCGTCTTCTCCCGCGCCTCCGCATGGTCCACCACCGGCTTCGGGTAGTTCTCGCCCAGCTTGATGCCCGCCGCTTCCAGCTCCACCGGCGAAGCCGTCCACGGCGCGTGGATGGCCGCGTTCGACAGCCCCGCCAGCTGCGGCAGGTAGCGGCGGATGAACTTGCCTTCGGGGTCGAAGCGTTCGCTCTGCGTCACCGGGTTGAAGATGCGGAAGTAGGGCTGCGCGTCGCAACCGCTGGAGCTGGCCCACTGCCAGCCGCCGTTGTTGGAGGCCAGCTCGAAGTCGTTCAGGTGCGTGGCGAAGTAGGTTTCGCCGCGGCGCCAGTCCAGCCCCAGGTCCTTGCACAGGAAGCTGGCCACCACCATGCGCAGGCGGTTGTGCATGTAGCCGCTCTGGTTGATCTGCAGCATGGCCGCGTCCACCAGCGGGTAGCCCGTGCGGCCTTCGCACCAGGCCTCGAACAGCTGGTCGGCATGCTTGCCGTGGTGCCACTGGATCTTGTCGTAGTCGGGCCTGAAGCTCTTCGACTCGCCGCCCGTGTGCACGTGCGGAAAGTGCGCCAGGATCTGGAAGTAGAAGTCGCGCCAGATCAGCTCGCTCAGCCACGTTGCCGCGCCCGCGTTGCCCTGCAGCGACAGCTGGTGCGCCACGCTGGCCAGCTGCCGGATCGACACCGTGCCGAAGCGCAGGTGCACGCCCATGTAGCTGGGCCCGCGCACCGCCGGGAAGTTGCGCGCGTCGTCGTAGCGGTCGATGCGCTCGAAGAAATCCTCGAACAGCTCGCCCGCGCCCTGGGTGCCGGTGGGAATCTCCAGCGCCGAGAGGTTGGTCTTCTCGAAGCCGATCTCGCGCAGCGTGGGCACCGGCTCGCCGTAGGCCTGGGGCGAGGGCACCAGCGCGTCGGCGTGGCTGCGCACCGGGTACGACTTCAGAAAGAACGAGTCGACCTTCGCCAGCCAGGCTCGCTTGTAGGGCGTGAACACGGTGTAGGGCTGGCCGGTCTTGGTCATGACCTCGTCGCGGTCGAAGACGGTCGAGTCCTTGTAGGTGTGGAAGGTCACGCCGGCGTTGGCCAGCGCGCCGAACACCTTGGCGTCGCGTTCCAGCGCGTCGGGCTCGTCGTCGCGGTTGGCGAACACGGCCTGCACGTCGAGCTCGCGGGCCAGCGCCGGAATCTCGTGCACCGCCGCGGCATGCCGCACGATGAGCCCGCCGCCCAGCGCGCGCAGCTCGGCTTCGAGCGCCACCAGCGATTCGCGGATGAACTCCACGCGCCGGTCGGCGGTGGGCAGCAGGTCGAGGATCGCCTTGTCGAAGACAAAGACGCACACCACCTGGCGGCATGCGCGAAGCGCGCGGTAGAGGGCTGCGTTGTCGTCCACGCGCAGGTCGCGGCGGAACCACATGAGCCCTTTGGGATAGGTCTTGTCGACGGCCAGTAAAATCGGAGGCATATGGCTGCCGATTCTGCCCCGATGAACCTCACGCATCACTTTTTGATAGCGATGCCCGGGATGGAAGACAAAACTTTCAACCGCAGCGTCGTGTACCTCTGCGAACACAGCGAGCGCGGCGCGCTCGGGCTGGTGATCAACAAACCCAGCGACATCAACCTGAAGGTGCTGTTCGAGAAGATCGAGCTGCACCTGTCGCGCCCCGAGCTGGGCGAGGCCCCCGTCTTCCAGGGCGGGCCGGTGCAGACCGAGCGCGGCTTCGTGCTGCACGAGCCGGTCTTCACGCAGGCCGAGAAGCCCGAGGAATCGGTCTACGCCTCGACCATGACCATTCCCGGCGGGCTCGAAATGACCACCTCCAAGGACGTGCTGGAGGCCCTGGCCACCGGCGCGGGCCCGCGCAAGGTGCTGGTTTCGCTGGGCTATTCGGCCTGGGGCGAGGGCCAGCTCGAGTCCGAACTGGCCGAGAACAGCTGGCTGACCGTGGCCGCCGACTCGGCCGTGATCTTCGACACGCCCATCGAGCAGCGCTACGACAAGGCGCTGATGCTGCTGGGCCTGGAGGCGTGGAAACTGTCTCCCGACGCGGGCCACGCGTGAGCGACACCATGTCAGACGCGCCCGCGACCGGCCCCGCTTCCGTTCCTGTCCCCGCTCCTGTTTCGGCCCCCGCCACGGTCCCGGCCCACTTCCAGTCCTTCCTGGCCTTCGACTACGGCACCAAGCGCACCGGTGTGGCCAGCGGCAACCGGCTGCTGCAAAGCGCCACCCCGCAGGCCACCATCAAGGCCGAGGGCACCGATGCCCGCTTTGCCCTGGTCGAGGCGCGCATCAAGGAATGGCAGCCCGACGCGCTGGTCGTCGGCGTGCCCTACCACCCCGACGGCGCCCCGCACGAGAACACCCGCCGCGCCCAGAAGTTCGCGCGCCAGTTGCGCGGGCGTTTCAATCTCCAGGTGTTCGAGGTCGACGAGCGCTACAGCACCACCGAGGCCCTGTCCTCCGGCGCCCGCGATGCCGATGCCGCCTCCGCCTGCATCATCCTGGAGCAATTCTTGAGGAGTCTCCCGTGAGTTCCCTTTCCGCTATTCCCGCGACCCCAGCGATCCCCGATGCCGAAGCCCTCTACAAGGAGCTGCTGAACGGCGTGAAGCCGCTGATGCGCCCCGCCACCAAGCTGGTCGGCATCACCTCCGGCGGCGCCTGGCTGGTCGAGCGGCTGCAGAAAGACCTGGGCCTGGCCGGCGCGCCCGGCGTCATTTCCTCGGCCATGCACCGCGACGACTTCGCGCGCCGCGGCCTCTCGGCCAGCGCGCAGACCGCGCTGCCCTTCGACGTGAACGGCACCGACGTGCTGCTGCTCGACGACGTGCTCTACACCGGGCGCACCATTCGCGCGGTGCTCAACGAGCTGTTCGACTTCGGCCGCCCCGCCTGCGTGCGCCTGGCCGTGCTGGTCGACCGCGGCGGGCGCGAGCTGCCCGTGGCCGCCGACTTCGCCGCGACGACGCTCACGCTCCCCGACACCCAGTTGCTCGCCCTCGCACGCGCCGAGGACGGCGCCTTCAGCCTCAAGGTGGAGGAGAACAAGTAATGCTCTACAAGCGAAACCCGCAGCTCAACAAGAACGGCGAGCTGATCCACCTGCTGTCCATCGAGGGGCTGCCCAAGGACATCGTCACGCACATCCTCGACACGGCCGCCAACTTCACCAGCGTGAGCGACCGCGAGGTGAAGAAGGTGCCGCTGCTGCGCGGCAAGAGCGTCTTCAACCTGTTCTTCGAGAACAGCACGCGCACCCGCACCACCTTCGAGATCGCGGCAAAGCGCCTGTCCGCCGACGTCATCAACCTCGACATCGCGCGCTCCTCGGCCACCAAGGGCGAGTCGCTGCTGGACACCATCGCCAACCTGAGCGCCATGGCCGCCGACCTGTTCGTGGTGCGCCACAGCGAGTCGGGCGCGCCGTACCTGATCGCGCAGCACGTGGCACCCCACGTGCACGTGGTGAACGCCGGCGACGGCCGCCACGCGCACCCCACGCAGGGGCTGCTCGACATGTACACGATCCGCCACTACAAGAAAGACTTCTCGAACCTCACGGTCGCCATCGTGGGCGACGTGCTGCATTCGCGCGTGGCGCGCTCCGACATCCACGCCCTCACCACGCTGGGCTGCGCCGAGGTGCGCGTGGTCGGCCCCAAGACGCTGGTGCCCGCCGACATGGCCGGCATGGGCGTGCGCGTGTGCCACACGCTCGAGGAAGGCATCAAGGACTGCGACGTCGTCATCATGCTGCGCCTGCAGAACGAGCGCATGAGCGGCGCGCTGCTGCCGTCCTCGCAGGAATTCTTCAAGACCTTCGGCCTCACGCCGGAGAAGCTGCAACTGGCCAAGCCCGACGCCATCGTGATGCACCCGGGCCCCATCAACCGCGGCGTGGAGATCGACTCCGCCGTGGTCGACGGCAAGCAGAGCGTGATCCTTCCCCAGGTCACTTTCGGCATCGCGGTGCGCATGGCCGTGATGAGCATCGTGGCGGGTAACGAAGCATGAACACACTGATCACCAACGCCCGCGTGGTCGACCCCGCGTCGGGCACCGACAGGCAAGCCGACATCGCCATCGCCGACGGCAAGATCGCCGGCATCGGCAACAGCGTGCCCGCCGGCTTCAAGGCCGAGCGCACCATCGACGCCGCGGGCTGCATCGTCGCGCCCGGCCTCGTCGACCTGGCCGCGCGGCTTCGCGAACCGGGCTACGAGCACGAGGGCATGCTCGAAAGCGAAATGGCCGCGGCCATTGCCGGCGGCGTGACCAGCCTGGTGTGCCCGCCCGACACCGACCCGGTGCTCGACGAGCCCGGCCTGGTCGAGATGCTCAAGTTTCGCGCCGAGAAGCTGCAGGGCGCGCGCCTGTTCCCGCTGGGCGCGCTCACGCGCAACCTGGCCGGCGGCGTGCTCACCGAGATGGCCGAGCTCACCGAGGCCGGCTGCATCGGCTTCAGCCAGGCCGACGTGCCGCTGGCCGACACGCAGGTGCTGCAGCGCGCCCTGTCCTACGCCAGCACCTTCGGCTACACCGTGTGGCTGCGCCCGCAGGACCGCGACCTGGGCAAGGGCGTGGCCGCCAGCGGCCCGCTGGCCACGCGGCTGGGGCTCGGCGGCGTGCCGGTGTCGGCGGAAACCATTGCCATCTTCACCATCGTCGAGCTCATGAAGAGCACCGGCGCGCGCGTGCACCTGTGCCGCATTTCCAGCGCGCGCGGCGTGGCGCTGGTGCGCGAAGCCAAGGCGCAGGGGCTGCCGCTGACCTGCGACGTCAGCATCAACTCGCTGCACCTGGCCGACACCGACATCGGCTACTTCGACAGCCGTGCGCGCCTGAACCCGCCGCTGCGCCAGCAGGGCGACCGCGACGCGCTCTCGGCCGCGCTGGCCGACGGCACCATCGACGCGCTGGTGTCCGACCACACGCCCGTGGAGGCCGACGCCAAGACCCTGCCTTTCGCCGAAGCGGAGCCCGGCGCCACCGGCCTCGAGCTGCTGCTGCCGCTCGCGCTGCAGTGGGGCGAGCGCAGCGGCGCGGGCGTGGCGCGCGCCATCGAGGTCATCACCTCCGCGCCCGCGCGCCTGCTGAGCGCCGCCGACGCGGGCACCGGCATCGGCCGCATCGCCGAGGGCGGCGTGGCCGACCTGTGCATCGTCGACCCCGCGCTCGAATGGCAGGTGCTGCCCGAGGCGCTCAAGAGCCAGGGCAAGCACACCCCCTTCGCCGGCTACCCGCTGCTGGGCCGCGCGCGCCACACGCTGGTGGGCGGGCGCGTGGTGCACGGCTAGAAGCAACGCCCCGATGGTCCATTCACTGAAGGCCTGCTGGCGCCTGCTGCATGCGGTGGGGCATGCACTGGCCGGCTGGTGGACGATCCGCTTCACCTTTCCCGGCTTGTCGCAGGCCGAGCGCAACGCGCGCGTGCAGGCGTGGTCCCGGCGCATGCTCGAGATCATGGGCATCACCCTCAGGGTGCAGGGCACGCCGCCGCCCGAGGGCCCGGTGCTGCTCATCTGCAACCACCTGTCGTGGCTGGACATCACCTGCATCCACGCGGCGCGGCACGTGCGCTTCGTGTCCAAGTCGGACGTGAAGGGCTGGCCGCTGATCGGCACGCTCTCGACCGGCTCAGGCACGCTCTACATCGAGCGCGAACGCCGGCGCGACGCGCTGCGCGTGGTGCACCACATGACCGAGGCGCTGCGCAACGGCGACCTGATCGGCGTGTTTCCCGAGGGCACCACCAGCGACGGCCGCGGCCTGCTGCCGTTCCACGCCAACCTGCTGCAGGCGGCCATTTCCTCGGGCGCGCCCGTGTTGCCGGCCGCGTTGCGCTTCGCCGATGCCGCCACCGGCGAGACCAGCCAGGCCCCGCGCTACATCGACGACGACAGCCTGGCCACCTCGCTGTGGAACACCTTGCGCGCGCCGCCGCTGCTGGCCATCGTGCGCTTCGGCGAGCCGCAGGACTCGCACGGCCGCGACCGCCGCACGTGGGCGCAGTCGCTGCATGAAGACGTGCAGCAGCTGCGCCGCGAAACGCTCTGACCGCTGTCTTTCCGGGGCGAGCCGCGCGGCATAAAAAAAGCGCCTCCGAGGAGGCGCTTAACGACGCCGAAGCGCCGTGAGGAGGAACCGCAATTGCAGTTCGAGCAAAAACCTCGCGGTGTTCTCAGGGTCAGAGAATGCCGAAGACCTTCAGGCCGATGATCACGATCAACGGTACGCCGCACAGCCAAAGAATGATGCTTTTCATGATCGAGGTCTCCTGAAGTAGTGAGCCTCCAGCGTGGCCGCGGTTCAGCGCGCCACGTGCGGGATAAAGCAATTCGCACGCGTGAGCGCGTGCCTACATGCCTGTGCGCTCAGGCCTGCTCGCCTGTCGGCACGAAGCCCAGGCGGCGCGAGATCTCCAGCGCGCAGGCTTTCAGCGGCACCGCCACGCGGCCTTCCCATTCGCGGTCGAAGGTGGCCTCGGGCCCCATGGCCGTGATGCCCAGCACCAGGTTGTTGGTCGAGTCGAACACCGGCGCGCAGAACGCGTCGATGCCCGGAATCGGCTGGCCCAGCGTGCGCGACATGCCGTGCAGGCGTGTCTCGACCAGCAGCGCTTCGATCTCCGCGCGCGACAGCTCCGTGGTGGCGCCGCGGCCGTCCGCCGGGCGGGCGCGCGCCAGGTCGTCGAGCATCATTTTTTCCACCACCTTGGGCGGCAGGTAGGCGGCAAAGAGCCGGCCCGTGGCCGTGTAGGCCAGCGACATCACGGTGCCGGTGCGCAGGTTCACGTGCAGCGGATGAATGGGCTCTTCCAGCCGCACCACGGTCGGGCCGAAGTTGCCCCACACCGCCACCGCGATGCTCTGCTCGGTTTCCGAGGCCAGCGCCTCGATGAGCGGCGAGGCCTCCTTGATCGGGTCCAGCCGCTGCAGCTTGGCCAGGCCCAATTGCAACGCCAGCGGCCCCAATTCGTAGCGGCCGGCGCCGTCCTGCACGACGAAGCCGACCTTCAGGAAGCTGACGAGGTAGGGGTGCGCCTTGCCGACGGGAACTCCCGCCGACTTGCCCAGGTCGCGCAGCGCCATGGGCGCCACATGGCGCCCGAGGGCCACCAGCAACTGGGTTCCGATTTCGATCGACTGAATGCCACGTCTTGGCTTTTCCATGGGGCGCCCAGCGTGGGGAATGAAAGTGGGGGCGAGTATAGCCATCAGGGTTTCTACTGATATTGTCATGATCAATCGACGATGACTGATCGTCTGATAGTAACTAAACGACTTGACCATATCAATGTCGCTGCCTAAACTCCGCCCCAACTTAAGTCGTACACAAACAGAGGCAAGACAAGCAGATGGAACAGACCAGTTTTGAATGCGATGTGCTCGTCGTCGGCAGCGGCGCATCGGGCATGTCCACCGCCATCACGGCGGCGTCGCAGGGGTTGAAGGTGCTGGTGGTCGACAAGGAGCCGCGCTTCGGCGGCACCACCGCGCGCTCGGGCGGCTGGCTGTGGATTCCGGGCACGCGCCTGGCCACGGAGCAGGGCATCCACGAACCCGAAGGCGCCGCGCTGGCCTACATGCAGCACGAGACCACCACGCATTTCGACGCGGCGCGCGTCGGCGCCTTCCTCGACATGGGCCCCAAGGCCATCGACTTCTTCACGCGCAATACCTGCGTGCAGTTCGACATGCCGCCCGTGTTCCCCGACTACCACGCCGAAGCGCCCGGCGGCCAGCAGGGCGGGCGCTCGATGGTCACGCGCCCGTTCGACGGCCGCGAGCTCGGCGCGCGCGTGAAGCAGCTGGCGCCGCCGCTGCCCGAGCTCACGGTGTTCGGAATGATGTTGGGCTCGGGCCCCGAGATCAAACACTTCATGCGGGCCTTCAAGTCGCCCACCTCGTTCTGGTACGTCACCAAGCGGCTCACCCGCCACTTCCTCGACGTGCTGGGCCATGGCCGCGGCATGACGCTGACCAACGGCAACGCGCTGGCCGGCCGCCTGGCCAAGGCCGCGATGGACCTGGACATTCCCGTGTGGCTTTCCTCGCCCGTGAAGAAGCTCGTGGTCGAGTACGACGGCGTTTCGGGCGCGGTGGTGCAGCACGAAGGCAAGACGATGCGCATCGTGGCCCGGCGCGGCGTGGTGCTGGCCTGCGGCGGCTTCCCCTACGACGTGGAACGCCGCAAGGAGCTGTTCCCGCACGCGCCCACCGGCAAGGAGCACTACTCGCCGTCGCCCTCCACCAACACCGGCGACGGCCTGCGCCTGGCCGAGGCCGTGGGCGGCCGGGTCGACGGCACCATTCCGCACGCCGCGGCGTGGGTGCCGGCGTCGGTCACCACGCGCCCCGACGGCACCAAGGGCGTGATGCCGCACTTCATCGACCGCGCCAAGCCCGGCGTGATCGCGGTCACGCCCAAGGGCAAGCGCTTTGCCAACGAAGGCAACTCGTACCACGACTTCGTGCAGGCGATGGTCAAGGCCTGCGAGCGCGACGCCGAGCCCGAGGTCACGGCCTGGTTGCTGTGCGACCACAAGGCGTTGCGCGACTACGGCCTGGGCTGCGTCGCGCCCTCGCCGCTGCCCATCGGGCGCCACCTGAAGAGCGGCTACCTGAAGCGCGGCGCGAGCATCGGCGAGCTGGCCAAGGAAATCGGCATTGCGCCCGCCGTGCTCGAAGCCACGGTGAAGGAGTTCAACAACGGCGCGCGCACCGGCGAAGACCCGCTCTTCGGCAAGGGCAGCAAGGCCTACAACCGCTACCAGGGCGACGCCAACGTCACGCCCAACCCGTGCGTGGCGCCGCTGGAAAACGGCCCGTACTACGCCATCAGGCTGGTGGTGGGCGACATCGGCACCTTCGCCGGCCTCGTCACCGACGAGAAGACCCGCGTGCTCGACGCCGACCGCCAACCCATCAAGGGCCTGTACGCCGTGGGCAACGACGCGGCCAGCGTCATGGGCGGCAACTACCCCGGCGCGGGCATCACGCTCGGCCCGGCGCTGACCTTCGGCTACGTGGCCGGCCTGCAGCTCGCGCAGGCCGAAGCGCTGGCCACGGTGCAGCTGCAGGTCGAACAGCGCGAAGCCGTGCCGCTCGCCCGCAAGGCCTGACGCCTTTTCGTTCACACCCTTTCACACAGGAGCCACCGATGGCCTTTCCCGCAAACGTCGCCCCCCGCCTGCTCGAAGGCCGGCTGGCCTTCATCACCGGCGCCGGCCAGGGCAACGGCCGCGCGCTCGCGCTCGGCCTGGCCCAGGCCGGTGCCCGCGTGGTCGTCACCGACATGAACGACGCCACCGTGCGCGAAACCGCGCAGCTGGTGCGCGACGAAGGCGGCGAGGCCTGGCCGTTCGTGCTCGACGTGACCGCGCCCGAGGCCTGCCACGCGCTCGCCGAGCGCGTGGGCAAGGAGATCGGCAACGTCGACCTGCTGGTGAACAACGCCGGCATCATCATTCGCGAGACCACCAGCAGCCCGAACGCCGCGGCCAACTGGAAGAAGACCATCGACGTGAACGTGCACGGCACCTTCAACACCACGCTGGCCTTCATTCCGGTGCTCAAGCAGACGCGAGGCTCCATCATCAACATCGCTTCCATCGCGGCCTACGCGGGGCAGGCCGCGAGCCTGGGCTACGCGCCGTCGAAGGGCGCCATCAAGCTGCTCACGCAGTCGCTCGCGCAGGAGCTGGCACCGGCGGGCGTGCGGGTGAACGCGCTGGCGCCCGGCGTCATCGAGACGCCCATGACCGCCGCCACGCGCGAGAACCCGCAGCGCCTCGAGTCGTTCATGACGCGCATTCCCATGGGCCGCGTCGGCCAGACCGAAGACCTCGTGGGCCCGGTGATCTTCCTGGCCAGCGACATGTCGCGCTACGTCACCGGCATCGTGCTGCCGGTGGACGGCGGCTTCCTCGCGGTCTGAGCCACTGGCTGCGCCTTCGCGAACTTCCGCGCCTTCCCGAATTTCCGCTTCCTCGTTCGTCAACCTCAGGAGACAAAAAATGAAAACCGTCCGTCTGTACAAGACATTGCTCGCCACCGCCGCGTTCTCCACGTTCGCCGCGTTCGCCCCTGCGGCGTCCGCGCAGGACATCAAGCTCGGCTACAACGGCGACCTCTCCGCCTCGCCTTCCGCGCAGAGCGGCCAGGCCGCGGTGCTGGGCATGGAAGCGGCCATTGCCGACATCAACGCCGCCGGCGGCGTGCTCGGCAAGAAGCTGGCGCTGGTCACGCGCGACGACGTGTCGGCCCCGCCCAAGTCGATCCAGAACATGAGCGACCTGATCGACAACGAGAAGGTGGTGGCGGTGTTCGGCCCCACCAACTCGGGCAACGCCATGGCGTGGAAGCACATCGCCAACCAGAAGAAGATTCCCGTGCTGGGCAACGTGGGCTCGGGCACCGACATCACCAAGCCCATGAGCCCCGGCGCCGACAACTACATGTTCCGCGTGTCCATGGTCGACCGCGAGCAGGTGGCCGCGCTCATGGCCTACGTGAAGAAGAACACGGCCGCCTCCAAGGTGGTGGGCCTCATGGCCGAGACCACCGGCTACGGCCAGGGCGGCCTGAAGGACATGGAGGAAATCGCCAAGCTGCAGGACATCAAGGTCGCGGCCACCGAGCGCTTCGGCGTCGGCGACACCGACATGACCTCGCAGCTCAGCAAGATGAAGGCCGCCAACGTCGACACCGTGGTGGTGTGGGCGCAGGGCACGCCCATTGCGCAGCTGGTGCGCAGCATGGAGAAGATCAACTACTTCCCGCTCACGCTCACCTCCTGGGCGGCGGACAACATCACCTTCTACGACGCGGCCGGCAAGGCCCTGGCCGAGAAGCCGATCTTCATGCGCACCGTGAGCGAAACCCGCACGCCCGCGCAGCAGAAGCTGTTCGACCGCATCGGCAGCAAGCTGAAGGCGCCGGGCTCGTTCTCGTTCGCGCTGCACGGCTACGACTCCATGCAGATCCTCGCGCAGGCCATGAAGCAGGCCAACACCACCGAAGGCTCGGCCGTGCGCGCCGCGCTCGAAGACCTGAAGACACCGGTGCACGGCGTGCTCAAGACCTACGACAAGCCCTTCAGCAAGACCAACCACGAAGCCCTGACCGCCAAGGACCTGGTGTGGATCCGCTGGAAGGACGGCAAGCTGCTGCCCTACGACGACGCGCTGATCGGCGGCCTGAAGCCCGCCGACTTCAAGCAGTAGGCCGCCCCGGCCAACTGAAGAAGATCCGAGAAAACCCAAAAGAACCCAAGAAGAGAGACACACCATGGTTGTAGCGCTCCTGCAGGCGCTCATCAGCGGGCTCGCCGTCGGCGGTGCCTATGCGCTGGTGGCGCTCGGTTTCAGCATCACGTTCACGACGACCAAGACGCTGAACTTCTCGCACGGCGAGTTCGTCTCGGCCGGCGCGTTCATCGGCATGAGCGCACTGTTCCTGGTGCTGGGCAAGCCCTTCGACTCCACCACCTTCGGCGACGCCGTTCCCGGCGCGGGCGCACAGCTGTTCGCGCTGGTGGCCGCGCTGGGCGTGATGGGGTTGCTGGGCTGGCTGCTCTATGTGCTGGGCGTGCGGCCGTTCGCGGGCCGCCCCGGCATGGCCTGGGTCATGAGCACGCTGGGCTTCGGCGTGATCCTGCAGAGCGTGGGCCTGGCCATCTGGGGGCCCAAGCCCGTGGTGGTGCCCGCGCCGGTGGGCGATACCGTGATCCGCATGTTCGGCGTGGGCGTGCGCCCGCAGGAGCTGCTCACGCTGGGCGTGGCGGTGGTGGTGATGATCGGCTTCGACCGCGTCATGAACCGCACCATGGTCGGCAAGGCCATGCGCGCGGTGGCGCAGAACGGCAACGTCGCCAGCCTCATGGGCATCAACACCAACGCGATGATGATCGGCGCCTTCGTCGTCAGCTCCGCGCTGGCCGGGCTCTCGGGCTTCCTGCTGGCGCCCATCGCGCAGGCCTCGCTCTTCATGGGGCTCACCGTGGGGCTCAAGGGTTTCTCGGGCGCGATGATCGGCGGGCTGAGCAATCCGCGCGGCTGCGTCATCGGCGGCTTCCTGCTGGGGGTGCTCGAGTCGATGGTCAACCTGTGGCAGGCGCAGTGGCGCGAGGTGGCGGTGTTCGCGCTGGTCATCCTGGTGCTGGCCTTCCGCCCCACCGGCCTCTTCGGCCGCTCGACGGTGGAGAAGGTATGACGCTCGCGAAGCGCCTTGCCCACCCCGCCGGCGTGGTCGCGTTCGCGGCCGCGCTGATCGGCGTCGTGTCGATGTTCGGCAACGACTACTACCTGCGCATCGCCTTCATGATGTGCGTCTACTACCTGTGCGCCGCCGGCATGAACGTGCTGGTCGGCTACGCGGGGCAGAAATCGCTCGGCCAGGCGGGCCTGTTCGCGGCCGGCGCCTACGGCGTGGCGCTGCTCACCTCCCGCACCGACATGGACCCGTGGCTCGCGCTCGCGCTGGCCGCCGTCATCTCGGGCGTGTGCGGCGTGCTCATCGCGCTGCCCTCGCTGCGCGTGAAGGGGCCGTACCTGGCCATGGTCACGCTGGCCTTCGGCATCGTGGTGGAGAAGCTCGTGGGCGAATGGACCGACGTGTTCGGCGGCGCGCAGGGCATCTACGGCATCCGCCCGCTCACCTGGAAGGGCGCGCCGCTGGACACCACGCAGTGGGTCGTGCTGGGCATCGTGCTGTGCGCGGCCCTGCACCTGCTGCTGCGCAACCTGCTGGGCGGGCGCTTCGGCCGCGCGCTGCTGTCGCTGCAGGCGGACGAGATCGCGTCGTCGTCGGTGGGCGTGCGCGTGTACCGCGCCAAGGTCATGGCCTTCGTGGTCGCGGCCGTCACCTGCGGCATCGCGGGCGCGCTGGTGGCGCAGCAGAACCAGTACATCAACTCCGACTTCATCACCTTCCACCTGTCGATCTTCATCCTGCTGCTGGTGCTGTTCGGCGGCGCGGGCTCCATGTACGGGCCGCTGGTGGGCGCGGTGCTGCTCACGCTGACCGACGCGCTGCTGGCGCGCTGGCCTTCGGCGCAGCACTTTCTCTACGGCTTCCTGCTGCTGTTCGCGCTGTACGTCATGCCCGGCGGTGTGGTGGGCCTGTTCAACAAGTGGTTCATGAAGTCGCGCCACCGGGGCGAGGGCACCGGCAACGGCGTGCCCGGCCAGATCGGCCCGGGCGGCGAAGGCGAGCTGCTGGTGGTGCAGGGCGTGAGCAAGTCGTACGGCGGCGTGAAGCCCGCGCAGGACGTGTCGTTCCGCCTGCAGCGCGGCCACATCCATGCGCTCATCGGGCCCAACGGCGCGGGCAAGAGCACCATGATCAACATGCTCACCGGCGTGATCGCGCCCGACGCGGGCTCCATCCGCTTCCTGGGCGAGAACATCGCCGGGCGGCCCGCGCACACCATCTGCTGCATGGGCATGGGCCGCACCTTCCAGAACCTGCGCCTGTTCGCGGAGCTGTCGGTGCTCGACAACGTGATGCTCGGGCGGCACAGCCGCATGAGCAACGGCTTCCTGTCGTCGCTGGTGGCATGGCCCACCGCCGGCAAGCAGGAGCGCGAGACGCGCGAGCGCGCGTTGCAGCTGCTCGACCTGGTCGGCCTCGGCCACCTCGCGCACTGGCCCGCGGGCAGCCTGCCCTACGGCCTGCAACGCCGCGTGGAGCTGGCGCGCGCGCTGGCCACCGAGCCGCAGCTGCTGCTGCTCGACGAACCCGCCGCCGGCCTCAACCCGCAGGAGACCGCCGAGCTCGGCGAGCTGCTGCTGCGCGTGGGCAAGTGCGGCGTGTCGATCCTGATGGTGGAGCACCACATGGACCTGGTCATGTCCATCTCCGACCACGTGATCGTGCTCGACTACGGCATCAAGATCGCCGAGGGCAAGCCCGCCGAGGTGCAGGCCAACCCGCGCGTGGTCGAGGCCTACCTGGGCGTGGACGACGAAGAAGAAGTACCGGCGCATTCCGCGAACGCACCGCACACCGTGCCCGCTTGAGCGAAAGACCGAAACCATCATGTTGAAAATCGAATCGGTGAAGGTCTCCTACGGCGCCATCGAGGCCGTGAAGGGCGTGAGCCTCGAGGTGCGCGCGGGCGAGGTCGTCACCATCATCGGCGCCAACGGCGCCGGCAAGAGCACGCTGCTGAAAAGCATCGTCGGCCTGGAGCCCGTGGCCGAAGGCCGCGTGCTCATCGACGGCAACGACTGCACCCACGTGCCCGCCCACCAGCGCGTGGGCCTGGGCGTGGCGCTGTCGCCCGAAGGCCGCGGCGTGTTCCCCGACCAGACGGTGCGCGAGAACCTCATGCTCGGCGCCTACTCGCGGCGCAACGACAAGGCCTTCGTGGAGCGCGCCATCGAGCGCGAGTTCGCGCGCTTTCCGCGCCTGAGAGAACGGCAGCACCAGCCCTCGGGCACGCTGTCGGGGGGCGAGCAGCAGATGCTGGCCATTGCCCGCGCGCTCATGAGCGAGCCGCGCCTGCTGCTGCTCGACGAGCCCTCGCTGGGCCTGGCGCCGCTCATCATCAAGGACATCTTCGACGCCATCCGCCAGCTGCGCAGCTCGGGCCTCACCATCCTGCTGGTGGAGCAGATGGCCAAGCAGGCGCTGGGCGTGGCCGACCGCGCCTACGTGCTCGAAACCGGCTGCATCACGCTCGAGGGCTCCGGCCGCGAGCTGCTCGACAACCCCAAGGTGAAGTCCGCGTACCTCGGCACGCACTGACCCATCCCCTTCCCCGCTCAACTTGCAAAGGACACACCCATGACCGCACCCGCCACCAAGAAATTCGCCAGCCAGGCCGACCTGGAAGAAAAGAAGGTCTCCTTCACCCGCCTTTCCGAGAACGCCTACGCGTACACGGCCGAGGGCGACCCCAACACCGGCATCTTCATCGGCGACGAGGCCGTGATGGTGGTCGACACGCAGGCCACGCCCGCCATGGCGCAGGACGTGATCCGCCGCATTCGCGAAGTCACGCCGCTGCCCATCAAGTACGTGCTGCTGAGCCACTACCACGCGGTGCGCGTGCTGGGCGCGTCGGCGTACTTCAAGGAAGGCGCGGAACAGATCATTGCCAGCCGCGACACCTACGACCTGATCGTGGAGCGCGGCGAGCAGGACAAGGCCAGCGAAATCGGCCGCTTCCCGCGGCTGTTCCGCAACGTGGAGTCGGTGCCCGCCGGCCTCACCTGGCCCACCATGACCTTCGACGGCACCATGAGCGTGTGGCTGGGCAAGAAGCTCGAAGTCAAGATCGCGCAGGTCGGCCGCGGCCACACCAAGGGCGACACCATCGCCTACCTGGAGGACCAGAAGATCTGCTTCGCGGGCGACCTCGTGGAGTACCAGAGCACCGCCTACGCGGGCGACTGCTACTTCCGCGACTGGCCCACCACGCTGGACCGCCTCGCGGGCTTCGGCTTCGAGAAGCTGGTGCCCGGGCGCGGCGCCGCGCTGGAGAACGCGAGCGACGTGCGCAAGGCCATCGCCTCCACGCGCGCCTTCATCTCCGACGTGTACACGCTGGTCAACAACGGCGTGGCCGCGGGCAAGACGCTGAACGTGATCTACAAGGAAACCGTGGCCGCGCTGCGCCCCACGTACGGCCACTGGGTCATCTTCGACCACTGCATGCCCTTCGACGTGACGCGCGCGTACGACGAGGCCACCGGCCATGTGGACCCGCGCATCTGGACGGCGGAGCGCGACATCGAGATGTGGAACGCCCTCGAAAGCTGAGGTGAACCCACGCGCGCCATCGCCGGGTGCCACGCCCGCCGCCGTACAGGGCTGGCTGCTGCTGGCCATGGTGCTGTGGGGCGTGAACGTGTCGGCCGTGAAGACGCTCACCGCCACCTTCGAGCCGCTGACGCTGGCGGCCGTGCGCATGGTGGTGGCGTGCTGCGCGCTCAGCGCCATCGTGCTGTGGCGGCGCACCGGCCTGCCGGCGCTGCATGCGCGGCAGCTCGCGGCGCTCGCGGGCTGCGCGTTTCTCATGGTGTACGCCAACCAGATCCTGTTCGCGCAGGGGCTGCAGCGCTCCACCGCCACCAACGGCGCGCTCATCATGGCGCTGAGCCCGCTGGTGTCGTCGCTGATGGCCGCGCTGGTGTTCGGCGAACGCTTCACGCCGCGCCGCATGCTGGGCGTGGCGCTGGGCTTTGCCGGCGTGGCGGCGGTGGTGCTGAGCCACCCCGGCGCGGGGCTGTCGAGCGCCGGCATCGGCGACCTGATGCTCGCGCTGTCGGTCGTCAGCTTCGCGGTCGGCGGCGCCGGCGTGCAGCGGCTGGCGCGGCAGATCGATCCGCTGTCGATCAGCTGGTTCATCTACATCGTGGGCACGCTCATGCTGGTGGTGCACACCGTGCTCGGGCCTTCGCGGCTGGGCACGGCGCAGCTGTTTCCCGGCGCCTGGCCGTGGGTGCTGGTGCTGTTCTCGGGCATTGCCGCCACCGCGGCGGGCAACCTCATCTGGAACCGCGCCATCTCCGTCATCGGCATGGCGCGCACCGCCGTGTTTCTCTACTGGGTGCCGGTGTTCGGCGTGGGCTTCGCGGCGCTGCTGCTGGGCGAAACGCTGACCTGGTGGCACCTGGCCGGTTTTGCCGCGGTGATGACGGGCACCTGGCTCGGCACGCGGCCGGTTGCCGTGGCGGCGCCCGTGCCGGTGCGCCCCGCCTCCTGATTTCTTCTTGCCATGCCTGCTGCCATGCCCGATGCCATGCCCCTGCTGTTCCAGCCCCTGAAGCTGCGCGAGCTCACGCTCGCCAACCGCGTCGTCATCTCGCCGATGTGCCAGCACGCCGCCGACCGCGGCCACGCCACGCCGTGGCACATGGTGCACCTGGGCAAGTTCGCGCTGGGGGGCGCCGGCCTCATCCTCACCGAGAGCACCGCGGTCGATCCGCGCGGGCGCATCGGCACGGCCGACCTCGGGCTGTGGAAAGACAGCCAGATCGCGCCGCTGAAGGCCGTGGTCGATTTCGTCCACGCGCAGGGCAGCGCCATCGGCGTGCAGCTGGCGCACGGGGGCGCAAGGCCGGCAGCGAGCCGCTGTGGGAGGGCGGCGCCGCGTTGAGCGACGCGCGCATGGCCGCCGACGAGGAGCCTTGGGAGCGCCTGGGCCCCAGCGCGCTGGCCGCCGGGCCCGGCTGGTCGGCGCCGCGCGCGCTCGATGCCGACGGCATCGCCTCGGTCGTGACGCATTTCGTCGATGCCACGGTGCGCGCCGACAAGGCCGGCTTCGACGTGGTCGAGCTGCACTTCGGGCACGGCTACCTGGTCGCGAGCTTTCTCTCGCCCAACGCCAACCACCGCGGCGACGCGCTCGGGGGCAGCCGCGAGAACCGCATGTGGCTGGCGCTGGAAATCGCGCAGCGCGTGCGTGCCGCCTGGCCCGCGGGCAAGCCGCTGTTCTGCCGGCTGTCGGCGGTCGACGGCACCCTGGACGGCTGGAGCCTCGACGACTCCGTGGTGCTCGCGCGCGAACTCAAGCGCTGCGGCGTGGACGTCATCGACTGCTCGTCGGGCGGGCTCACCGAAGAGACGCGCGCGCTGCCCGTGCCGCGCGGCCTGGGCTTTCAGGTGCCGTTCTCGGAGCGCATACGGCGCGAGGCGCAGGTGCCCACGCAGGCGGTCGGAATGATCGTCGACGCGCAGCAGGCCGAGGCCGTGCTCGCGGCGGGCCAAGCCGACCTGATCGCGCTGGGCCGCGAGGCGCTGTTCGACCCCTACTGGCCGCACCACGCGGCCGCCGCGCTGGGCGCGGACCCGGGCTTCGAGCGCTGGCCGGTGCGCCACGGCGTGTGGCTCGCCAAGCGCGCGCCGGGCCTGGCGCGTGCCCGCGCGGAAGCCGAAATGGAAAGCAACAAGGAGACCGACCGATGACCGAACCGACGACCCTGCGCATGGGCCTGATCCGCAAGAAGCCCGAGTGGACCGACGCAGCCTTTCGCACCCACTGGCGCGACAGCCACGGCCCGCTGGTCGCGCAGCTGCCCACGCTGCGCGCCTACCGGCAGAACCTGGTGGTCGACCGGCTGCAGCGCGGCATCGACTTTGCGCGCGGCCCGTGGGACTTCGACGGCTTTTCGCAGCTGCGCTTCGACGAGGCCGCGCAGGCGAACGCGGCCTTCAACCACGGTGAACTGGCCGCGGCCATTCGCGCCGACGAAGAACACTTTCTGGGTGGCCTGCACATCGTGAGCGTGGCGCAGACCGAAGTCATCGCGCTGCCGCCCAGGCCTGAAGGGCTGCTCAAGCGCATCTCGCTGCTGCGCCGCCCGGTCGCGCAGACCGAGGAAGACTTTCGCCGCGAATGGAAGGTGCATGCCGACCACGTGCGCCGCATGCCCGGCGTGAGCGGCTACCGGCAGAACGTGGTGACCGCGCGCGAGTTCGTGAAGGGCACGCCCTGCGGCTACCCCGAGCTGCCCATCGACGGCATCGTGGAGCTGTGGTTCGAGAACACCGACACGCTGAACGCCGCCTTCGCCTCGCCGCAAGGGCAGGTGACCATGGCGCACGCGCTCACCTTCCTGGCGGAGATCACGGCCTTCGTGGTTGAAGAACACCGGGTGGTGTAGCGGGGCGAACACCGGGGCATTCGCGGCTGCTTGCGGAGGCCCTCGTACCTTCTGGCACCGTCTGGCACCATCGGGCCTCAGCATGGAGGCACGCATGGGTCGGATCTTTTTCGTGGGGCTTGTCATGGCCGTGGCCGCGTGTTCGGCATCGGCCCAGACGCGCAAGCCGTTCCCGCCCGGCGTGGTCGGCGCCATGCAGGTCGATGCGGGCACGGAGTACGTGTTTCTCGACCGGCCGAGCACCGTGGGCGGCGCCTGCAAGGGGTGGAAGGCCGTATCGATCCAGCAGCCCGGCCGGCTGGGCTCGGGCACGCTGGGCGTGATGTGCTGGAAGGAATCGAACGGCCGGCTGCTGACCGCCACGGCCGCCAAGGTGTCGCCGCAGATCGCGTCGATGGACCTGATTCGCTGAAAAACGAAACCGGCGAATCCCGCCAATTCCACGAATCCCGCGAAGCTGCCGGGCTAGACCGGCAGCAGGCGCTTGCCCTGGACGCGCGCCGCGCGCGCCGGCACGTCCGGCCGAGCCGGCATCCATTCGACCTCGGCCTCCGCCTCGATCCCTGCCTCGGCACGCACCTCCGCATCGCCCGGCAGAACGAACTGGCTGATCAGCGCGTCCAGGTTGCGCGCCTGGTCGCGCAGCCCTTGCGAGGCCGCGGCCGACGCCTCGACCATGGCCGAGTTCTGCTGCGTCATCTGGTCCAGCCGGGTGACGGCGGTGTTGATCTGCCCGATGTCCTGCATCTGCGACTGCGTGGACGCGGTGATGGCGCTCACCGTGCCCGCCACCTGCCCGATCGACGCCACGATGCGGCCCATGGTCTGGCCCGCGTTGTCGGCCAGCACCGTGCCCGCCTCGATGCGCTGCACCGAGTTGTCGATGAGCCCCTTGATCTCGCGCGCCGCCGCGGCCGAGCGCGTGGCCAGCTGCCGCACCTCCGACGCCACCACCGCAAAGCCGCGCCCCGCTTCGCCCGCGCGCGCGGCCTCCACCGCGGCATTGAGCGCGAGGATGTTGGTCTGGAACGCAATGCCGTCGATCACGCTGGTGATGTCGGCCACCTTGTGCGAGGCGCGGTGAATGTCCTGCATGGTGTGCACCACCTGCGAGACCACCTCGCCGCCCTGCGCCGCCACCGCGGCGGCGGCGCCGGCGAGCTGCTCGGCCTGGTGCGCGGCCTCGCTGGCGTGCTGCACGTTGCGCATCACCTGCTCCAGCGCCGCCGCGGTCTGCTGCAGGCTGGCCGCCGCGTCTTCGGTGCGCGCCGACAGGTCGGTGTTGCCCTGCGCCATGTCGCTGGCGGCGGTGCGCACGTTCTGCACCGACTCGCGCACCCGCAGCACCAACTCGCGCAGCGCGCCCTGCATCGCGCCCAGCGCCAGCAGCATCTGGCCGGCCTCGTCGCGCGCGTGGCCTTCGATGTCTTGCCGCAGGTCGAGGCTGGCCACGCGCTCGGCGGTTTCGTTGGCCGCGCGAATCGGCCGGCCGATGCTGCGCACCAGCCACTGCGCCAGCACCGCGCCCAGCAGCAGGGCGGTGGCGCCGAAGAGCACCAGCGCCAGCCGCGCCGACGCGCTCAGCTCGGCAATGCGCACGCCGGCCGCGTCGATGGCCGCGCGCTGCGACTGGGCCAGCCTGGCCACCGCCGCCAGCAACGCGGCCGAGCTGGGCTGGAAGCGCTGCGCGTACACGTTGCGGATGCGCTCGGTCAGGCCCGAATCGCGGGCGGCCACCAGCTCTTTCACCGCGACGGCGAAGTCCTTGGCCGCGGCGTCGGCCTGCGCGAGCAGGGCGCGGTCGGCGTCGTCCTGCAGGCGCTCGCCCACCTGCTTGAGCAGCTCGTTGTATTGGGTGGCGGTGGCCTGGATGTCGGCCAACAGGATCTCGTCCACCTCGGGCTCGGAGCTCAGCGCCATCGCCTTGTAGCGCTCGGCGTTGATGGCCTGCAGGCGGTAGGCGTCGACCACCAGCCGCTCGGACACGCCGTGCTCCTGGATGGCGTCGCGCGTGGCGTCGTCGACCTTGGCCAGCGACCAGATGCCGATGCCCGAGCCCGCCAGCGTGAGCAGCAGCACGACGCCGAAGGTGGCCAGCAGGCGGCGACCGAGGATGTTGCGGGGGCGCGCGGCGGGGGCGGATGCTGTCCGGGAAGAGGATGTATGGGAAGAGCTTGTGCGGAAAGAGGACGTAGGCGCGGTGCCGGGGGTGCGAAGGTGTGGTGTCACGAAGGCGGTGCGCCCCGGCGGCTGCGGCCGGGAGCGGTCATGAGGGCAGGGGAGGGTTCCCGCCCGGCATTGGAGCGCCGCCCTGTGACCAGCCCTTGACGCCGCCGCTTACCGCCCGGGCGCGAAGGGGCGTTCAGCGTGCTGACACAAACACGTGCCCACCAAAACGCGCGCCTCAGCGCCCCGCGCGGTGCGAGGCTTCCAGCGCGCGGGCGTTGTCCACCTCGCGCGGTTTCGCCAGCTTGAACTTGCCGCACTGCTGGCACTGGTAATGGCGAAGCCAGGGGAGCAAACGCATCCAGGTGCGCCGGGGAACGCGCGCCAGGTGAACGGGCTCGCACGGGCAGGCACTCAAGGCCTTCATCAGGAAACTCCAGGTGGGGTGTCTGCGTGCACCGTCCCCGCCTACGTGAGCGCGAGGGTTGTCTCTGGTTGCCGCAGTGAAAGTGCGCGGATTCTGGGCGTTAACGAAAATTTCTACATCACGGGTTTCCGTAGAAATTTCACCTGGTTGGTGATTGCCAGTGAATCCATTTGGCTTCGTTGTGCGTAGTTCTGTCGGAGGAGGGTCTCGCGGGTCTCGCTGATCGCGCGCCGCGGACCCTCTCCCACCTTCGACACGCACCGCAGCCTCCGCGGCGCGCAGAACAAAAACCGCAATTTCCGCTATCCGAAATTCATGAGAACCGCGATCACGTCCTCGGGACGGATTTTTTTCGTCCAGATGGAGGGCGAGCCGGCCACCGTCCGGGACTACATGGTTGCAGCGCAGGTGTACCTGTCGCTGCTGGAAGAGCAGTTCGACAACGCGCTCGACCTCATCTCGTCGTTTCGCGCCGCCGCGGCCGAAGCCGGCACCGGCCTGCTCACCGACGAGGAGCTGGAGTCGGCCAAGCGCTGGCACTACGCGCACGCGCATGCGGACCGCGTCGCCCGGCCGCTGCTGAGCAACCCGAAGGCGCAGCGCTTCGTGTTCCGGCTGGGCGCGCGCGAGGCCGCGGCGAGCATCGGATAGGGCGGCGGCGAGCATCGGGTAGGGCTCGCGGCGAGCAGCGGGTAGGGCTCGCGGCGAGCAGCGGGTAGGGCGCGCACTCCCCCGTTCATGGGATGGACGCCGGGGATGCGGCGGCGACACTGGGGCGCGAAAAAAACAATGCAAAAAGGCCCTCCCCGCGCATCGCGGCGAAGGGCTCCGAGGCACGCTCCACCCCTTGACCCCACCTCCCATTTCCGTCGACCTGCAAGGCGGCTGGTCTTGCTCGTTCCACTTCAAGCAGGGCGCCAGCGGCGGCTATGCGGGCGTGGCCGAGATCGCGCGGGACGGCTTGCGGCGCGGGGAGCTGGTGATCATGGCGCAGCCGTCGCTCGACGCCGCCGTGGCGCGCGTGAAGCTGCGGGCCAGCCAGTTTGTGAGCGTGCGCTCCGACAACGCGGCGCACCAGCCGTGGCGGCAGCGGCGCTGAATTCGGGGGACGCGGGGGTTGTGCGGGGTCGTGCGGGGTCGTGCGGGCTTTTGCAGCCTGCGAATCGAGTCTTTCGAACTCCCCGACCCACCGTTCTTGAGACGGGCCGGGGAGAGCCTTCAGGGCCACGGTGGTGGGCGCTTGAAGGCTGCCGGGGTACCTTGCGCCGCTATTTGCCGGTCTGGTCGGCTTTGTCTGTCTGGTCGGCCTTGCCCTCGCGCGGCGCGCAGACCTGAATCAGGTCCATCACTTCCTTCGCGAGCTCGGAGGCCAGCCAGAACACGTTGTCGCGGTGCACGGGGCCTGCGTCTTCCTGGCCCGGCGGGCCGCCGTGGCAGTAGCACAGCAGCGAGTGAAGCTGGGTGCTCTTTTCCTCGAGCGTGCTCCAGGGGTCCGGGGGGTCTCCAGCGGCGGGTACGGGCGTGGAGGGGCGGGCTATATTTGGGGTAGCCATGGGGTGCTTCCTTTTGACGGTTGGGCACTTCGTTGGTTAGACGGCCGGGGTGTTGATTGCGCCCCGGCCGTCGCCTTTTGATACCTTGCATTCGCGCCTTTGCCAGTGGGCATCGGCGACCCGCTGCAAGGCAGGCGGTCTGTTCGTTCAAGTGCTTGAGGGTGATGCGCTCCTTGTCCCGCGGGGCGAGACTTTGGGTGGTGAGGGCGCCCACTTTAGATACGAACGGCGCGGCGCGGGAAACGCAAATGCCCAGTAGTTCTCGAAATGGCCGGCTAAGTGCTGCGCGCTGGCGCGGGGTCACAAAGGCTGACTTTTGTAGACGCTTCGGCGCTGGTTTTGACGCCATGAAAAAGGCTCCTGCGGGAGCCTTGGTGCGTCCAGAGGGAATCGAACCCCCATCTGGCCCTTAGGAGGACTCCGATGTAATGACCGAATTCCCCTGTAAATACGTCATTTTTTCATCAGATATCAGTTGGATTTTCGATTTGGGACAAAAATGGGACAATAGCGGCGCGGGGCACAGGAGGCCGCATGTATGGCGACAAAGATCGAGACGAGGGTGGGCAAGGGCGGCACCAGCTATCGGGCGAAGGTGCGCAAGGGCGGGGTCAGCGCGTCGCGCACTTTCAAAACTGAAAGCGAAGCGAAGAAGTGGGTGACTGTGACCGAAGCGAAGGTCATCACCGGCGCGCCGGTTGACACTGGAAAATCCCGCAAGGTGACCTTGGGTCAGATATTCAGTGAGTACATCGCGGCCAATCACAGCTTAGGAAAGATCTCTGACAAGAAGGTGGCTTCGCTGCGTCGGGTTGCCGTGGAGATCGGCAAGGTGCCGCTGATGAACTTCGACACAAAGGGCTTCGAAGCCTACCTTGACCATAAGCTCAGCCAGACGGTGCTGCCGCAAGCCAAGAAGAAAGCCGACCATCCGCTCTACAAGGGGAACAAGGTCGTCGTGGATGGGGAGGTCAAGCTGAAGACATATGCACCGTCGACGATCCGCCATGTCTACTACGACATCCGGACCGCGCTGTTCTGGCACGCAAGGGGCAACGATTACGTCTTCAACAGCAAGCCGTTTGACGACAACTCGCCTCCACCGGCATGGCCGCGCCCCAGAGAGCGGCGACTAGAAGGCGATGAGCTGGAGCGCTTGCTCGCTGCCTGCGACCGCATGTATGTCAATAAGCAACACCTCAAAGACATCATCCATTTCCAAATTTATTCGTGCATGCGCATGGGGGAAACGCTGTTGATGAAGTGGAAAGATCTCCGCATCGATCCGACGGAGCCGCACGGCTCCTATGTGTTCGTGCCCAAGGAAAACCAGAAGAGGCGCGACAAGGATCGCATCACGGATCGCGAGGTCGCCATGCGCCCGGAACTGTATCGGCTCGTTGTTGAGAACCTTCTGCCGCGTGCGGGAAAGCTGACAGACCTGGTCTTCCCGTTCTGGGAGAGTTCCACGGTGTTCGGGCACCGCTTCAAGGTGGTGTGCAAGAACGCCGGGGTGGAAGATTTCCATCCTCACGACTTTCGGCATGAGGGCATCTCAGACTTGTTCGAGCGGACCAACCTGACCGACATCGAAATCTCCAAGATCTCCGGCCATCTTGAGATGAACACCTTGCAGCGTTACGCGAAGCTGCGTCCGAAGAAGACGGGCGCAAAGCTGTGGTCAAGCTTCGCTCCGCCGACCGCTGTCCAGACACCACAAGTCAGTAGCTAGCCCTAGAGACGAAGAAGCCCGCAGATGCGGGCTTCGGTCTTTACTGCCGTGTCGGGCGGCTCCGCCCGATCTGCGACTACAAGATCCCCGGCAACACCACCGGCTTCGGCTTCTTCGCCTTCCACGGTTCGTAGACGGTGGTGTCAGACCCCATGCTCGCGAGGAGCTGCGCCGCCTCTTCGTTGCCAATGTCCTTCGCGTAGGCATAGAGGTTCGGCGGCGCGGTGGGATCGGCCTTGGCCTGCACCGTGCTCGCATCATTCAAACCGTAGCCGTGCTGCACCAGCAGTTCCAACTGTTCCTTCATGCGAGGCGACCTGTTCGCGATGACCGACACGGCAAACGAGGTGCGGCTGCTGTCGTGGCTGGAATAGATGCTCATGCCGCCGCGCAGGAAGAGCTCCAGTGCCCGCAGATCTCCGATGCGCGAGCTTTTGCGCAGCCCGTCCTCGCTCCACTCCACACCGATGTTGCGAAGCTCAACCCGTGGGTCATTGCTCTTGCCTGCTTCAATCCGGTTGAGCTTCGTCTTGATGTCGCCTGTTTCCTGTTCCAACCGCAGCAAATTGGATTGCAGCGCCTTCGCATCCTCCGAGGTCGCGGCGATGTAGCCGCCCTGTGCTGCGTGCCTTGAACTGGCGACCGCACCGACCGAGAACGCACCGGCGCACACTCCCGCACACAACACCATGCTCGCCGGAATGACCCGGTTCGCCGGCGTGTTGACGAACTTCAGCACCAGCAGTGCGACGAAGAACAGCACCACGACAGCCGCCACATGGTTCATGTACGGGAAGTGCGGCCGAACGAAGTCCATCACTGGCACCAGCGCCCCCGTACCGATGAACATCGTGGCGTTGATCGGGCCGAGGTGATCCGTCACCCTCTTGCCAAAGCTCACATACAGGGACTTGGACATGGCGTCTCCTCAAACCTTCATGCCACCGACCGCCGCCACCCTGCGGTAGTCCACCCACCTGCGTCCGGCAATGGCGTAGATGACCACGGCCCACGCCAAAGCACCGAGTGGCTGATACGTGAACACGATGCCGGTGAAGACGACGTTGAACAGCATCGCGAAGTAGAAGAATGGGTTGATCGTGCCGTAGTAGCGCGTGTCGCTGCCGACCTGTACACCCATGACGATCTTGCCGCCGTTGAGGACCCAGAGCTTCGTGGACTGGTCCGTTTCAATGCCATCGGCCAGAAAGTTGTTGAGCTTGCGGTCGACCGACACGTTGGTCAGCGTCTTGTCGCCGATCTGGATGAGCGAGTACTTCACGATTTCGTTCTTCAGGTTCACGGTGGATTCGCCCAGTCGCTTGAGCTTGCCTTCAATCAGTTTCATGGTGTCCTCCTTCAGTTCTTGACTTGCTTGACCACCACAGAGGTCTTGGGCGTGCCGATGGGGTTCGCGTAGAGCGTGGCGAGCACCGGCCAGAACGCCGGACCAATGGGGCCATCGTCGTCCCCGAAGCCTTTGAAATGAGCACCCAGCCCGAGGGCATGGCCGATCTCGTGGATGACGATCTCAGGTGAAGCCGTGCACTGGGGGTTGTCCAAGTTCACGTAGAGGCGCGCCGAGATCTCACCCGGTGCGAACATAAAGGTGGAGGGGTAGCCACCTTCAAGAGGTGCACGAGCCACGTTGGCACAGTAGGCCTGCGGATTGGCACCGGCAGGCAGGTAGGACGTACCTTGGCGGAAGACGATGCCGCGTGTGATCGTTGCTTCGTCGGAGGCTGCGATGCTGGTGCGGTCAAAGACGACAAAACCGAGCTTCGCCTCAATCGCGTCCATGGCGGGCACCGCACGAGGCTCACCGTTGGTCTTCACGGGGATAGGCAGGGTCCAGCGCTTCACCACTCCAGCGAAACGGCCGCTCCACGGAAAGCCTGAACTCGCGATGTTGGTGGCGTCGGCGAGTGCGAGAACTTCGGCATCAGGAACGACTGGTGCCGTTGCCACCGGTGCGACCGGCTCGGGTGTTGTGGTTGGGTCAGTGACCGGAGTGGTTACTTCTGGTGTCGTAGTCACCGGGGTGGACGAGCCGCTATCGCTGCCGCCACCTCCGCATGCCGTCAGCACGAGCGCCGCGCCGGCCATGAACACGTGGGCTACTGCCCTCCCGAAAACGGTCTTCTTCATTTGAGCTTCCTTCCAAGCATTGAGCGATTTGAGCCACGTCACGAATGGGCTTAAACACGATGTGACGATTGGTCTACATGCTAGCATGTGACGATAAGTCCGTGGTCGATTAGTCGACAGGCCGGTTCAATCAGGCAGTGAATTCACTACCTGTCCGGTTCGGCGAACGCCTGCGAGAACTGCGTAAAGAGCGAGAGCTATCGCAGGAAGCGTTCGCTCACATCTGCGGCTTTGACCGCACGTACATCAGCGGGATGGAGCGAGGGGTTCGCAACCCGTCCTTGGCGGCGGTTGATACCCTCGCGAAGGCATTGAACGTCTCTGTAGAGGATTTGTTCAAGGGCCTTTGACCCGAACGGCCGGCGGCGCTGCGCTAACTACAAGACGCTGGGTGTGGAGATTGAGCAGGTGATGACGGACAACAGTGCGGCCGACAAGACGCGCCGCTTCGCAAAGCTGCTGCCTCCGAGTGGGCATCAAACACATCCGTACACGAACCTACACGGCGCGCACCAATGGCAAGGCTGAGCACTCCACCAGACGCTGCTGCGAGAACGAGCCTACGCCTTCATCAACCCCAGCTCAGACCATCGAGCCGTGAGTTGAACCCTGGATGGATCACTACAACTTCCATCGCCCACACTCGGCCACTTCACATCGCCCTCCCATCTCTCGCCTCGGCTTCGACGGGAACAACGTGTTGAGCAACTACAGCTACCCAGCGCTCGGCAGCCCGAATTCCTAATTTGGTTTATGCGGACATGACCTTGAATAGTGGCTTGGCTGCCGCGGGGATAGGCCGGCGCACCTCATCGCTTGGTTCTTGCTTGGTACTTTCCCTATCGCGGGAATGTGAACACTTGTAAACGCCGGAATCATCACGTATCTTCCTGCTCAACTGCAAGGGATAGGGATGACCATTCTTCAAGAGTGCATGGATCGCAACATCGATCGGCTTTTCCACTTCACAAGAGCAGAAAATGTCCCCGGAATCTTGGCGAGTGGCTTGCTTCCCCCATCGCATATTCTTCGCCGAGCTTTGCAGAGCGCGTCGAACGATGCACATCGCTATGACGGGCTTGATGCGACCTGCTTGACCATCGAATGGCCTAACTACAAGATGTTCTATCCCTTGCGGTGCAATGCCCCGCTGGGAACGAACTGGGCTGTGCTCCAAATTAACCACGGCGTGCTGTGGGAGAAGCGTTGCTGCTTCAGCGTGACCAACGCCGCTGACGGCTCCGTTAGCGGCATCCCGGTCGCACAGAGGTCGGGGTTGGCTGCATTCCAGGCGTTGTTCCAAGACTACGGCGGGAAGACCCGCGTAGACTTGGGCACCCCCGATCACTTTCCCACTAACCCTCAGGCCGAAGTCTCGTGCTTCGATCCGATTGAGCCTAGGTACATCGACGTCGTATGGCTCAACGATGCTGGCGCGGCGCAGGCACTACAGAATCAGCATCCCAACGTACACAACAACAACCAATACCATTGGCCTCGCTCTGACCACAACCACTGGTAATCAATGGCTCTGAGACCCGTTTTCGTCCCCTCGCTGACCGGCAATTCCCTCGTGTGGAAGCACGACGTCGAATTCCCGTGGTTTGCTGGCATGTCAGTCAAGCAGGCCCAGAAATCGATAGATTCTCTACACCTTGCTGCTGAGAGGCAGTTGAAGGTCGACAAGGTGCTGGAAATTTCCAGCAAGTCCAAAGATCCACTTGGGGTCAAGTTAAGCGCCTTCAACTTGATGATCCGGACGAAGAAGTACGGCCAGGAGTTCAGCGTCGAGTGTGCGTATCAGTCAGCGAAGGTCTTCGAGCATGGCGGTCCGTACAAGGACATCCGAGGCATGACGTCGCGGGAGGCGAAGAGCGATCCTCGACTTAAAGAAAGCGGCCGGCTGGTCGCATTCGAGCTGTTTGGCATGAGGTGGGCATTGCAGCCTACGACGGCTTTCTACGACTGGTTGTACATCAACGCGCTGCACCTCCACGAGGAGCTTGCTGGGTATGTACTGCAATACCGCGCCTTCACCGACATAGCCTTCAACCCGGTGCGGTCCCTAAACTGCCAAGCCTATTCCGCGGCCCTGTACGTCTCTCTGCACGAGCGCAGCATGCTGACACCGGAGGTGCTTGCCCAGAAGGAGGCATTCCTCGAAGCGGTTCGAGGGCTTAGCGCATCACCTGCGTCTGCCCAGACCGAGCGAGAAGATGATGCTTATGGCGATGGGCAGGACTCCTTCGCCTTTAACTAAGGCCTCCGGCTGGTCGTCGCTGAGGTTCCTGCACCTTGAAAAAGAGCGACACTCCGATGATCGCCGTCAGCAGTCCTGCTGTCAGCAACCAACTGGTCACGTATTTGCAGAACGACGCCTACCTAGGGCGCATCCACTTCACCGTGGATCGGCTGGTGACGTTTGCCGACAGAGCGCAGTGTCTAACTGAGCGTGCTACGTACAACCCGCCCTGCATCGCGCTCCTTCATAAGATGCCTCTGTTTTGGCATACGGAAGAATGATGAATAGTAGCGCTCGCATGCACAGGCCAATCAAGGTCGGGATGTATCTGCTCTCGCTTTGGCTGCTGTTCGTGTTGATCTTCGTCAATAAAGTAACCATTGACATCTGCTTCGACTGCAAGTTTGCAAACAAGCAGGAATTGGTCGAAATCGCCAAGGCAAATGTGCTGCCCCTGATCTGCGTTGGGCTGCTGCTAGTCTCAGGAGCCTGCTACTTCCGTTTTCGATACCTCATCGCTGGGGCACAAGATGGCCCGCTGTGCATCGAGTCGATTGAGGACAAGAACGCGGAGCACCTTGTCTTCCTCGCAACGTACGTCGTGCCCCTCGTGGGATTCGGTCTCGACAACGTTCGCCAAATGATCAATCTTGGCATCACGCTGTGCCTACTGGGCGCCCTGTATGTCCGCACCAACCTTTTCTACGCGAATCCTACATTGGCCTTACTTGGCTTTCGTATCTTCAACGTCACGTTCAAAGATGGACCCGCGATCCTCATTGCGAACACCGTGTTGGAGAAAGGTGAGGCGGTCAACGTGCTTAAGCTGGACAGGAACATCTACTTTGCGACATTGGCGATAAAGGTTGCTCATGAAGACAGTCGAAGAACTAAAGAACAGTCTTGAGGGAATCCTAGGGGAGGGCTTGAACATCAGGGTCTACTTAGGCGTGGGAAAGTCTCCCGATCGTGAGTACTTGCGGGCCGACGTCTCCCCGGAAGACGCCGTCGTACTCTGCGAGCAGTTCGTGAGCAGCCTGCGTCGCTACTTCGATAACGAAGACCTTGAGACATTCGAGTTGTCTCGACTCGATGAGCGGGCGAACGCCCTCTATGCCTACGATCTGGACGAGCAGCCTGAGGAGTTCGGAGCCATCCGGGAATTACACGACGGCAATGAGCCGGCACTGTTTACCTTCCAAGGTCGCGCGGTCTCCGATGTCAAGGCGCTGGTTGTGAAGATCTCATCGCCCAGGACATCAGCTACCTTCTACAAGCAGGTCTTCCCAGTCTCTATCGTCCGGCGCGAGCAGATTCTCCTTAGTTGGCGCACGAATCGGTTTGAAATACTTAACGAGGATGTGCTCAAGATTCTTCCCGGATTCGACGTAATGCTCATGGACGACGAGTTCTATGTGTCCAGTCTTCCACGCTTCGAGAAAGAGTTCGCTTTCGAGCGAGTTGCCAAGAAGGCGATGGAAGACGTGGTGCAGATGGTATTCGCGATGGCGATGGTCGATGACGTCAAAGGGTATCTAGCCAATTTGGACCTAGCCAAGAAGCATGTGCTGCGTGCCAAGCACAGTCCGGCGTTTGAAATGGAGTCCCAGGCCATCATCGCCTTTGTCGAAAACCATCCAACCTACGGACTTCGCGTTGCGGATGGGAAGATTCAGTTGAGGTCTAAGAGCAGTGTGCGGTACCTATTCAAGCTGCTGAATGAGGACATCTTGAAGTCGGAGTTGACCCAGACCGTTTACGACGCACGAGCGAAGGACCTTTTCGAACCTCCGGAGGAGGGGGCGGCGTAGGTCTGCGGAACCGTCGGTGGCCTATAGAGCAATCACTTCAGGCAGTTACAACGCACTATCCGGCGACTTCAAAGGCCCGAAGCATAACCCTTCAGAACTTCAGCCTGATGACCGGCGCCTCGTTGATCTGCCTGACCTTGGCCTCCTGCAACTGCTGCTCCAGCCTTGCCATCTGCTCCATGAGTGCCATCAATCGCTGTTGAGCCTTCCTCGCTTCGTCCGGGGTTTTCGCATTCGCCATGTCGGCGACGGCGGCATTTATGGACTGTTGCAAGGCACCGATAGCCGCCTGGATACTGTTGATGGTGTCCATGGCCGTGGACGGCTTCGGTGTGTAGACCGTCGTTCCTGTGTCGCGCATGGCCTTCATTCGCTGGGTCGCCTGCTCGGTGGTGGCGATGACCGGCTTCTTAACGTGCTCGTCGTCGGCCTGCTTCGCGGTAGTCATCGCGTCTTCCACGATGCGCTCGGTGTGGGGTGTCTTCTTGATGGGCATGGTGTTCTCCTTTGTTATTGCTCTTGTGAAGTTGGCAGGTTTCAGCGAAGCTGAGGCGCTGCCGGCGCCTTGGGTTCTTGGGAACGTGCGAGGGGTCAGGTACGCCTTGATGTTGAAGGCTCGCCGTTCGCTGACCAGGGTGTCCAGGCTGACCAGGGCTTTTTGATATTCGGGCACGGTCAACATGACGGTGCCGGGCTTCCCGTTCTTTGGCGGCGCCAAGGAGCGGTAGTCTGTGCCGGCTTCAAACAACGGGCCGCGAAGCCGCATCGCCTTGGTCGCGCCGGGCATCTTGACCGAGAGGTAGTTCTGCCCTTGCCGTGTGACCGCCACGCCGAGTACGTCATCCAGCCACTGCACCAACTCTGTGAGCGTCCAGTCCGACCATCTTGACCGGCCGCACGCGGTTCACTTGGGCTGCAGCTGTGCTCCGACGTAGGCAAC
>NZ_JBFUPJ010000015.1:0-234232 GCF_041355175.1 Variovorax sp. RCC_210 | reverse complement strand
CTACAACCCGACGCGTCGTCATTCGACGCTCGGCTACGTCAGTCCGATAGAGTTCGAGAAAGCTCAAAAAGCTTAGGTCGGTGTCTATGAGACCGGCAGCAGCCCAGCCTGTCCACCTGCGCTCGACGGAGCCTCGATCGACGCCGTGGCGACTGGCGTCTCATGGCTTCGCGGCATGAGGTTGTTCAGCACCATCTCCAACTCACGCAAGTTGACTGGCTTGACCAGGTAGTAGTCCGCGCCCAGGCTCAGGCCTCTCAAGCGATCGTTGGCGATGCCTCGGGCCGTCAACATCACAATGCGCATCGCGCTTCGCGCGCGCAGGCGGGCCAATACGGCGAAGCCGTCTTCGCCCGGCAGGTTGACATCGCACACAACTGCATCAAAGTCGTGGCGTGCCAGTTGGGCGTCCACTTCCTCCGCGCTGGCAACACCACGCGCAAGCATGCCGACACCGTTCAGGTAGCGCAAGACCGTGTCGCGCAAGTCCTCGTCATCCTCAATAACAAGCACGCGATTCATTGGCATAGGCCATGTCCCTTCAACACGGACGCGGCCAGCACAGGGTCAGAGTTGCCGCCGCCTTTTGCGCAACCTGCACGAGGCAGCGTCATTGTCACGATGGCCCCGCCCTCACGCCGATTCGCCGCCACGACGTTGCCGCCATGAAGCCCGGCAATGCGCTGCACCATGTGCAGACCCAATCCGATGCCGGGCACGCGTCGCACACCTTCCGCGCGATAGAAGCGGTCGAATACATGGGGCAGGTCCTGCGGCCTGAAGCCAGGCCCCGTGTCCAGGACCTGGATGTCCACGCGCGTCCCAACATCCGCAAGGCGCGTACGAACCTCCACGCGCGAGGTGGCCGGGGCGTACTTGAGGGCGTTCGTCAGGAGATTGTCCAGCGCAATATGCAAGAGCGTCTCATCCGCCAGCACCACGACGTCCAGCGCCTCAAGCTTCAAGTCGATCCGGTCATGGGCGTTGCCCTCGTTGTGCTCATCCACTTTCTCGTGGAGCAATTCCGCTAGCCGGATCGGATGGCGACTCATTGCCTCGCTGGACGCCTCCAACCACTGGTCCGCGAGCAGGGTGTCCATCAGGTCACTCATGCGCGACACCGTGCGAGCGATCTTCTCCGCCTCCCGCTTGACGTCTTCGCGCGCCAGGCCGATGCGTTCCTCCGAAAGAATCTGTGCTGCACCGCCGATGGTGCCAAGCGGCGTGCGGAACTCATGGGACACCATCGCCAGCATTGCCCGCTGCTCGCGCATTGCCATGGCCAATTGGTTGTGCGTCTGGTGGTGCTGGTCAATTTCCTGGCGCAGGTCTTCGGTGCGTTCGTTCACCCGCTGCTCCAGTCGTTCTCCATGCCGTAGGGACAGCGCGAGCGCGCGTCGCTCGCGGTGCCGCACGCGCCAACCCAGGGCAAAGAAGAAGGCCAGGATGTGAATGATGGCGCCGATGGCGTAGCTGTACTGCGTCGCTGTCGTATAGGGCAACCATTGCAGGTTCTTCGCGAAGTGCTGCACGCCGATCGCGAGATACACGGAATATCCCACCAGGCTCGGCCAAGCCTCGACTTTGCGACGCACCAGCACCGCGCACAGCGATACCACGCACACAGAGAAAGCAACCCAGAGCAAGTTCAGCGGCAACCCAATGTACCGATACCCCCCTGCAGTTGCTGCGACGCACGCAACACCGCACACCACGGTCAGCGCCTTGAAAACAAGGTCCATGCGCGGAAACTGGCGCCCCATATCGAGCATGCTGCGCGCGAAGGCAAAGGCTGCAGCGGTGTGCAGGCAGACGGAAAAGCTATGCAATCGCACCGCCACGACCGGACTCTCGAGCAGACCCAGAGCAACCGGCAGATTCTCCGCGGCAGCAAACAGCAGACCAAGTGTCGAGAGATAGCCGGCGTAGGCGATGAACCTGCGGTCCGGCACGGCAATGCCCATCAGCAAGCTCACCGATGCCAGCAGCAGCACCATGCCGATGACCGCTGCGCTTCCGAAGGTGATTTTCTGCTGCGCGCCCGCCAGTTCGCGCAACGACGACACGCCACCGATGAGGCTTAACGCGCGGTCGCCGGCCAAGCGGATCCATACCCAGCGGGGCTGATCGTCGCGAAGCTCCGGCAGGCGCACGGCAGGTAAGGTGCCAGGCCACTCGCGTGAGAGAGTCGGTCGCAGACCGCCGAGTTCGCGATGGATCAAGCCGGCTTCTCCAGGGCTGCCGGTAGCAGGCAGCCACACATCCATGGCGTCCACGTAGGGAGAACTCAACCTGAGCCACCAGCCGCCTTCGATCGGCTGGGCGATTTCTTCCTGAGACGTCTGGATCTGAAACCGAACCCACCAAGCCCCGCGGGAAAATCCGCCGTTGAAGCCACCTCGAACTGGCTGGAAAAGCCTGGCTTGCGCTGACGCTGCAACGTCCTGCTGAGTGAGCTTGCCCGAAGCGTCGTGGTAGACCTCAAGATGACTATCGAAGGCGCGTTCTGCGGCCGGTGACCTTGCATCGAGGCGAAGCACGGAGGCTTGCGATTCAATGTTGGTGCCAATCAACAACAGCAGCACCACCGCGAAGCCACTCACCGCGCGCATCAGACGCGAGCAGCTCGACAACACACCTCTGTGCCGGTTGAACATGTCACTGTAGCGCGCATGCGCCGTGAGTTCGGTCACGTCGGCCGCGCCTCCGCGTCGCGAGCTTCCATCTTGAAATTGTCTCCCTTGCTTTTTGTCCCCGCAGTCACATTTCTCGGCCACGCGCTCGAGTTCGGTCGCGCGATTGGCCGCAGTGAGACCATGCCATCCGGGTGGCATTGACGCGAATTCTCCAGCGATTGCTTTGCGGACGCACCTTGCAATTTCTTGCATCGACGCACTAGAAGACTTTAGGCTTAAAGCTCCTTTCGATGGCCATTGCAGTTTGGCGAAGCGTGCCGACCTCGGATTCGTGAATCTGCACTCTCGAGGCGGCGCATTGGGGCCGGCATGCAGACCGTGCATGGCATGCACCCACTGCAGATCAGGGGAAAAAAGTGGTGAGTCGATAGATCCTGAGGAGCCGGAGCTAAAGGCCAGAGGTAGGCCGCCAACCTCAGCCACTGGAGGTGGTCAGGTTCCAGTCACTCCGCGGTCCTAATCTGCCGCTAAGAAATCTGCTTCGTCGCGCCTCGTTCGCGGGTCTGCATTTTTGAATCGGGGGTCAGGCCAAGCCACGCGGAGAGCCTTCATGGCCTGGGAATGCGCGGGTGCAGCAATTTGCCGACCACACTATCCGACAAGCGTCGTCATGCGAATTCTGATTGTTGAGGGATCGCGGGAACTGGGGGATTACCTCAAGAGCAACATCGAGGAACGTGGATATGTGGCCGACGTGGCGCGGGACGGCATAGAAGGCCGAGCGTTCGCCTTCAAATTCCACTATCGCGCTTGCATCCTCGACGCACACGTCTCGATCTCGAGACCGGAGCCCCTCGCGCTTCTGAGAGACATCCGCCACCGAAGAAGCTTCCCCATACTGGTCATCACACTGCGCGACAAGCTTGCCGATCGGCTTTCGGCATTCGATCTCGGAGCGGACGACTTTATGGTCAAGCCATTCTCGTTTTCGCAGATCTGGGGCCGGCTCCAGGCGCTTTTGAAACGCGGCCCACACAACGCCGACTGTCTGCGAGTGGCCGACTTGGAGGTCAACCTCTTCAGCCGCGTTTGCGTGCGAGGTCAGACACGGGTGAATCTGACAGACTCGGAATTCATTTTACTTGTCGAGCTCATGCGGCGGCACGGCCAGGTTCTTTCTCGAAGCATGCTCGCGCAACGGCTGTGGGGTATGGACGCCCCGAGCGAGAGCAACGTCATCGACGTCAACATTCACCGCATCCGCAGCAAGGTCGACGATCCCTTCGAAGTGAAGTTGTTGCACACCGTGCGCGCCATGGGTTATGTGGTCGAAGACCGATCGGGATGGTGACGCACGCCCGCGCATCGGCCTGGCTGCCCGATCGGCACGGCCCGCTGCAGCCTGCGTGTCTGGGCTGACAGGCCATTCATAACTTGGACCGGCGCCAGCTCGGGAGAAGAAGCTAATTCACCTTCGAGCTCCGCAGCCGGGCGCGTATCAGCCTTGTGCTCTGGCTGCGTTGCGCAGGTCGCGCACCTGATCATGGTTCTTCTGGACGCCATCTGCTTGACGCTGCTCGTTGGAGCGCACATGAAGGCATTGGCGGAGCAAAGCTGCCCGTCGCGATGGAAACAGCGGCTGCGATTCCCGACAGCATGGAACGACGTGCCAAAGAATCTTGCCCACACGCGCGACGCGAAGCTGACGGCCTGGGGTCACCGTCACACAGCGCGTCGTACGCATGATGCGTCTGGCAGGGGACTGCCAAGACGTGTCACCACATACTATCCTGATTATTTCTTGCCGGCACCCGCAGCCTTCGAGCGCCGGCAAAACTTGGAAGCCGGTTCCCCAGCTCCGGCGTTGCCGAGCGCACCTCAACATCGGACGCTGTGTGGCAAGGCCCGTGATTGCGCGTGTCGGCCATCCGGAGTCGCTGCCTATGCCCACACCTCATCCCAACGCACGCGAAGCGGGGATTGCGGACGATTGCTTCTGTGCGCCGTTCTCACGTCGCTCTTGCTTCGCGTGGTTCGGTGCAGAGGCACAGCGCAGCGTAGCTCAGGTTCGCATGGGCCCCGATACCGTTCCCGTTGCCGTCGCTACCACTTCACCCGCACGCCCAGCGAGCCGTTGACAGAGCTCTTCACCTTCGCATTACCCCCCGATGCCCACAGCTTGCCCAGCTCGCCGTACAGGCTCGTCGACTGGCTCAACGCCAGCGTGAAGCCCCCCGCCAGCTCGGAACTCGTGCCGCCCGTGGGCGCCGCGATGTCCGTGGTGGTGGCGCCGTTGACGAAGCGCGCGATGTCCGCGCCGCTCGACGTCTTGTAGACGTTGAAGCGGCCATACGGCTGCAGCGTGCCCACGCCGGTGTCGAGCTGGCCCTTCAGCCGCACGCCCGCCCGCGCGATCCAGCCGTTGTCGGCCTGCGGCTGCACCACCGCACCGGTGATGACGGAGTTGCCCAGGTCCATGTGCTGGTGGATCAGCTGCAGCTGCGGCTCGACGCTCCAGCCGCTGCCGCCCAGCGCGAAGGCCTGGCCCACTTCGATGGAGCCCAGCAGGCTGTTGCCCTTGCCGCCAGTGCCGAAGCCCAGCAGCGGCTCCACCGTGTAGCGGTGGCGGCCCGACTGCACCACGGCGTCGGCGTAGAAGCCGCTGTCGCCGGTGTAGGTGCCGTACACGCCCACGTACTGGCTGCGCAGGTCGTTGCGGCCCACCGCCAGGTTCTGGATGCCGCTGGCGAAGCCCCTCACGCGCGCGTCGCCGTCGAGCTGGCCGACGTACAGGCCGGCGCGCCAATTCGATGTGGCCAGCAGGTCGGTGCCGGCCTGGAAGCCGGTGAGCCGGCCCTTGCTGTTCGGCGACACGGCGCCGCCTTGCTGGATGTCGATGTCGGTGGAGAGCACGCGGGCCCAGGCGCGGCGGTCCGAACCCGTCGGGGCTGTCGCCGTGCCCTTCACATCGTCATCGCCCACGCGCTTGCGCAGGTCGCCCAGCATCGCGAGGTTGCCTTGGCGCAGCTGGCTGGGCAGCGAGGCGAACAGCGAGGCTTCGGGCCGGTAGGTGACGATCGGCACGCCGGGAGCGCCCGGGCTGGTCGGCGACGTCGCTGCAGGAATGCTGGAGCGCAGGAACCAGTTCTCGCCCGCGCCGCTCGCGTCCGCCGCGTACAGCCGGTACTCGTAGGCACCCGCATCGACATGGCCGCCCGCCAGCGCGAAGGCGTCCTTCGTGGTCTGCGCGGTGGTGGTGGCACCGCCTTGCGCGGTGACCACCTCGATGCCGTTGCCCGCGGTGAGCGCGCCCAGGCCGCCGAGGTTGGTCACTTGCACGCTGGTCTTGCCGCTGGCGGTGCCGCCGTTGATCACCAGCCGGTCCGAAGGGCCGGTGCCGCTGAGCGCGGTGCCGAGTTTCAAGACGCCGTTGTTGCCGACGTAGTTGCCGTTGACGGTGAGCGTGGTGCCCGCCACTGCGCCCACCAGCGACACGGTGCCGCTGTTGGCGAGCGCGGCCACGCTCTGGTTGAAGCCGGCAAGGTCGAGCGTGGCGCCAGCGGCCACGCTGTGCGCCGATGCCGCGCTGAAGGTGTTGGCTGCACCCGCCTTCAGCGTGCCTTGCGCGACGTTGGTCGCGCCCGTGTAGGTGTTGGCGCCCGACAGCGTCAGCGTGCCCGTGCCCTGCTTGGTGATGAAGCCGCCGCCGCTGATGGCGCCCGCGAGGGTGGCGCTGAAGGCGCCGGTGTCGATGACAGGATCGTTCTGGCCCGTGAGCTTCACGGCGTTGGCGAGCACCACGCCGTCGGCGCTGAAGCCCAGCGTGGTGTCGTCGTCCATCGACAGCGCACCGGTGCCCAGCGCCAGGCTGTGGCCGACGTTCAGGCGGCCCTGGCGCAGCGACGTGCCGCCGGTGTAGGTGTTGGCGCCCGAGAGCGTGAGTGCGCCGGTGCCGACCTTGACGAGCGAGCCGCCGTTGCCGGAGATGACGCCGGAGACTTCGGTGTCGGTGTTCAGGCCGCCGGTGGTCAGTGCTTTGGTGCCGAGGAGCACGTTGCCAGCGCCCGACAGCGAGCCGATCGATACGCCGTTCGCCCCGAGCAGGCTGATGCGCACGCGGCCGCCCGCGTTGTTGATCACCGTGGCCTGGTCGGCCGTGGCGGTGTCGAAGAAGTCGACCAGGCCGCCAGTTTCGTTGACCAGCGTGGCTTGCCCGGCGGAGCCGGTGTCCAGGAAATCGGTATGCCCGCCGGCGAAATTGGTGATGTGCGCCTTGCCGGCGGTGGCGGTGTTCCACACCGTGGTGCCACCGCCGCGATTCTCGATAAAGGCGTTGCCGGCCGTGGAGCTGTCGGCAAACGTCACGTTGCCGCCCGCGGCAGTGACCAGGGTCGCGCTTCCAGCCGAGCTCTTGTCCTTGAACTCCACGTAGCCGCCATTGATCAGCCCGTCGCGCGCAGCCATGGCAATGCTCAGGTTGCCGGCATCCGCGGTGCCGCGGAAAACCAGCCCGCCACCGCCGTTCACTGCCACTGCGCCAGTGCCCAGCGCGCCGCTGACCATCGCGTTCAAGGTACCGCCATCGATGGCCGTACCGCCCGCATACGTGTTGGCAGACGCCAGCGTCAACGTGCCGACCCCGGTCTTGACCAGGCGGCCCGGGCCGCCCACGACATAGGTCACTTCCAGGGTGTTGAACGCGCTGTCGACATCGAGGGTGCCGCCACCGGCGCCCAACGTGATGCCGCGCGACAGCGTGCTGAACGCCGAGCCGGTCACCTTGAGCGCGCCGCCGTCGAAGGTGAGCGCGCCCGCTGCATCGCCCAGCGTCGCATCGTTCGCGACCGACAGCGTGCCGGCCTTGAGGGTGGTGCCGCCGGTGTACGTGTTGGCGGCAGTGAGTTCGAGCGTGCCCGCGCCCGTCTTCTGAAGGCCGTCAGTGCCCGCGATGACGTTGGCGATGGTCGCGGTCCAGGCTGCGCTGCCTGCGCTGCCGTCGCCCACGCGCACTTCGACCGGGCCGGGCGATGCCTTGGTCGCCGCCAGCGTGAGGGTGTCGCCCGACAGCCGGTAACCGTCGCTCGCGAACTGGATGCCGCTGGCGGCCACCGCGCCGTCGGTGTTGTCGACCGCTACGTTGCCTGCCGCGCCCCCGAAGATCGCGAAACCCGGCTGCGGCTGCATCGGTGCGGTGGTGGCGCCGTTCGCGTCGCTCCAACTGGCGCCTGTCGTGCTCCATGTGCCGTCGCCGCCGCCCAGCTGTCCCGGTGCGGCCATGCCGTTGCCGTTCCAGAAGGTCAGCGTCAGGCTGGGGTCGACGTTGACGACATTGATCTTCTTGCTCGCCGTCAGGTACTGCAGCGTCAAGCCGGTGCCGGGTACAACGCCGAACGCGATGCCGCCATTGGTCTGGCTGAGTGTGCCGGTGTAGCTCAACAGGTTGTACAGGCCGGGGCCCATGCCGCCGGCGTTGCTCAGGTTCAGCGTGGCGCCGTTCAGCGACAGGTTGCCGCCCACCGTGACGCTGTCGCTCAGGCCGGCCACGGCAAAGCTGCTGCCCGGTGCGCCGAGTTCGAAGTCGAGCACGCTCCCCTTGTCCAGCGTCAGGTCGCCATTGACCGCGAGCGTGCCGACGGAGTTTCCAGGCGCCAGGTGCGCGCCCGAGGCCAGCGCCACGTTGCCGCCGATCGTGCCGTGTCCGCCCAGCGCCGCGCCGGAGTCGACCTGCACCCCGCCCGCCAGGCTGGCCTTGGAGCCGGCAGCTCCGCCGACCACCAGCTTGCCGGCCTGCACGGTGGTGCCGCCCGTGAACGTGTTGATGCCGTCCAGCGTCAGCGTGCCGGTGCCCTGCTTCACGAGCGAGCCCTTGCCGTCGATGACGCCGTTGAAGAGCGTGTCGTTCGACGCGTTCGTCGCGAGCGTCTTCACGCCCAGCGCCACGCCGCCGCTGCCTTGCAGCGTGCCGATGCTGGCGCTGCTGCCGGTCAGCCCCGCGATGTCCAGGATGCCCGAGGCGCCGACGCTCACCGCGCCGTTGGCCAGCAGCGAGCCCGCGCCTGCGAGCGCCAGGGTGCCCTTGTTCACCTGGGTCGAGCCGCTGTAGCTGTTAGCCCCTGTGAGGGACTGTTTTCCGCCGGTTAGCGTCAGGCCGCCGGTGCCGGTGATGGCGCCCGAGAACGTGCCGGAAGCATTGGTCAGCGTGAGCGTTTGCGAGCCCAGCGTCACGCCGCCTGCACCCGACAGCGACTGCACCGACGCGCCGGCGGTCGCGCCCGAAATGTCGAACTTGCCCAGGTTGGCCACCACCACGCCGCTGGAGGCGGCGATGCTGCCGGTGCCGGTGAGCGCCAGGGTGCCGCCTTCGACGGTGGTGCCGCCGGTGTAGGTGTTCTGGCCCGACAGGGTCAGCGTGGTCAGCCCATGGCCGTAGCCGCTGGTCAACGAACCCGCGCCGCTGACGACGCCGCTGAAGTTGCCGGTGTTGACCAGCGCCGCGGCGGCGGTGGTGGTGCCGGTCAGGAGTTCGCCCGCGCCCTGCAGGTTCTGGATGTAGGTGCTGAAGTCGTTCAGGTCGATCCTGGCGCCGGCGTCGACCGTGGTCGATGTCAGAGCGCCCGTCCAGTTGCCAAAAGACGCATCGCTTGCGCGCAAGGTGCCGCCCGCGACGCGCAAGGTCGGGACCTGGTTGGTGGCGTATCCGCTGCCGGACGGCTGGGACCATTCCACCGTGCCCGCGTCCGACTTGCTGCCGAACACCAAGCTGCTGCCGGCCTGCAGATTCATCGGCGTGTTCAACGTCAGCGTGGTGCCGGTGGCGGCGGCAATGCCCGACGTGCCGCTGACGCGCATGAGGGGGCTGGCCAGCGTCAGGTCCGCGGTGCCCACCAGGCTCCCGCCGGACAGGAAAATGACACCCGTGCCCAATGCCTGACCGTTGCCGAGGCGCACCTCGCCAGCGTTGATCGTGGTGCTGCCAGCGTAAGTATTGACGCCAGACAGTGCAAGCGCCCCCGCGCCTGTCTTCACCAAAGAGCCGGAACCGGACAGCACGCCCGACAACGTCGCGCCATAGCCGTTGGTGTCGATCGTAGAACCGCTGCCCGAGAGCGTAGCGTCCATGGCGCTTACCAGCTCACTGCCAATCACTCGCAGCGTGCCTCCGGACCAGTTAAAGATTCCAGTAGCGCCGGGGTTTGGGCCCACCAGTCCGTAGATGCTCCCGGTCTCCACCGTACCGCCGGCGTTGAGATTCAGTGTGCCCTGGCCACCGGGCTGCAACCCGATTTCTATCGAACCCGTTCGCAATGTTCCGCCATTCGAAACTGTCAGGGCCCCTTGCCCGGCGGTACCCAACACCAAGCCTCCGGTGCTGAGTAAAGAGTTGGTACCGTCGACAAGCACGGTCGACGAACCAATGTCACCGACAAACGTCTTGGTGATGGACAGCTTGCCGCCACTCGTCACGGACAGAGAGCCTGGCGCGCCCCGCCCGATCGATACGTAGTGGCCCTGAGCATTGGACCCGTTGCCCGAGACCAAGGCCGTGCCAGGGCCGTAGATCTCAACGTCATCAGCGCTGGTAGGTACGCCTCCGAGCCAGTTGGTAGCGTCAAGCCAGCTGCCCGTGTTCCCCGCCCAGTCGACGGCATGGGCAGCAGGCGACAGTGCCGCAGTCAGCAGCGCAGCACTGATGGCCAGCGCGCCTCCGAAGCCGGACGATTTTGCGGTTTCACTTACGGCCTGGCGCGCGCCGGTACGACGATTGATGACGATGCGGTGAGTTCGGTTCATGACGATGACTGCCTCGCAAGCGCCAGGCATTTGCTTTTTGGTAAAGAGGAACGGGCAATCCATTCCAGCAGAGATCTCCAAATGTAAACAAAAGCAACTGTGTTGTCTCTGCGTGTTTTCCTCATCCAATCCCCCGCCCTCGCCCCTCGAGCGCGTTGCGGTGATGTGCATCGCCGTACGGGTCCGTGGGTTGCGCCCGCGCCGCTGGCATGTCGCACGGCGTCAGCTCGCCGTGCGCTGAACAGGGGCTACCCCAAACGCCGCGCGCTGCTGTCGCACATATCCAACAGCGGCTGCTCAATGAGCCGCCTTGCAGTTTTCAAGTTGACGCGGCGGCCGCGTAGGCTCGCAACGACTGCGGTATTCCAGAACCTGAGTTCGAGGCGTGCTTGGACTCGGTGCGCCGCCAGACGCTGCGACGGCAAGAAGCCGGAAGCCTGACTGCCCATGGTTGGATCAAGGAAACGAAGACGGCCACCGCGAAGAGCGGAAGATGCGCTGCGACGAACGATCGGAAGCCACTGCCGACGCAACTCGGCTCCTACGGACGTCAGACCTACCGTTGTCGTCAGCGCGCGAAACAACGTTGGCCCCATGGGCGCGGGCAAAGCGATTGCCCTTGCGAACTCGCGCCGCCTACCCCACATGGACGCCAGGCGACACGCCGAACCCATCGCACGGTGAGGCCGGCAGCGTTGCGATGCGGTTCTGTGCGGTCTCGATGGCCCAGAGCGCGCGGCTCGACCTTGAACGCATCGGGCCGATCCAGGTACTGCGTGCCGTAAGCGAAGTTCATCGCATCGGGCTCGCTGGCAGCACCCTGTGCGCGCGCCAGCCGGCCTGCGGGCACGAAGCGATGGGCCGGGTCTTGGCTGACAGGGATGTGCGCGAAGACCGTCACGTCTCGAAATGGTCGACGAGATGCCATCAGTGCGGCCCTGCCTGGTTGGGTGCTGCTCGAACCCGCAGGCATCTAGCAATCGAGGTCATTGAGCTCTTCTTACTGAGGACTCGCAAATCGCTGTGTGCGCTCCTGCGAACGCAGCATGGTCAGCGCGAGCAACCTCCCTTCGAGCAGCGCGTGCAGCGTGACGGCGGGAGCGATCGCGTTCAGATAGCGCAGGATCTGGCCCATGGTTCGGCCCGGATCTCCTTTTTCGATGAGTACGACCGTCGAGCGCGAGAGCCCTGCGCGGGCGGCGACATCCGCTTGCTGCAGCCGATAGGCTTGGCGTAACTCTGTCAGGCGTTGACGCAGCCCTGCTGCCGCGGTCATGCGAGCCGCCTGAAGCAGAGGCGTCTCGTCATATTTCATGATGTCTCCAATGACATTCCTTAGCTTGTTTCGTGACTGGAATTACAGACATTTATCGTCGCTGGGCGAAAGACCGCAATCCCAGTCAGAACGGATTTAAAGCCTGTGATTACGGACACGCATGCGGCTAGGCCGTTGCTCGACTGAGGCACTCTACGACTATCGCCTGCATCCGCATGCGGCGACGTTTCTGCAGTTGTGCTTGGCCAGGCGCCACGGGCCGACTCGGGCAAGATCGACGCATGCAACATCCCACACCGCCCGGGCGATGGCCCACGGCCCTGTACACCGCGGTCCCTCTGGTCGTCCTCGCATTCGGTCACACGCTCTCGAACCTCCTGCGCACCCTGCCCGCGATGGCCACTGACGTCATGTCGCTGGACATGGGCACGACCACCGCACTGCTGGGGCTGCTGACGGGTGCCTACCACCTGTTCTTTGCGCTGGGTCAGTTGCCCGCAGGCGTGATGCTCGACCGTCTAGGCGTGCGCACCGTGTCGCTGTCGCTATTTGCGATGACGGCGCTGGGCTGCGTCGCCGCGGCGCTGGCACGCGGGCCGGTGGGCTTCTTCGCGGCGCAGGCGCTGCTGGGCATCGGTTGCTGCGGCATGCTGCTGTGCCCATTCGCACTGGCGGCGCGTACGCTGCCGCCGGCGCGCTTCGCCCTGTGGTCTGGGTTCATCCTGAGCATCGGCAACTGCGGCATGCTGCTGTCCGCGACGCCCACGGCTTGGCTGATCGAACGCCACGGCTGGCGCGCGAGCTTCTGGGTGGCCACCGCCATGGCGCTTGGCATCGGCGCTCTCGTGGCGCTAGTGGTACCGCGCAGCGACAGGGCCGCCGCGTCCCCTGCGCGCCGGCTGGGCACGGAGCTGCGCCAGGTGCTGACGATCACCGCGTCCCCGTCCCTGCGCGGCCCCGTGGTGCTGGCCTTCACCTCGCTGGCCGCGGTGCTAGCCGTGCGCGGGGTCTGGGGGGGGCCCTGGTTCATGGAAGTCAAGGGCCTGTCGCGCATCGATGCCGGCAACGCGCTGATTCCGCTGACGCTGGCCGTAGCCATCGGCCCACTGGTCGCGGGCACCCTTGACAGGCTGACCGGTGCGCGCCGGGCCTTGCTCGCGGGCAGTCACCTGGCCGCCGGGGGGTTGCTACTCGTAGTAGTTGCTGCTGCGACCCTGGGCGATGGCCCGCTGCACGGCTGGCGCGCGTCGGCGTCCTTCGATGCCTGGGTCTTCTTCGTCTTCGGCTGCTGCATGTCGACGCAGCCGCTGCTCTTTGCAATGGGCCAGTCCGCCACGCCACGCGAGAGCGCGGGCAAGGCGCTCGCCGCGCTCAACCTCATGTTTTTCTGCGGCACGGCCTTCCATCAACTGGCGAGCGGCGCGATCGCCTCGGCGTTCGGCCTGGCACCGGTGTTCACCTACTTCGCGCTATTCCTGAGCGCCTCGGCGCTGCTGTTCCTGCGCTGCACCCGGCGCGCGCCCGCGTCCCTGGACGCACCGCTAGCGCGCGCCGATTGAGGCCGGCCGCGCAAGGCATCGGCCGTTCGATGCCGGCGCTTCACGTCGAGTCACCGTTCTGAGCAAACCATTAAATTGGCGCGATGCAAGCAACATCTGACCGCGACCGGTGACGGCTGCGAAGTCATACGGTTGGTCACCGACAGTTAGGTCTCTCAGCCACCAGCGCATATGCGCCCAGCAGCAATCTCTTCTTCGCTCAACCCCTCGCTCGATTACACCGACGCGAGCACATCGATTGCCGCCTGCCCCCAAGCAAACCCAAAGGGGCTGAACATTGCGTGCTCTATCGCATCAACGCCTGCATCAGCAGGCGGCTTGCTGGCGTGGGCTCACCGAGTGCGTGTATCGCCAGATAACTCACGCGATGCGCCCACGGCTCGTCCAGCGGCACGAACGCAAGATTCCCGAACCGCGCCTGTTGCTCGAGACTCGCCTGCGGAAGCAGTCCGATGCCCAGCCCGCACTGCACCATTCGGCTGGCCGAATCCAGGCCCTTGACCTGGATACGTGTGCGCAGGCGAACGCCATGCGTGAGCGCCTCCTTGGCCACACGGGCCGCCAGCGCGGTGCCCGGCGGCAACTCAACCCACTCTTCTTCCAGCAATTGCTCGAAGCGCAAACGCTTGCGCCTCGCGAGCCGGTGACTCGTTGGCAGGATCACGACCAGCCGCTCGTCTCGGTAAGGGTGCAGCGAAAGACCCGGAATCTCTCCGTCGGCCACAAACACGCCCACATCGGCGCGCTGCTGCAAAAGCAGCTCGATGATTTCTGCGCTCGTGTGTTCGGCCAGTTCCACCTTGATGTTCGGATGCTGGCCGAGAAACAACGCAAGGTCCTGAGGCAGGTGCTGCACGATGGCCGAGATCGACGCCACGAGCCGGATGCGACCGGACACGCCAGCCTGGAGGTCCTGCAGTTCTTCGTCGAGGGCCTCGACGTTATCCATCATCGCGTGCGCGCAGCGAGCAATTGAGAGGCCTGCGGCAGTCAGCACCGCGCCCCGCGCCGTGCGCTCTAGCACCGGGATGCCCATGGCGGCCTCGAGTTGGGTGATGCGACGGCTGGCGGCCGAAGGCACGATATGCAGCGTTGCCGCGGCACGCGACAAACTGCCTTCCCTTTCGATGGCGGTGATCAGCCTCAACGTTGCCAAATTGAGATTGTCCAGTAAGGGGCGTCTTATTTTCATCGGGTATACGTTGCCGAAATGGCAAGGCCGCTGTGCATAAATGTCGCTGGGCAGATGGTGGCGACTGCGTCAGCATGCGAGCCATTCCAACATCAGAGACAAGCATTTGCCCATGCAACAAATCCTGAATCTACGCGATCTCACGATGATCGAGCGCACTCATGCGCGCGGCGGCCGCTTCCGCTACTACCCACTTTTGTCGGGCAAGGAAGGTACGCCAGGCAACTTCTTTCTGCAGCTCTCCAATACCTTCAACGACTTCGATTCTCCACGCCATCGCCACAACTTCGATCAGGTGCGAGTGCAACTTGAAGGCGATGCCGACTTCTCCCGCGACGGCGTCATGACGCCGGGAATGGTCGGGTATTTTCCCGAGGGCGTGTACTACGGCCCACAAAGCATCAAAGGTGAGTCGCTCACCCTGGTGCTGCAATTCGGCGGCGCGAGCCGTAACGGCTATCTTTCGGAAGAGGCCTTCCAGCACGGCATCAGCGAACTGAAGGAAACCGGTCGCTTCGAGGCGGGCGTCTACAAAGTCGCCAAGCCTGAGGGTGGCACGCGCAACCAGGACGCCTACGAAGCAGTGTGGGAGCATGTGAATAGACGCGATATGCGCTACCCCGAGAGCCGCTACGACAAGCCGGTTTTCATGCGCCCCGCCGCCGCTGACTGGCTGGCCGACGACGCACGCCCGGGCGTTTCGCGCAAGCACCTGGGAACCTTCTCCGAGGCACAAACGACTCTGTCGCAGATTGCACTGGCCAAGGGCAGCGCGGTGGAGATACCTCCGAACACCATCGTGTTCGTGCTTCAGGGTAAAGGACAGGCCGGCGCCGGTGACCGTTGGGAAGCACGCTCCTCGCTGTACAGCGGCGACACGGACGCAGTGCTGACAGCCGAGGACGCCAGCGAGTTGCTGCAAATTAGCTTGCCGAGGCTGTGAACATGGTCGAACGCCACTTCAACAGCGGTCGACGCCGCGCTCTTCTCGGCCTGGGTACCGCGCTGATAAGCACACCCATGCCCCACGCGTGGGCCAAAGACTTTCCGAGCCGAGCGATTTCGCTTGTGGTGCCGTTTCCCCCCGGCGGCGGCTTCGACACCATCGCACGGCCCTTCGCAGACCGGCTGGGCAAGGCTTTGGGGCAAAGCGTGATCGTCGACAATCGTCCGGGCAGCGGCGGCAACATGGGTACCGATGTCGTCGCGCGCGCGGCATCCGACGGCTATACGCTGCTGTTCGCCAACGACTATCTTTCGACCAATCCGAGCGTGAATCGCAACGTGCGCTATGACCCCCTGAGAGATTTCGTACCGGTGAGCATGGTTGGCACCACGCAGGTGGTAATGGCAGTGCGACCGGACTTTCCGGCGAGGAGTTTTGAGGAGCTGGTGGCACTGTCGAAGCAGCGCTCGCTGAGCTATGGCACACCTGGCGCAGGCACGTCCCCCCACTTGGTGGGCGAGTACCTCTCGACGATCTCGCCGCTGCGGTCCTTGCACGTCCCCTACAAAGGCACCGCGCCGGCGGTGAACGATGCCATGGGCGGCCAGATCGACATGGTCTATGCCACGTCGCCCTCGGTCGCCCCGCAGATCGCCGCGGGCAAGCTGCGCGGCCTTGCGGTATTTGGCGAGCATCGCAGTACCCAACTGCCCGACGTACCCACGCTGCAGGAGATCGGCGGGCCCCCGGTCAACTACGAAGTCTGGTATTGCGTACTGGCGCCCGCCTCAGTGCCGGCACCCGTGCTTGCGGCCGTGCGCGAGGCGACGCGCAAGGCGCTCGATGCGGATCTGGCCGCGCGGCTGGCGAAGCTCGGCTATGCGGTAAGGCAGAGCGGCCCCGAAGAGGTAACGCGCGCGATTCGCGACGGCCTGCAGCGCTGGAAGACTGTGGTTGCGAAAGCGAAGGTCTCCATCGAATAATGCGACAGCGCAGAGTTCGGAGACCTGGCTTTACTACGCCAACCAAAAGGGCGCGACACACGCTTTTGCGAACGCATCGCGCAGCGTCGCGCGCGGCTGCCGCGATTGCGGGCTTTCGACCGCTACAACGCACCACATCCGCAGCAGCGCCGGGGAATCGGCTACCAGTCGGACCGCTACATCGACGCTGGCGTGGTGGACGACGCGTTGATCGCCTAAAAGCACTCGCCTTGCGCTGCCCTCCAACCGCCTGATCCCGGCCCCCTTGGAGAGATGTTCATCGCTGGCTGCGAGGACGTCGGCATCTGACGCAAAACCGTGAACACGCTGCTCGGCGGCTTCTTCGTGCTGCTGCTGGCCAGTGCCCTGTTCTCCGGTGTGATGAGCCGCCTGACCCGCAACTCGGTGCCCCCCGCCGTGGCTGCGAGCACCGACAACAGCGGCAACGGCACGGTCGGCGCGGGCGCGCCTCCCGCGACGCCCGAAGCGGTGCTGGCCTACGAATATCGGGTCGCGCAAGCGTACCGGCGCCGTGACGCTTGACAGCCGCGAGAGCGCCGAGGAGTTCGCGCACGAGTCCAACTGGTTGCAGGTCGGCGACAGCGATGCGGTCGCCTTGCGGGCCACACGCGCCACGCGCCGCCAGGACAAGGGCCTGTGGTCGCGCAAGGACGACACGCTGATGGCCTGCTTGCGTGCCGAGCGTGCCGCGGCGTCGGGTGCCGGCCGACCTGAGGATGCACCCCACTGCCTTCCGTCGAAGCCGGAAGCAGGCAGTTCACCGCCTGCTTCGGTGCGCCCCGGCACGGCGAAGTGAGAGATATGCAGCCCGGCCGCTGCCCGCGTCCTCCAGGCATCTCTCGCGCCCCATCTTCAGGAAACACGCGCTGCCCCGACTATCATGGTTTTCAACACAAGGGAGACGAATGAAAAACATGGCTCGAATGCTCATGCTCACTGGCGCGATCACGCTGCTGATTGGCGCCATTCTTGGCTTCACCGGAGGCCCGCCAGAGGCGGATGCCGCGCTCGCGGCGCAGTGCCGGACGAAGATGACGGCTCGGAACGCGGACACCGCCCTGCTGGCCCAGTGCAAGGAAGTTGCCTTCGCGACCGCGATGACGGCCACGGACGCCAACGCCGCGGCAAAGGCGATCAGCGCAGCCAACAACCGCGAAATCGGTGGTAACTCTTTCGCCCTGTTCCTGATGGGCTTTGGCGTCGTGCTGCTGATGGTCGGCTTTCTTCAGGGACGAAAGCGCCAAGGCGCGTCCGACTGACAGGCGCCGCTTGCTGAATCACCAGCGCAGCCTGGCCAGATCCAGTCGCCCGCTCAGCCTGAACAGTTTGGAACCAAGACGGAGAACACGCCGATGATCGAGTTTTTTCATACCAAGGATCGCCTTCGTTTTCTGCTGTTGGTCGGCGCAATCGCCTTGCCGATACTCCTGGTTTCTGCGTGGTTTGTGAGCCGCATCGAGAGTTCGGCAGCCGCCAACGGCGAACCGAACGAGAGGGGCGGCCTGCATTACCGCATCCAGGAAAAAGGCGGCGCCAAGGCCCTGCCTCCCGCGCTGGCGCGCCTGATCTCGGTCCCGCCGAATACTGCGATGACTGACGTAAGCGCGGACACGGACAGTGCTGGGCGCCTGACGAGCGCGTCAATCAAGGCCTTCAGTACCGATAATTTCAAGACGGTCGCCGAGTTTCACAGGGCTACGCTTGCACCTGTGACAGACGACAGCACGAGCAGGATCTGGGGCATGCGCGACGGTTACGAGATCAAGATCTCCCAGGAATTAAAGTATTTCGATAACGATCCGTACAGAGACCGTACGAAGATCGAGTACTACGTCACTCCGACGAAAAAGTGACGCCTTGGCCGGGTCCGACCGAAGCGCTGCAACCACCCCGCAAAGTGATTGTTGCGACGGCGCGGGCTCAAGGCGTTCACGCAAGCAGCGCACGGTCCAGGTGCAACAGCCGCGCAATTGGCGCTCCTGCGCGGGCGAACTCATTCAGGTCAACGAAAGTGGCCCGCATGGTCCGAAAAACGTAGGCCGGCTTGCACGCTTCACGTGTTCACCCGATGACGCGACAAGCCCGCTCATACAGCAGCGCTTCATATCGACCGAATCCGCCTTTTCCTACTTTGGCGGCATGCGAATCACCGGATCGCATCGCCGGATGCACCAGAACGCCTGCCCTCCGGCTTCCCCCCACCTGCGCGCGTCGGTTGATCAGGCCTGGCTTGCACTTGCCGCCAGTGACCATCCGAGCGCAGTGTGTCACGCACCCGCCTCCCGGGTTTGCCCCAAGCCGCCTTCATCCATTGATATGCATGATATTGCATAGATTGCTGGGTGCCGCCCAACAGGTCAGGCAATAAATTGCTCGCAGCCAAAAGCACGTTGCTGCTCAAGCGGCGCGTCGGGTCAATCCAGGTGATCGAACCGGTGACCGTCTGGAAAACATCTCAGGGGACAGCCATGAAGATTGGCAGACTTTCAAATCGTTGGATTGCGGGATGCAGCGTCACCGTGTGGGCTATGTTGCTTGCCGGGTGCGGAGGGGGCGGCAGTGGCGTCCTTGTTGCCGCCCTGCCAACCAAGGCGACGCTCGCGCAGGCGTGCGCTGGCATGGCCGGTCGAATGGTCTCGGCGGGCCAGATCGGCCTTGCAAGCGGAGACGCCAGGGTGTCGTCGGCCGTGCTGGTGCCCGAAGTCCACTCCGCCCCTGCATTCGCCGAATACTGCAAGGTTCAAGGTTCGATCGCGCCCCTCACGGCGGGTGCAGATCCGATTCGCTTTCAACTCAACCTGCCGACCACCTGGAACGGCAAGGCGGTCATGGTGGGCGGAGGCGGCTTCAACGGCACAGTGATCGACGCTGTTGCCCCGCTTCGCGACGCGGCGCCCGGCCAAGCGCAGCCGGTCACCCAGGGTTTCGCGACCTTTGGCACCGACTCCGGTCACGACGGCACAACGTACGGAGCGACAGACCCCGCCAAATTCGCACTGAACGACGAGATGCTCCTGAACTTTGCGCATCAGTCATACAAGAAGGTCAAGGACGTCGCGCACGGGTTGATGCAGCAGTACTACCGGCGCGCACCGTCCAAACAGTATTTCTACGGCGGCTCGGAGGGCGGGCGCGAAGGTCTCACCATGGCCCAGCGCTATCCGCAAGACTTCGATGGCATCGTGTCCGTGGTGCCAGTCATCCACTGGACAGGGCTTTTCAACAGCTTCATCAACTACCAATTGCCGCAGTTTTCCGGGGGCGCAATCAACGCCGGCAAGGTACGCGTGCTCGCCAACCACGTGAACAACGCATGCGACGCGCTCGACAACAGTGCCGACGGCGTGGTGAGCAACTATCTCGCTTGCCCGTCGCGTGTCGACCTGCAGACCTTGCGCTGCCCTGGCGGCAAGGACACCGGGGACACCTGCCTTTCTGACGCGCAACTTGCCGTGCTCAAGGCATCGTACGGACCGACCGTGATGCCTTTCCCGCTCGCCAACGCGCTCACTACCTATCCCGGTCGCTTGTACGGCGGCGAGATCCAGTTGGGCGGCGAAGGCGTGGGACGCTGGGTGACGACAGGCCTCGTTCCCAATCTGCCGCCGACTGTGGCCGATGCTCGCGGTGTGATCTACGGCAGCAGCTATGCCCGCTACGTGATCGCCAAAGACGCAGGCTTCGACATCCGCACGTGGAACGCGTCGAACTTCCAAGCGCGCATTCAGGCGGTGTCCGCGCTCATGGACTCGACCGACCCCGATCTCGCGGCGTTCCGCGCACGCGGGGGAAAGCTCATCATTCGAGAGAACGCCGGGGATTGGGCGCAGAGCCCTCTGGCTGGCATTCAGTACTACCAGAGCGTGGTCGACAAGCTGACGCTGCCCGTTGTGGAAGAGTTCGTGCGACTGTACGTGTCAACCGCGTCCAATCACGGCGGCACCGCGGCGAGCCTCACAACGGGCGTCGAGATTCCCACAAACCACGATTTGCTCACCGCGCTCGATCACTGGGTCATGAGCGGCAGCGCACCGGCCGACGCGCTCGTGCAGGTGCGCAACGCGTCCGCCGCCCCTTTCACCACCCTTGCAACGCGCCCGATGTGCCGCTACCCGAACTACCCGGCTTATGTTTTGGGCGATGCAACAAGGGCACAGAGTTATCGCTGCGCTGCGCCATAGCTCGGCGTGAGGCGGATACAGTCGATCTTCGCGACACATCGCCGCCCCGCTCCCACATGGGCCGAACCCGAAAAAATCCGCCCCCGGGCTGAGGACCTCCGTCCAGATGCGCGTCCTCCCGTGCGCTTTGCTCGAGGGTGACGAGGCGCTCGGGACAGGCCTTGCGCTCTCGCCCGCAATGCCTTTGGGGCCTGGCAACCGCACCTGTTGGAGGGAGACAGGCGCGCCTGCACCACGGTGAGGGCTGTGCGACGCATGAACAACCTTGGCCAGCGCCGCTTGGGCGCGAAGCCTCATGACGATCGGCTTCGCAGCTGCGGAAAGATCCGCGCAGGAGGCGGCGCAGGTCCCCCGAATACCTGGATTGGTGAGACATCTCGAGGGCCGCTGTATCACTCCGACGACGAATCTTCGAGTGACAAGGCCCGCTCCTGTACAGTGGGGCGAAAGGCATCTTCGATGCGGATCGGCTTTCGCCGGCGATTGCGGACTCGGGCGCCGATGCATTTCTCTCCACGTCCAGGAGATCCAGCTTTCCCTGCCTCGGACCCTTCGGGTCTGGCGCCTCCCTCACGTCGAGTGACATATGGGTGAGCGTCGCGCCGGGCTGCGCGCCCGGTGGCGCCTTCCGCGCGTGGCTCGGGTAGCTGGCACCGCACTCAGCGGCAGCATCGCCGTGTGGGTGCTGCTCGGTTACGCGTTGAACGTGCCCGGCATGTGGCGCCCGGTCGCCGGGTTGCCCGCAACCCACCCTTACACGGCGCTGTGCCTGTTGACCCTCACACTCTCGCTCGTGCCTGGAAGGACCACGGGGTTTCCCCGAGCGGTGGCCCGAATCGCGGTCGCCGCGGCGCTGTGCCTCGTTGCCGTCCGGCTGCTCGTGCCCCTGAGCGGTGAACGAATTTTCAGTGCCTTGACGCCGTTTGGCGCGGCGCTCGAGACGAATCGAGGGGTGACCGGCGAGGCCGTCTCGATGCCGCTGAATGTCGCCTGGACCCTGCTGCTGCTTGGTCTCGCAGAGGTCACGCGGCGGATGCGCTACTCCCTGGCCTCGCAACTGCTCGCCGCCTCCTCGTTGGCCATGCTTTTCGTGGCGCTCACCGGCTACCTCGCCGGCCTGTCGGTCTTCCAGGGGGCGATGGCCCCGTGGACCCTGGCGGGAACCGCGTCGCTGGCCATCGCGCTCTTGCTGGCAACTTCGCGCCGGTCCTTCATGAGGGCGCTCACAGCCTCGTCCGGGCCAGGGCGCCTGGCGCGCCGCCTGCTCGGCAGCACCACGCTGATCCTGGCGTTGAGCGTATGGCTCGTTTCGAGCTGGTTCGGCAACCCTGACGTCCGGCCGCCGTCCGACACGGTGCTGCTGGTCTATCAGAGCGCTTTCATCATCGCCCTGACCTGGGGCGTCGTCACCTTCATTACGTTGCGTGCCCATGGGATGGACCGCACGCGAGGCATCGCCGAGCGACTGACGCGACGAGCAGCGAATCGCGACGGCCTGACCGGGCTGCTCACGCGCAACAAGATGATGCATCTGCGGCGAACCGGGGCGGCGGCCGCGAGCGGATGCGCCAGCGAGTTGCTCATCGATCTGGATGGCTTTCGTGCCGTCAACGAAGCGTTCGGCCCCGAAGAGGGTGATCGTGTGCTGGTCGAGGTGGCGGCGCGGCTGCGTGCCGTTGCGGCCGGTCACCCGGTGGGTCGCATCGGCGGAGATGAGTTCGCCATTTTCTGCGCGGACCTGACAACGGAGCAAGCCAAGCAGTTAGGCCACGCAGTCACGCTCGCGCTCTCCCAGCCCTACAAGGTGCGCGGACGAAGCTTTCGCCTGGCTGCGAGCGTCGGAACCGCGCACACGCAAGACGCCGAGGGCACGGACCTCGCACAGGCAGCCGACCAGGCGATGTATGCGGCCAAGGCCCGTGGCGGCAACCAGGCCGTGGCGTTCGCGAGCGACATGCATGAGATGCGAAAGCAGGAGGTCGAACTCGAGCAGGACCTTCACCTGGCCTTGAACAACGACGACGAGCTCTGGCTTTCGTTTCAGCCCGTCGTCAACGTCACCGACGGCAAGGTGATGGCGGTGGAATCGCTCGCGCGGTGGCGTCACCCACGGCTCGGCGCCATCGCGCCGGACCGTTTCATCCCGTTGGCGGAGCGCAAGGGCCTGATTGCTGCACTGGGGCGCAAGCTGCTCGCACTGGCTGTCGACCAGGCCGCCGAGTGGGAGCACGCATCGCCGGGGCAGTGGCCGGTGATCAACGTGAACGTGTCGCCCGCACAGTTTGCTGCGGGCGATGTGATCTCGGAGCTGGTCGCACTGCTGGCAAGTCGGCGACTGCCCGCAGAGCGTTTCTGCATCGAAGTGACTGAAAGCGTGTTCGCCGACGCGCACGCGGTGACTGCCCTCCAGCGGGCCCGCCACCAGGGTTTCCGGGTGGCGATGGACGACTTCGGCGTGGGCTATTCCACACTGTCCCAACTCCCTCGGTTGCCGCTGACGTCCGTGAAGCTCGATCGAAGCTTCATCGCCAATGCCACGGAAAGCGCCGGCGACGCCATCATCTTCCAGTCCATTGTTCAGCTGGCGCACGCGTTGGAACTGGTAGTGGTTGCCGAGGGCGTGGAGACCCAGGCGCAGTTGGACCTGGCTGCGAGCTGCGGTTGCGACGGGGCACAGGGCTACTTGATCGCCCGTCCGATGGCAGCCGGCGACTTCGAGCACTGGGCGCAGCTCTGTACCGAGAATCGCACCCTGTGGCCAGTCGACGCCCTGTTCGATTGAGTTCGCTCCCGGTCTCGTCCCGGCTTGCGGCAAGCACTCCGCCCAGGGAGCGGCTCAGCCGCAGCAGGAGGGCTCACTGCAGCGAAGCCGGCGCTCAGGCCTCTATGCGGCAAGACGCTTCGCATGCACCAACAGCCTTGCAATTCGGCGCAGGAAGAGACCCGCGGCGCGTCCGACGGATGCCGCGCGCCGAGCATCCGTCCGCGTTAGCGAAACCACGCGCGAGGACAGTGCCCGTGGGGCAGCGGCCGGTTCCTTGCATGCGGGATGAGACAGCGCGTGACAATCTGAGAAACAGCATTCAAGCCTGAGATAGCCAGTGATGCGGGGCAAGCTGCCCTGCGCCGCAAGCCTGCGGTTCGCGTTCAGTGGCTAATCCCGTCGCAGACTGCACACAAGGCCGTAAGTGCCGGGTGACGGCGCACGATGCGCGTCTCCAGCGAGAAGGAATCCACGTTGATCCAGAGTACGGAACCCGCTTCTGAAGACACTGCCCCGAATGAGCCCATCGCGTTGGGCACGGTCGGTGCCGCCAGCCCTTCAACGAAGACCAGCGCCACGCGAACCTGTACCACTGCCTGGTGCTCGACACCACGGCGGAGCAGGCATACGACGATGTCACGATAGTCGCGTCGGCCGTGTGCAAGACCCCATCGCGCTCATCTCGCTCATCGACCAGGACCGCCAATGGGCAAGTCGCCCGTCGGACTGGAGACCAGCGAAACGCCTCGCGAGCTCGCGTTTTGTGCGCACGCCGTTTTGCAGCCGGACGAGGTGTTCGAGGTACAGGATGCCCACCTTGAACCTCGTTTTTCCGGCCGCTCTCTCGTAACGGGCGAACCCGGCATCCGTTTCGATGCGGGTGCACCGTTGGTCACCGTGGACGGGCTCCCGATCGGGACCGTCTGCGTGATCGATCGCGAACCGCGCGCCTTGTCGGCGTCCGAACGCAAGGCGCTGTAGTCGCTCGCCCGGCAGGTCGTCGCGCAGCGCGAGCTGCGCCAGGACCATGGCCGGTTTGGAGCTCGAGAGCATGACCGATCCGCTGAGCACACTGGAGCCGACGCAATCTGGACCGGCGATTGCATGCAGCCTGGGATCTTCGTGCCCGCGAGCGCTCACCGCTGAGTCTGCTGATGATCGACCTGGACCATTTCACGCGCATTAACGACAGCCACGGTCATCCTGCCGGCGATCGAGTGCTGGTGCAGACCGCGGCCATCATTCGCGACCAGATCGGCCACGACGGGCCGCCGCCCGTTTCGGGGGTGAGGAATTCTGCATCGTGCTGCCCGGTATGGATGCGGGAATGGCGCAGCGATGCGCCGAGCCACTGCGTCGCGCGCTCGAGCAGGCGTCCTGGCCTGATATCGAAGTGACTGCCAGTATCGGTGTCGCGACCGCTGCAGCTGACGAAGATGGTTCTCCCGACGTGATGCTCACGCGCGCGGACCGCGCACTCTACGTTGCCAAGCGAGACGGTCGCAACCGCGTGCGCCGCTTCGATGGATGGTCGTGGTCGCAATGCGTTGCTCGCGCTCGCGGAAAAAACTGCAGCAGGCACAAGCGGCCCTGAGCACATGGCCTCTTGGCTCTCTGGTGTGGGACATCGAGACCGCCAAGGCCGACCGACCTGAGGCGAGATTGCATCGCACCTCACAAGCCTTGCATCCATTTCGTGCGAACACCGGACGCGATGTTTGGCGCGCACTTGTGGAAGCTCCGGCAGCCTCCGCCGAGCACCACAGGCTGCGGTTCTCAAGGGAATGGCCTCATCGGCCAGAGCGGTCTCGTGGACCACGCTGTCAATGGAGGGATTCGATGCAGTTTGATGTTTCTGAGCACTACGTACTGGCTGCAGAGGACGTCGGCCGGGAGCCATGCATTGCTCCTTGAGAATCCCCAATGAGATGCACCATTTGGCCGATCGCTGGAGGACTCACCAGGGAAAGCGACGGCGACCTCGAGCAGCGGCTCGCGCAGCCCTGAGATTCCGCGCGGTGGGTGTGAGTCAAAATCCAGCCAAGCCGGACGTCTAACGCTCCGGGCACATTTCAGTCAATGCGGGCGCTCAATGAAATCCTATCAACGCGAACTTTTTGCCGACTATTTCCAGCTCTATCTACAGGACGAGGCTGCGGAGGCAAACTTGGGGGAGGCCTGGGATGAGGCAGCAACGCAGCGGATGTTTGCAGTCACAACCGGGATGATCGGCATCGGCACCACGCGCAACATGGAAGTCCCTGTCACGCTTGAGTTCCATGATGCAGAGCCTCCGCAGAATCTCCCAGATTTCGATCACGTCGTTGAAGGGGCGTTGGTCGTCACCACCGGCTCTCTGGTGCTCGCCGGCTGCACCGACTATTTTCCTGATGCCGAGCGCTTTGCGTTGGAGCCCGGCACCTACAGAGTCAGGCTGTCATGTTCTGGTCTGAATACGCTGTCGGCAGATGGGCTTGAGGGCAATGATCATTACCTTATTCAGCTCTGGCTGGGTTCCCCTCTTGAGCCAACTGTGCTGAAACAGCGCTCGGTTTGACCGCGGTGCCGAGGGCAGCCGCAAGCACACGCTCCCGCCAGGCCACCGAATCAACCTACCTGCCATGTTGCTTCAAATCATTTACACCGAAACCGCGATGTTCCTGTCGAAGAAGACCTACCCATCTTGGCGGGATATTCAGGATGAGTTCTTCGATTACAACGCGTCCCTTGGCCCTTGGGAAGCGGATGTCGTGACCGAGTATCTGCAGAATGGTTACCCCGACCTCGCCCCCTCGGCGGCTGCGCAGATCGCCGAACTGCTTGCGTCGGACTGCGCTCTCCTTCGGCTCACATTTCTGGCGGATCAAGGACCGAAGTCAGCCATCAGGGGCCATTCGCCCCACACGGGCGAAGCACGCCGCTCAGGTGGGAGAACGCGACGCCCGTAAACAGGCTGGCAACCACGCGCCACAAAGCGCCCGCGCCGAAGAGATTGGTTTCATCGCGCGCAATTCGGCTCGACCTTGATGCTCCGATGCACTTCCCTATGCCGCTGGTAGCGCCCATACAACGCCCATCAGAAGAACCACGCCGCGGCGGTGAATGCATGAGCGGCCTGGTCAATCCCTTTGGCTTTACCGCAGGCGTTTCGCCACCGGCCCAGCGGCGATCCGAGTGATGGGGCCGGCGCGGTGGAGGCATCGCTTGTCGCGCATGGCAGGCAAGGGCGGCGTGACCTGCTGGGCTTCATCGCCGTACTGCAGGGCGCCATCGTGTCGTTCAGGCCACCTTCGGTGCCGCGACTCATGCACATCGACCGCACGCTGTCGCAGAAGTCACCTATCGATCGTTGCGAAAGCAATGGGGCTGGTACCCCGAGGCTCCATCGTCAGGCAGACAGGCAGCCTGGCTTGCTATCGCCAGTGACTGCGCTCTAGCGCTGGAAAAGGCTCGGTCGCCTCCGGGGTGCTGGTTCGGCTTCATAGTCCGCTGCGTCGAACCCCGTTCGTTGCTTGAGGAGTTGCTCGCCGTCGATGCGCTCGGCCAAGCTGTCGATGTCCCTCGGCGTGACGCCAGCTTGCGCAAAGTGCTCCCGCCAAGTGTTCACTACGGCGATCACTGACGCCACCGCGGCTGCGGCTTGTCGGTTCGAAAGACCGAAGGCAACACACTGCGACATGGCATTCTTGAGGGTCGAGTCCCTGCCCTCAGCGCCACAAATAAATTCCTGATAGCCATGTCCCGAGTTTGTGGGGAGCACGTCGTAGGCTGGCGCAAGCTTCATCCTGCCGTTGGCGAAGGGGTTCGCCACCAGAAGCGAATGATTTTTTTCGTGGTCGTCGGTGTTGTCGATCAGAATGTTGAAGACCATGCGTCTAAAGAGCTCCTGCGCGTCTCGCTCATTGATGTCGTCCTGCGTGATGCCCACGCGGCGCAGGATCTGCGCAAGCGCGGGATAGCCCATCTCTGGCTCTGCGCCAGGCTGAGTGGCCGCCCTGATCGCAGTTGCGGCCGAGATGCTGTGGATTCTTCGTTCCTCGTCGCGGTCGAATCGGCGGATTGCAACGGCGTGCATGCCGATTAGGTCGACGACCCTGGTTTCCGCCACGGTGATGCCGGCCTTGGCGGCCAGCGTCATGGTCGCGTGCTCGATGAGCGGCGCGTCAACAGGTTCATTGTTGAAGAACTTGATGACCCACTGGTCCCCGCCAATGTCAATCAGCGCCTTGGGCTTCGCACCGCCCAGCGGACTCCCGCCCCTGGCGATGATCTTGGCTTCCAAGGCCGTAATAGGGTCCGACGCCTCGATCTTGGCAGCCACCTCGCTGAGGTATTGCGCGTCTTCCAATCGCGGCAGCGGGCCAGCGCCATGGGGGACGTAGGAGTCCTTGGATGTCGAGACTCCCAGCGCGCCAAATCGATCGTCGCCAGCGTAGTAAAGAAATTCCATCAAGGACAGACGGGCGGGCTTCACGACAAAGCGAATGACTTTTTCGCCCCAGCGGTCTGGCCGGGCATCGTCGACCGCCCCCACCGCGCGCTGCGCGTGCGCCTCCATTCGACCTGGAGGAAGGAACTCCGTATCGATGAGGGGCAGGTCTTCGCTCAGCGGAAATCCGCTTGCAAGCCACTCTTGGCCGTAGTGCAAGGAAACGCCCTTGCCTGCCGCGACCAGTTTCAGAGCGCCAACGTACCGCGGCCCGGCCAACTCGCCCAGGTGCCAAAGGTACAAGTCATCCAGCCGCATTTACGTTCTCTCTTGGCCTGCTGTGATGCGCACTTCGGCACTGGCGCGCGCACGTGCGCGACCTAGCTCCATGGCTTGGCGCACATCGAGTTCGATGGCGCCTTGATCATGCTCTGGCGCCGCAAGGTGAGCTAACTCCCCGTCGCGTCTGATCAGCCACAGAGCAGTGGCGACGATTCCGATGCTGACGCCTGGATCGCCGGCCTCAAGCCGCAACAATGTCGGCACGGTGATGCCGAGCCGTTTCGCCCAGGTCTTGAGCGATTCCTTGCGCCGCAGACGAGCCACCGCAAGATCAGCACCGAGCTTTTCCAGGGTGGCGATCGTTGAGGGTGGCAATTGACGAATGGCGCGAGCAGTCTTCGGCATACAAATAAAGTATAGCGAAAAAGACCATTAGGTTCAATTCTATTTGTACGAGGATTTCCGGCGGCCGCCGGGTCCTGAAGGCGGATGCGGGCTGAACAACCTGCCGAAACCCAACACCCCCGCATAGGCCGGCCAAAGAATCCGCCCGGAGCGGGCGTCCTAACGGCCAAGAGATTGGTCAACGCTGTGGTGCATCTCGTGCTTCGCCGACACGCGCGCCCTGTCAGCGCGTCGAAATCCCCATCATCAGCCGCTTTCTGATTCACCCCGGTCAGCACGCCGGCCCGACGCATCCCACATCCCGTGCATCAAAAACCAGAATGCCATGGTCGCAAGCTCAGCGCACAGACGGCGCGACCAGTGAAGCGAGGATGCCCAGTGACTGACGGAAAAAGCCGCGAGGACCCGCTCCTTGGCGAAGGACTCTGCACCGTAAAGCTTGCCAATCAGCTGCACGAAGCGTGTTCACGACTTGACCCGGCGAGCGAGCGGCCTTCGGGGTCGACTCCACACATACGATGAACGGTCGATGTACATGATCCCAACGCCCCAGGTGCATGAGACCACCGGCCTTCGCGATGCCGTTGTAGACCTCATAGCCGTCGGTGATGAACGTGGTGCCGTGACGAATGCCGGCATACAGTTTCTCGGCGCACGCGGCGCCGCGCGCTGGTGCATAGGCGAACAGTCGCACCGATGGACCCGCGCCACTTCCCGTTGGCGCCCACATAAACCTCTTCGTCTGGGCTTTGCGCCGGGCTCCTCCAGTGCCTGGACCGTGCTCTCTTCTCCGTAGATCAGGGACGACTCCAGCAGTGGTCTCTCGCGAAGCTCGGTTATGCGGTGAAGCCGAGCGGCCCCGAAGAGGTCACGCGGGTCATCCGCGACGGCATGCTGCGCTGGAAGGACGTGGTCGCGAAGGCGAACGTCTCCATGGACTAGCGGTGAAGCGCCAACAGGTTGTGGCCGGTGCTCATCCGGATTGGGTTTGAGAGGCTGGAAGTCGCCAAACACCCAATCCACCCAGGATGCCCAACCGGATCAACACCCCTGAGCATGCCCGCCACCTTTGTCCGCCGAATAGGGATGGCCAAGCGGCTCCTTGGGAATCTTGGGCAACGCCGAGGACTTGGCCGCGACCTACGGTTTATTCGTCTTGCTGATCGGCATACATGGTCCTGGCCGTCAGGCCATGCCTCGCACACAAAAGTCGGGACAGGCTCGCCGAAACACCTGTTCAGACCTGCGCCTCTTCAATGTCCGAAGAATTTCACGACGCGTGCAGCGGCCTGCTGTATCTGCTTCTGAATCATCGCTGCGGCGCCCTCCACGTCGTCTTTTCTCAGCGACGTGACGATGTCCTGGTGCGAGTGTTCCCACTCTTCGCTCAGGCCTGCCGAGGTCCATGCGAGTAGCAAGTAACGACTGATGATCACATAGAGCACGTCGACTTGCGCCTGCGTGCGCGGCCGTTCGGCGCGGCAGTAGAGCTGCTGATGGAATTCCCAGTGTCTTCTCGCGTGCGTCACGGCGTTTTCGTGCGCATGCCCTTCAGCGAGAAGCGCCTCTGCAGCGTCAAGTTGCTCGGGTATCAGCTTTGGCGCCGAGCAACGCAAGAGGTAAGGCTCCAGCATCAGTCGCAGATCGTGATCTCTCTGAAATTCTAAAGAGACAAGGGCGCAACGATCACGCCCTTGTGACGCTCGTTCACCAGCAGACCTTCGGAGGTCAGCATCTTGAGTGCCTCCCGAACGGGCACGGGAGCGCTCTTCGACTACCGCGCCCTTCCGACGTCTCGCCCAGAACCTACTGCACCTCGATGCCGAACTCCTGCATCCGCTTGACGATCACTTCGAAGTCCCGGTGGTAGTTCTGATCGAACTGCTCGGGCGTCGTGTTGAGCATCTCGAGGCCGCGCTCGATCATCTTTGACTGAACGTCCGGCATCGCGGCCGCGGCGCGCAGGGCGGTGGTCAATCGCTCGACCACCGCGGGCGGCGTTTTTGCTGGCGCGACAAACGCGATCCAGACCGCCGCTTCGAACAAGGGGTCGTCGAAACCGAGTTCGCGCATCGTCGGCACCTGCTGCAAAACGGCAGAGCGCTCGCGCCCCATGATCGCCAGCGGCACCACCTTGCCTGCCTGCACATGCTGGCGGGCGAGACCGGCCGAGGTGAGGCCGACGCTCACGGTGTTGCTCAACAGGTCGGCCATCACGGGTGCTTCCCCGCGCTGTGGCACATGGACCATGCGTGCGTCGAGCTTGCGATTGAGCGCCTCTCCTGCCAGGTGGCCCAGGCCGCCGGGTCCCCACGTACCGTAGCTCAGCTGCTGGCCTGGCTTTGCTGCCAGCTTCCGGAAGTCTTCCATGTTCTTCACCCCCAACTGCAGGTTGGCTGAGAGGATGGCAGGGCTGCGCACCACCTGCGTGAGAAAGACGAAATCGCGCTGCGGGTCGTAGGGCAGGCTCTTGTACAGCGCGACATTGTTGATCAGCGAATCGCCCAGCGTGACGGCGATCGTGTAGCCGTCGGGCGCGGCACGGGCGACCTCCCCCAAGCCGACGGCGCCGTTGGCCCCCGCCCGGTTGTCGACCACGACCGGCTGGCCCAGGGACTTGGCCACGCGCTCGCCGATGAGCCTCGCCACGAAATCATTCGCGCCACCGGCCTGCGCGGTGACGACGATGCGGATGGGCTTGGTCGGGAACGTGCCTTGAGCGAAGCCACCAAGGGGCAACGTGGCGAGGGCGGTCGTCAGGCTCAATGCCAGGAAGGTGCGGCGCATCGGGGTCTCCTTTTTTTGTGTTGACGAGGGCTACGCGGCTTCGCGAACCGGCGAAGGCGCGCTGCGCTCCCGCTCGAACTCCTGCTGCACCAGCCGGCGATAACGGACCAGCGCCTGGTCCATCCCGAGAAGCAGCATCGGGACCGCCGGGTCGATGTTGAGATGCTGGGCTGTGATCGTCTCGCGGTCTTCCTCGAAGGCGGTCACCAGCCCGCGGTAGATCGTGTCCGTCACGGCCGGGTCGTCGATGCTGCTGCGATGCGATTGCTGGAAGAAGTAGTGCGTGGTGGTCTCGGTCTCCGGCGTCAGCGTCTGGCAGCTGTGAAGCTTCACGCCGCCGTGCAGGTCGCCTTCCGCCTGGCCTACGGGCGCCCCGCCCGATCGCATCAACAAGGTGCCGGGCAGCACGAAGTCGTAGATGAAGTAGCGGTCGACATGGCGATCGAAGGTCTGGAACGATTGCCAGAATGGCGACGGCGGCACATCCGGAACGTGGCGCGTGACGCGGATGCCGCGGGGTATCTGCTCGATCGTGGGAATGGCCTGCGCGATCGCCGTCGAGCCGCCCAGCGTGCTTTCGTGCACATAGCTCAGGTGCGAGAAATCGAGCAGGTTGTCGCAGACCAGCAGATAGGGCGTGTCGTAGTGCACGTAGCCGGGCTTGTACGACCAGTCGGGATGGTCGCAGGAGAAGTTGTCGGGCAGCAAGGCCCGGTCGGCCAAGGCCGGGTCGCCCATCCAGACGAAGATCCACTTGTTGTGCGAAATCACGGGATAGGTCCGCACACGCGCCTTGACGGGGATGCGCTCCAGGCCAGGCGCTTCTACGCAGACACCGGCGGCGTCGAACTTGAGGCCGTGGTAGCCGCAACGCACGCAGTCGCCATCACGGCGTCCGCGCGACAGCGGCGCCTGTCGGTGGCAACAACGGTCCTGCATCGCGACCAGCCCGCCCTCGCTGGTTCGATAGACGAGGATCGGCTCGTTGAGCACGCGCCGCGTGAACATGCCCTCGGCGGGAACTTCGTGTTCCCACGCAATGACGTACCAGCAATTTCGTATCCACATGCCTGTCTCCACAAAGTCCAGGCACTGTAGGAAATGCAGGTCATGCCGTCTGTCCCCGCAGAAGGGGACAAACGCACCGCGCGGTCTGGCGGCTAGTGAATGAAGCGCAGAAGCTGCTGCCGCCCGTGGATCGCCAGCTTGGCGTAGGCGCGCTTGCGCAGCGTCGCGACGGTCGACGCCGCGATGCACAGGTCGGCCGCAATGCCGTCGGTGCCGATGCCGCAAGCGATCCGCGCACACACCGCGCGCTCCCGAGGCGAGAGCAGCGGCGCCGTGCGCTGGAGCGCGCGTTCGATCTCGAGCCCGCGCAGGCTTGCGTCGGGGGATGCCAGATGCGCGAAGAGCGCGTTGCGGTGCGCTCTCTTGAGAATCGGCGCCAGCCCCAGCAGCCGTTGCACATCGGCTTCTTCGAACCTGCCGTCGTGCTGGTCGCGATAGAGATTGATCGCGAACAGCGTTCGCGGCAGCGGGACATACAGGAAGCTCAAACGGCCGGTGAGTTGCCGCCCCACGAAGATCTGGTCACGCCACCCCGCGTCGGGAATGTCCGCCACGTCGTACAGCAGCGCGGTCACGGGCGCGTGCACCGAAGCTTCTCCCACCCTGCGCATCGCCAGGCGCGTGAGCTCGTCGGCCTGCCGGAATCGGCTCTTGTAGAGCGAGAAGCACTCTGCCGTGATGTTCTGGTGGCGCCCCGTCGAATGCCCTTCCACCTGGGACGGCACGCCGTCCACGTATTCGACAAGCGAGATGTATTCGACCGGCACCACGTGATTCACGAAGTCGAGCATCTCGAGCGCCGGCGCGCGTCCGTCGCCGGCGTCCAGCAGACGCGCGACCGCAGCGGCATCGAGCATGTGCCCTGCCGGCGGATTGTCGAGCAGCCAGGTTGAAGCCATGACGCCGGAATATAGGCAAGCCGCTGGCGAATCAACAGGGTGAATGCCCTCAGCGAAGTTTTGCTCCGGGTAAACACCATATGGTTGATATTGCAACTAGTTGGCATTGCAACCAAAATAGGCCGGCCGAAACAGTCCAACGCGGCGGCATTTCGGGCACGAATCACTACTGGAGACACACGATGAAATTCCACCGTCGCGCCCTTGCGTGCGCGCTCTTCGCTTCGGCTGCGCTGTCGCTCGCCGCCCCCCAGGCCATGGCGCAAACCGTGAAGGTCGGCATCATTGGCCCCTTCTCGGGACCGTTCGCCCACTACGGCTCGCTGTTCAAGGCAGCGGCGCAAGCCTATGTCGCAAGCCAGGGCGGCACGCTGGCCGGACAGAACGTCGAGTTCATCTACCGCGACACGGGCGGCCCCAACCCTGCCCTGACCAAGACCCTGGTTCAGGAGCTGCTGGTCAAGGACAAGGTGGACTACCTCGGTGGCTTCGTGTTCACGCCCAACGCCATGGCCGTGGCACCGCTGATCCAGCAGTCGCGCACGCCGACGGTCATCTTCAACGCCGCAACTTCGGCCATCACCGAAAAGTCCGAGTACTTCGTTCGCACGAGCTACACGCTGTGGCAGGTCACGGTTCCCGCGGCACAGTGGGCGGCCAAGCAGAACATGAAGAAGGTCGTGACGGCCGTGACCGACTACGGTCCCGGCATCGATGCCGAGACGGCCTTCAAGAGTGAGTTCACCAAGCAAGGCGGCACCGTGGTCGAGAGCATCCGCATGCCGATCGCCACCACGGACTTCGGCCCCTTTGTCCAGCGCATCAAGGCCAGTGGCGCGCAGGCCGTCTACACCTTTTTGCCGGGTGGCCCGCCGAACCTCGGCTTCGTGAAGGCCTACAACGAGAACGGTCTGGCCAAGGCCGGCGTGCAGTTTCTCGGCTCGGCCGAGACCGACGAGTACGACCTGCAGAAGTTCGGCGATGCCGCGCTGGGCCTGACGACGGTCTTCCACTATTCGGGCGCACACGACTCGTCAGAAAACAGGAAGTTCGTCGCTGCGCTCAAGAAGCAGGACCCGAATGCGGTCGCCAATTACGCATCGGTCGGCGCCTGGGATGGCATGTACGTAATCCACAAGATGATCGAGGCCACCGGCGGCAGGAAGGACGGCGCCAAGGCCATGGCTGCAGCGCGCGCGCTCGCCTGGGAAAGCCCGCGCGGGCCGGTGAGCATCGACCCCAAGACGCGGCACATCACGCAGAACGTCTACCTGCGCAAGGTCGAGAAGGCAGGCGACTCGTTGGTCAACAAGGAACTGCAGAGCTTCGGTGCGCAGGCCGATTTCGGGCTGGAGAAGTGAGTTCGCGCGCGACGCGTCTCTTCTGACATTCCCGTGAACACCTTACTCAACATCCTCATCGACGGGCTGGCCTACGGCATGGTGCTGTTCGTCATTGCGGTCGGCCTGTCGGTCACGCTGGGCCTGATGCGCTTCGTGAACCTGAGTCACGGCGCCTTCGCCATGGTCGGGGGCTACTGCGCGGCCCTGCTCACACGCGAGGCGCAATGGAGCTTCTGGCTGGCGGTGCCGGCCGCCGTCCTGGCAACGGCGCTGCTGGGCGGCTTGCTCGAGGCTCTGGTGCTGCGCCACCTGTACCGTCGAAAGGAACTCGAGCAGGTGCTGTTCACGATCGGCCTGAGCTTCGTGCTGATTGCCACGACCAATGCCCTGGTCGGTCCGCAGGTGCAGATGATTCCACTGCCGCCGCTTCTTGCGGGCTCGGTCGACCTGGGCTTTCGCACCCTGCCCGCGCAACGCCTGCTGGTGATCGGTGCCGGTTGTGCCGTGGCGGCGCTGGCCGCGTGGACGGTGTCGTGCACCCGCTTCGGCATCTGGCTGCGCGCGGCGGTCGACCACAGCGGCACCGCGTCGTCGCTGGGCATCCCGATCCGCACGGTGCAATGCGCGAGCTTCGCCGCCGGTGCCGCGCTGGCCGGCCTGGGCGGCATCCTCGGCGCCGAGTTGATGCCCCTGGAGCCCTACTACGCGCTCAAGTACCTCGTGCTGGTCCTGGTGGTCGTCTCCGTGGGCGGCATGGGCTCCATCACCGGGTCGCTGCTGGCGGCCGTCCTGCTGGGCGTCATCGAGACGGCCAGCAAGTACCTCGCGTCCGAATGGGGAAGCCTGTTCTTCTTTGTCGCGATGGCCCTCCTTCTGACCTGGCGTCCCAACGGTCTGCTGAAACGATGAACACCATGACAACCCTCACTCCGGTACTCGCCGCAGCACCTGGCCAGGCCGCGGCACCGCGCTGCGTGCCAGCCTGGCGTGCGCCCCTCGGCGTCCTGCTGGTCGGCATCGCCGCCTGCACCTTGCTGCCGGACCAGCTGGGCCTGATGACGCGGATCTTCATCACTGCGCTCTTCGTGCTGTCGCTGGATCTGGTCGTGGGTGTCGCGGGCCTGGCCACACTGGGCCACGCCGCCCTGTTCGGCATGGGCGCCTACGCAGCGGGCCTCTTCGCGCTGCAGGTCCATCCAGACCCGCTGGTCGGCCTGGCGGTCGGCATTGCCGCCGGCGCAGGCCTGGCCGTGCTGTCGGGGGCATTCCTGCTGCGCTTTCAGGGCTTTACCTTCCTGATGCTGACCGTCGCGATCTCGCAGATCCTGCTGAGCCTGGCGCAGAAGGCCCGGCACTGGACCGGGGGCGACGACGGCCTGTCGGGCTTCGTAATGGGGCCGCTGCTGGGGCGCTTCGAGTTCGATCTCGAGGGCCGCGTCGCGGCACTCTATGCACTGGCTGTGCTGGCGGTGCTTTTCTACGTTGCGCGGCGGATCGTCGACTCGCCTTTCGGCCTGGCCGTGCGCGGTATCCACGAGAACCGCGCCCGCATGGCGGCACTGGGCACACCGGTGTTCGCGCGGCTGTGGGTGCTGTACACCGTGGCCGGCGCGATGGCCGGCGCCGCTGGGGCCCTGTCGGCGCAGACCAATGCCGTGGTCGGGATGGACAGCCTGTCGTTCGCGCTGTCCGCGGAAGCGCTGGTCATGCTCATCCTGGGTGGTGCCGGGCGACTCACCGGCGCGCTGATCGGCGCCACGGTGTTCACGGTGCTGCATCACACGGCGGCCTCGATCAACCCTTACCACTGGCTGTTCGTGGTGGGGGCCTTGCTCATGCTGGTGGTCCTGGTGTCGCCGGCCAAGGCGTGGGCCTGGTTGCTTCGCCGCAGCGGAGGTGTGCGATGAGCGCCTTGCTCGAACTCAAATCGCTGGACAAGCGCTTCAGCGGGCTTCACGTGACGCGCGGTGTGTCGTTCGCGCTGCAGGCCGGCGACCGGCTGGCGCTGATCGGCCCCAACGGCGCAGGCAAGACCACGCTCGTCAACCAGCTCAGCGGCGTGCTGGCCTCCGACAGCGGCGAGATCTGGCTGCGCGGACAGAACGTCACGCAGCTGAGCCAAGCCAGGCGCGTGCGCGCCGGCCTCGCCCGCACCTTCCAGATCACGACGCTGGCGCCGCACTTCGCCGTTCAGCGGCAGATCGAACTCGCGCTTTTCGAACGCGAAGGAATGACCGGCCGCATGTGGCGCAGCATCGATGCCTACCCTGCCCTGCAGGCGGAGGCGCAAGGCATCCTGACCCGCTTCGGCCTGCGCGCCCATGCGGCCACGGCAACGCAAGACCTCGCATACGGCGAGCAGCGCCTGATCGAAATGGCACTGGCGCTGGCGCTGCGACCGCAGGTCGTGCTGCTCGACGAGCCCATGGCCGGCGTGCCCAAAGGCGACGGCGAGCGTCTGCTAGCCGCACTGGATTCGCTGCCGGGCGACCTGGCCGTGCTGATCATCGAGCACGACATGGACCTCGTATTCCGCTTTGCCAACCGGATCGTGGTGCTGGCCGAAGGGGCCGTGCTGGCCGACGGTTCTCCCGACGACATCCGCCGCGACCCCAAGGTGCGCGCCGCCTACCTGGGAAACTGAAATGCCCGAACCGATGCTCAAACTCGAGGACGTGGTGGCCGGCTATGGCCCCACGACCGTGCTCAATGGCCTTTCATTCGAGATGGCGACCCGGGAGCGCCTGGCCATGGTCGGGCGCAATGGGGTCGGCAAGACCACCGCGCTGCGGGCCATCATGGGACTGGTGCCACTGCGCAGTGGCCGCGTGAGGTTCAGGGGCCAGGACATCTCCACACTCGCACCGCATCAGCGCGCAGCCCTCGGCCTGGGCTACGTGCCGCAGACCCGCGATATTTTCCCGTCGCTGACCGTCGAGGAGAACCTGCTGGCCGGGCTCAAGCGGCGCTCGCGCAGCGCGCTGGACGAGGCCTACACGCTGTTTCCCCGGCTTGCCGAGCGCCGCCGCAATGGCGGTGCCCAGCTCTCGGGCGGCGAACAACAGATGCTTTCGGTCGCCCGTGCACTGCTGGGCCAGCCCTCGCTGCTGCTGCTGGACGAACCGCTCGAAGGCCTCGCGCCGCTGATCCGGCTGGAGCTGTTGCAGGCCTTCCACAACCTGAGCGAGCAGACCGGTATCGCTGTCGTGATCGTCGAGCAACAGGTCGACGAGGCACTCGGCTACGCCGAACGCGCGCTCATCCTGGACCACGGCGCTGTCGTCCACAGCGGCAGCGCCTCGACGCTGCTCGACGACTCCCAGACGCTGGAGCGCTGGGTCGGCATGGCCGTGCACTGAAAACGCAAACCACGCGATGAACACCATGACGAATGAACTGATGCTGCGCGTCGCCCGGCGTGTCGAAGAAGCCTACGGCGTGTACAGCTTCGAACTCGTGCCGCAGGACGACCAGGTCTTGCCCGCCTTCTCGGCGGGGGCGCACATCGATGTGCATGTGGCGCCCGGCTTGATTCGCCAGTACTCGCTGAGCAACGATCCCGCCGAACGCGGCCGCTACCGGATCGCGGTGCTGCGGGAGCCCGCCTCCCGTGGCGGATCGGCCGGCATGCACGACAGCGTTCAGGCCGGTGACGTCCTGCGCGTGAGCAAGCCCCGCAATCACTTTCCCCTGGTCGATGCGCCTCGCAGCCTGCTGCTGGCCGGCGGGATCGGCGTGACGCCCATCCTGGCCATGGCGCGCGCATTGCATGCGCAAGACCGGGATTTCGAGATGCACTACTGCGGCCGCAGCGCAAGCCGCATGGCGTTTCTCGAGGAGCTCGCGTCCGCTGCTTTCGCGCGCCGCGTCGTCCTCCATGCCGACGACGTGCCGGGTCAGAAGTTCGACGCCCGGCGCGTGCTGTCGCAGCCCGCTGGCGACACGCACCTGTACGTGTGCGGGCCGAATGGCTTCATGGACCACGTCCTCGAAACCGCCAGGGCCCTCGGCTGGCCGGACACCCAATTGCACCGCGAGTATTTCACCGGCGTGGCCACGGCCCTGGCGACGGACGGCAGCTTCGAGATTCTCGTGGCGAGCACGGGCCTGAGCTGCCAGGTGCCCGCCGGCAAGACAGTCATCGAGGTGCTGGTAGCGCATGGCGTGGAAGTGCCGACGTCCTGCGAAGCCGGCGTGTGCGGGACGTGCCTGACCCGCGTCCTGAAAGGCACGCCCGACCACCGCGACAGCTTTCTCACCGACGCCGAGCGCGCTGCCAACGACCAGTTCACGCCCTGCTGCTCGCGGGCACTGTCGCCGCTGCTGGTGCTCGACCTTTGATCCGCCCGCCCCTTCAAGGAGAACCCCGATGACCACGACCTACATTCCCATCAAGAACGCCGCCGACAACACCGACACCCGCCGCTTTCCGCTCGACCAGTGGTACGTGGCGGGCTTCTCTTCCGAACTCACCGACAAGCCCATTGCACGAACCTTTCTCAACCAGAAGGTCGTGCTGTTTCGCACCGGCGAAGGACAAGTCGCGGCATTGGAAGACCGGTGCTGCCATCGCTCGCTGCCGCTGTCGTGCGGAACCGTCGAAAGCGCCGGCGTACGGTGCGGCTACCACGGCCTGCTCTACGCACCGAGCGGGCAGTGCATCGAGATACCTGGCCAAGAGCGCGTTCCGTCCAAGGCCAGAGTGAAGGCCTATCACGTGGTCGAGAAGAACAAGATCATCTGGATCTGGATGCCCCGCGACGAAGCTGCCCTGCCCACGCGAACGGCACCGGACTACCCGTTCCACGACGACCCTCGCTACAGGTTCGGCAGCGGCAATTACCACTACCAATCGCCCTGGCAGCTGATCCACGACAACCTGCTCGATCTGAGCCACCTGGGCTACGTTCATCTGCAGACCATCGGGGGCGACGCCAAGCTGCACATGAACGCGCCGATGAAGGTAAGCTCCGAAGGTGAGCAGGTCAAGGTCGTGCGCCTGATGCCCGACTCTGCGCCGCCGCCTACCTACCGCGCGGCCTGGCCCTTCGGCGACAAGTGCGAACGCTGGCAGGAGATCGAATTCGACGTGACGCACCTGCGGATCTGGACCGGCGCCGTCGAGCCCGGCACGGATGCCATCGATGACCCCGACCGCGGCGGCTTCCACATGCGCGGCTTTCACGGCATCACGCCCGAGACCGACGAGACCTGCCACTACTTCTGGAGCATGGCCAGCACCAAGCATCCCGACATGCCCGAGAACATCGACGCCGTGGTCCAGCAAACGGCGTTCACCTTCGATGAAGACCGCACCGTCATCGAGGCGCAGTACCGGAACATCCGAGCGTTCGGCGACAAGGCGAACTGGATCGACATTCACGTCGATGCCGGAGCCAATCGCGCCAGGCGCATCGTTGCCGAACTGCTCAAGAAACAGGCAGTCGCAGAGTCCATCGAATCCTAGAACACGGCCAGCCCCAGCGGTGAGTCCGCGGCGCGTCCCATCGTGAATGCCGACCCCGTTGCGGCCCGCGGGGGAAGCTACAGTGGCGACAGCAACTCTGGTTCTCTTCCGATGCCTCGTACCAAGACCCCATCCGCGCGAAAGACCGCCTCGAAGGCCGCGGCAGATGATGTGATCAATCTCGACAACTACGCCCCCGCCTATCTCACCTGGATCGCCAACAAGCTGTCGAGCGGTGCCTCCCAGGCCTACCTCGCCGCCTTCGACGTCGGCATCGAGAGCTGGCGGGTGCTGGTGCTGCTGGCGATCGAAGGCTCGATCTCGGCACAGAAGGCCTGCGGCATCATCGGCATGGACAAGGCCTCGATGAGCCGCTGCTTCAAAACCATGCAAGCGCGCGGCTTCATCGAACTCGGTCTCGATCCTCAGGACGGACGCGCCCGCATCGCGACGCTGACGCCGGCCGGCCGCGCTGTGCACGACCAAATCCGGGACATCGCCATGGAACGCGAGCGGGCTTTCTTGTCGGTCCTGTCGGCGACCGAGCGCAAGGTGCTGCTGGACCTGCTGCGACGCCTTCATGAAAACCTGCCGGCGGTCGAGGCCGCCACCCGCGATCATTTCAGCCGGCACCACCCTCACGCATTGAAGCGGAGAGGGCCTAAGGATTCGGAGTCCTGAACACTCTCTCTTCGCCCCCGTTGCTGTTTTTGCAAGAGGAACCACCGGTCAGGGGTTCATGGCCACATTCTTGGATGCCTTCCGTGCGCTCGCAGCAACGTCTGCGCATCAGCGAACAACTGCGCATCCTGCGCGATCCGGTATTCGTTGCCAACGTGGCACTCTCGGTGCTGGTTTTCACTGCGATGTTCACCGCATATACCTACCTCGCCGACACACTGGAAAATGCCGCCCTCGTGCCAAAAGCTCAAGTTGGCTGGTGGCTGATGGGCTTTGGAGCGGTCGGCCTGTTCGGCAACTGGTTGGGCGGCCGGTGGGTGGACAGCCGTCCGCTCGGTGCGACCGCACTTTTCAGCATGTTGCTGGCCATCGGCATGGCTGCGAGCATGGACTTTGCATCGGATCGGTTCTGGCTCTGCCTTGCACTGGCGATCTGGGGCGTCGCCAACACGGCGCTGTATCCGGTCTGCCAGATCCGTGTGATGAAGGCGGCCTCTCATGCCAAGGCCCTGGCCGGTACGCTGAACGTGTCGGCCGCAAACGCCGGCATAGGTCTCGGGGCCATCGTCGGTGGACTGGCCATTCCGGTCTGGGGCCGAACAGCGTCGGCTATGCCGATCAGCGTTCGCCTTGCAGCGATCATCATTTTGGTCATGGCTGCTTCTTGCGCTTTCGCCTATGCGGCCGGGTGGTTGACGCCTGCGCGTCTGACACCAACAAAGATGGTTGACTCGCTCGCTCCTGCTGGCGGACCCATCAAGGGATACCGGCGCAACCATGCAAAAGGCATCTGCTTTGCCGGAAGTTTTGAGGCCAATGGCGAGGCTGTTGCCATTTCTCGGGCGCCCTTGTTCAAGGTCGGCACCTATCCCGTCACCGGGCGATTCAATCTCGCCGGCCCGATTCCGTCCATGGCGGATGGCACCGGCCGTGTGCGTGGCCTGAGCCTGCGGATACAGGCGGCAGATGGCCAGGAGTGGCGCACCGCAATGATCAATGCGCCGCTTTTTCCAGTCGCCACGCCCAGTGATTTCTACGCGCTTCAGCGGGCTACTGCGAACAAACAGGATCCTGCTGCGGCCAAGCAATTCGCGGCAAGTCACCCAGCGTTGCGCGCATTCGGGGCATGGGCAGGCACGGCTCCATATGCGGAATCCTACGCGGAGGATCGCTTCAACAGCCTCAACAGCTTCGTGTTTACGAACGCGCAGGGTCGTACTCAGGTTGTTCGGTGGTCGTTCATTCCCACGGCGGCCGCGGTGCCGGTGCCCCCGGAAGAATTGAAGAAGCGTGACCCTGACTTCCTCTTCAAGGAAATTACCGAACGGACCGCTGCCGCACCCCAGAAATGGAAGCTGGTCCTGATCCTTGCCAATCCGGGCGATCCCACCGCTGATCCGACTCAGGTCTGGCCCGAAGATCGTCGTCAGATAGATGCGGGCATGCTGGTGGTCACAAAGATCGTTCCCGAGGCCGACGGAGCATGTCGCGACATCAATTTCGACCCCACTGTGCTGCCGGAGGGAATTCACACCTCCGACGATCCGTTCCCGGCAGCGCGATCGGCTGCATATGCCGTGTCCTATGACCGCCGCACTGCTGAGTCGGAACACTATCCGCGTACGCAGACCGAAGGCAAGCCATGAGCCGTCCCAGCATGAAATTTTCCGTTTTGCAACGTGTGCTCCACTGGGCCATGGCGGTTGGCATACTCGCAATGCTGTTCATCGGTGTGGGCATGATGTCCACCGTCGATAGCGCATATCTGGTTTTGGTGAGCATCCACAAGCCGCTGGGCGTTGTGATCCTTGTGTTGTCGCTGCTGCGTCTCGCCGTGCGCTGGCGCAGTGGGGCACCGGCGTTGCCGGCGAGCATGAGCGAGCCGATGAAGCTTGCGGCAAGGTTGTCGCATGTGGCGTTTTATGTGCTGATGATCGCGATGCCGCTGCTGGGTTGGTCCATGTTGTCAGCCGCGGACTATCCCGTCTTCTTAGCCGGAATTCGGCTGCCCTCGATCGCTCCACCCAGCGCCGAGTTGCACAGCATGCTGTGGGCCGCCCACAGGGCGCTTGCCTTCATTTTGTTCGCGTTGTTTTTGCTGCACCTCGCCGCCGCACTGCTTCATGCTTGGATTCGAAGGGATGGCGTGTTCGAGGCCATGACATTTGGCCGCGAGCGAATGCGCCGATAGTCAAGTGATCGGACGCGCAGCAAAATCTGTTTTAAGTTGACCTGGCGCCCTGCCAACGCCCACGGCGGTTAGACGTGCGCGCTGCAGGCGAATGGCCAACCGCATTGGGATACCAGCCCAAGAACAATCTCGACGCGATCGCCATGACGCCCCGATGTCAGGCGCTCCTGTACCTGCATTTCCTCAAGGGGACCCGCATCCAGCGCCCCTCAGGAGGTACGTGGGGCGCGTGGCTTGCGCACCCCGCTGCGCGCAGGGTGGTCTGCGTCGAACACCGTGCGCGTGGCCTCGCGCACCTGCGCGCGCAACCAGCTGTGCGCGTTGTCGGTGTCGTAGCGCTGGTGCCACGCCTGGTGCACGGGCACCGCAGTCATCTTGAGCGGCAGGGGCAAGGTCTGCAGCCCCAGTGCAATGACAGCCGAACGGCACATCTGCTCGGGCACGACCACGACCAGATCGCTCTGCCGCACGAGCAGCAGGGCAGCCGTGCTCGTGGGCGCCGAAGCGACCACGCGCCGGCGCAGGCCCAGCGCGGCCAGCGCCTTGTCGACCGGATCACTGAGACGACCGCGGCGCGACACCGTCAGGTGCTGTGCACGTGCATAGCGCGCAAGGTCGGCCTTGCCGCTCGCCAACGGATGACCGCTGCGCACGGCGAGCACCAAGCGGTCCTCGCCGATGGTCTCGTGGCGGATTTCGGGCTGAGACGGCGCGGCCGCACCGATCTCCAGATCGACCTGGCCGTGGCGCAGGTCGTTGGTGTCGGTGGCGGCTTCGGCCAGCAGGCGCAGCGCCACGCCCGGTGCCTGGGCCTGCACGATGGCCAGCAGCGCGGGGCCGATCGCCGTGCCGATGGCGTCATGGCACTGCAGCGTGAAGGTGCGTTCGAGTTGCTCCAGATCCAACGGGCGCTGCGGTGAGAGCACGGCGTTTGCCTGTTGCACCAGGGCATGCACCTCGCTGCGAACTGCAATCGCATGCGGTGTGGGCGTCATGGTCCAGCCGGTACGCACCAGGATCTGGTCGCCGGTGGCACGGCGGAGGCGCCCGAGCGTGCGGCTCATGGCCGGTGCCGACACATGCATGCGCGCCGCCGCGCCGGCCACGCTGCCCTCTTCGAGCAGGGCATCGAGTGCACTCAAGAGGTTTAGATCCAGTTGCATTCAGGTAACTCCATTCTTACCAAAGATGCACTTGAGGTTAACTGATATGGTCCGCCGCATTGAACAAGCAGGGAGCTTCGATGCCCGCAGAAACCACTTCCCCGACGACCGACCACCTGCTGCTGCCCGCGGTCATCGCCGCCGTTCATGCGGCCGGCGCCCGGTTGCTCGAGCGCTTCGGCCACACCGCGCCGCTCGCCACGTTCGACGACGTCGTGACGGCCATCCACGCCAACGACTCTGCATCGCTGGACTGCCTGCGCGATGCGCTTCGGGTTGCACGGCCCGGCGCAGGCTGGGTCGAGGACGAACTCGAAGGCGGAGCCCTGCCGCCGGGCGAGTGGTGGATCACCGATCCGGTCGAAGGCAACATCAACCATGTGCACGGCCAGCCGGACTGGGGGGTGACGGCCACGCTGGTCCGCGACAACGTTCCGGTGCTGACCGTCGCGCATGTGCCACTCACCGGGCGAACCTACACCGCCGTGCGCGGCGGCGGCGCCTTCGTCGACGGCGTGCCGCTTCGCCCATCGGCCAAGACCGAGTTGCGCAGCGCCATGGTGGCCACCGGCCAGGCGCGCCCCGGCGAAAGCAGCGACACCTACCGCCGCATCGGCCAATCGGTCACCGCGATGCTGGAAGCAGCCCTGGTGGTGCGCGTGACAGTGCCCGCGACCTTCCAGCTGGCGATGGTGGCCGGTGGGCAGATGGATGCGTTCTGGCAGCACAGCAATGTGCGCTCGGGCCTGGTGGCGGGCGCCCTGCTTGTCGAGGAAGCCGGCGGCGCGGTCAGCGACCTGCGCGGAAAGCCCTGGCGCCTGGACAGTGAGGACTTCCTGGCCGCCGCGCCGGGGCTGCAGCGCGAGGCCGTGCAAGCGCTTTCCGTCGTCGCCTGAGGCTCGCTCCCATACCTTTCACCTTCTGTCATTCCACGCTCAACGGAAATCCATGAACCACATCTCCATCCTCGGCTCGGGCCGCGTCGCCGGCGCACTCGCGGGCAAGCTCGCCGCAAGCGGCCATGACATCGCCATCGGCTCGCGCGACCCGGTCGCAGCCGCCGCAAAGTGGAGCGGACCTGCGGTGCGCCACATGGACACCCGCGCGGCCGCTGGCGGCGCGCAGATCGTCGTCAACGCGACACCGGGCGACAGCGCGCTCGCGCGTCTGACTGAGCTGCGCGCCGAGCTCGAAGAAAAGATCCTCATCGACATCTCGAACGCCTCGGCGCGCGGCGCCGACGGCATGCCGGCCGGGCTGCTCTACACCGAGGGCAGCCTCGGCGAGCGCCTCCAGCAGGCATTGCCCGGCACGCGCGTCGTGAAGACGCTGAACACCATGCTGTTCAGCGTGATGGCCGACCCACGCAGTCTGTCGGTGCCTGCGAGCGTGTTTGTCTCGGGGAACGACGAAGGCGCGAAGGCGACCGTGGTCGCGCTGCTCGGTGACCTGGGCTGGCCGGCCGACTGGATTGTTGACCTGGGCGACATTGCGAGCGCGCGCGCCACCGAGGCCCTGATGCTGATGGTGCCGCACGTGCTGCGGCGGTACGGGTTCAAGCCTTTCGCGCTGAGCCTCGCTCGCTGAGCACCGCCCTGTGCCCGCCAGTGCTGCGCGAACGGAAGTCCAGCAAGGCCACGCTTGAGTATTGGCAACTGGCCAGGGCGAAAGTCCGACTTTCGGAAGATGTCACGTAAGAAGAAGCGCAGGGCATCAGCCACTGTCCGGCTGCCGCCCGCAGCGGGGACGGCACCGCGAAAGCACCCCCTCGCGGTTGGCGACGTTGAGCTTGGCGGAGCCGATCAGCGTGTAAATCACTGCAGCGCTGCTGCCGCCGGCGTCGGAGCCGAGGTGCAGGTCTTGGGCATCGGGGCCGGGATGTTAACCCGCGACCCGTGGCCCCAGAAGCGCAGGCAATCGATTCATGAATCCGGATCTTCCGTCCAACCCTTGGACCATCACCCGACCCGCCAACATGCCGCGCACGGCTGAGGGCATGCGACGTGCCTACACAGGGCGCCCGCGCGACGAATCAGTCAAACAGCAGCTGGAGGCCGAAATGAATATCCTTCGCGCCTGGGACAACTTTGAGCGCAGCACCAGCGCGACGTGTGCGGACTGAAGGTGGACTTCACCGAGCCGGACCTCGTCGCCACCTTCCTCGGCACCGGGCATACGCCGCACGACCTGGGCATGATCCAGAAGACCAACGGTGTCGACCGCTATGGAGAGGACGGCCTGCTGCAGTTGCCCGGCAGCATCGGCCTGCACGCCGGGCTCAATCACTTGGCCTGCGAACTGGAGAGCGAAGCGGACCTGGTGGCCGCCTTCAAGCGCGTGCGGCACGACGGCGTGGCGACCGACATCACGGTGGACCACCGGGTCGCCCTGCCCCGCGAGAACAACGGCTTCACGAACAATGTGATGCAGGCGGTCTCCTCCAGCAGCGGCAATGGCGACTACAGCCCGGAACTGCGGCAGTTCTTCCAGGCCCGTGTGGCAGGATGTATCGGGGGAATGCCTCGACATCCCGGTGGCACAGAGCGACATGCTGGCCAACCTCGTCCTCATGGCTTTCGACGGCTTTGCGATGAACGTGCGCCTGGCGCACAGCGCACCTTGCAACGACGATGTCGCCCGGCTGTTCAGCGGCTTGATGCTGTTGTTGGCGAAGGCCTGATACTCCACGCAGCGTTCGCGAAGCGGAAATTCGAGCAACCACTTTTTGGCATGACAGACATCGAACCAGCCCCTCCTACCCTTCTCGCAGCCCTGAGCGATGCGAGCCCCGACGTGCGCAAGGAGGCGGTCCTTGCGCTCGGGTCGCACATGACGAACGATGCACTCGCGGCGGTGACTCGCTGCCTGCATCACGACCCGGCACCGGAGGTCCGGGCGTGCGCGGTTCTGGCCCTGGAGCAATCGAAGCCCGAGGGCGCGATCGACGACTTGATCCAAGCACTCGACGACGAAAGCCCGGTCGTGCGAAGCGCCGTTGCCTGCGCCTTGGGCGAGCATCAAACCAGCGAGACGCCGGCGATCGTCACGGCGTTGGTTCGAGCCTTGTCCGACGCGTCGGCGGGCGTGCGGGAAAGCGCGGCGCGGGCCTTGCGGTATTCATCCGCCGAAGCGGTTCCCGCGCTGGTGGCGCTGCTGGCTGACCAGGCTGCAGACGTGCGCAAGGAAGCCATCGGCGCCTTGGGAACACTCGATGCTTGGCAAGCCGTCGACGCTCTGGCGGAGCTGCTGCGCAGCGACTCTGACGCGGAGGTGCGAGGCGGCGCGGCTTCCGCGCTGGGCAACCTCAGGCATGCCGGCGCGACAGCCCATTTGATCGACGCATTCAACGACGAGCTCACCTCTTCCGAAGTTCGCTCGGAGATAGTGCGCGCGCTCGGCAACACCCAGGACTTCGCCGCGCTGCCGACGCTGTGCGTGGCATTGCAAGACGCCGACGCCGAGACCCGGGAAGCCGCGGCGCAAGGGCTGGACGCGCTCGTGGACCCGGAAGTCCCCGACAGCAGCCTGGCCCTGGAACCGCTGTGCGCCGCATTGAAGGACACCGAGTGCAGCGTGAGGGAAGCGGCCAGAAGCGGGCTGGGCAGCCTGAAGGATCCGCGTGCGCTGCCTTTCTTGATTCAGGCCGCGCAGGACGACAAAGAGGTGCCCCTCGAAACGGCATTGGAAGCCATCGCCAGGATCGACCCCATCGCCGGCGAGAAGCTGCTTCTGGAGGGGTTGGCCCATTCAGATACCGACGTGCAAAGAACGGCCGCAAGGTTCCTGGTGCTGCCGAAAGACGGGCCGATACCTCCCGAAGTGCTGGCCTGCCTGGCCGCCCCCGATGGCGACCCCTTTGCCAAGTGCGACTTGGCGAAGGCCCTCGCGCGCCGAGGGGGCGCCGACGCGTTGCCCGTGCTGATCGGACTGGTCCAGGACAGGAGTGGCCGTGTCCGTGCGGCGGCCGCGCAGGCGCTGGGCGAGCGACCCGATCCGCGTGCAATGACGCCATTGCTGGCGCTCCTTGGCGACGACGACGAGGATGTGCGCGGCGAGGCGGCGCTGGCGCTGGCGGCCCTTGCGGATGATCGGGCCATCGCGCCGCTGGCGGCGCTGCTGGACGACGGGTGGGCGCCTGTCCGCCGGCGGGCCGTGTGGGCGCTGAGCTTCTTGACCCCATCGAAAGTGCTGTCGCATCTGGTGGCCAGCCTCGAGGACAACGACCCGCATGTTCGGTCCACGGCCGTCAGCGCCCTGGCCGACGTGTGCGATGCAAAGGCGCTGCGCCGCATCCGCTCGGCACTGCTGCCGGCGTTCGAAGACGTTGGGAGCGCGCTCGAAGAAGCGGCTGCCGACTTGGAGGACGAGGCGCCCTCTCGGCACGATGGTCCGCCGCGCCGCGTGCAGCTGGGAACGCTGCACTACGAATAGCGGCGGGGGGTTTTCCACGGCAGCCTGCCGTGGCGGGTGGCCTCAGTTCCCCGACATCCGCACGGCCGGGTCGAGGAACTCATTGGTGAACAGCGTTGCCGGGTCGTAGGCCCGGCACAAAGCGACTCGCGCAAGCGCCCCCCGTCCCCAGCTCCACAAGGCACCGACGGCCAGCCCACCCGTCTTGGGTATGCTGCACGCGCCAAAGTGCTCCTGTGCACCACAAGCCAAAGCAACGACAAGCCCACCCATGATTAAGGATCTTTCTCTCGTCGCGGAAACACTGACCGTCTGGGCCGCTCTGCCACTGGGTGTGCTTGGCCTGGTTGCAATGCTGGCAAGCGTGCTTGCACCGGACCGCCTCCTGTTCGAGGCGGGCTACACCTGCGAGCCCCGGGGAACCGAGCTGCGGCTTTTTCCGCGCCACGTCCGCTTCAGTCGGTTCATGTGGTGGCTCCTGGGCCTGGGCGTCCTGCTCATGGGGCTGGCGATGCTCTTGGTCATGCCGATGATGGTTGTTGCGCTTGCGCACCAGCCGTTCGATGCCTGGTACCACTGGCCGCTGTTTGTCGCCCTGACGTTGGCTGTGGTCGCCACAGGCGCCTTCATGTGCTGGCTGGGGTGCAAGCTGATGCGGATGCGCTGGTTTGGCGGGCGGCTGCGCGAAACGCGCTTTTTCGTGGATCCGCAAAGCGGCGAGCCCTACATTGAGATCCGCACGTCCACTTTGCTGCAGCGCAACGTTGTCCGCGAGCCGCTAGCTCAGCTCAGCCGGATTGTGGTGAGCGCACGGGACAGCTGGGATGTCGGAGCCGTGACGGGCCAGGCCTCGGTGATCCATCAGCAACTGGTCCAGCTCGGCCTGGCGTTCGGGAAACAGACGCCGATCGACCTTGTGGGACGGGTGAAGGATGGACAGGGGGTGCGTCGCATGATCACGCTGATCCTCGGGTGGTGTGGCGAGGTTGAACTGCGGTTCGACCGCCTTCGCTCCATCACGCCTTTCGACATGGAGCAGCAGAAGCATTGAAGTCGGCCCCAATCCACATGATGCTGTGCATGCTCGCTTGTGAACAAACTGCGCTTCTGAGCGCCATAGCAGTTGACCGATGGCGCCGCAGGGAGAACATCTTCTCCACACGGCTCATCTTCATCGGGAATGGACAGTGAACGACTGATGTTGGCGGATGGCGGTCTTTTGGCGTCGCGCCGCAGTGACTAGCGCCGGCGGACGCAGCAATTTAGCCGTTGAATTCCAAAATCAGTGAGGCAAAGCCCGGGGAATTCCATTTTGAGTGAAACAGCGGCTCCGTCCTCAATGATTGATCCGCGCGTAAGTCGTTGACTCCAAACGGGGAAAGAGTTCCACGCCCCGTGAAGCTCAACGGAAGACACGAAGCACGGCGCACACGTGCGCGCCGGCGGGGTTCGGCGCCCCGACAGAAGTGCGTGGCTGCGTCGCCGGGTGCGCGCAACAGCGCAACAGTGCGCACAGCACGGCATCGCGTGCTTCGCGCCAGGCGCTACTGCGGGGGGGAGCCGGTCAGCCGCTCGGGCCGGGGCGCGGCCTTGGCGATGGCGCGGAGGACGCAGGGCTGGAGTCGACGTTCGCAGCCCTCGCCGGCCGCAGCGGCCGCGCCGCCTTTCAAGCGTCGAGCCGGGTGCCGATGCCGGCGAAAACGGCGCGTTCGTAGATCAGTATCGCAATGGCCAGGTCGGCGACCGCCGAGCCGCTGCTGAACAGCATGACCCGCTGCCGGTCGTCCTCGCGCCCGGCATGGCGCTGACCCACCAGGTCTGCCAAGGTCGCATCGGCATGGTCCAGGGCGGGAACGAGGTTGCCCGGCTTGGCGTAGTGCTTCATCGCCTCTTCGTCGACCACCGTCAGGTCAACATCGCGCAATCCTTCGTGCTTCCACGAGCGGGCCAGATCGACCGCGGCGACGAAGGCGCCAGGCCGGATCCACGACGCCTCCAGGAACGGCTCGAAGCCAGGGCCGATCGGCACCGTGGTGACGACGACGTCGCTTTGCGAGAGGGTCTCCCGTGCGCCGGTGACCGTGGCCTCGAAGCCGAGTGCGCGAGCGCGCTCGGCCAGCCGCTCGCCCGTGGGTGAGGTGCCGCTGTGGATGTAGACGGTTCGCAGCGCCGGCAGCAGGTCTTTGAGCGCAACCAGGTGGCTTTCGGCCTGCACACCCGCGCCCACCAATCCGATGCTCGTGCTGTCCTCGCGCGCCAGGTGCTGCGCGGCCACTGCGGTCATGCCGGCCGTGCGCAGTGCGGTGGCACGCCGGCCATCCAGCAGGCAGCGCAGTTGCCCGCTTGCCGTGTCCGACAGGAGGATGCTCGCGTTGATGTTCACGGCCGCAGCCCCCCCGGGGGGCACCATGCCCACCCACTTGAGGGCCGCGAACCCGCGATGGGCATCGACAGCGACCAGGCTCTGGAACGCATGTCCCGGCCCGATGGCAATGGATGTCTTGGGCTGTGTCTGCAATTCGCCCTTGCTGTAGGCCAGAAAAGCCTTGTGAATGGCGCCCCGGACACTTCGAACATCCAGGTCCAGGCGGTTGATGTCCGTGTCGGTCAGATGGAGGAGGAAGTCGGCAGTAGACATTCGAAGTATTGAATTTCAATATTTGGGAGTGCTATGCAGTATATTTGTGACCATCGATCCGCACAAGGCGCGCAGATCCAACTCGGAGATGCGCAGTGCCTGCGGGTGGACTGCGATGCCGGCTTTCTTGTGCGCGCTGCGCATCAATGCTAGATTTTTGGAGCGTTTGTGCGCCTGCACGACGGGCGCCCGGTCACCCAATGACACTTCTGCTTTCTCGTCGGTCTTTCAATGCCGTGGCCGCGGCGGCCGCCCTCTGTGTCGCCCCGCGAGGATTCGCACAGGGTGCGCCCTTCCCCGACAGGCCCATCCATATCGTGGTCGCCTACCCGGCGGGCGGCGGCACCGATGCCGCCGGACGGCAGATGGCGCAGCGCATCGCCGAGCGCCTTTCGGCCCATGTGATCGTCGAGAACCGCCCCGGGGCAGGAGGCGGGTTGGGCACGCTCATGGTGGCGCGCTCGCAGCCTGATGGGTATACCTTGGCCGCCGGCGGCGTGGGCACGCAGATTTCCGCAAAGACGCTCTTTCCGGAACTGAAGCTCGATCCCATGAAAGAACTCGCGCCCGTCGCGCTGCTCTCCAGCGCGCCTCATGCGCTTGTCGTCTCCGCGAGTTCGCCGATCTCCACCGTCGCCCAGTTGGTGGAAGCCGCACGCACGCGCAAGGGCGGATTGGTCTATGCCTCAGGCGGCGCAGGCTCCACCACCCACCTGGCCGTGGAGATGTTCGGCGCCATGGCCCATTTGAAGCTCGAGCACGTGCCCTACAAAGGCAGCTCTCCCGCGCATCTGGACCTCGTGGCCGGCCGGGTGGACTTCATGATGGACATCCTTTCCTCGGTCACGCCCCTGATCAAGTCAGGGCGCTTGCGTCTGCTGGCCGTGTCCACCGCGACGCGCCTGCCGCAGTTCCCGAACGTGCCCACCATCGCGGAGACGCCGGGCTTCGCGGGGTTCGAAGCGCTGTCGTGGACGGGCCTGTTCGCGCCCAGGGGAACCGCCCCGCAGATCCTCCGCAAGCTGTCCGATGCGTTGAACGACCCGCGCGACGACCCGGCGTTCAAGGCCCAGGTCGAGGCCAACGGCGCGTCCTACACGCCCATGGCCGCGGCGCAGTTCGATGCCTTCGTCAAGGCAGAGTACGCGCGCTGGAGCCCGATCGCCGAGAAGACGCTCAGATAGCCTGATGGATGCTCTGTCGGGCGCTCCGGCGGGGCGCCGCAGCCGCAGTCAGACCAGCACCGACTTGGCCGCCGCCGACACCACCTTGGCGAACTTGGCCTCGGCTTCCTTGGCCGTGTAGCGGTCGCCGGAGACCGACAGCGAGATGCCGCCTTGGACGAGCCCGTTGCGCGACAGGATGGGCGCACCCAGGGAGATGTCGTTCGCGAAGTAGTCGGACACGCTGAGCGCGTAGCCCTTTGAATGCGCGGTCTTCAACCGCTCCATGATCTTCGCGGGCTCGTAGACCGTTTTCGGCGTGAAGGCGCGCAGGTCGCTGGCCTTGATCAGGCGCTTGATCTCCGGGTCGGGCAGCATGGACATCATCGCCAGGCCGCTGGCTGTCGCATAGGCCGGCAGGCGCGTGCCGAGCACCACGCCGGTGGACAACAGGTGGCTGCCGACCATGCGGGAGACGAACACCACCTCGGCGCCGTCCAGCACGGTCAGGTTGACCGTCTCGCCCGTCTCCCCGTTCAGGTGGATCAGGTAGGGCATCGCCGCGGCGATCAGGGGGTTGCTCGAGAGGTAGACGTGCGCCAGGTCCACCAGCTTCACCGTCACACTCAGCATCTTGGTCACCGGATCCTTGTCCAGGTAGCCCATGACCAGCAGGGTGTGGGTGAAGCGCTGCGCCGTGCTCTTGTCGATCCCCAGCTTGTCGACGATCTGGGTGAGCGTCAGGCGCGGCTCGGTCCGGCTGAACGCGGTCAGCACCCGGAAGGCCTTCTGGACCGAATTGACCATCAAGGGGCTGTCGGCAGCCGCGCTGGGTTGTTGTGCCTTCTGAACCATGGGCGGCATTATTGCATCCAGAGATTGCATGCCGTTCCCCGGAAGTGCATTGCACTACCAGCCTTCCCTCGCTAGAACGTCCACTGCCCGTCGTGCAGCAGCTCGCGCCGCAACTCCCCGACCTCGCGGCAGCCCAGCATGCCCATGGTCATCGCCATCTCCTTGCGCAACATCTCGATGCTCTGCTCCACACCCGCCTGCCCGCGCGCCGCCAGCCCGTAGGCATAGCCCCGGCCGATCAGGCATGCCTTCGCGCCCATGGCCAATGCCTTGACCACGTGCTGGCCGCGGCGGATGCCGCCGTCCATCATCACGACGGCCCGATCGTTGACCGCATCCACGATCGGTCCCAGCGCCATGATGGAGGAAATCGCGCTGTCCAGCTGGCGACCGCCGTGGTTGGACACAACGATCCCGTCGGCGCCGTAGCCGAGCGCCTTGAGCGCATCCTGGGGCGTCATCACGCCCTTGATCACCAGCGGCCCGTCCCACTTGGCGCGAATTTCCCGGAACGTGTCCCAGGTCACATCCTTGGCGATCAGTCCGCCGCCGGCCTTGGCCATGATCCGCTTGTAGTTGCTCTTGCCGCCGGGCATGCTGCCGAAGCTCAGGCGCGGCCCGAACAGCACGTCACGGATCCAGGCGACACGCGTGAGCATGTCCAGCAGATTCGAGGGCCTCACCTTGCCCGTGTAGCTGTAGCCGTGGCGAAGGTCGCGGTCGCGCTGCGCCGAGACGGCCGAGTCCACCGTGAACACGAGCGCCTTGCACCTGGCAGCCTTGGCACGCTGGATCAGTTGGTCGTGGTGGCCCGGCTCCTTCATCACGTACAACTGGAACCAGATCGGCTCCTTGCGCGCCGCGCACACCTCCTCGACGGAAGCCACCGCGGTCGTGGACAGGCAGGAGGTGATCCCGCAGGCCTCCGCTGCGCGTGCCGTCGCGATGTCGCCGCGGCGTGACAGCACGCCCAGCGATCCGACCGGCCCCAGGATCAGGGGCATCGAAAGGCGCTCGCCGAAGATCGTGGTGCTCAGATCCACCTGGCTCACATCGGCCAGGACCGGCGGAATGAACTTCAAGCGCTCGAAATCACCGATGTTCCCATTCAGCGTGAGCTCGTCGTGCGTGCCACCGTCCAGATAGTCGTAGAGCAGGCGGGGCAGGCGCTTTTTGGCAAGCGCCTGCATGTCTCGTAGGTTGATCTGGTCCACCTGGCTCCTCAATCGCGAAAGCTCGGGTCGATCCGGTCGAGCATGCGAAGCAGCGCGGGCCAGTCTTTCGTCGGGCCCACCCGGTTGGGCTTGTCGAAATGCGACGCCACCTTCTCGGCGGTCTCGTCGTCGCAGATGAAGACCTTGCCGCCGGGCAGCGCGCCGATCTGCATCTGGCACGCCGACTCGAGGTAGTGCATCAGCTCGAAGGCCTCGCGCACCTGGTCGCCGCAGGTCAGCAGCCCGTGGTTGCGCAGGATCATGACCTTGTGCCGGCCCAGGTCGCGGGCCAGGCGCACGGCCTCCTCGTTGTTCGTCGCCGTGCCACCGAAATCGTTGTAGGCCACACGGTTGTGGAACCGCATCGCATGCTGGGTGAGGTTGAGCAGGCCATGCGACTGCGCCGAGACGGCGCCGCCAGCCATGGTGTGCACATGCATCACGCATTGCACGTCGGCGCGGGCCTTGTGCAGGCCGCCGTGCACCACGTAGCCCGAGGGGTTCACGCCCAGGCCGGTGGGGTCGTGCACGATCTTGTCGTCGAAGTCGACCGTCACAAGGTTGGAGGCCGTGACCTCGTCGAACAACAGGCCGTAGGCATTGATCAGGTACTGGCGCGGCTTGCCGGGGATCTTGGCCGACAGGTGCGCGTAGATGAGGTCGGTCATCTTGTACTTCGCGCACAGGCGAAACGCGGCGGCCAGGTTGACACGCTGCTCCCACTCTTCGACAGAAACCTTCTGCCTGACTTCGGGATAGCGAAGCACGTTGTCTATGGATGCATTCATTTGAAATCCTCTCGGAATCGATGCGGGTTGGAAAGGGTCGGTCAGCGCTTGCGCGACCGCACGTCAAACAGGTCGAGCACGCCTTCCCCGAGGAAGTGAAAGCTCAGCACGGTGAGCGTGATGAGGGCGCCGGGCAGGATGGCCATCCACGGCGCGGAGTCCAGGTAGCCTTGCGCTTGGTTGAGCATGTTTCCCCAGCTGGGCGTGGGCGGCTGCACGCCATAGCCCAGGAAACTGACGTAGCTCTCGGCAAGGATCGCGTGCGCCACGTTCAGCGTCGCGGCCACCAGGATGGTGGGCATGGTGTTGGGCAGCAGCACCTTGAAGATCAGATGCGCGTCGCTGCAGCCCACCGAGGTGGCCGCGAGTGCGAACTCGCGCTCCTTGAGCGAGGCAACCTGTGCCTGCACGACGCGCGCGATCTCCATCCAGGACGTGCACGCGATCAGCACGATCAGGGTGACGACGCTGGGCTGCAGCAAGGCTGACAGCGTGAGCATCAGGAAGACGTTCGGAAAGCACAGCGCGACGTCGACCATCCGCATGATCGCGTTGCCGATCCTGCCGCCATAGAAGCCCGCCAGCAGGCCCAGGCTCACGCCGATGCACATGCTCATGGCCATGGCCGCCACCCCCAGGGACAGCGAGATGCGCCCGGCCACCATGAGCCGTGCGAGCATGTCGCGGCCCAGCTCGTCGGTCCCGGCGGGATGAACGCCCCAGCCCGGCGGCAGATGACGGTTGACGATGTCGACCTGCGTGTCGGTCCAGGGCAGCAGCAGCGGAACGAACACGCACACGGCGATCATCGCGATGATGAAGATTGCCGCGCACAGCGCGCGCGAAGGTTTGCGAACGGCCGCGGACCCGGCCAGGCCGCCGGCGGTGGTAGCAAGAGATTTCATGGGGACTCCTGGAGGCTTAGGCGGGACGCACCCGGGGGTCGGCCACCGCGTAGCAGATGTCCGCAATCAGGCTGCCCAGCAGCGTCAGGATGGCCGTGAGCATCAGGACGCCGAGCACCACGGGATAGTCACGGTAGTTGAGCGAATCCATGAACAGCCGTCCCATGCCCGGCCAGGTGAACACGGTTTCCGTGACCAGGGCGCCGCCCAGCTGCGCAGGAATGTGCATGCCTGCAATCGAAATCATCGGAAGCAGCGAATTGGGAAGCACGTGCCGCCAAAGCACCTGCGCTTCCGACATGCCCTTCGAGCGCGCCGTGCGGATGTAATCCTGTGAGATCGCGTCGATGACTGCAGCGCGCATGTACCGGCTCCACACCGCCACATGGACCAAGGCCAGGACCAGGGCAGGCATCAGCAGGTGCACAACCATGTCCGTGAAAGACCCGTCGCCCGGCGTCTCGCGATTTCCCGCCGGCAACCATCCGAGCTGGACGGAGAACAGGTAGATGGCGACCAGGCCCAGCCAGAAGGTGGGAATCGACAGCAGCGTCACGAACACCACCGACGTGACCATGTCGAACTTGCCGCCTCGGCTGATCCCGCTGATCACGCCGATCCAGGTGCCCACGACCACCGCGATGGCCGTCGACGTCAGCATCAGCAGCAGCGTGTTGCCCAGCCGCGATGCGATGATCTCCAGCACCGGCAACTGGTCGCGGTAAGACCGGCCCCAGTCGCCCTGAAGCAGGTGGCCCAGCCAGCGCAGGTACTGCACCGGCAGCGGATCGTCCAGTCCCATCTGGACCGCGAGCCGATGCAGATCTTCCTGCGACATGTCGCCGGTCGCGGCCAGGATCGAGAGCGGCCCGCCGGGCGCCAGCGTCAGGATCAGGAAGCCGATCACGGAGACGCCCAGCAGCAGGAATGCCGCGGTGATCAGGCGCCGTGCGAGGAAGGGCGTCATGGCACCCCTCCTGCTTCGTCAGCGAGCGCATAGACCGGCAACGGATAGCGCTGGGGGTCGGCGCCTTGCGCGAGCTTCACCCGGCCCCCGATCGCGACCTCGCCACGGTCGTCCCCGACGATGAGCGTGATGATCTGAGGGCCTTCGTCGGTCTTCACCGATGCCAGCGTCACGGTGGCGCCCAGCTGCCGGAACGCCTCGTCAACGCCGCGGTGAACAACCGAATAGCTGATCACGGTCCCCTGGCCGCCCGACGGCTGGTTGTCCAGCGCATCTGACCAGCACGAAGGGCAGCGCTTGCGCGGGTAGTAGGTCACGGCCGCACACTTCCTGCAGTGCTGCAGCATCAGCTGTCCGCGCGTGCGCCACGCCTGCAACATGGCACGGTTGACCGAATCCTCGGTCGGCATAGGAAATTCCATTTACGCCTCCGCTTTCTGAAGAATCAATGCGCTGGCCGAGAGGCCGTGGCCGTACGACACCATGCCGAACCCGCTGATCAGCCCGGTGCGCGCATCCTTGACTTGGCGCTCGCCGGCTTCGCCACGCAGCTGGCACACCGTCTCCAGCACGCCAATCAGGCCGCCGCCGCCGGCGGTTGCAGCGCAGGACAGCTGGCCGCCGCTGGTGTTGAGCGGAAAGCTCCCGTCGAAGGTCAAGGAATGGCGTTCCAGAAAAGCCCCGACCTCTCCCTTCTTGCAAAAGCCCAGGTCTTCCAACTGGATCGAAACCATGATGGGGTAGTCGTCATACAGCTGCACCAGGTCCAGCTCGTCGTGTGACACACCCGCCTCGCTGAACAAGTTCTCGCGGAAGGCCTCCCAGCCGCCGCTCAGCGGCGTGATCTCGCCGGGGAGGTGGTTGTGCCGCTGAAACCCCGAGAGAATGCGCACGCCCTTGCCGGGCTGCGCCCGGTCCAGCGGTGCCACCAGGATGGCGTCCGCGCCGGAGGCCGGCATCGGGCAGTCGTACAGGCGCAGAGGGTCCGCGATCATCCGCGCGTTCAGGTAGTCGTCGATCGTCAGCGCCTTCTTGAACAGCGACTGCGGATTGCGCAGCGCGTTGTAGCGCTGGGCCACGGCGATGCGGCCCAGCTGCTCGCGCCGGGTGCCGAACTCATGCATGTGGCGGCGCTGGATCATCGAGAAGAAGCCGTTCATGCCGCCGAAGTTGAGCGGCGCGGCGTAGTTGGCCACCGCGTCGTTGAAGCGAGAGATGAGGTGGCGAAAATCGGCCATGGTCCGGCTGTCGCCGCCCAGGCACATGACGCAGTTGGCGACCCCCGACTCCACGGCCCGGACCGCCTCCATCACCGAGATGACCGGGCCCGCACTCGCCGCCGAGAAGAAATGCGCCCAGTTCAGTTCCAGGCCGAGGTACTCGCCCAGCGTCGCCGCGTTGTCGGGCGGCGCATGAAAGGAACTCAATGCCAGGCCATCGACCATCGATTTCGGAATGCCCGCGCTGGCCAGACAGGCCGCCGCGGCGTCCGCGAGGTACGCGAAGGTCGGCTGCGTGCCGTCCTTCTCGTAGGCCGAACTTCCGTAGCCGATGATTCCAACGTCATCTGATTTCATGTGTGTCTACCTTTGCTTTTCGGGTCGTGCATCGAACACGTCGGCGCCGATCGCCTGCGCGTTCTTGAGACTGGGTTTGTCGAGTTTTCCGCTGGCCGTCTTTGGCAGCGCATCGAGGAACTGCACATAGCGCGGCACCTTGAAGGGGGACAAGGCGGCCTGGCATGCCTGGACGATGGCCTGGGCCGAGAGCCGTTCGCCGCTGGCGCCCGGAGCGCGGGCCACGACGATCTTGACTTCCTCGCCGCGCAGCGGGTCCGGCACCGGCACGGCCGCGGCTTCGAGCACGCCGTCGATGGCGTTGACCGTCAGCTCGATCTCCGCGGCCGAGATGTTCTCGCCGCTGCGCCGGATCACGTCCTTGATGCGCCCGAGCATGTAGTAGTAGCCGCTCTCGTCGCACTTGAAGAGATCGCCGGTACGAAACCATTCGCCTTCGAACGCCGACGCGCTGGCCTGCGGATCGCCGTAGTACCCCGAGAACATGCCCGGTCCCGCGACCCACAGTTCGCCGGCCGAACCGGTCTCCACGTCCCGACCGTCGACGACGATCCTGCAGCGACGAAACGGCGCGGGCAGCCCGCAGGAGCCCGATCCCACCATGCTCGCGTCTTCCACCGGCATGGCCAGCACCGATCCGACCTCGGTCATGCCGTAGATCTCCCGCACGGGCACGCCAAACATCCTCTCCATGCCGGCATGGAGCTCCTTGGCCAGGCCGTAGGTGGCCAGCCATTTGAGCGAGGATCGCAGCAGGCGCGGATCCGGCTCTAGCTTGGCGACCGGGTAGGTCACGGCGCAGGTTTCGATGTCATGCGCGACGATGCGATCGAAGAGCCTGCTGAGGCTGACCTTGCGGGCCACGCACATCGTGGTGCCGCAATACATGGACATCACGACCCGCCACAGCGGCCCCATGTAGAACAGGGGCGCGTCGATCAGCATGCGCCGCGGCGCCGGACCCACGCACGAGCGCGCCTTGCCCAGCGTCAGCCAGTAACGGTGCGACAGCATGCAAGCCTTGGGCATGCCGCTGGAACCCGAGGTGAACTGGATGCTGGCGATGTCGTCCAGCGTCACCGTGCGGTGCGCATTTCCCTCTGCCACGTCTTGCGCGTCTTCCACGTCACCCGCGTCTTCAGGGTCGCCCAGCAGCAGGCTTTCGAAATCCACCATTGGCGGCTGTGCCTGGCGTGTCTCCGAGCCCCCGCGAACGAACACATGCCCTGCCCGAAGCTTCGACTCGCCGGGCATGTCCGCGTAGGCGTCGAGATAGGCCGCGTCGATCACAAGGAACGTCGCATCGGTGACGCGCAGCATCCGCGCCAGTTCCGCGCTGGTGCTCGATGTGTTGACCATCACGGCCACGGCACCCAGGCGGCACAACGCGATCCATGCGACGAGAAAGTCTGCGACGTTGGGCAGCATCAGCCCCACGTGCGAGCCTTTGCCCACGCCGGCGGCGCGCAGATGCCCCGCGCACACCCGCGTCAGACGCGCGAACTCGGCATAGCTGAGCGACGCGCCTTCGTCCTCGATGGCGTTCCAGAAGACGCGCTCGGGGTGATCGGCCGCCGCGCCATCCAGCAAAGCCGAGATGCTGACCGGCAAGGGCTGGCTCTCGGCATAGGCCCAGGCAGCGGGACGCCGGTGTATGGCGGCTACTCGCATGCCATCTCCAGGAACGTCGCGGCTGACGCATCGCGAGGCGGGGACAGCTCGTGGCCGGGAATCGCGGCCAGCAGCGATTGCGTGTAGGCGTGCGCCGGCGAGGAAAGCAACTCGTGCGTGTCCCTCAACTCCACGAGCTTGCCCTTTTGCATCACGGCGATCCGGTCGCACATCTGCGCGGCCACCCGCAGGTCGTGTGTCACGAACAGGATGGCCAGGCCCATCTTGGCCTGGACCTCCCGCAGAAGCTGCAGCACCTGGTACTGCACGGAGACGTCCAGGGCGGAAACCGCCTCGTCTGCGATCAGAACGTCCGGCTTCATTGCAAGCGCGCGCGCGATGCCCACGCGCTGGCGCTGACCGCCCGAGAATTCGTGCGGATAGCGATCCACGGCCGCGCCCTGCAGTCCGACGAGTTCGAGCAGCTCCACGCTGCGCGCGCGCGCTTCCTGCCTGGACGCCCCATTGGCGATCATCCCTTCGGAGATGCTCGCACCCACGGTGCGGCGCTGGTCCAAGGAGCCGAAGGGGTCCTGGAACACCATCTGCACCCGACGGCGCTGCGGCCGCAGCGCGCGCACGGAAAGGCTGTCGAAGGCCAGGTCGCCCACCCGGATCGTTCCGTCGTCGGGCTCGATCAGCCGTATGACGCAGCGACCCACCGTCGATTTGCCCGAGCCGGATTCGCCCACAAGGCCCAGGGTCTCGCCGCGGCGGATGGAAAAGCTCACATCGGACACCGCATGCACCGTGCGCTTGCCCGCGAAAAGCTGGCGCTGGCCGTAGGTCTTGTTCAGGTTCTTGACAACCAGGGCCAGCTCGGCCGGCAGCTCACGCGGCGGCGGCGGGACCATGGTCGGCACGGCCGCCAGCAGCTTGCGGGTGTACTCATGCTGCGGGTTGCCCAGCACGGCCTGTGCACTGCCCTCCTCAACCTTCTCGCCATGGCGCATCACGATCACCCGGTCGGCGATCTCGCGCACCACGCCGAAATCGTGGGTGATGAACATCACCGCCATCTGGTGCTTGCGGCGCAGTTCGCCAATGAGCTTGAGGATCTGCGCCTGGGTCGTGACGTCCAGCGCGGTGGTCGGCTCATCCGCAATCAGGAGCCTGGGCTCCAGCGCCAGCGCCATGGCGATCACGACACGCTGGCGCTGGCCACCGGAAAGCTCATGGGGGAAGGCGCGGATGATCCGCTGCGGATCGGGCAATCCCACTTCGGCGATCAGCGCCAGCGCCCTCGCGGTGCGACTGGCGCGCGTGCCCTGGCCATGGACCTCGAGCACCTCCTTGATCTGCTCGCCGATGCGCATCACCGGGTTGAGTGCCGTGAGTGGCTCCTGGAAGATCATGCCGATGTCGCTGCCCCGCACCGCGCGCATTTGGCGGTCCGTCAGCTCCGTCAGGTTCGTGCCGTTCAGGCGTATCGCCCCGGCACTCATGCGCACCCCATGCGGCAGCAGCCGCATGGTGGCCATGGCCGCCAGCGACTTGCCGGAGCCGGACTCGCCCACGATGCATGTTGTCTGACCGGGATAGACCGAGATATCCAGGCTCCTGGCCGCATAGGGTCGATCGGCGCCGGCGGGCAGTTCGATCGTGAGGCCTTCAATGGCGAGCACCGGCGTCGCGGGCGCCTGCACGGGCGGGACGAGTGTCATTGCCATGTGCTCACGCCGCCGCGGCTTGCGCGGGCAACTCACCCCCGCGTGTCCTGTAGAACGCCTCGACCATGCGCTGCGGCTCGTTGCTCTCGTAGGACGTGCGATGCGCCCGGACCGCCGCCTCGATGGTTTCTCGGAACGACGGTTCGGTCATTTCGCGGAAACGCGCCTTGTCCAGGGCCATCGCGACCGGCGGCTTCGAGCCCAGTTCGTTCGCGATCGCGATCGCGCGCGCGAGCACGTCCTCCTTCGGGACGATGTGATGGATGAGGCCCAGTCGATGGCTTTCGTCGGCCTCCATCAGCCGGCCGGTCAGGGTCAGCTCGACGGTGCGGGACATGCCCAGCATTTGGTTCATGATCCAAGGGCCGGTGATGCTGGCGATGCCCGAGTTGATCTCCGGCTGCCCCATGCGCACGCCGGCATGACCAACGCGCACGTCGCCCATCAACGAAGCCTGGAACGCAGAGCCGGCCGCCAGACCATTGAGCGCCATGACCAAGGGCTTGGACAGCCCGCGCAGCACGGAATAGAACACGTCCCAGCCGCGGATCCACGCCTCCGCCTCGTCAACGCTGAAGCCGTGCGCCTCCTCCAGGTCCTGGCCGGCGCAAAAAGCCCGCTCGCCGGTACCAGTGAGCACGATGGCGCGAACATCCCCATCCGCTTCAAAGGCCTTCATCGCGCGCATGAGTTCGTTGCGCATCGCCACGGTCCAGGCATTGAGCTTTTCGGGACGATTGAGGCGAATGACGCCGACGGCATCGCATCGCTGGACGACGACACGTTCGTTGAGGTTCGACATGGGCATGGCTCCTGGGAGGTTGTGTTGAAGGGTGCGGTCCCACGCGTCGGCCACATTGCTGGACAGCAAGTGCTTGCGGATCCGTTCGCTCGGGGTCAGCTCGAATGCCTCGGCCGCCGTGTAGTAGCGCGGTAGCTGGAAACTGGCCAGGCGCGGTTGCGCCCAGGCCACCAGTTCGTGCCAGCCCACGGTGGCGCCGGGTTCGAAGAGGACATGCAAGAAGATGTCCTGCTCGCCAATGGCGCTGGGCACGCCCACCGCAGCGGCCATCCGGATGGCGGGGTGCTCAATGAAGACGCGCTCGACTTCCCAGGCCGACACGTTCTCTCCACGCACACGCATGGAATCCGTGCGGCGGCCCACGAACGCGTACTCGCCGTTGGGCAGCCGGCGCGCCATGTCGCCGGTGTGCAGCTTGCCGTCGCGCAGCGCCTGGCGTGTGGCCTCAGGATCGTCCAGATAGCCCGGAAGGAACGCGCCCTCCACCTGTGTCGACAGCACGATCTCCCCCGGCTGCCCGTCCGCCACCGGCTGGCCCGACGTATCCAGCAGTTCGACGCGGATCCACGGCAGTGCGGCACCGATCGAGCCCGGCGTTCCACTGCTGTTCAGCGTCGCGAAGCTCGAGCATTCCGTCATGCCGTAGCACTCGCGCAACGCACAGCCGAAGCGCTCCCTGATCGGGTTCCAGGCCTGCGCTGAAGTACCCGCACCCCAGGCCACCCGGATCGCGCCGGATTCGGGCATCTGCATGAGCACATCCAGGACGCCGCCCAGGTAGTGCAGGTGCGTGGCCTCGGCGGCCCGCCACTGGCTCCAGAACTGGCTGGCCGAGAAACGCCTGACCACGTGCAGCCGGGCCGGCACCAGAAAGGGCACCATCAGCATCTGCGCGCCGCCTATGTGGCACAGCGGCTCCCACAGAAAGGCGCGATCGCCGGCCCCCATGTCCGCCACCATCAGCGCGGCTTCGCTTGCGATGCGCAGCATCCGGTGGGTGAACACCACGCCCTTGGGCGCGCCGGTCGTCCCGGAGGTATAGATGATGCACAGTGGCGCACCGTGCGGGATGGCGTGGTTGCACACCAGCGCGCCGGGGTTGCTCCCCGGGCCTGCGAACCGCCGCAAACGAAGCGTCCTCACGTCCTGCAGCCCTGCCACCGGTTGCTCGAACTCGGCGTCGAAAACCAAAAACGCCGGGCGCGAGTGCCTCACGATGTAGGCCAGGCCTGCACCACGCAGGCGCACATTCACTGGAACCCACACGACACCCGAGAGGATCAGCGCGTAGATCAAGGCAACGTGCTCGATCGAGTTGGACAGCATGACCGCCACGCGTTCTCCCGGCCTGATGCCCGCCTCGGCGAGCTGGGCCTGCACGTCAATGACGCGTGCGCGCATCTCCGCTTCACTGACCTCGTGGCCCTCGTATGCAAGGACGCAGCGCTCGCCGCCGCGCTCCAGGCCTTGCTGCAGCAGCGGGATGACGTCGAGCCGATCACACTGAATTCGCTGCGGGAAGTAGTTCGAAAAATCAGTCATGTCTCCGGGCTGCAGCACTTGGAAAGCTCTGTCTTCGCGTTCCGCGGTATTGCAATGCCATACTTGGTAATGCAGAGTAATATACGGCGAGGCTGCAGCAGTTGCAATAGCCGCGCACTTTTTTTTGCGCCGCCCCTCGCGAAGCACGGGCCAGCAGCTTGACGTTCATCTGCGAGGCCGATCCGATACGAGGCCGGGAGTGGACCGGCCGCGGCGCGCCAGGCGAGCCCCGCACCGTGTGCTGGCGGTGGCGCTGCGTTGGCGGACCAGCGCTGGTGCGCCGGCGGGCCGCAGGGCGGCAGGCGAAGCGACTTCGTGTGGCACCGCCTATCTCGAGACCCCCCTCCCACATCGGTGGGAACCATCCCTTGACCTTTCGGACATCCCCGAGTTGTCGTGACGCTCGTGCGATGAATCGACGATGGCGACACGTGTTGTCCGCGGCCGGCAGGCAGTACTGCACGTCGAGGCTGTGCGCGGCGAGCTTCGCCATTGCGACGCGGGTGGCGAAGAAGTGGTGCCATTGGGCAAAAGCTGGAAGCTCGAGCCGGTATCTGGGAGCTGCACCTTCTGCGTCATCGCGTTCAACGGTGTGGCCGAGAAATCGGCGATGGCGTTGACGGGCTGTTCCGGCACTCGCGGCGGAAGCCTGGGGCTGGCGCTCATCAGCTGCGAGAGAGTGAGCGCCAGTGCGGCAGGCAGCGAGCGCCAGCATGCAGCGATCATTTTTCTGCTCGCGGCTCGGTTGGTACACCACATCCCGCGCGAATGATCCGGCTGGGAATGTGACGCGCTCAACCTGACGCCGAGCCTTGCCGGAGCCGGATCTACCAGTTCTCGGGTATGGCTCTTCTAAAAGCAAAAAGACACACTCGCTCGCGTTTTGTCTTATCCGTTCCTGCAAGGTAAGAACCATGCTCACTCGACTCCAGATCTCGCGCCGGTACTTGGCGGCCGTCGCCCTGCTCACCATGGGAAGCGCTCACGCAGCGGGCTACGTTGCCGGAGATGCCGGTAACCCCGGCCCCAACCAGCCGGGCTCGACGAGCAGCAGCGGCGGTGGCGCAGCCACGGTCTCCGGAGATGGCGTCACCGCGATCGGAGCGGGCGGCGACGGTAGCAACGGAACCGCCGGCGGGACCGGCGGCAGAGGTGGAGCGGGCGCCAGCGCAAACGGGAACGGCGCGACGGCCATCGGCGGCGGCGGCACCGCCGGGCAGGGGATCGCGGGCGGCACGGGCGGCAACGGCGGCAGCGGTGCACAAGCTTCGGCCAACGGCGCCATCGCCGTCGGATCGGGAGGCCAGGGCACGGACGGCTGCTGCGGCTTCAGCGGCCAAGCGGGCGGCGGCGGCGCGCAGGCATCGGGCGTCTCGGCGGTCGCCATCGGCAGTGCCTCGGGCGCCAGCCAGGGCGCCGCGGCATTGGGCAACGGCAGCACCGCCATTGGCGGCGCCTACAACGGGTCATCCGGTGCGTCGGCGCTGGCCACCGGCAGCGTGGCCGTCGGCACGGGCAGCCAGGTTGCCAGCGGCGCGACCAATAGCGCAGCCATCGGCGCCAACTCGGTCGCCACCGCGGCAAACACCGTTTCATTCGGCTCGCCGGGCCAGACGCGTACCCTCGTCAACGTCAACGCGGGCGCGGTGAACGCCACGAGCACCGACGCCGTCAACGGCAGCCAGCTTTACACCGTGCAGCAGACCGCGTCGACCGCGCGGTCCCTCGCGCAGAACTCGGCGCAGTACGGCGCGGGCGGCACAACGCTGCAGCTCAACGCCAACGGCGGCGCCGGCACCACCATCAGCAACGTGAGCGCGGGTCAGGCGACCACCGATGCAGCCAACGTCGGTCAAGTGCAGCAGGCACAACAGACGGCCATCACCACGGCCAACAACTTCACCGTGCAGCAGGTGACGGCGCTACAGACGCTGATGAACCAGGCCCTGGCCAGCGGCGTCTGCGCTGTGGACGCTGGCGGTGCCGTAGCCTGCGGCCCCGGCGCCAGTTCCAGCGGCGCGGGCAGCACATCGATGGGCGCCAACGCACAGGCCAACGGCGAGAACACCGTGGCCATCGGCAACGGGGCGCAAGCCAGCAATGCGGGCTCGGTCGCCATCGGTGCAGGCGCCAAGGCGCTGGCCGATCCCACCACCGCAGTTGGCAACAACGCCACCGCCACCGGCAACAATGCCGTGGCGCTGGGCGCCAACACATTGGCCTCTGGCAACAATGCGGTCGCACTGGGCCAGGGTTCCGTGGCGGAGCGCGACAACACCGTGTCGGTGGGCAACGCCGCCACCGGTCAGTTGCGCGGCATCACGAATGTCGCGCCGGGGGTGCTGGGCACTGACGCAGTCAACGTCAATCAGTTGCAGCGAGCAGTGAGCAACGCAACCAGCCAGGCCAATGCATTTGCTGCGCAGGGCCTGGCCGCTGCGCTGGCCATGCCGTCGATGCCAACGCTGCCGGTGGGCAAGAAATGGATCGGCGCTGCGGTTGGCAACTATGCGGGTGCATCGGCTGTCGGCTTCGCGTTTGGGTATCAGGTCAATGACAACCTGAATCTGGGGGTAGGGGTTTCGACGGCTACGAGTAGCGGGAGCAATAGCAGGGTGGCGGCTCGGGTGCAGGCGGGGTATGCGTGGTAAGAGGTGTGGAAAGAAGGACTCACGACAATACAGCTGAGTGAACCTCGCTACGCCAGAGCGCGCCAAGCGCGTGTGCGAAGACGAGAGTTCAATGGCGCGCAGGCGAAAGAACAGTGTCATTCAGCACCGGCTCCTAGCGTCTACGTCGACGCGCCGCCGCGGACGTCCGTGTCTCGTCGGTGAGGTTGTTGTCGGCCGCGGTTCGAATCGTGCGTCGATTCCGCGGGTGACTGCCCTGGATTCGGTCGGGTCAACCCCTTCGCCGCCCCATCGAATTTTTCCGCGTGCCCGCGAGAGTGAACGCACTCCGTTCGTCTGAGCGCGTGGGCTCGATGATGTAACCCATGCCGTATTCAAGGCTTCCCGCCAAACCTGCACCGCTTTCGCTCAAGTGCACGAGCGGTCAGCACGCAGCGGGTGTGTGCCTGTCACCGGCTGTCCGCCGCCTCCAACTGCGCCATTGCCTTGTGCACCGCGCCCAGGCGCAGGTCCTGGGTACGCGAGGCGTCGACGATCGCTTCCATGATCTTCGACGCCTGCTGCGCCGATTGCTGGATCTCGCGCATGACGCGGCCCGAGGCCTGCACTTTTTCATTGCCGACCTGTACGCGCGCGGTCGACGCAGAGATCAGACCGCCGATCTCGCGCGCGGCGGCGGCGCTGCGGTGCGCCAGGCTGCGCACCTCGCCCGCGACCACCGCAAAGCCTCGCCCCTGCTCCCCCGCGCGCGCAGCCTCCACGGCCGCATTGAGCGCGAGCATCTTGGTCTGGAAGGCGATGCCGTCAATCAGGCCTACGATGTCGGCGACGCGCTTCGAGTCGGCCTGGATCTGCTGCATCGTCGTCATCGCGTCCGCCGAGGCGTCGGCACCGTCGAGCGCGACGCTGGCCACCTGGCGGGTGTGCGAATGCGCGTCGCCGGCCTGGCCGGCGCTGTGCCGCACCAGCTGCTGCAGTTCCTCGAACGCGCCCTGCACCATGCGCGTCGCCTCAAAGCGCGCGGTGATGTCAATCGCATACTTGACAACCTTGAACGGCTGGCCGGCGTGGTCGAACACCGGGTTGTAGTTGGCCTCGATCCACACCGTGTTGCCGTCGCGGCCAACGCGTTCGAACTGGCCCTGGTGAAATTGCCCGCGCGCCAGGTCCTGCCAGAAGGCCTTGTACGCGGCCCCATCGCGCTGCTCGGGTCGCACGAACAGGCTGTGGTGCCGGCCGACGATCTCGTCTTCATGGCGATAACCCATAGCGTCGAGGAAGTTGCGGTTGGCGCGCAAGACGCGGCCTCCGAGGTCGAATTCGATGACGGCCTGCGCACGGCCCACCGCGGCCAGTTGGCTTTGTGTTTCGGCGTCGCGCAGCACCTGCGCCGAAATGTCCATGGCGTACTTGACGACCCTCACAACCTTGCCTGAGGCGTCTAGCACGGGGCTGTAGTTGGCCTGCAGCCAGACCCCCTCGCCATCGCCCGTGATACGCCTGCAACGCCCGACGAAAGCCTCGCCGCGCTGCAGCCGGTTCCAGAACTGTGCATAGCTCGGCGAGCCCTGCTCGGCCATGTCGACAAAGGTGCGATGGTGGCGACCCCGGAGTTGCTTCAAGGAGTAGCGCATCAACGCCAGGAAGGGCTCATTCGCGTCGATCACCGTGCCGTCCGGCTCGAACTCGATGATCGCCTGGGTGCGATAGAGCGACTGCAGCTGTCGCTGCGCGGAAATGCGGCGGCCCCACAAAAAAGGAACCAGGGATGTGAGATACGCCATGAGAAAAAAAAAACCAGTAAGATTTAATTACTCTAAGCATCAAATATTTACGTGGTTGTAAGAGATTGGCCCGACTGCTGCCGAACGTGATGTTTTTCACGGTCGCACGTGTGCCGATGCAGACGGCGTGTCATGGGTTTAGCCCTCGCTGCCGCTGCAGGTGGCTCTAATGCGACTATGGCGTCGCCGCAGCGAGATTTGGATGTCCGAACGCGGCGCGTCGTACGAGCGAACTCGGCCCCGCGGCATCCCGAACCCTTGAGGGTGCTGGCCTCTTTGGCGATCGTGCGGGGCCACAGGCGATGCACGGTGCATCGGTGCTGGATCACATCAGCGGCGGGCGCGCGACAACTTCATTCGTGGGTCGAATAAGTGCTCATGAGCGAAGGTAGCCCGAATGCTTTGGCGGGAGGCGATGAACGTGAAGGCGTCACGGCCAGACAGGTGGTGGGCAGGGGGTCTGCATTTGCCCGCGCAGCGCGTCGACGGTGCAGGCCGCGACCTCGGCTTCCACAAACGGTCGAACGCGACCCGACTTTTTTAGAACTTGCTTGTGGCGTGTTCAGGTGCGACCGAGCAGCTTGTCGATGGCGTGCAGCAGCGTGCCTGCATCGACAGGCTTGAACAGCACGGGGACACCCGATTCACGCACCCGCCGCAGGCGCTCGGGCGCGGTCTCACCTGTGATCAGCAGGAGCGGCATCCGCGTGCCAGTGCGCCAACGCAGTCGCAGGCCAACATCGAGTCCGCTGCCACCATCGGCCAATCGATAGTCGCACAACAGCAGGTCGAACGCTCGCCCCTCGGCTTCCGCCTGAGACAGTGCCATGGCCGCCGTTCCCTCGTCGACCGCCGCCTGTACATCGAACGCATATGCGCGCAGCAACGCACACATCGCCTGACGGATCTCGGCCTCGTCGTCGATCAGCAGCACACGCCGCGGCAAGGCTGGCGTCCGAGACCGGGGCGGCATCGGGCGCGGCAATCCACCTGGCAGCAGGGCGTCCGGCGTCGGGCTGAGTGGCGCGGCGGGCGGGGGACGTGCTGCGCGCAGGTGCACGCGAAAACGGGTGCCGCGATCCACGCGGGAGTGCACCTGCACCTGATGATCGAGCAGTCGAGACAGCCGCTGCACGATGGACAGGCCGATGCCAAGGCCGCGTGCACGGTCGCGCTCCGAATTGTTGATCTGATAGAACTCCTCGAAGATGCGACCCAACTGCTCGGGCGCCATGCCGATGCCGGTGTCGCACACCTCGACCCACAGGCGCTCGCCGCGCGAGCGCACCCGCACGATGACGCCGCCGCGCACCGTGTACTTGAGCGCGTTGTCAACGAGGTTCGAGAGCATCCTCTGCAGCAGATGCGCGTCGCTGTAGACCCATGCACCACTGGCCTGTACTCGCAGCTGCAGGTCCGCCTGCTCGGCACGCGCCAGGAAGACATGGTTGAGCGACACCAGCAGCGTGTCGAGCGCGACGGGCCGCATCTCCGGTGTTATCACGCCGGCGTCGAGGCGGGAAACATCGAGCATGGTGTCCAGCGAGTGGCCCAGCGCGCTGACCGAACGCATGAGCCGCTCGGCATTCGGCTGCTCGGGGTGGTCGTGCAGCGCGTTCTGCAGCGCCGCACCGAACAGTGCGATGGCGTGCAGGGGCTGGCGGAGATCGTGGCTGGCGGCCGCAAGGAAGCGTGTCTTCTCCACGCTGGCGCGCTCGGTCGCCGCGATCTGCTCTGTCAGGCGACTTGCGAGCGACTCGTTCTCGAAGCGCAGGATCAGCGCATCGGTCAGTTGCTTGTGCTGCAAGACGCCTCGGCGCAGCGCAAACAGCAAGTAGGCCGTGCCTACGGCTGCCAGGAACAGGTTCACGCCATCGTTGTGCCAGAGCAATGCACCAATCAATCCTCCCATCATCGGGATGCCGTAGCCGAACAGCGAGGTCGTCAGGGGCCACAACGATTGCATGGCAAGGCCGCAGCCAACCATGATGAGGATGGCCATCAGGGCCGTCACCTCCGGATTGTGTGTCGATACGAAGAACCAAGGCACGGGTGCGGTGGCCACGCCGATGAGGGTCATCTGCAGGGTGTGCCTGCGTGCCCAACGGGGTCCATCGGCCAGTGGCACCCCGGCGTGCCAGCGAGGTGCGCACAGCACGTAAAGGTTCGCGCAGACCAGCATCGCCACAAAGGGCAGCACCATGGGCAACTTCAAATAGAAGTAGCCCATCGCGCCGCCGATGAAAGTGAAGCAGAGATGACCGCAAACACCGGCGTTGCGCGACGCATAGGCCGAGGAAAGATGCTCGCGCAGCACCCGCAGGCTGCTGGACGTGTCGCTGGTGGCAGTGTTCAACGCAGGACTGGGCGTAAAGTGCAGGTCGCGCGGATTCTGGCACGCGAACCGGTCCGTAGCTGGCCTTCGGCGACCAGGCTTCGGACAACACCGTTTTGTGCCAATGCGATCTCTGCAATGGGTCTTTGAGTCTGTTGCGAGCCGGCGGGCGCGCCGGGGCGCACAACGATATCGGCGCCCATGGTGTCCATGTGTGAGCCGATACCGGCTTGCCTGTCTCGTTTCAGGTCGAAAGCACCGCATTCACGCGGAGCGAGTTTGCACGGGCAATGGCTCCGCGCGCTACCAAGGCCACCACCAGTGGCGCGACTTTTGTTTGGCCTCGAGCGGCCGCAGGTCCAGGGTGTCGTAGGCCGGAAAGGCCGAACCAGCGCGGCGGCGCAGCTCCGCTTCGAGTTGATGCGCAATTCCGCGCGCCTCCCATTCGCCCTGCAGCGCCCGTCTTCGCCACTCGGCTGCTCTTTCGCCCAATTCCGCATCGGGCAGCGCTTCCAACTCCATCATGGACGAGATTGTGCCGGGGATTTTCACAGCCGGACCAGGACGCCCTCGACTGACACGCTCGCCCAGACCCCGCGAGGCCCCGGAGAGGCACTGCCCGTCAGCTGCAAGGATGGCATTTGACACGCGCTTTGCAGCACCCAGATCACTCCACGGCAGCGCCGGGAACGTTCCCGGCGCTCCGTTCAACGCGATGGAGCTTTCGCTGTTCATCGATCACTGGATCCTCGCGGCCCGAGATGGATCGCCTGCAGCGCGATGCGCAACAGGCCTTCGATCAGTCTCCGACCATTCGCGGCTTCGCCCGCAACGGCTTTCCGGTGCTGAACGTTGTCAGCACCCCTGAAGCTCTGGAGATCTATGCATTCTCGCCAGGTGGGACCCGGCCACGCTCGAAGCCAACTGGGTGCGCGTTCGACCACACGCAAGGCAATGAAGCCCGAAGCAAAAAGTGAGGCCCACGGGACATACCCCTTGACTCGGGAATCCAATTGCCTAAGATTCGCGATATTGTAATCCAATACTTTATATTAAGGATCGATCATGTCCACGGAACTTGTTGCTCAGGATCGGGCGTCGGATGGCTTGCGTTGTGTCTCCCGCCGATCGGTGCTGGTGTTGCCCGCAGCGTTGATGCTGCCGAGCCTCTCGATGGCGCAAGCGCCCGCGCCCAAGGGACAGAAAGGGCAGATCGTCGTGGGCGTCTCGCAGGAGCCGACCGTCTTCAATCCGCTCATGCCCCGCGTGGAAGTCGACCAGGGGGTGTGGTTCGCCTTGTTCAGTCCCCTGTGGCGCGCCGAACCGGACGGCACGCTGACGCCCGAGCTCGCCGTCGAAGTGCCGAGCCTGGAGAACGGCGGCATCTCGGCGGATGGCCTGAGCTGGAAGATCAAGCTGCGCAAGGGAGTGAAGTGGCATGACGGCAAGGAATTCACCGCCGAGGATGTGAAGTACACGCTGGACCTGATCAACAACGTTGGCTTCAAGGCCTACACCCGTCAGGGCCACAGCCTGGTGAAGGATATTTCCATCACCGATCCCTATGAGATCACATGGAAGATGTCCAAGGCATACGCGCCCTACCTCGCCCTGCTGGCCTGGACCTTCGTGGTTCCCAAGCACGTGCTGAGCGCGACCACCGATCCAAACACCGCGCCTTTCAATTCAGCGCCGATCGGCACCGGGCCGTTCAAGTGGGGCAAGCGCGTGGCCGGCCAGGGTGTGACGCTGGAGGCCAACAAGGACTACTTCGGCGATGGCCCGTACGTGGAGCGGGTGATCTTCAACTACATCCCTGACTCGAACATGCTCTACACGCAGTTCAAGACCGGCCAGATCGACTACATCGGCTACTACGGCATTGCGTCGCAGTACGTCAAGGAAGCCTCCTCGCTTCGCGATCGCAAGGTCGAGAAGATCAAGTTCTCCCAGATCGAAGGCATTGCCATGAACCTGGGCAAGCCCATCTTCCAGGACAAAGCCGTGCGCCGCGCGCTGTACGCGGGGATGAACAAGCGCGCCCTGATCGATTCGGTCTACTACGGCCTGCCGACCGAGTCCGAATCGATCACGCCGCGTTCATCGTGGGCATTCAATCCGGATTTGCCCAAGCACGCCTACGACCTCGCACTCGGGAACAGACTTCTGGACGAAGCGGGCTGGGTGCGCGGCGCCGATGGCACACGCGCCAAGGCAGGCCAGCGGCTGGAGTTCACGGCAGCCACCGTCTCGGGCAACCCGCAGCGCGAGCAGGTGCTTCAACTGCTCCAGCAGGACTGGCTCAAACTGGGCATCGCCATGCAGATCAAGACCATGCCGGCGGCGGTGGTCTTCGGCGAGTACTACACCAAGTCGCAGTTCGACTGCCTGCTGCTGTCCTCGACCTACGGTACCGGTGCCGATCCGGACCCGACCCAGCGATTCAGTTCTGCGGCGATTCCCGCCCAGGGCGGCTCGGGGCAGAACTTCTACCAATACAAGAATCCTGAGGTCGACCGGCTGCTGGCGGTGGCACAGGCAAGCTTCAAGCGCGCGGAGCGCAAGGAGGCGTACGGCAGGATCCAGGCTCTGCTGCGCGACGACCTGGTCATCTTGCCGATCTGCCAGACGCAGCCCGTCGAGGGAACCAAGGCCAAGCTGGTGGGCTACCGCTCGAATCCCAATGTCACCTGCAACACCTGGAACATCGGCAGCTGGCACTGGGCCTGAGCGCGGTGAACGCCCGCGGAAAGCAAGTCCTCATGACAAGCCACGCCAGGTTGGAAACACACGAAACGTCGACGCTGTACGACGCGGCCAGGCGGCTGGGCATCGATGCCGGCCTGGCCGGCGTCGCGCCGCTGGCGCCCGGAATGAAGGTGGTCGGCCCCGCCTACACCGTTCGTTTCGTGAGCAAGACATCCGGGCCCGCAGGCCCGGGCAGCTTCTATGACGTGATGGCAGCCGCCCCTGCCGCCAGCGTGTTGGTCGTCCAGGTCGGCGCCCCGCGATGGATCAGCGGCGCGAACATGTCGTGCTTCGCCCAGCACTCGGGTCTGGCAGGCATCGTCACGGACGGCTGCGTGCGGGATGTCGCGGTGCAGCGCAGCCGCAGCTTTCCGATTTTTTCGAAAGGCGTTTCCGTACAGGGCTATTCGGAGCTGCTGAGCCTTGGCGAGTCGAACATCGAGATCGAGTGCGGCGGCTTGCAAGTCAGCCCGAACGACGTGGTGGTAGGCGATGACGACGGTGTGGTCGTCCTGCCCCGCGCGAGAGTTGCAGAGATCCTGTACGAGGCGGACGAAATCGTGCAGCTGGACCATCAGCTGGCGGCCGCCATCGAGGCCCGAATGCCCTTGCGTGCGCTCGACGCATTGCGTCTGCAGTGGGCCCGCCGCAGGCTACGGTAGGTCCCGCGCATGGTCGAGAGCGCCGGCCGACGCCGCCACAGGGATCGGATCGCCGAATGACACCATCGGCATCGGCGCCTGCCGTGCGACGACCTGTCCCGCGGATGCTGGTGGCGGTCCTGCTGCTGACGCACATCGCCTACACGGGGATTCGGTTCGCGGTCACGCTGCACGCCCTCTTCCTGCGCGCAACGCCACTGCAGCTCGGCCTGCTCCTTTCTGCCTTTACCGTCGGACCGATGCTGTTCTCGGTGCGCATCGGCAGGCTGTCCGACAGGCTGGGCTGCGCGCCTGTCGCCGGCAGCGGACTGACGATGATGCTGGCCGGCGCGGTGGCTGCCGCGGCGGTGCCTGCGCTGCCCACGCTCTACCTCTCGGGGACCTTGGTCGGTACCGGGTTCATGGCGGTCTTCGCGGCGATCAACAATGCCATCGCCAAGCTCACGCGGGCCGAGCACATGACCCGGGCGTTCTCCTTGGTTGCCATGGCGGCCTCGGTGGCAGGCTTCATTGCGCCGCTGATCGCCGGCGCGGCACTTCAGGCGCTGGGCCACAGCGCGCCGTATCTTCTTTTCTGCCTGTTCCTGATGGCCGCGGCCCTCACCCTGAAAACATGCCTGCGCAAGTACCCCCTCACCGGCATGCCGTCCGCGCCACGCACCGCCTTCGGGTCGCTCGATCTGCTGAAGGACGCCCGCTTGCGTGCGGTCTTCCTGGCCGGCGCGCTGTTCTCGATGGGCTGGGACCTGTTCGTCTTCTTCGCGCCGCTGCAAGGCATCCGGGCCGGCCTGAGCCCCACGGCGGCTGCGGCCATCCTGTCTGCCCTCGCCGCCGGCATGTTCTCGGTCCGTCTGGCCGCTCCCCATCTGACCATCCGCTTCGGCGAATGGTCCGTCATGGCTGCCGCGATGTGCTTTTGCGCCGTGGCTTTCTTCGTCTACCCCTTGCTTACTGATTTCAGCGCCTTCCTGCTCGCCGCGTGCATGGTGGGCATGGGCCTGGGTTGCGCCCAGCCGGTGGCCATGACCCTGCTGTACCGGGCTGCACCGCGCGACCGAGTGGGCGAGGCAGCGGGCGTGCGCGGCACGATCAGCAGCGTGAGCCAGACGGTCTTTCCCACCCTCCTGGGCGGCCTTGGCTCGGCGGTCGGCATGCTCGCCGTGTTCTGGTGCGGCGCCGCACTGCTGGCGGTGGGCGCCTGGTGCGCACATCGCCGACGCGGGTCCAACGGGTCCGATCGATGACTCAGACGACGACCGAGCCGGCCGCCGCCGCGACCAGCCTCGCATACCTGCCTTCGATCTCCTTTGGGGTGAATCGATCGCCCGAGACGGACAGCGAGATCGCACCGGCCAACCGGCCATCCTGTGAACTCACACACGCTCCCAGCGAAAGGTCGTTGGCAATGTAGTCGCCCACGCTGATGGCATAGCCCTTGGCGCGGCAGGCGCTCAGCCGCTCGAGAATCTGCGACGGCTCGTGGACCGTCTGGGACGTGAAGGGCCCCAACGCGGTCTCTTCGAGCAGGCGTTTCACCACCGGTTGCGGCAGCGCCGCCATCATGGCAAGCCCCGCCGCGCTGGCGAATGCAGGGATTCGCGTGCCGATCATGACGCCGGTTGACAGCAGGTGCTTGCCCAGGATCCTCGAGACGAAAACAGCCTCGGAGCCATCGAGCACCACCAGGTTGACAGTCTCACCGGTCTCCCTGCCCAGCTGCACCAGACTCGGCATGGCGGCAGTGATCAAGGGGTTGGTGGACAGATAGACATGGGCCAAGCTCACTGCGCTCACGGTCACGCTCAAGATCTTCGTCACCGGGTCCTTGCTGAGATAGCCCAGGCTGATCAACGTGTGGATGAATCGCTGCGCCGTGCTCTTGTCGATGGACAGCTTGTGCGCGATTTGCTTGAGCGTCAGCCTTGGCTCGGTCCGACTGAACGCGCCGAGTACACGAAACGCCTTATGCACCGACGTCACCATCAAGGGGCTGGTTGCGGCCGCCCGCTGCGCCTGGTCTTGTGCGTATGGGATGCGATCTACCTCAGAGGTGCGAAGGCCGGGGCCTCGGCTTCGCCGTCGCGCGTCCAGTGCGTCCATAGCGAGACCCGATGTTGCGATGAGGACCCTCTGCGCCGCGGCAACAGGTGTCGAGCTTCAACGAAACCCGCAGTTGCTTCCCCAGGGTCACGACAACCAGCGCCACGATGGCCGGCGCGCCCGATAGAGAATTGGTCCGGCACCTCTCGATGCAGACCCTACCGCACCCATGACGCGCGATTTCGGCGGGCCCAGCGCAAAGCGCCGGCTTCGTTGCCGAAGCGGGTGATCTGGGGAATCCCATACTCGAGTCCATTTGCCGGCAAGTATTACATAAACATATTTCATATTGCTATCATCAGCAGGGCAGTGCAGTCAGGCGATCGGAACCGATGGCAAACGGCGCATGCTTGCGATCGCTCTGACCATCGCCGCCTGCCCTCGCCTCCTGCTGCTCGACGAGCCTGCAGCCGGCGTGCCGGAGGACGAGAGCGGCGAACTGTTCGACGTCCTTGCCGAATTGCCAGGACATCAGCGCTCTCTCCATCGAACACGATATGAACCTCGGCTTTCGTTTCTCGCGGCGCATCCTAGGGCAGGTTGCCAGGCAGATGCTCACCGGAGGAACGGTCGGCGAAATAGCCGCTGATCCTCGCGCTCGCGAGCTTTGCCTTGGTCACCCGGGAGCTGCGCATGTCTGAGGTGGCAGCATTCGAGTTCGAAGGCGTCGTCGCCGGCTGTGGCAACGCGGCGGTGCTGCACTCGGCCGGTGCAAAAGTGCATCCGATGACACGCCAGCGACGCGAGAGTGGTGGGGACCTTGCGGATCTCGCAGCTAGAGGCGTTCCGATACATAGGCACGTTTTCTCCGCCTGCGGGTGCGATACACATTGCCAGCAGCGCGTCCTGCGCCAATCAAGCCGTGACCGTCGGCGGGCGGCACTTGCCGACTCAGTCCCGTCTGGAAATGACACCGGAATTGGTGCAGCTGTCGATGGAGCGCAGCCGGCACCAGCGCCTGCGTTAGAACGCGATGGGAAGCCCCGCTGCGTACATCTTCACGGATGCCGTCTCGAACTGCAGATATGCATGCGCTGCTCGCGCATCTGCAGTCGCGCGGGTCAACACACTGGCTTTGCGAAAGACCTTCGGAGCGTCGCAGCAGCACTTCTGTCGAAATTGGCGGTGCGGCACGCGTTTTTCTGGAATCCGCTTCATCGCGGCATCACGCCCTGGCGCAACAGGAGCGGATATCAAGCAGACCGGCAGAGACTACGGCGCTGGACGCAATCGGACTCGTCAACACCCGCAAGATAGAACGAATGATCAAAACGCCTTTGAAGAAATCAGACCTCAGCGACATTCAGTTCACAAACTGGGTTGATCGCTGGCTGCCTAGAGGATGGCGTCCATATGCACGCCTTGCTCGACTTGACCGGCCAGTAGGGACATGGCTCACCCTGCTGCCTTGCCTCGCAGCTCTCGTTCAAGCGGCAGGCGGCATGCCCGATGTTCTTCGGCTGGTCGTGTTCTCCCTGGGCGCGCTCATCATGCGCAGTGCCGGATCCACCGCGAACGACATTGCGGACCGGAAGTTCGACGCCCATGTCGAGCGAACGCGCTTTCGGCCACTGGCCAGTGGGGCGTTACGAACGCGGCAGGCATTGATGTTCTTGCTGGCGGAATTGGCACTCGCCGCCGGGCTTCTCATATTTCTGAATCCGTTGTCTCGATGGCTCGCCCTCAGTCTCCTGCCACTGGTATTTGTTTACCCGCTCTGCAAACGATTCACGCACTGGCCACAAGTGCCATTGGGTGCGGCCTTCAACTGGGGAATGCTGATGGCGTGGTCAGACACACAGGGAACGGTCCCAGCAGGTTCGATCGCGATGTGGCTTGGCGCGATCACGTGGCAAGTCGGCTACGACACGATCTATGCGTATGTCGATGTCGCAGACGACGCGAGACTCAAACTTCGCTCAACCGCGATACTTTTCGCGGAAAAAGGCCGCCAATGGATCGGCGGGTTCTACGCGGCCACGGTGCTCTTTTGGACACTGGGGGGATGGCTTCTTTCCATGTCGCCCTTGTACTTCGCCGGAATGTTGATCGTCGCCTCTCATTTGGCATGGCAAGCATGGCAGATCGACGTGAGTCAGCCGGGCCTGAATTTCAAACTGTTCAGGGCGAACATAACGACCGGAGTGATTCTTTTTGCATCTAGCATTTGTGGAACTTTCGCGTAAAGGTGAGTTGATGAACAGGCTCTCCGCCAAAGTAAAAGTGAGCCGATGGGGAAACGACAGAATTCCTAGACTGTCTTGAAGAGAGTTCTTTTGTTCATACGAAGGGCGCAGCCGAGCCGTCGAGCCCTGATTCAAGCTCGGCAAACAGGTTGCCGCAACCATTCTTCGGTGGGGTGACCCGACTACGAATGCTGTGCAGAGCTGGCATCGCGAGTAAGAGCTGTCCTTGGACTTGCCGCGTGGCCAGGTGCGTTCAACGCGGAACTACTCTCAGGTCCAAACAGGAAAAGCTGTCGAGCACGGACGCTGCCTCGCCTCCACTCACGCGGCGCTGAGCTGTCGAGCACGGAATTCGCCACCTGCCTGGAGTGGTGAACTGCATCCGATGCTTCGCGAGCGCGCTGCAGCAGCCCCCTGGTTATCCTCGACGCAGCCCCGACACATCACCGAAGGCTTGTTCATCCTGTTCAGCGTCCGCTCGGAACGCGAAGTCAGGGCGCGGATGCGATGCAGGACACCGTCTCCAGCATCGCATGTCGGCCAAAAGCCGAGGCGCCTGGCGATCGCGAAATGATGCACTGAACCAGCGCTTGAAGACGTTCATGCAACCACTCCAGGTTGGAAGGATGTGGTGGCGTCACGCCACGCGAAGGCAGGAGAGATGGGCGACGCGAGACCACCCAAGGTTTCAAGGCGAACCAGCACCACAGGCAGCGTGGTGAGGTGCAATGCCAGGCACTGCACCAGCCGCGTCGCGGTGCCCAAAGGCCCCTGGAACTCGCCGCTCAGCGCCCACTTCACCGGCGGCAAGCCGAGGGGCTGCTCTTCCGCGCGGCGCCAGTGCAAGTGGGCGTCGAAGAAACCGCAGCGCATGGAGTCGCGCGCAGCGCCCAGCGCGTCGGCGTGGACGATGATCGTCAGGCGGTGATGGAGCAGACGGACAGCCGGTCCGGGATCGAATTCAGCCACAGCGAATCTCCTTGCTGTCAGAGCGCAGGCCGCATGCCCACGCTGAGTTGGAGTTGGACAGAGGCTGAAGCCAGGTCCGCCTGTGCCTGCAGATAGGCGAGATACGCGTCATCGGCCGAACGCTGCGCAGCAAGGAACTCCAGCAGCGAGGACTGTCCGTTGCGGTAAGACAGGCGAATTCCGGACAGCACTTTCTGCGAATCGGCCAACACCGATTTGCGGTAACGGCGCAGGTTTTCGCGCGCGGCAACAAACTGCGCGAAGCTGGCGTGAACCTCGGCATCGGTCTTGAGTTCAGCTGCGCGCAGGCCCAGCATCGCCTGAGTGACCGCCGACTCGGCCTGAATCACTTCACCGTCCTGCAGGCGCGAGAACGGGAGCGGCATCGAAACCTCCAAGGCCAACGTGCGAGAGACCGGCGAGCCACGCGTCTCCTTGCCGTCGCCGTCGAAGGTGCTGCGGCCCATGGGCGTGCGGCCGGTCGTCAACTTCACGGTCGGGTTCACATATCGGTTGGCCTGCACCAGTTCCGCGTTGGCGCGTGTGCTGCTAAGGGTCGCGCGTGCGATCAGGACCTCATCGCGCGCGTCGAGCGCCTGGCGGATCAGGGCGTCGACGTCCTCGTCCGGAGAAAAACCGACGAACTCGCAGTTCAGGCGGGATTGCCCGAACAGCTCGCCGAGATTCTGTCCCAGCGGCACCTCAAGGTTCCGCATCGCAGCCTGTGCGTCGGCGCGTGCTTTGAGCACACCAGCCTGGAACTGGTCTCGCTCAGTCCGCGATTGCAACAACTCCAGCCCGCCTGCATCACCCACCTTGCGGCGTACCTCATTGACTCGCACGACCTCGGACAGCGATTGCAGTGAGGACTCTTGCCGCACCAGCGCTTCGCGCGTGCGGCAGGCTTCCGCGAAGGCTGAGGCCGAATCGCTATAGAGCTGGTGCTTGAAGCCTTCCACATTCGCTTCGGTCAACTTCACGTTGCTCTTGGCAAATCTGATTCGCTTGTCACGCTTGCCGCCGATCTCGATCTCCCATTCGAGTGCGACCGTCCGGCTGACCGGCGGCTTGAGCACGACGGTTTTGCTGAACTCTTTAGGGCCGTAGCCGAGGGTGAGCTTCGGGTCGGGCCTGACTCCGGCGATCGACACCCCAGCCTCGGCGGCGGTGATCGACTGGCGCTGAGATGCGAGATCCAGACTGTGCTTTTCTACGGCCTCGAGATAGTTGGCGAAATTGACGGCCGTCGCATCGGTGGTCGTGACCGTAGCCGGTCCTTGCGCGCAGGCGATGCCCGTGCACAGCGAAAGCAGCGCCACGCAGACGCGGTGCCAATGGATGTTCTTTTTCATGCCTGCTCCAGGAGATCCGCGTCTTGCGCGGCGGTCTCGGCTTCAGCGCGCCGCTTGGCAGCGGCCTCCGCCTGGGTTTCGATAAGGTGGTAGAGCGCTGGCAACAGCACCAGCGTCAAGAGGGTCGCAGTGACAAGGCCGCCGACGACGACGGTCGCCAGCGGACGCTGCACGTCGCTGCCCAGGCCCATGGCCAGCATGGCGGGCGTGAGGCCGAAGGCGGCCACAGTGGCGGTCACGAGCACCGGGCGGATGCGGCTGCGCGCACCCTCGATCACCGCTTCGCGCAGCGGCCGCCCCTCATCGCGGCGCAGCCGATTGATCTGCGAGATCATCAGCATGCCGTTAAGCACTGCAACGCCGAACAGCGCAATGAAGCCGACCGCGCTCGAGACGTTCAGCGTCATGCCGCGCAGGTGCAGCGCAGCCAGGCCGCCGAGCATGGCCAACGGCACCACCAGCAGAACCATCGCCGGCTGCCGCAGGTTGCCGAACTCGGCGAACAGCAGCAAAAACATCAGGGCCAGCGTCATCGGCAGGATCACCATCAGCCGGGCTTGCGCGCGCTCGAGGTTTTCGAACTGGCCGCCCCAGGCGATCTGATAACGCAGGTGGTCGTACTTCACCTCGCGCTCGATGGTCGACTGCGCCTGTGCCAGGAAGCTCGATAGATCGCGGTTGCGCGCGTTGAGCTTCACCGTGAGGTGCCGGCGCGACGACTCGCGCGTGATGGTGGTCTCACCTGACACGGTGCGAATGCTCGCGACCTGCCCCAGCGGCACCTTGGCGCCGCCCGGTGCGGTCAGCAGCAAGCCGGCGATGGCGTCGGGGTCGTTGCGCGTGACTTCGGGGAAGCGCACCGACATGTCGTAGTTCTTCTCGCCGACGTAGACATGGCCGATGGCCGCCCCGCCCATGCCGGTGGAGATGAGGTCACTCACGTCCGACACGTTGATACCGTAGCGCGCGGCAGCCGCGCGATCGACCTCGATCTTCAGGTTGGGCAGCGGCGGCTCCTGGTCGATGGCCACGTCGACCGCCCCCGGCACCTTCTCGAGCACGCTGACCACGTCGCCCGCGATGCGCCGCATCTCGTCCAGGCTGTCCCCGTAGACTTTCACCACCAGGTCGCTGTGCGCGCCCGAGAGTTTGTCCTGCACGCCGTCGATCATGGGTTGCATGAAGCCCACGGTGAAGCCGGGCAGCTGCTTGTAGCGCTCGGCCAGCTTGGCGATGAGCTCCTGCTTGCTGAGACCCGACTTCCACGTGCCGTAGGGATGCAGCCCCACGCTGGCCTCGATGTGCGACACGGTCCATGGGTCGGTGCCGTCGTCGTTGCGGCCCGTCTGCGTGACCATGTACGAGACCTCGGGAAACTCGCGCGTGGCCTTGCGCAGTTCGTTGGCGAGGCCCGTGGCCTTCTCGAGCGTGATGCCCGGCGGCATCGTCACCTGCAGCCACAGCGAGCCCTCGTCGAGGTACGGCAGGAAATCACGCCCGATCGTGCTGCCCAGCCCGACCACGCCCAGCAATGCCATCCCGCAAGCGACCACCACCCAACGCGTCTTGCCCAACACGCGCGCGAGAAAGACTTCATAGCGCTCGGTGAGCCGCTCCAGCGGTCGGTTGCGGAACGTGCGGCTCGGCTTGCGAAACGCCAGGTACGCCAGCCCCGGAATGAGGGTGAGCGCCACCAGCAGTGCACCCACCAGCGCCGAGCCGACCGCGAAGGCCATCGGCGAGAACAGCTTGTACTCGATGCGCTGGAACGCGAACAGCGGCAAGTAGGCCGCGATGATGACCAGCATTCCGAAGAAGATCGGCCGCGCCACCTGCACCGTGGCGGCAATGGCGTCGGTCGGGGTGAGGGGTCTGTCTTGCGCCTGCTCGCGCCGCCGCAGGATGCCTTCGACCAGCACCACCGCGCCGTCCACCAGAATGCCGAAGTCGATCGCGCCCAGCGACAGCAAGTTGGCCGGCACGTTCAGGTGCCGCATGAAAATGAAGGCGATCAGCATCGACAACGGTATGGTCAGCGCGACGATGGCCGCTGCGCGCGGACTTCCGAGTGACAGCAGCAGCACCAGCGTGACCAGAGCGATGCCCTCTATGAGCGTCTTGCCGACCGTGTGCGTGGTGGCGTCGATGAGCGCCGCGCGGTCGAGGTACGGCACCACCTTGACGTCCTTGGGCAGCAGGTTGTCGTTGAGGTCTTGCACGGCCGCATGCACGGACTGGATCACCTGAGATGCCTGCGCATCCTTCAGCAGCAGCGTGATGCCGGACACGCTGTCAGGGTTGTCGTCCTTGCCCAGGATGCCGCGCCGCTCGACGTTGCCGAAACTCAGCGTGCCCAGGTCCTTCACCAGCACCGGCGTTCCCGACTTGGCCGTGACCACCACGTTGCCCATGTCCTGCAAGCAGCCAATCAGGCCTGATCCGCGCACCACATAGGCTTGCTCGCCGCGGTTCATGAGGCTGCCGCCGGCACTGCCGTTGTTGGCATTGATGGCGTCCTTGATCTGCTGCAGCGTCACGCCGTACTGCACCAGTTTCGCGGGGTCGAGCGACAGCATGAACTGCGTCGTCAGCCCGCCGAAGTTGGCCACGTCGATCACGCCACTGACTTTCTTCAGCCGCGGGATGACGGTCCAGAACTGAAGTTCCGATAGTTCGCGCAGGTCGCGTGTCTTCGACTCGAGCGTGTAGCGGTAAATTTCGCCGATGGGCGAGGTGTATGCATCCAGTCCCGGCGCAGCACCATAGGGGAGTGTGACACCGCTGATGCGCTCCTGCAGCCGCTGGCGCGACCAGTAGCCGTCGGCCCCATCTTTGAAGACCACGACGATCAGCGACAGGCCGAAGGTGCTCTTGGAGCGCAGCACACGCAGCCCCGGCGTGCTGAGCAGCGCGCGCTCCAGCGGCACGGTGATCTGCTGCTCGACCTCCTCGGCGGCGAGGCCCGGCACCTGCGTGACCACCTGCGAGGTGACGTCGGCGATGTCGGGGTAGGCCTCGATGGGCAACTGCGTCCAACAGACCCAGCCGTAGAGCGCGACGAACGCGAAGACGATCCACGCAATGCCGCGCCGGCGAAAGCAAAGGGTGACGAGACGCTCAATCATTGAGGAGCACTCCTTCCCTCACGGCGATGCGCTCGCCGGCCTGAAGCCCCGACAAGATCTCGATGTGCTCACCGATGACCGGGCCCACCGTGACGCTGCGAGCCTCGAAACTGAAGGGCGCTTTCTCGACGAACACCTTGGTGTAGAGCCCGCTTTGCACCAGCGCCGAGGCCGGCACAGTGAGCGCCGGATGCGCGTCGCCCGAGAACACCACCTTGGCGAACATGCCCGGGCGAAAGAGTCCCTGATGGTTGTCGACGACCACACGAACTTTCACGGTGCGCGTGTCGGCGTCGAGCACTTCGCCGATGTACTTCACAGTGCCGCCGAAGGATTGGTCGGGGTAGGCACTGAGGTCGATACGCGCCTTCTGGCCCACACGCAACGCCGCGATGTCCTTCTCAGCAACATTGGCCGTCAGGAACACAGTCGAAAGATCGGCAACGGTCATGATCGGCGCGTTGATGTCGTTCCAGTAGCCGCCTTGTGCGCCCGACATGTCGATCACGCGGCCATTGATGGGCGAGCGCAGGACGTACGCACGATGCGACGCGGCACCGACTCCGGCGCCGAGCTGAGCGAGGCGACCCCGCGCAACCTGCGCGTCGCTGGTAGCGGCGCCGAAAGCGAGCTCGGCCGCTTCGTAGTCCTTGCGCGCGGCAATGTCGGCATCGAACAGCAGCTTCTGCCTCGCGAAGTCGCGCTGCGCCTGACGCAGCGTGGCATCGGCCTTGGTGGCATCGCCGTAGGCGCTGCCGAGGTCGGCCGAGTCAAGCGTGAAAAGCGCATCGCCGGTCTTCACGGCGTCGCCAAGCGCGCGTTCCAACTTGACGATGCGTCCCGTCACTGGCGAGGTGACTTTCACGAGTTTCTCTGGCGCAGCCTCGATGCTGCCGGGCGCGGAGATCGGTCGTTCCACCGAACGCGATTCGACCGCAGCCACCTGGATCGTGACGCGCAGCGGCGAGTTCTCCGGAACGACGACCAAGGGGCCGTCGTGCACCACGGTGCGAACCGTTGGCGCGGACCGGGCAGCAGCAGTCCATGCGATCCTCTTGTCCGCGTCGCATCCGGCGAGCGTGAAACCCGCGACCAGCGCGGCGATAAGGGTTTTGTTCAAGGTTCTTCTCCTGGGGATCGAGAAATCTGTTGTTGTGGCGATGTGCCCCGCTCTCACAGCCGCACGCCCCGCATCGGCACGCAGAAGGAGAGCAGCCGCTTGAGCAGCCCCGTGCGAACAGAAGCGCGGAACGCGCGACCGCCAGCCTCGGCGCAGCGGCGGCGAGCCGGACGCGTCAGCCGGCGGAAGACTTCGTCGCGCTGCCAGGCCGGCAGCGTCGAGAGCGCGTCAGCAATGACGCGCCCGGAGCGTAGCGGGAGGGGGGCCGCGAAAGCGGCTGGGCCGTGGCTTTGCAGCAGAGCCTGCAAAGCCAGTGGGCGATGATGGGTCAGCGCGACATGCTGCGCGCGGCCCAATGCCTCGCGGCGGTGCGAGAGGGCGAACATGATGAGGACTCCTGCGGCATCGGCGCGCAGGAGTCCTCACGCCTTCGTTCAGGCGATTCGAGGCCTCCGGGTCAGCGCCGGATGCAAGTTCAATGAATGAGTGGAAGAAATGGCGGGTGCGCGCGAGCGCCAACTAGGGTCTGGGTCCATCGACTTCTCCTTGGGCTCTGCTGAGCCGATTGATGCAACGGAAGCTCCGTGCATGGACGCGCGCGCGCACACCGCTCGGAAGCAGGCCAAGGATCGCGGACGCGACGTGGCCTCCCCGAGAGGGAGGAAGAATCAATGATTGGACGAAACGAGATGGGCGCGCGACGCCGAGCCTCCAGAGGAGGGAGACAGGGCATCGGCGAAAAGGCTGCGGTCGGCTCGGCGACCTTCAACCCTGGAAGCGGGCGTTCAGGAAGCCGGGCAGTCAACAGCGGCCATCACGGCACGCTTCACATCACTGCTGCAACAACTGGCACTGTCCACGCACTGCGCTCCAAAAAATAAGATGGACGAATTATTGCAACGCAGCAATGCACGCGTCAACAAATTCTCTCCAACTTTCCCAAATACTTAGCTGTCAAATTCGGTCATTCAAAGTCGAGTCGCAAGTTCGCATCTGTCGCAGGTCATCCCACCCTCCGATGCCGTCCGCGCCACGCGTCCGCAGGGCAGATTTCACTTGCACAGTAGGCACCCTCTCCCCTTTAAAGACGCGCTCGGCCGATGCGATTGGATGTTGGGTCGATGAGATCCACGCGCGTAGGCTTTCCATTTTTCATGGCGCCTTATCTCTCCCTTGGGGGCTACCCGATTTCGAAATCGCGCGCACTTGAACGCGACGGTCACGTGGTTGCAGGGCGGCTTCTCTCAATGATCGACGGGATGGCTGAGCGCAGAGCATCCCCAATGCAGAGGCGGAATACGGCTTGCGACCTCTCCAGGCAGACCTCCCGGAAATATCGGCTGTGATGTGCAACTACGACGGACGTACTGCTCGTCGTTGCGGCGAGCCGTGGCCTCAGCACGCAGCGCAGTCGCCGGAGCAAGGCGTTGGTGGATAAAACACGCGTCCGTCACGCAGGCGCCTCAGCGCTCCTCGTCCACTTCCCGGGGAGCGAACAGGCTCGGTGCTGGCCGACTGGCGGCCATCAAGCGCAACGCGTCAAATCGGGCCACAGGTGGCGCACCCGTCGACCACGCGTTGTTTCCCGAAGTGGACTGAAGAGGAGGGTCGAGGACGACCCGCTCGCATGGGGGTCTCAGTCCATCTGAATTCGACCTCTTTGGGAATATCGAAAGACGGGCAACCATGCGCGTGCGGCAAATCCGTGCTGAAAGGAGCAGCAGTCTGACGCTGCGGGCTTGCTTTCGCACAGACCCGCCGAAATTCACGCCAAGCAGTGATCAAGGCCGATCGGGACGCCGCCTTCGCGCGTGGCCTGCGCCACAAAATCCAGGCGGGGGCGCCCGGCCCCGACCATGTGGCTCAACCGTCCTGGGTTGAAGGCCCCGCGCTCTGAAAAAACCGCACGAGACTGTGCGGTGCGTCGTCGTCCAGACACAGGTTCAGAACCTGAGCTGAGCCGGCCGACGCGGCCGCACTGCGAGGAAAGAGTCTTGTCTCGTACGCCAAGAGGGCGGCCTCAACGTCCCCAGGCGACCCGGCGATGGCCTCCGCAAGCTCCGCACCGTCGATCATCGCGAGATTTGCGCCCTCCCCGACGGGCTCCATCACATGGGCGGCGTCTCCCAGCAGCGTCACTCCAGGAACGCGTTCCCATCGATGGGTCGCAGGCAAGGTGTGGACAGGTCGAAACACCGGGTCCGTTTGACCCTCTGTGATGAGCGCGGTGAGCGATGGGTGCCATCCGTCGAATTCTGCCGCGGTGCGGACCAGTGCATCTTGTGGATCGGCAGCCTCCATCTCCCGGACCCAGGCCAACGGTTTGCGCACCGCAACGTAGGTGTGCAACCTGCCATCCGGCTCGCGATGCGCGAAGATGGCCTGTCCCGGCGCCGTCGCAAAAAATCCGCCGCTGCCCACCGCTTGCGCGGTTGCAGGATGTCGGGCTTCGACATCTGCCAGATAGGTCTCGATGTAGGTGACGCCGATATACGTTGGCGTCGCGCCGGAAACCAGTGACCGAACCCTCGACCAGGCACCGTCAGCGCCTACAACGAGATCGGCTTTCACAACGCTGCCATCCGCGAAGGTCATCGCGTGCCGCGCGTGCGCCGCTGCGCGGACCGACTCGACCCTGCGCCCCCAATGCACTGTTCCGATGGGCAGTGACTTCAGCAGCAGTGCCCGCAGGTCTGCCCTTCGGACTTCTGGCCTGCCACCGGAACCGCCGTCGGGCTGGTCAAGCAGCACGGTGGCGTCTCGGTCGAGCACTCGCGTCGCCTGGCCGCCGGAATGAATCAATCCGACGAACTCGTCGTACAGCTGTGCGGTCTTCAAGGCGACCTGTCCGCTGTCGTCGTGGATGTCGAGCATCCCGCCCTGCGTGCGCGCTGCAGGCGACGCCTCGGCTTCGTACACCGTCGAGGCAATGCCGTGTACGTGGAGCACCCTGGCAAGCATCAGGCCGCCAAGGCCGGCGCCCACGATGGCGATCGTTTGAGTCATGTGAAATCCTTTGCAATGGAAAAGCCATCCCGCCATCAAGGCGCATGGAACGTCATTCCATGGATCATGGAGCGTCGTTCCATATGTGTCAAGATGGCGCATGGCAAAGAAATCACCTTCAACCCCGCGGCGCGAGGATGCCCTCTCGCGGGATCGCATCGTCGAAGCAGCCATCGAACTGCTCGACAGTGCCGGAGAACCCGGGCTCACCTTTCGCGCGCTTTCGGACGTGCTCGCGACCGGGCCCGGGTCCATTTATTGGCACATCGCCAACAAGAGCGAACTCCTGGTGTCCGCTTGCGATGCGCTCATTGCGCAAACCATGGCTTCGGTGGACGAAGCCGGCGCGCCCGAGGCCAGGATTCGCGCCATCGCGTTGGGGATGTTCGCCGCCATGGACGAACATCCTTGGATAGGATCGGCGCTGCTCGAAGCGCCGGGGCAGTCGCCCATGGTGCGCTTGTTCGAGCGCATCGGCCAACAAGTTCAGGCGCTCGGTGTGCCGGATGCCGCGCAATGGACGGCGGCGTCAACGCTGTTGCACTACATCCTTGGCGTGGGTGGGCAAAACGCAGGGAACCGGACGTGGGCGCAAACCCGCGGCATTGACCGGGCGCATATGCTGGGCAGCGTCTCCGCAGCCTGGCGCGCCCTCGATCCTACGGAGTACCCTTTCACGCGCGCCGCGGCGGACCAGTTGAGGGACCACGATGACCTGGGCGACTTTGTCGCAGGAATCGACCTGATCCTGAGCGGACTGCGGGGACTGTCCGCACCAGATGCGCGCAGACGTCCCGCTGCGCGCAACGAACGGCGGCCCTAGGCGCAAGAACGCTGGTCGCCGCACTGGCACTGCTGAATGAACCTGCCCAACAACGTTGGCGTGCGCAGAAGATGGTGGATTGAAAAAACGCCGAGTTCTTTCGCGCACTTTGACGATCAAGCCAGGCCCCTGACGCCACGCGATGGCCAGCCTCCTGGCGAAGCCCTCTCATGGGCCAGGACCTTGATCGGGTGTCCGCTCGTGCAAGTCCGCTCAGGCGTGCAGGTGCGCAACGCCAATGGACTCTCACACCGTACCAACCACACAATCGCGCCCCATGGACGGTCACCGTCGACCAGCATCGTCCCGAGACGGTACGAGCAGGTCTCGAACTTCAGCCCGATTCCTTTAACGCGGTGCCGTGGATCTGAAGCTCGATCAGCGCCGGGACATCTGCTCCCACATGAGCGTGATGCGCGTCCAGATGATTCTCGAACAGCGCTACCCGCAGTAAGCGTCATTCACGCCGACCATCTTGAAAGCGGGCGGGGAGCATGGGAGCCTCGTGTCCACCTCGACTCCGATCTGCCCCCGAAACCTGGACGAACCGAGGAATCGAAGTGACCAGGTACACAGAGAAACAGAAGCTTGCCGCCGTCATGGCCTACACAAAGGGCGCTGGCGGCCTGCGCGCAGCCTGGCACGTCGATGCCGCAGTACCGATGGCTTACGGCATCAGCGCCAATCTGCTGCGGCGATGGGTGCGAGGCCGAGATGAAGCCAAGACGCGAGGAGAGGACCAGCGCTCACGCCACAACGCCGTGCTGTACGCCAAGGTCCTTCCGCAGCGCAGCCGGCGCTGTGCGCAGCTCATGCAGAGCGGTACTTCAAGGAGCTAGGCTGCGGAGAGCGCGCAGCCAGTATGGTGGCTACCGAAGCATGCGGCGCCGGACTCGGATCTACCCAACCGACGCGCTTGGGCTCGTGTCACGATGAAAAAAGCTTGGCAGCGAACGGAGTCACCAGCTGGAGCGTAGGGTGCAACTGATCGCGTGCAAACTGTGCTCTGGGGCCACGCTGCGTCCGTCGGCCTGGAATCTAGGCTTTGTCATCGGTCAGCTCCCGCTCCAGTGACTCATTCACCTTCTTCAACTTCTTACTGGAAGCACTGAGCTGCTTTTCCAATGCACTTGTCTGCTCGACTGCACGATCCACATCGGATGACACGGTAGCTTTCGGCAGGTTGGTGTCTAAAACGGCGTGCACGACCGCCAGGTCGTCCGCTGCCTTCTCGACTGCTTGTGTCGCCTCCTTGTTTTCTTTCAGCGCTTCGGCAAGCCCGGTTGCGCTCTGAGTGCTTGAAAGTGGCTTTTGCTTGGGCATGGCTTTCCTCGGATTGAGCGACTTTGCTGATGCTAGCCAAGAATGCAAGATTACCAACACGTTGTACAGAAGTTGAGCTTTAGGCCTACAGGCACGGCGTGACTTGCACGTCTAAATAGCGACGGCCTAGTTTTCAGCCTGATCTTTTAACCGTGAGGTGGCGCCCTTGCGCAATCGCCATGCCACTCGTAACCATCTTGGTCGAAGACAGCAAGGTCATCCGGGACAACTTGATTCCAGCCCTGACGGAGCTTTCCGACGTCAACGTGGTGGGAATCGCAGAGACGGCAAGCGAGGCCATGTTCATTCTTGAAAGTCTCAAGGAAACATGGCAGTTGATCGTGGTCGATCTCTTCCTGCGCGAGGGGTCTGGTCTCACCGTCTTGCGCGCTTGCCAAGGGCGTCTGGCCCACCAGCGCGTGGTAGTGTTGACGAACTACCCTACCGAAGAAATGCGGCGCCGCAGCATGGACCTCGGTGCCGACGCGATTTTTGACAAGTCAAACGAACTTGACCTGTTCTTTGAATGGTGCAACTTGCCGTGAACCGAAATCCGTCGGAAGCAGGCACGTCGCGTTTGCCGCGAATCTTCCGGGAATACGACAACGACGTCCATAACTCGCGACGTCGCCACACCGTGCGGTTTGGACGATCGCGGACATGCGCTGCGCTGCCGCTATGCACTGAGGCACGCTACAGAGGCTCAGTCAAAGAAGGGGTTGCTGGACGCTCACCGCCCGCAGGCTCGTGGCAGACCGTGGTCGCCTCCTGCAAGGGTAAGGGCAAGCCCCTGCGCAGAAGTTGAACGAGGGAAGTCGGAGTTCAAAGTAGGGGCGCACGAAGACCTGAAGGTCCTCGCTGACGGGCCCGATAGTGATGCTGGCATAACAGCGCGCAGACGCGGCGAGCAAGCGCCCGTCAGAGAGCCAGTGTGAATCGCTCGTCGTTGGGTGCGGACACTGCCTCCTCACGCGGCTTTACTTTCGCGATGACCTTGCCGACCTCCTTTTGTGCAACCTTGAAATCGTAGGTCGCCTGCATGTTGCTCCAGCCCTGTGTCGGCCTCTTCGCCCAAAAAATCGGGTCAGGCGCAGAGCGGTGTCAGGCGTCACGCCCCGACGTTCGAGCACGGTGCCATTGATCCGCGAAGCGGGTACATGCAGCGCTTTGGTCAGCGCATTTGCCGTCATGCCGAGCGGCTTCAGACAGTCCTCGCGGAGGACTTCGCCAAGGTGAACCGGGCGCGTTCCGTTCTTGGACATCCATAACCCCTGCTGCCCCAGTGGGCGGATGTGCCCGGAGAGAAACGCCCCCAGGCGTCGGCGTTGTCCGTGTGGGTCACTTATCTGCACGTCGTAGGGGCCTGACTCACCCCATTTGAAGATCAGCCGCCACTGCTGATTGATCCTGAGGTGCCATGGAGCTCATAAAACTTAAGGTCGTTGCCGGGTGGCATCTTCATGAAGCTCATTGAAGGGGCGGCGTCCAACTCGGTAAGTTTACGAGCGCCGCATGACGGTCAGTAACCAGGTCAGCCGCCGGCACGCGCGCGGCAATCCGTTGGCTCCGAGCGCTCTGACGTTGGCAAGCCCCCGTGTGGTCGCCGGCTACTCGAGGAAGAGATCGGAGACCAGGGCGCGAAGCCATGCATTGGCCGGGTCCTGCTTGTAACGCTCGTGCCAGTGCTGTTTGATGGAAAACGTCGGCAGCTGGAACGGAGGCCGCACGGCCTTGACGTCGGCGATGCGCAGCAGCGTCTTCGCCACGCGGCTCGGCACGGTGACCATCAGGTCCGTGCTGGCAACCAGCCCGCCCAACCCGAGGAAATTGGGCATCTGCAGCGCGACATTCCGCTTCACGCCCAGCCGCTGCAGCTCTTCCTCGACCAGGTTCTGGCCGGTCCCGGACGCAGTCACCACGACGTGGTTCTCCCGCCGGAACATCGCTTCGGTCAGGCGGGTGCGCACCCGTGGGTGGCCGCTGCGCACCACACAGGAGAAGTCCTGCTCGAAAAGCTTCTGCTGGTAGAACCCAGCCTCGAGCTGCGGCATGAAGCCGACCGCCAGGTCCGCCTCCCCCGACTCCAGCGCCTTCGGTGTCTGGGCCGAAATGTGAGTGATTTCCACGTTGATGCCCGGCGCGATCTGGCGCAACCGGTTGATCAGCGGCGGCAGCAGCGCCAGGTGCGTGATGTCCGTCATGCAGATGCGGAACGTTCTTTGTGCTGTGGCGGGTTCGAACACGGCTTGTTTCCGGGAGATGCCACGTAGCAACTCCAAGGCTTGCCGCACCGGCGTCACCAACGAAGTGGCATGCGGTGTCGGCTGCATCCCGTCGGCGGTTCGCACGAACAGGGGGTCGCCGAAGTGGCGTCGCAGCCGCGCCAGGGAGATGCTGACGGAGGACTGGGCGATGCCGAGATTTTCCCCGGCCCGCGAGACGCTGCGGGTCTTGTAGACCTCGTCGAACACAGTGAGGAGCTTCAGATCCACTATTTATCTTTCCGTTTTCAGTTATTCGACGCATCGCATTGCTCAAATAGTGTGCCAAAAACAGAATGCCGGCAATCATGAACATTGCTGACTCTGGAAACCTACGCATGCACGACACCAAGAGGGCCACTGTGAACGAGCCCAGCCGGGAGACCCCGGTGTGGGGCGACTACGAGGTCGTTGTCCTCGGAGGCGGGCCGGCCGGCATCGCAGCTGCCGCGTCCTCGGCGCGCCTCGGCCGCACCACCCTGCTCATCGAGGGCTACGGGTTCCTGGGTGGCATGGGGACGGCTGCCGGCGTGACGAACTTCTGCGGGCTGCACGCCAACGTGTACGGCAACATCAAGCAGGTGGTGCACGGCGTGGCCGACGAACTGTTGGCCGGCATCGATGCGTTGAACGGCCTGAGTGCGCCGCACGTGATCCTCGGCAAGATTGCCGCACAGGCTTACGACAACGCTGCCTTCAAGGTGGCCGCGGACGATCTGGTGCTGCGCAGCGGCGCACAACTGCTGTTCCACGCCCGCCTCGTCGGCGTCGTGATGAACAGCCCCGACGAGATCCATGCAGCCCTGATCGAGACCAAGTCCGGCCGGTATGCGGTGCGGGCCCAGACCTTCATCGATTGCACGGGCGACGGCGATCTTGCGGCGCTGGCCGGAGTTCCGTTCGAAAAAGGGACGAGCGCGCGCGACATGATGTTTCCGTCCACCATGTTCCGGGTCAACGGCGTGGACGCCGCGGTCGCGGGTGAGGCCTACGACCGATTCGGCCACCTCATGAACGAAGCCGAGAAGACCGGCCGCAGGTTCCCGCGCAAGACGCCCATCATCCGTCCGCAGAAGAACCCTTCCGAATGGCGCGCCAATGTCACGCAACTGGCGAATGCCGACGGTCACCCGGTCGACGGCACCGACGCGGCCCAACTCAGCGCGGCCGAAGTCGAAGGACGCCGGCAGATCGTCGATTTCTTCCAGTTTCTCCGAGAGTCCGCCCCGGGTTTCGAGAACTCGTACATCCTGGAGATTGCGCCGCAGGTCGGCGTGCGCGAGACCCGCCGCATCGTTGGCGAATACCAGCTGACCGAGGACGATGTGCTGCAGTGCACCAGCTTCGGGGACAGCATCGGCGTCAACGGCTGGATGATCGAGGAGCATGTGGCAGGGAACATTTCATTCCGATGGCAGGACATCCCCAACTGCCGAGGATTCAACCATTTGCCGTACCGCATGCTGCTGCCGCAGCGCGTGGACAACCTCCTCGTGGCAGGCCGCTGCGCTTCGATGACACACATGGGCCAGGCGGCTGCGCGGGTCTCCGGCGGCTGCTTCGTGATGGGCCAGGCGGCTGGCACGGCTGCGGCTTTGGCGTTGGAAGCCGGCGTGCGACCACGCAACCTCCCGGTCCCCCAGTTGCAGCGGCGGCTGGAAGCCGCAGGAGCCTATCTCGGGTGCGACATCCGGTGATCCGGAAGCGGCCATGGGAAAGCCGTCGCCTGAACGCCGCGCCACGGGCGTGGGCGACGATCTTTCAGCGCCAACGGCACGGGAACCTCAACAACAGCGACGCCGTCGTCGAGGCCCTTACCCATGAGTCCTGCTGAAGCAAGCGTGCGCGCGAGTCCGCGCTGCGGATCGGGCGGATGGCACCGCCAGGAGACCCCATGAACACCGCACGACGCACGCTCATCTCGGCAGCCGCTGGACTCGGATTCGGCCTGATGGCAAGACCCAGCAACGCGCAGGAGGACAGGGCCTGGCCCCGCAAGCCGGTGCGCGTGTTGCTGCCGGCCCCGCCAGGGGCCGCCATCGACTTCATCCTGCGGCTGCTGCAGCCGAAGCTGCAGGCGCTGTGGAGCCAGCCGATCGTCATCGAGAACAAACCCGGCGCGGGCGGCAACATCGCCCTGCAGGAGGTCGCGCGCGCCAGCGACGACCACACCTTGTTCGGCGGGCCCGACACGATCGTGACGGTGAACCCGGCCCTGTACAAGAAGCTGAGCTTCAACCCGCGCCAGGACATCGTCCCGGTCACTTACCTGGTCGCCTTCAACCAGGTGCTGGTGTGTCATCCCAGGACCGGGCTGCGAGACCTTGCGTCGCTGCTAGAGGCCGCGCGCAGCCGCACGCTCAGCTATGCCTCCAGCGGGGCCGGTGGTCCGAGCCACATGGCCATGGAGATGCTGCTGGGTGCCACCCACACAAAGATGATCCACGTCCCGTACCGCGGGCCAAGTCCCGCAGCATTGGACGTCGCCGGCGGACAGGTCGACTGCGCCTTCCTTGGCTCTACGAGCGTATGGCCCTTCGTCAAGGACGGTCGGCTGACCGCGTTGGCCGTCTCCGGTGCCAAGCGGTCGCCGCAATTCCCTACCGTGCCGACGGTCGGCGAGGGGGCGGTGCCAGGCTTCGACGCGACCTTTCACGAAACCCTGCAGGCGCCGCGCGGGATGTCTCAGGCGGTGATCGACAAGATCCAAAGGGACGTGGCAGCGCTGCTGCAGGCACCCGAGTCCAAGGCAGTCCTGCTGGACGCCGGCCTGCTGGTGGTGGCTAACACGCCGGCGCAGGCCGCTCAACAAGGCATCGCGGACGCCGCCAAGTGGGGACGGATTGCCAAGGCGATCCAGCTCACGCTGGACTGATTCGAGACCGGTGGCCGCACGGCTGGCCTTCTCACGCAGAGCGGGTTGGCCATGGCCGGTGGCCGCATTCCTTGATTCCCACTGGCCGACCTTCACTTTTCGCCCGCATCATCGTCGCACCCAACGTCCTGAAGATCGTGGCGATGGCGCCTGCAAGGCGCTGCCGCCACGGTGTCACGCCATGCTGTTCTCGGCGCCACAGCGTCCTGCCAACTGCCCCTGCCACAACAGGCTTGTCTCTCGCTGCGCAGGCGACGATCTGCCGCGCACGCGTGCCCTCGGCTGAGAGTGAAAACTCAGCGCTGCGTCCACCACGAGGCGAGGCGATGCAGAGCATGAGCTTTTCTGATGCCCGAGGAGCTTGCCCCGGCATATAGCGAACCCCCGACAGGGCGGCGTGCCGGGGGCGAAGTTCCGATCAGAAAGAGTGGCGCATCCCGATGGCGACGGCGCGCGGCTTGGTGCCCGGCGCGCCCGCGGCGAAGACAACGTCGTTGCCCAGCAGCGCGAATTGGCCGGTCGCATTGTTCGAGGTGCGGCCGTAGGACGTGTATGCGATGGTGCGCCTGGACAGGTTGTACGTGTAGGTCAGGCCCAGGCTGGTGGCTCGGCGTTCGGAGCCGCTCGGGTTGTCTTGCCGGATGCGCTGCACCTGGGCGTACACAGTGCTGGCACCGAACACGACCGACCCGCCCAGCCAGGTGTCGGACCCGTCCAACGGACCGTTCACGCGGAAGTGTCCCATCGAAACCGAGTAGTCGCCAAAGACATAGCGCGCACCCAGGGCCATGTCCGTGCGGCGGGCGTTCACGGTGAAGACCGGCGGCGTGCCTGCCGTCAGTGGCTGCTTGAGTTGCTGGAGCGAACCGCTGACGGTCAATCCACCGTCTACGTAGTCAGCGCCCAACCCGATGAATTCATTGGCGTGGCGCGGCGGCTGACCTGCTGCGCCGGTGCTCTCCGAACCCAGCCCGTAGGCCGCACGCGCGCGGAACCCGCCGACAACGGGCGACGTGTACACGAAGGCATTGCTGTTGCGCGCGCTGCGTTCCGGCCCCCCGAGCAAGGAAGTCAGCAGCTGGATGTTGCCCAGGTACTGGGCGCCACGGATGGTGTCGGTGGTCACGGCGGTATAGAACAAGGGCGTGTAGTCGCGGCCGACAGTCACCGTGCCGTAGGGGGTCTCCAACCCCACGACGGATCGGCGGTTGAATCCGATGACCTGCCTTCCGGTGGGCGCCGTGGGTGTGGCGCTGCCGTAGTCGCCCGTGTACGGCTTGGATGCGCCAGTGTCCAGATCAAAGCCCGTTTCAAACTGGAACACCGCTCTCATGCCGCCGCCCAGGTCTTCTGTTCCGCGAAGCCCCCAATGCGACGAGGACCCCACGCCCGAGGCAAGCGAGGTCTGCGTGCCCATGCCCGATGCACCGCTGCGACTCGACACGACGCTCGCATCCAGGTTGCCGTACAAGGTCAGGCTGCTCTGCGCCGCGGCGCCTGAGGCACCGAGTGCAAGTGTGGCGCAGGCCAGCGTGCCCGCTGTGGTCCTGCCCCGCTCCAGGGCTTTGGACGAATTCGTCTGAGAACGCAGTGTGTTCATGATGCTTTGTCTCCGATTATTGATATAGATCGAACCGCAGCCGGCCATCCGGACACCGTGCGCTGTCACGGTTCGCAGCGCCCGCGCAACCAAAGAAAGGCGCTTGGGCCGCGAAAGTCTGGTTTCGCACCACTATTTGGACAATGCCATTCCATCAATATTGAGAAACGTGAATCTAAATACAGAGGCGCGTCGAGTGCTGACGCACGAGGGCTGCGCCCGAGGGTTCGCAAGTGCTGCTGCGCGAGCGTGACCCGGGAACAAGCGGATCGTCGGAACGCGAGATCAAGCGCAGCGCATTTCGCAGGACAGCCCGACTGGCTTTCGCCGGTGGGTCCTGGGGCGCGTGCAGGGGGCCCGAAGGCCGGCTCAGAAATGGCCAAGGCGCGGCGAGCGCTGTACACGACGGCGTCCCCGTCTTCCGCGAAGTCGCTGTTGCGGCACGGGCGAGGAACGCGTCGCGATGGGGTTCGGAGAATCGACCAGGGTCCGCGGTGCGCGCCGCATCGGCGCTCTGAAGCGCACCTGTGCATGCTGCGGTTGTCGGCCAGTCGCTGCGACAGGGTGCGCATGGCGTTTTAGGCCCCACGGCCAGAGGCAGCGAACTGGTTGAACTTTCGGGCCTTGTGCCGGGACGGGCTCGCTCCGGAAAGGCGATTCGCAATCACCGTCGCCATCCAGCCGTCGCATCGGTTCACCCGAGATGCCGCGATCCAAACGCGCGCCAGTCGGCGTATTCGCCACGAGCAGAACTACCGCCAATCAAAGTTCAGGCAGATCACGCCGGCCACAACGAAGGCAAGGCCGATCAGGCGCATCGAATGGAAAGACTCGCCGAACCACAGCATGCCCACCACCGCCGTGAGTGCGGTGCCGACCCCGGCCCACACCGCATAGGCCACACCGACTTCCAGATGCCTTACGGACAGCGACATCAATCAGATTGCCAGCGCATACAGCGACCAGACAGCCAGTGAGGGCCACAGGCGGGTAAAGCCATAGGCATAGCGCAAGACGATGGTGCCGACCACTTCGGCGGCGATGCTGGCTGCAAGCAGCAGCCAAGCGAGTGCGTAGTAACGCATGGGAACCCCTGTCTCGGACCCTGCGCTGTACCGGGCAGGATCGGGAGGAAACAGAAGCGGTACCCAGAACCCTCAAATTGTAGAAAGAAGTCGTTGACCCCAGCTACGAAAATAGGAATGCCGCAATGTTGAGCACTTGCCCCCTGAATTTGTCAAAATCACTCATCAGGGCGCGCGTGCGCCCCAAATGGAGAATCGCAATGAAGTGGACCCAAGAGCAAGGAATCGCGTTTGAAACTGCGCGCGAGTGCATCACGGCGCTCATGTCCATCCTCACTGCTGATCTGGTTCAGGCGGAGGCCGAACACGGTCCTGATTCCCGGCAAGCCCTCGCAATCAACGCCGAGATCACCACTCTTTTCAAGGAGCGATCGGCGCTGACGCCTACCGACGTGGAGGGCGTCGCGCGCACTCTCGCCGCCTACGCTCCCTTGGTTCGTGAAGGTCTGGCCGAGCGTCGCGACAAGCAACTGCTGATTGCCTGATCAGTGGAACTCGACCGCCAGCTGCACTGCCTTTGAAGCAGACCACCAGAGAATTTTCGAGCGCTCCATCCTCCCACGGCTCTTTGCTGATGCCGCGCGCGTGGACGATCCTGTTGTAGTGCTGTTTGGCGGCCAGCCCGGCTCCGGCAAGAGCGCTGCCATCGCCGACGAGGTCGCGGTGATCAAGGCGCACGGCGGCGGCGTGGAAATCATCGGCGATGACCTGCGCAGCTTTCATCCAAAGTATGGGGACTCCTCGCTTCCGACGATCAAAAGGCTGCGTTCTACACCGACCTCGATGCCGGACCTTGGGTCGAGAACGCCATCCAGCACGCCGACTCGAGCCGCTACAACGTGGTGCTGGTGGGCACGTTTCGGCAGAGTGACGTGGTGCCACGACGATGACCCGATTCAGGCAGGAGGGTGGCCGAGTGAACGCCCGGGCTCGTGCCGTCAGCAAGCACATGAGCCACCAAGGCATCGTGGAGCGGTACGAGAAGCAGAGGGCCCAGTTCAGAACGGCCGCATGACAGACGTCCAAGTCGCACTTGGACGCCTACGACGGCATGCTGCTGACTGTGGAACGGATTGAGGGCGCGAAGCTCGCGGACAGCATTCGGCGTCCACCGACGTGGAGCCGTGGAAATCTATGCGAACGTGCTCGTGGCTGACGAATGGCGTCAGTCGCCCGAGGCTCAAAACGCGCTGAAAATCGAGCGGGACAGGCCTTGGTCGATGCCCGAGCACCAGAGATACATGGCAGGATGGCTTCGCATTCAGAAGATGTGGGGTGCACCAGGCCGAAATGCGACAGAGGCCGAATTGAACGCGGCGGCGCAGGCGAGCCAGTTGCGCAACGCCCTGCCTTTGCACCACGCGAACTCGACTTCGCGGTGACGCCGGTGGACGAGGCCGTTCCCAAGGGTCACGGCCAGTTTGCCGCGGCCTGTGCGTCAACCGCGCCTTCAAAGGCTCGCGCGGGCCAAGCAGTCAGGATTTCACAAGCACCCATCGCAAGTGCCGTGGTCGATCCGGCGTCGATCCTCAGTGACGGGCCTCATCCTGCATGAGCATGAAGACTTCGAAGTGCACGTCCAAATCGCCCTCAGGCAGCTTCACCATGTCGGTGACGCATTGGAAGACTTTCAGGGCCAGGTTTTCATTCATGGACTCACAGAAGGCTGTCTCGGAAGCGAACCGTGCACGCTTGCTTCCGACGAACTTGAATTTCAGGTCAGCCGACACCGTTCCAGGCCGGACCTCGTCTAGGCGGATGTGATCGTTCGTGAGAACGATGGGGTTTACCACCTGTCCCAGCATGCCCATCAAGGCCTCAAACCGGCTGGAGATAGTGTCCTTGTCGATGTCTGAAATGCTGATGGACATGGCCCCTGTGGTTGTCTCAACCCGGGCAACGAATGTGCTGGGAGCGGTCATGGTCGAGCCTCCTTCACCTTGATATGCAGCATACTGTACAAAAATACAGTATAGCCAAAGCTCTCATGAATGGAAGCAGGGATGGGAGCCTTGCATGGTCGCCAACGCATTCGCAGCTCCAAATTGCACCCAGTTCCTTCACAGCTCAAGGTGCGTCAACCAGCAATGCCGGGACCGCGCTGTCGCGGCGTTGCCTCCGAGCCGGCGCTTCGCATGTCTCGCCACCTTCGGGCTTCTATCGTGGCGCCTCCGAGCGGCGCTGCGCGCTGCACGCCGCGCTTGCGACGGTGTCTTGAGAAAGTCATTCGCTCCAGGAATAGGCCAAGCTCGCAGGTGCAAAAGGACCATAGACGACTTCGCGAGAAAGCGGATATGGTGCAGCACCGCTCATGACCGAGGGTTGGACAGGGCGAGTGCCGCTGACGAACTCGCCGAAGCCTGGCGGCCAGGCCTTCTTATCTTCGCTCCTCGACCACGACCACGACCACGACCGAAAAGCCATGAGCACCGACCCCAAAGATTTGCCCGATCGCATCGACATTCAAAACCCATTGGACGTTCGCCACTGGGCGGCCGAGCTTGTCTGCAGGCGCGACGATATCCGGGCGGCTGTGGATGCGTGCGGCCCGGATGTGCCTGGGGTTCGCGAATTCATCAGAGACGTTCAAGCGGGTCGCGACCAAACGAAGCCGCATGTGCGAGCCCAGGAGATGACCGCAGCAGCCATTGCGCGCGGCAAGTTGGGCATCAAGGGCGCCTAGGATGTTCTGAAGAAAGCTTAGTGCGACGGCGGGACAGGTGCACACGCTTCAGCATGAAGGAGCCGGAGAAGCTCTTGGACGCCCGGAGTGCTCGAGGTAATGCGTGCTCGCCGACGTTCGCCTTGAGGCCGCCAATGCCGGCGCGACGCGACTCCACTATCCCGCCTGCGGCTATGGGGTCAGGATGAATTTTTTCGGGTAGGCGTTGCCGTGCGCCTTCCAATGGTTCAAGACGGCTTTAGTCATCGAGAGATACAGCGATGCCATCGGGTCAGGCCTTCGCACGCTCGCGGATGATCTCGACAGGCCCGATGCCGTCATAGATGACCTCGTTTGTCTTCAGGGACGTGACGGTCCAGCGGTCGCCAGGCGTCACCTTGTAGTCGCCAGGGCTCAGCGGAATCGGGCGGTCTTCGCTCACGTCCCGGCCCAGCCAAGACGGCGCACGCAGGATTGTGATTTGATCTTTGAAAAAGTCAGGTTGGCTCATGGAACGATTGTCGTCAGCGGACCGAAGTGGTCGTCTGCGGCGCGCGAAGAGCACTCGCGCGTCGGCGAACTGTTTTGCCCCTATGCGCGAAGCGGCTGACCAGTCGACGTCGCGGCCGGATGCAACTGGAAGCGAAATGTCTGCTGAATGGGATTACTGAGCCATGCTCGCCCCGCGTGTTCCGCTGCGTTGCGCGCCTTTTGCCACCTCAGCGAACGGTCGGAGTCGAGGTGAGAATAGCCGTCTCGATGCGGGCGCTCTTCCTGCTGCCAGGCGCAGAAGCATGCGATCAGTTCGGCAGCGTCGGGAAACGCTTCCTCCAGGTGCCCGACGTAAACGCTGGCAGCCACCATCGTGTCTCGGAAGGTCGGACATGGCCCTTCAACCGTTGCGGAGAAGATGCGTCCGCTGCCTGCCTGAATGTTCCGCATAACGCTGTGCTTGCGCTTCCGATCGTGTTGCACAGCGACTAGGGGCGGTGTGCGAGATTGGGTGAGATGCCACTCGAAATGAGAATCGAGGTACGAACACGGTGCTCATGAAAACGGCGCAAGCCGCGAAAAGCAGCATCTCGACGCCGACCCTAGTTGTTTCAGCGTGTTTCCACTGTAAGCCAAAAGGCCGCAAAACCCTAATTGTCGGAAACGGAACCTGTGCGCTGCGGTTGCCTCAGCTTGCTCAGCCGCTCAAAGCGGCTTCGATTGGTACCCCGTGTCTCGCCAATTCCCTAGCCCACCACATCCCGCCAGACGTGATCCGGACCAATGCGGCGAATTGAAGTGCGCTGTTCGACGCAGAGTGCTGGGGAGGCAGGACGTTGCGCCAACGTCCTACCTATAAAGCGTGAGGAAGTAGTACCTTGGTTTCTATGGGCAAAAAGAAACCAGACAATCTGACGTCGATTCGCGCCAAGTTCGGCGTCCCTGCCCGGCGAGGCGGCGTAGTCCAGGTCAACGGCCGCTCAGGGATCATTACCGGCATGAGCGGGGACTTGGTTCGCGTCAGGCTCGCAGGAAATGATGCAGGACTCCCCTTTCATCCCCTCGAAATTGTTTACTGCCAACCCGCCGGCGCGCATTGAAGCGCGGGCGTTTCGCCTTTGGCGGGATAGGGCGGTATGGAAGCCAGTGCTTTCGCCCTGTTTCTTTCCACCGAAGCTGCGTCTTTGCACAAGCGACTTTTGAAGTCCGAAAGTGCTGTTGTCGTCGCGGAATCCCCCTTCGCGGGTGAGGCGCGGATCAAAAAGAAACCTCGCCGGAGCGGGGCCAAGGAGGCAGGCTTGTGGTCAAGGGAGGTTCGGAAGCGCTGCCCCACGCGCAGTCTAGGAAAGGCAAAGAAGCGTAATTTGTAGGTCAACTGCTTAACTCTCCGCGTTACGTCACCAGCTTGCGGTTTTGATTTTGGACATTGACACTCCATTGGGAGCGGCATACAAAACTTCGTGCCGTACAAAACGACGAGGAGTGATGTAGTGCCCATGAATTTCCTGCGACGCATCGAGCACGCGTCGTTTCCGCTGGCAGTCCACGAGGAGGGCGACATTCAGTGCGCGGCCGTTTTGGCCGCGGCTCAACTTATTGAGGCGAACCTTCCGGACCCTGGCGCTGTCCCAGGGAAAAGCGGTGTTGTGCTTCGGATCACGCCCATGGGGCGGGCAGAATTGAGCCGACTCAGTGAACAAGGAAAAAGTGGCGTTGATTTCTCAGGAATTTGACGTCCATGCAGGCGGCCAAGGCGGCGGAGTCGTTTCGGTCGACTGGGACGCCGCTACGCTGGCAACTGCTTGTTGGGCTGAAGCAGGTCCTTGCGTTCGCGCATCGCCACTTAAGGCGTCAAGATAAGCTCGGACGTTCTCGGCTGAGTTTCCAACTGCGCGCATTGCAATGCGCAACTCTGCGACGCTGCAGCCAAGGTGCTTTGCCCAAGCTTTTGCTTCGCTCGCAGTTCCTGCAGAAATGTTTTGAGTTCTGGTACGGGGCCGCATAGTAAAACAGCGCGAAAAAGGTTATGCGAGCGGCCCTCTGCGCCAATACCGTGCCATCTTTCGCCAGCCGCATAACAAGGCGTAGAGAGCCATTTCGAATCACGTCAAAGGTAGGCCTACGGGCGCCGCATCTTCATCGTCGCCGCTCTCTTCACGCGGGCCGATGCGTTCGTCTGGCGCATACCTGATGAGTGCAGTTGTCCCGGCCTGCAGCGCATCAAGCCACATGTCGTAGCCCTCGGGCGCCGACTCCAGTTCGCGCCACTGCGAAGCGTCGTCACCTTCTTCCATGAGCACCCAGTAGAAGCGCCCCGGGTCGGGCTCGTCGACGTGGACAGCGATGCGTCGGATGTGCGAAGTCATTTTTTCTTCAGGTAGACGCGCACGGCTTCTGCTGAGTTGCCTACGGCTCTGACAGCTTCTCGGAGTTGCGCCTCCGTGCAGCCAAGGGACTTGGTCCACGAGAGAACCTCGTGCGGCTCATTCAGGGCGATGAGCTTCCTGTCGAGGCCGGTCTTTTTCGGGTCGTCGGTCATGGTGTTCCTCTGATGTTCGGCACGGCGCCGAGCCATGAACATGGGACCGCGGCAGGGCCCTGCCTATCGTCGAAAAGCGATTCCGGCTGACAGCGGGTCTCCTACGCGCGCACGACTTTGCAGCCATGCCGCACCTTGCCGACTGTCCGCCCATGCTGCAAACGGCCCCTCGACTTCGAGGAGCAAGGGTGAATTTAGGAGATCAAGTGCGACGGCTACAGGCGACGGCAGAGTTCAACCGCGGCACGGTGCAGCTTCGCAAGCGCAGCGGGTCGGACGCCACAAGATGATTCTCTGAAACAACAGGCGATGGGCGGCGTGAAGGGCGATTCGGCGCCGCGCCCCCACGCTGGGCGCTGACGCGGTGTTCGACAAGTCCACCGAGATGGACAGCCTGCTTTATTTCCTGGCGCGCCTTTCGCCTCCGAGCTAGAGGTCGGGGGGGACGTTCCCGGCAAGCGCGGCATGCCCTTCAGGAGTCATTCGAAGGACGATGGCGCAAGCTGCTTCGGGGTCACCATCCACCGCTTCAACCGTCTCTGCCTCGACCAGTCCGGCCGCCCGAAGGACGGCCACACCGTTGACGTCAGCGAACTCCTCGACCGTCAACGGGAAGTCCGCCTTCTCGATCCTGCAAAAAAAGTCCGTTGGCATCTTTCTGGCTTCCTCATTTTTTCAACCGACGTGAGATGGGGACCTCTCGACGCGCTACAAGGTGCGAACAGTGATGTCCCAGGTCCGAGTTCGCCCAGCCAGCCGGCACCCAGCTGCCACCAACAAAGAGGCCCTGCCCTGCCCTCCGGGCCTGGCCGAAAGAGCGCTCGATCTGAAACGCGACGGTGCGCTGCCCCCCTCTTCGCTAGGCTGACCGTCCGGGGAGGTTTTGTAACGGCATGAGCCATGCTGCCCGCCGGGACGCCGCAAAGGAGGGGAATCCCGCCTCTTTCCGGGCGCTTCGAAAAGTGGCATGTTGTTATTCCCAGCACAAGGAGCACAACATGGCCGCCCCTCGCTCGATCGCTTCGCTTTCTCTCGGCTTCGGTCTCGTGTCGATCCCGGTGCGCCTCTACACCGCAACGGAGAGCTCAGCCGCAGTCCACTTCAACATGCTTTCCAAGGAAGGCTCAAGGGTCAAGCAGCAGTACGTCGCCGCGAACAACCCAAAGAAGATCGTGCCGCGCGCGGAGATGGTCAAGGGTTATGAATTCGAGGAAGACCGCTTCGTGATCTTTAAGCCGGAAGAATTGAAAGCGCTCGAGGAAGGCGCGAGCCATCTCATCGATATCGTGGCCTTCATCCCTGCAGATGCAGTCGATCCGATCTACTACGACAAGCCCTACTTCCTGGCGCCGGACAAGCGCGGCGGCAAGCCGTACAACCTGCTCAAGAAGGCCATGCAGGAAAGTGGCCGCTGCGCGCTGGCGAAGTGGGCGTGGAAGTCGAAACAGTACGTGGTCCAGGTGCGCGCCGAGGAAGACGGCCTGGTGCTCCAGCAGCTGCTGTACGCGGAGGAAGTTCGCTCGCTGAAGGACCTCAAGATCGAGAAGCTCGAGCCCTCTGCGGCCGAGCTCAAGTTGGCGCTGCAGCTGATCGACCAGATTTCGCAGGACGCCTACGACGCGACGATGTTCGAGGACGAGGAAAAGAGGCGCATCCTCGAGGCGATAGACGCGAAGATTGCCGGTGAAGAAATCATCGCCGCGGAGCACGCCGAGGATGGTGGCTCGGCCCAGATCATCGACCTCACGCAGATGCTGATGGCCAGCCTGGATAAGCAGTCCAGCACGGCACCGAAAAAACCGCGAGCTGCGCAGGCCGCTTCGAGCCAGGTGGTCACACCGATGCGGCGCCCCGCGGCCAAGGCGCAGCGGGCACCCAAAGCGGTGGCGCCGACGAAGACGACGCCCACCGCCCGCGCGAAGATGAAGCGGTGACCCGAACGAAGACTTCCTCCACCACTGCGAAGCGCGCTGTGAGCCAATTCTTTGGCCTCTCGAGGCACGCCGTGCTCCGGCTCATCGAATTGGGGTTTGTCGCGCCCGAGAAGGAAGAAGGCAAGGGCTGGCGCTTTTCCTTTCAAGACCAGGTCCTTTTGCGCTCTGCCAACGAGCTGCGAGCAGCGCGCATTCCGACGAGGCAGATTCTGCGTTCACTGCGTCTTCTCAAGGCGTCGATGCCGCCGGAAGTTCCTCTGGCAGGCATTCGCATCACCGCCGAGGGAGACAGGCTGACAGTGCGCTCTGCAGAAGCGCACTGGGAGCCTGAAACAGGTCAGCTGATCCTGGACCTGCAGCTTGCGGCCGGTGTCGGCTCCGTCAGCCGTCTGCCGGCGCCTCCGCTGCCCATGCAGAGCGGCGTCGACCTCAGTGACCTGTTCGCCCGGGCCGAAGCGTTGGAAGAGAGCGCACCGGATGCTGCGGAGGACATGTACCGGCAGATCCTGGTGGAGGAGCCGACCCACGCGCATGCGTACCTGAATCTCGGATTCATGCTCTGTGAAGCAGGACGTTGCCACGCTGCGGTCGAGCTGTACGAGGATGGGATTCGGTTTTGCCCCGACGATCCGTTGATGCATTTCAATCGGGCCGTCGCGCATGAAGGCACGGGCGACGTCGAAGGTGCGCTGGTGAGCTATGAGGAGGCGCTCCGTTTGCAACCGGATCTTCTTGATGCTCACCGCAATGCTGCCTTGCTCTACGCGGATGTCGGGGAGAAGCAAAAGGCCATCCGGCATTTCAGTGCGTTTCGGCGTCTTCAAGCTGGGCAGTCTCTATAGCCAAGTGACGCCCCGCCACCCAGTGATTGCTCACCATCATTTTCAACGGTATGAAAGAAAATTATCAGCACGCCTTGAATCTCACGGCGCCTGTCCGAGAAGCACGAGGGCGGGCTGGAAAGCGGCGCGTGCAAAACCCGAAGCGAAAAATCCTGGTGATCGACTATCAGACCTGGCTTTCGCTCACCGATCACCTGATTACCGGGCTGCCTTCGCAGCGCATCGCTAAGAGGCGGTGAGGCGGGACTGCATGGCCACGAGCAAACAGGCCGGCGTCCGACACCATTGCATCGAGTGTGGATAGAGGGTCGAATTTTTAAGGACAAGCATCTATGACCAATCGTTCGAAGCCCGAATCCGACCATGCGCTTCCCGCGCAGAAGGCGATGAAGCAGACAGCGAAGACTTCAAGCGAGCGAGGTGAAGGGCCGGACGATCAGGCCGGCACACCTGAGCCGTCGCAACCTGTGCGCAAGGGGGATGCGGGCGTAGGGACGACCGAGAACGAAGGCAGTTCTCCCTATTCCGATCGCTCGCGCAAGGAAAAGCCGCAGCGCGACGAGTGAGCGTGATCGGGCAGCCGTCCACCTTGATTCGAATTCAACGACATGAGGCGACCATCTCCTGTGGGGTGGCCACCGCCTGGCGCCGAATGGGCGCTATCGATAGCTTCGGAGCGCCCCGACTTGCCCCGGGTTGCTTCTTCGCCAGCGCGCCGGGGAAGGTATAGGTGGACCTCGGTCCGTGGATCGTGCCCGGCCGGACAATGGCCATCACCTTAAAGATCAGGTCATAGAAAAGGACCGATTTCGTGCGCGGGAGCGTGGTTATTTGCTCCGGCTTTCGACCTGGAAAACGCCCACCGTGTCGGCGCGTTGAATGTCTGACAGATCGGCGTGTCCTCGGCCGGGACGTACGGCATGAATTCCATTTTTTGTGGACAGCGGTTTCATCCTCAATGTCGGTGTCCTGACACGCTTCAAAGCGCCTCAGAATCCATACACCTCGAGGGTGCGGGCGCCACGCCGAATCTGCTCGATCACATCCGCCTCCTTGCGCTCACGCGCCGCCGCCGCCTTCACCACTTCATCGGCCCTCGCGCGGGGGATGGCGACCACGCCATCCGTGTCGCCCACCATCAGATCGCCCGGCTGGACAATGAGGTTGCCGAACAGTATGGGGTGGTTGATCCAACCACGGGCGCCGAAATCCTTGCCGGTTCCGCGGATGCACAGCCCGCGCGCAAACACCGCAAAACCGAAGTCTGCCAGGATGGCGCCGTCGCGCACGCAGCCGTCGATCACCAAGCCTGCCAGACCCTGGGCCCGGGCCGCAGCGGACATGATCTCGCCCCAGTAGCCAAAATCATGCGCATCGCTCACGTGCACTACCAGCACATCGCCGGGCTGTGCGACATAGATGGCCCGATGCAGCCACAGGTTGTCACCGCCCGGAGAGTGGACCGTCACGGCCGGCCCGCAGAGACGAAACGCCGGCGCCACAGGCTTGATCTGGTGCGGCATGACGCCGATGCGCCCGCCAGCCTCGTGCAGGGTGGCCACAGGCAGCTGGCGTGCCGCGTCCAGAGTGGCCGCCGACGGCCGCGTGATCTGCTGCGCGATGCCGGGGCCGCTGGGCATGGCGAGCATGCTCATTTCGCCTCCCGGGTTTGCAGCTGGTGGTAGTGGTGCTGCTCGCGCGCATCGCGCAGGCTCATGCCGGAGCGCACCGAGTGCCGGATCGCATCCTCTGCCTGCTGGATCTGCTCGGCCGAGGCGAGGACCTTGTCCTCGAATGCGCGTGGAATCGCCACCACGCCGTCGGCATCCCCGCGCAAAAGGTCGCCTGGCGCGACGCGCACGTTGCCGATGCTCACCGGGATCTGCGTCGCCTCGACCTGCACCCGGTCCTTGCCCGTTCGCATCCAGCTGTCCCGGCTGTAGATCGGGTAGTTGAGCTCCAGCGCGAGCGCGACGTCGCGGTTGATTCCGTCGATGACCGTGCCCGCGATGCCTTTGTGGTGAGCCACCTCGGTAAGGATGTCGCCCCACACAGTGACATCGTCTCGACCGTTGTTGGCCAACACGATGACAGTGCCCGGTCCGATGTCGTCGATGAAGTCGCCCACCGTGCCCGGAGGCTGACCGGCCGGACCGTACTGAAGCGTCCAAGCGCGGCCTGCCAGTCGGAACGAGGAAGAGCGAGGCTTGATCCTGTAGCACTGCCCAGCCAGGCCGTGACGGTCGAGCGCGTCGCTGAGGGTTGCCGTGTCCAGGCGGGACGCCCGAGCCACATTGGCGTCTTCTTTCATGAATGTCTCCTGGCGCCTTCAGCGCAGCATGTGTTCGTAGTCAGTGCCCATGACCTGCGTGATGGGCTGGTGCGCAAGCAGGTCTTTCGCCATCGCCGCCTCGCGCGATGCGATGCCTTCGGCGGCGTCGAGCACCCGCAAGACGTCGACCGCGGGGATGAAGGCCACCCCGCTGGCATCCGCGATGACATAGTCGCCGGCGCGCACCCGGACGCCGCCGATGGTGACCACGCCGTTCACCTCGACTTCGGCCACCCGGCCACGCGCCGTGCGGGCCGTGAGCGAACGGCAGTAGACCGGGAAGCCGCAAGCACGCGCTTCGTCGATGTCGCGCACAGGCCCCTCGGCGACGACGCCGGCGATGCCTTTGACCTTGGCGCCCAGCGTCAGGATTCCGCCCCAGCTGCCGGCATCGATGCCGGTGCGTTGCTCCACCACGATCACGTCACCCGGTGACGCCAATTCGATGGCCGTGGTGCCCAAGTGGCGTGGCGCACCGGTCGCTGGCGGCGCGTCGGCCGCGGCCACCAGGCGGTAGGTCACGACGCGCCCGGCAATGCGCTGCGTGGTGGCGCGCTGTTCGAGCCCGCTGGCAACACGGTCCTGGAAGCCGAGCTTGTCCATCGCGTCGGACACGGCGCAGCAGTCGATGCGCAGCAGGCGCTGGGGAATGTTGTTCATCGCTTCCTCAGGCATAACGCTGGCGCAGTTCGCGCTTGAGCAGCTTGCCGCTGGGGTTTTTGGGAAGGGTGTCGACGAGGATGATCCGCTTGGGCACCTTGAACCCGGCCAGGCGTTCCCGGCACGCGCTCAGCAAAGCGGCTTCCGTCAGCACATGGCCGGGCTTGGCCACCACCACCGCGGTGACCATCTCGATCCAGCGCGCATCGGGCAGGCCGATCACGGCCACCTCCGACACGCCTGGCATTCCGTACATCGCTTCCTCGACCTCTCGGCTGGCGACGTTCTCGCCGCCGCTCTTGATCATGTCCTTCTTGCGATCGACGACCGTGAGATAGCCCTCCGCGTCCATGGTGGCGAGGTCGCCGCTGTGAAACCAGCCGTCCTCGAAGGCGCTTCGCGTGCGCTCGTCGTCTTGGTAGTAGCCGCTGAGCAACTGCGGCGAGCGGTGCACGATCTCACCCACCTCTCCGACGGCCACGTCACTCATCTCGTCGTCGACCACGCGGATCTCCACGTTCAGCGCCGGCCGGCCCGCCGAGCCCGCCTTGCGCAGCTGATCCTCGGGCTTGAGCACGGTCGCCACGGGCGCGATCTCGGTCTGCCCGTAAAGATTCCACAGCCGCACCTGCGGCAGGCGCTGCTGCATCTCCTGGAGCACCGCCACCGGCATGATCGATGCGCCGTAGTAGCCCTTGGCGAGGCGGCTCAGGTCGGTGCCATCAAAGGCCTCCGAGCGCAGCAGGGAAATCCACACCGTAGGGGGCGCGAAGAACGAGGTGATGGCGTTGGCCGCCATCATCGCCAGCACCTTGTCGGCCGTGGGCTTGGAGGTGATCACGCTGGTCGCCCCCACGTACACGCACGGCCCGAGGAACACGTCCAGCTGCGCGCAGTGGTAAAGCGGCAAGGCGTGCAGCACCGTGTCGCTTTCGGCGATCTCGGCATCCACCAGGCAGGTGACGTACTCCGAGATCACCGCGTCGTGTGTCAGCATCGCGCCCTTCGGGCGCGCCTCAGTACCGCTGGTGTAGACGATCTGCGCCAGCATCGATCCGCGCAGCTCGCGTTCCGGCGCTTGATCGCCGTGCTGTAGCAGGTGATTGAAGTCCAGCAGGCCCGCCTCGGGTGAGGTCGGGTCTTCCGACGGCAGCCACACCAGGTCATCGGCGGCAGTCCCCTGGCTGGCCTCTCGGCCGAGCGCAACCGAACTGGAGTCCACGCACAGCAGCAGCGCCCCGGAATGCGCCAGAATGAACCTGACTTCTTCCGCATTCAGCATGAAGTTGATCGGGACCAGAACTGCACCCAGGCGCGCCAGGGCGAAGCGCACCGCAGCGAAGGCGTGGGAGTTGCGCGCCAGCACCGCCACCCGGTCGCCGATCTCCACCCGCTTGGCTGCCAGGCCGGCCGCCAGGCGCGAGACAACGGCATCCAACTCAGCGTAGGTCCACGCGACCTCGCCGCAGCGCACGGCGAGCTTGTGGGGGTGGCGGCGCGCCGTGCGGCGCAGCAGGTCAGCCAGCGTCTGGCGTTGAGGGTCTTTGATCATCTCGCTCTCCTCGTGTGATCAGCCAGCGGCTTTCCAGGCCGCGAACCCCGCACCAACGCCCGTGCCGGCCGGCGTGCGAAACAGAGGCTGGTACTCGCTCCATGCGAGCGGCAAGGACCCAACGGCGCCAGCGGCCACGATCCAGTTCAGGATTTCCGAGGAGCCGGAGTTCAACGCTCCTCGCGGAATCGAGCGCAGAGCCGAATGATCCCCGCTGGAGATCGCGCCAAGCACGCGCTGGTCCAGCGCCTCGTCGACCACGAAGTGGCTCAGGCCGCCGGAGCCAACCACGACCACCCGCTGGTCGCCCGGCATGGCTTCGATCACACGATGGATGGCCAGGCCGAGATCGTGGCAGCGGGCAGCTGTGGGGACGTTGGGCCCGAAATAGGTGTTCAGCAGGATGGGCACGATCGGCACACGGCGCCCGCGCAACAGCCGCTGAACTATGAATCCGTAGGCGTGCCCAAGGCCGACATGGCCATGCGCCTCGATGTGGCTGCAGGCGCCGACATCGAAGTGTTCGTCCACCAGCCCGCGGATCAGATCGAGCGCGAACGCCGGAGCGCCCGCCAGCCGGTGCTGCGCATCCATCAGGTAGCCACGGCCCATGTCCTGCACCCAGGGCGCTGCATCCTCGTGGCCGAACGAATCGCTGGTCAGGATCTCCACGCCGTGGTAGATCGAGATGGCCGGCTGGTTGGCAGAGGTGAACAGTTCGTGGTGGTCGTCGCCCACGATCACGACCACGTCGGGGTCGGCTTGCTCGAGCTCATCGGCCAGGCGTTCCAGTGCAGCGGCGCATGCACGCTCCTTCGCGGCCAGGACCTCGGGCGTGATCACGGTGGTGCAGCGCGGGCCGAGCTCTGCCAGCACCTGCTGGTACGTCAACAGCCGACCGTCGGAGAGGTTGAGCTCAGGGTTGTCGTAGTCCGCCGCGGCACGGTGCTGCCACTGCTCGACGGTCAAGGTCAGCAGCGGCGTGTGCGAAGCGCCGATGCCAAGTACAACTTGTGCCATGCCGCTCCTCACTCGTCCTTGCGGAAACGGGTGTACAGGCGGGTGCAGTTGCACTCGAAGACGTTGCGACGGTCCCGCTCCGTCAGCGATGCCATCTCCTCGATCACGGGCTTGAGGTCATCGTAGGCGCGGCCGCTCTTCGGGTCGAGGACGCTGCCCGTGCCGGGATTCTCGGTGGCGAACAGCACGCGGTCGGGCCCGACCACCTTGAACAGCAATTCGAGTGCATCCTTGTCGTAAGTTGTGGTGTCGAAGTGCAGGCGCTTGAGCTTGTCGTCGAAGAACTCGCCGCCTGCGCGCACCGTCCACGCCCGGAACCGGCCCATCTGGTACGGGATCGCGCCGCCCCCGTGCGGCACGATCAGCTTCAGATTCGGGAATTTCTCGAACACCCGCGAGTTCATCAGCGAGATGATGGAAATGCTCTCCTCGTTGATGAACTTCAGTGTGTAGCTCTCGCGCGGACTGCAGCTTCCGGCCGAGTGGATCAATGCGGGGATGTCGAGTTCGCACAGCTTCTCGTACAGCGGGTACCAGAACTCGTCCCCGAGCCCCGGCGGCGGCGCGCCGTCGCCTTCGGTCGGGTCCGGATTCAGCAGGCAGCCGATGAATCCTTGCTCCTTGACCCGGAACTCGAGTTCCTCCAGGCAGTTGACCGGGCTCTCGTCACGGTACTGGGGCAAGCCCGCGATCGCGCGGAAGCGCTTGGGGAACAGCTGCACAGTGCGCAAGACCAGGTCGTTCATGTGCTGGGTCCACAGCGCGGTCACGGCAGCCGGCTTGACCGAGTGCATCTGCATGTAGGGGCGCGGCGAGAGGAACTGGATGTCGGTGCCGACGCTGTCCATGATGTCCAGGATGGACTGCGCCGCCTCGCGCACCGCGTTGTCAGTCAGCTTGGCCGACATCGCGGGGTTGGCCCTGCTGGCGACCAGTTCGCTCATGAACTTGTAGCTCTCGGGCGGCACGATGACGTGAGCGTGGGAATCGATGATCATTGAAGCGGTTTCTCGGGAGTGTGTTGTTCTTCTCGAAGCCGGTCAGCGTTCGCGGATCACCGCCACTGCTTCGATCTGCAGCAGCATGCCGCCGGGCAGGTCGGCCACCTGGGTGTGGCGAGCGGGCCGGTCTTCCGGGTGCGGAAAGCAACGCAGCCACTCGGCGTTCAGCGCCTCGCGCTGGGCGTTGTCTTTCACGTAGGCAGTGATGCGGACCACGTCGCTCAGGGTTGCACCGCCATTGGCGAGCAACGTGTGCAGGTTCTGGAACGCAAAACGCGCTTGCGAAGCAGCATCTGGCGGCAGCTGGTCCGTTTGCGGATCCTTGCCCATGATTCCGGACGAGTAGAGGATGTTGCCGACCCGAGCACCTGCGGGTATGGGCGCGTTGTGCGACACGCCATCGATCTCGATGGAGCGGCGAGCGCTCGGCGGGGATACTGCGCTCACCAGGTACCCTGCAGTGGTTGCGATTGAGATGCGCCGGCCGACAGCCCGTGCACCTCGTCGAGCATGTGCGCAGACAGCCCCCCATCGACCGCGAGGTTGGCGCCGCGCATCCAGACGGAGGCCGGGCTCAACAAAAATGCCACCACAGGGGCGATGTCGGCGGGCGTTCCGTGGCGCTCCAGGTCGCGCGTCCGCTCGGCGGCCTGCGGCCCGAGCGTGCGGATGAAGTCGCCGAGGATGGGCGTGTCCACTGGACCGGGACTGACGGCATTCATACGGATCCCCCGGGAGCGCCATGTCCAACGATTCTGGATCGTCCACGCGATCAACGCCTCCTTCGAGAAGAAGTAGCTGCGGGAGCCCTCGATGCGGTGTCCCACGCAGAACGCTTCGGCATCTTCGAACTCGAGCGCTGCGCTGTCCCGGATATCCGCCACTGCGTGTGGCCATCCAGCGCCGGCCGCCGACGCCAGATTGACGATGGATGCGCCGTCGCTCAACTTGGGCACGAGCGCCAGGGTCAGGTACCGGGGTGCCAGGAGGTTCACGCGCAGCACCTGTGCGGCGGCATGGGTCGGCGGCAACCCGGCGATGTTCGCGAGTCCGTCGATCGCGTGCGGCAAGGCGGCCACCAGGCGATCCAGCGAGGCTCGGTCGCTCAGGTCGATCCGGTGGAAGTCGTCAACGTCGCTGGCGGGCTCACGCATGTCGACACCCAGCACCCGGGCTCCCTGGGAGCGGAGGAGTCGGGCCGTCTCGGCACCGATGCCGGAGCTGACGCCGGTGACGACGAAGATCTTTTTGTTGAGCATGGGATCGAGGACCGTTTCGAAGAAAAAGAAGAGAACACGAAGAAGTCTTGGCCAGTGCGCCGCGTCACTCCAGCACGATGTTTCGCTCCTTGAAGAAGGCGCCCCATCTCGCCGACTCGCCGACCATGAACTTCTGGAACGCGCCCGCTGATTGGCTGATGAACTGAAAACCCAGATCGTCAAAGCGGCTCACGTTCTTCGGCATTGCCATCACCGCGCTGATCTCCTGGTTCAGGCGTTGCACCACCGCAGCTGGCGTGCCGGCGCGGGCTACCGCGCCAAACCATACGGTGAGCGAGACCGCAGGGGCGCCGGCCTCGGCCGTCGTCGGCGCCTGAGGGACCTGCGGCAGTCGCCGGGGACCCGCCACCGCGATCACCTTGAGCTTCTGAGTGTTCACATACTGCAGTCCCGGGCCGATCCCGTCGAAGAGGAAATCGACCTGCTCGCCCAGAAGGTCCGTGATGGCGGGAGCAGCCCCCTTGTACGGAATCGGATTGAGCTGGGCGCCCGTCGCGGTCGCCAGCAGTTGGCCGAGGATGTGGCCGACGGATCCATTGCCTTGGGTCGCGTAGTTCAGGGTGCGCGAGTGCGACATGGCTGTCAGGTCGGCGATGGAATTGAGCGCGCTTCTGTAGGGGACGTACAGAACTGCAGGCATTCGCGGCAGCGCGGCCACCGCAGTGAAATCCGTCATAGGGTCGTATCGGAGCTTGGGGTACAGCAGCCGGTTGGTGCACAACATCGACATCTCCGCCACCAGCAGGGTGTTGCCGTCCGGCGGTTGCTGCAGCAGTGCCGACGCGGCGCTCACCCCGATCGCGCCCGGTTTGTAGTCCACGATCACGGCCCGGCCCAACCGCTCACCCAACCCTTCGCTGAGGGCGCGCGCCATCATGTCTCCCGGTCCTCCCGGCGGATAAGGCAGGATGATCGTGAGCGGCTTGGCGCCCACCAGTTGGGCGCAGGCGCTGCCTGTCCACGCACCCGTGGCAATCAGCGACGCGATGACGCTTCGACGAGTTGTCATGTCGATGTCTCCATATGGGTTATCTCTGGTTCGTTTCGAGGTTGCCAAGGACACAGTCACGGCACGAACCACGACATCCGCGGTGTGCGCGACGTGATCACCGAGACTGGCTCCATGAAGTTCTTCAACCCGAGCAGCCCCGACTCACGCCCGATCCCGGAGCGCTTGATACCGCCGAAGGGCACCATCGGGTCCGGCGCGGCATGGTCGTTGACCCAGATGGTGCCCGCCTCCAGACTGGCGGCAACCTGCTCGGCCCGATCAGGGTCATCCGACCACACGGAGGCGCCCAGCCCGTAAGGCGTGGCGTTGGCACGCGCAACGCCCTCTTCCGCGTCACGAAAACGCAGGATCGGCAACACGGGGCCGAACGGCTCCCCGTCCACCAGTCGGCTGCCCTCGCGCAAACCCAGCGCGATGGTGGGGGCCACGAAATAGCCGGGCCGATCCAGCGCGGCGCCTCCCGCTGCGAAGTCGGCGCCATCGGCACGGGCAGAGGCAAGGAAGTCCTGCACGATTCGCCACTGCGCCTCGTTCTGCACAGGGCCGATCTGGGTCTGCGGTGCAAAGCCGTCCCCCACGCTTGCGTTGCGTGCGTAGGTCACGAGCCGCTCGACGACCTTGTCGTAGACGCCGTCCTGCACATACAGCCGTTTGATGGCCATGCAGACCTGGCCGCTGTTCACGAAGGCTGCGCCGAACAAGCGTGCCGCGACCGCATCGACATCCACATCGTCGAGCACCAGCGCCGCATCGTTGCCGCCGAGCTCGAGGGTCAGCCGTTTGAAGTCGCTGGCCGCGCTTTGGGCCACCTTGCGCCCCGTCGCCATGGAACCGGTGAACGTGACCTTGGCGGCCGCCGGATGCTCCGACATCCACTGCCCGATTTCATTGCCGCCGGCCAGGACATTGAAGACTCCGGACGGGAAGATGCCGCGCCCGAGCTCTCCGAGCCTCAGGGTGACCAGGGGCGTGTAGGGCGACGGCTTGAGCACCAGGGTGTTGCCGGCAAGCAATGCATGGACCAGCTTGCCCACCGCCATCGTGACCGGTACGTTCCAAGGCGCGATCGCCGCTACCACGCCCAGCGGGCGGTAGTGCAGCATCGAGCGGAAGCTGTCGTCGTCCCTCAGGCATTCAGGGAGCACGCTCAGATCCGCCATCTGACGGATCGCCTGCGCGTTGCGCCGGACCTCGGCACGCGCAAACGCCCACGGCCGGCCCTGCTCCAGGGTCACCAAGGTCGCCAGCGTCTCCTCATCCGCCGAGACGGCATCGGCGAAATTCCGCAGCAACGCCGCACGCTCGGCCCAGCTGGTGCGGCGCCAATCGCTGAAGCTGGCGCTCGCAGCTTCGAAGGCGAGGTCTACCTCGGCGCGGCCCGCTGCGGCGACCTCAACGAAAGGCAACCCGGTCGCAGGATTGACCACCGAAAAACACGCACCACCCCCGCACGCAGCGCCGCCGACGGTGTGGCCGAACGACAGTTCGCGCGCCCAGCTTTCTTTGGCTTGCATCACAGCGGCCGAATCGCAAAAGATCCGTGCACCTTCCATGGACGTCTCTGGTCTCGTATCAGGCATGAAGATGGCTTGTGTTCATTGACTTGGGGTTCAGCATGAAAGGTCCGCGCTGGTTGGCGAACTCGAAGTTTCAGCCGACCATCATGTTTCAACAATGCAATAGAACCGATAGTCCCAAACGGGATCCGCAATACTGCGGGTGCGATGTCTTGGATCAGCTGCGCTGGCGCACGACCGCGCCGCGCCAGCTGTCATCAATATCCTGAAGCAGGACGCCGGCGGCCCCGGCCCGCGTGTTCCTGGAACAAGCGCCGCGCACGCCATGCCGCCGCAGGCGCGTGAAGTTGAGATGCGGCAGGCGCCGATCACCAGGCTCACAGGTCCCGCGACGCGGGGCCCGCAGTGCTCAGCGATGCCACCTCTGCACAGGCGGCACTTCAAAATCCTGAGTGGGCGGCAGCGCCGCGGCGGAGGGACTGATTCAATGCGGTAGGCCGTGAAGGACGCCCACGGCTCGACTCGCTGGGTCAGTGACCTGCCCGGGAACGATGCCGGCGCGGTACCGCATGCGTGGCAGACGTGAACGCTGTAGGCGCCTGAGCCAACGTTTCAGGTTGCCTTTCGCGGTGGACAACTCGACCGCCGGGCCTCAGCCGCGGTCTACCGGCGAGCACGCTCATCTGCCTCACCAGCGGGCGATGTTCCAAGTGAGCGACTCAAGCGGCCGTCGGGCGGCGCCCAGCACTGCAGCGTTTCGGCAGGGGGAATTCGAAGCGCGCTGCGTTGCCAAGCACCGGCATCTGCGTTTTGCCGCGACTCCAAGCCGAAAGCGAGCCGACGACTCGCTCGCCTCGAAACCTGCCTTCAGCCACCGTTCATGTTCCGGCATGTGCGTCGCCGTTGTGCGCATCAACAGCATGAAACTCCTCCAGCAACCAGCGGGCTGCGGGTCCCAGGCTGGCACCGAGACGATGGGCGGCGTACATCGTGATCGCTCCAAGTCCCTCAAGTCCGGACGGATGGATCTGCACGAGTCGGCCTGCTTCAAGATCCTTGGCCACCATGTGCTCCGGCATCCCTCCCCATCCCAAGCCTGCGAGCAGCATTGCATGCTTCGCACTCAGATCTCCGAGTCTCCAGGTGAGCGGCGAGATCACACCAAAGTCACGTCCCGCGAGCAGCGAGGAGCTGTCCGTGAGAACCAGTTGGACATGTTCGCTGACAACTTCAACCGGGATCCTTCCGAGCATCTGGGCAAGTGGGTGATCCGGCGCAGCGACGGACATGAGCTTCACCGGCGCTGCCGCGTATCGCACCAGTGCCGGCGTCTCAGACGCTGCTGGAGACAGCAGCCCGAGAACCGCACTCCCATTGAGCACCAAGGCCGTCGCGGCACCCAGGTTCTCGACCAGCACCCGTGGGGCGACCGATGGGAAAACGAGCTTGAAGCGTTGGATGGCATCTACGAATCGTTCCATCGGGAACAATCCGTCGAGGGCAATCGCCACTTCGGATTCGAGCCCGGCGCCCAACCCATGTGCCTGCGCGCGAAATGCACCAACTTCATTCGCAATGCGGCGCGCCCGCGGAAGAAGCCCCTGTCCAGCCGGCGTGAGCGTAGGTCGATAAGCAGTCCGGTCGAAAAGCTCGATACCAAAGAGTTCTTCCAGCTTCTGAATGGCATAGGTGACTGCCGATTGCGCGCGGCTCAGTCGTCGGGCCGCGGCGGAAAAGCTACCCGCTTCCACCACCGCCAAGAACACCTGCACCTGATCGAGCGTCAGCCCATCCGAAACACGATCGAGTCTTTCGATGGTCATTGCTTAAATTTTCCCAGTTTCATCTTTCTTGACGTCTGCGAATACTTCCGGGGTCAACACAACCTTCGGAGAATCGACCTGTGCCCACCTTGCTTGTCCTTCACACCAGCCTGAACTCTGCCAGTTCAGTCACTCGAGATCTAACAGCCACTTTTGTGAAACGGTTCCTCGCTGACCATCCCGGTGCCACGACCATCGAACGCGATCTGGTGACCGAGCCTGTTCCGCACTTGCATCCCGACCTGGTCCCCTCCGTGCTCGGACTGGCACCGACTGCGTCACCTGACGGGCCCGCCGCAGTGCGGACTTTGGCGGACACTCTCATTGAGGAGCTCGAAAGCGCCGACACCATCGTCATTGGGGCGCCCATGTACAACTTCATGGTGTCGTCTGCGCTGAAAGCGTGGATCGATCACGTTTACCGCGCGAAACGGACGTTTGCCTATATCGACGGGGTCCCCACGGGACTGCTGCCGCCGGGAAAGAAAGTCATCTTGTTCGTATCGAGTGGCGGAGCATACTCAGAGGGAGCCGCCAGAGCGATCGACTTCATTGAACCCTTCATGAGGACCGCGTTCCGCTTCATCGGAATCTTGGACATCACAGTGATTCGCGCAGAAAGCCAAGCCTCGTTGGAAGCTGCCAACAGCGAGCGCAGCCGTGCGATGCAGGAAGTGATGGCACTCTCGACCTGAGAGCTGACTCGAGCAGAGGCTCGAGCTTCGAGCGCCTTCTGCGGCGCATGGCCGAGTGCCCGATACGGGCGTCTCGGCGTTGAAATCTCTTCAACGGGCTCGGCGGAGACCCGCGATGCCAGCCTAGCCAGTGCTGATGCGATCTTTGGCCAGCTGAGCCACTGATCACGACTTCACTGACACGGTTCAGTGGACAGGAGAAGCGCGACGGCCACTTCTGACATGCCGAGCTGATCCGACCTCAAGTCTTCAGCGCCGCGGATAGGAGCCCAGCACCCGCAGTTCTCTGTGCACGCCCAGGAAGCCTGCCAGCTTGCCCTGCTTCGCGTGTCCCGCCACCTCGACCAAATAGCGGTGCGTGTCCAACGTCTTCTTGCTCGGGCGCTCGTAGATCGTGAGGATCTGCACGCCAGCTCGATCGAAGGACGCCAGGATAGCCGACAGGCCGGCATCCGACGTCTCGATCAGAAGCGAAGTCTTGTCCCGACCCGTCGGCATTGGCATCTGGCGCCCGAGCACCCACCATCGTGTGACGTTGTGCGGCCCTTCCTCGATGCCGTCGAGCAAGGAGACGAGTGGATAAATGCTCGCCCCCACTTTCGGACCGAAAGATGCCTTGTCCAGTGCCGCGCTGTCTGCGACCGCCTGCGCCGCCGCCCCACCACTGGTCGCGTCCACACGGCGCACGTGCGGCATTTCACGCTCGAGCCAGGGCCTGACCTCCTCGAACGCCACGGGATGGGCGCGGACCTCAACGATGTCCTCACGCCTTGTGCCCGGCTTCGCCAAAAGGCTGTATCCGAGCATTTTGGGGTACTCGGCCACGACCAGCACCTCGGGGAGATCCAGCACCGCATCCATATACGGCGTCACACCCACCACGGAGGTCGCCACAGGCACGCAGGCACGCTCCAGCCGGCCTTCGGCGTACTCCTTGAAGAGGGCATCGCGCGACAAGGCAACCAGGTCTTTCGCGCCAAACAGGTCCAGGCAGGCCTGGTGGGTCCAACTGCCGGCCGGGCCCAGGTAGCCGATCGGTGCGGCCCATGTGTGGTTCATGGCGTGTCCAAGGAAGAGGAATCCGCAAGCAGCGGCGTGAATGATTCGAAGATTGATCATGGCATTGGCGGCAAAGTGGAACAACTTGAGCAGCCAACCCCGGGCCGGCCGAGTCCGTGGAGCGCAGGCGACACCGTCGCGAGCTCGAGACTCGACACCCGCAGCGCGTCGCGCTTTCGACAACTTCCAGACAAGTCTTTCGCGGGCATCGTTCCTCGGCAAGACGTTCACACGCTGCAATGCGTGAGGCGCGCTAGGTGTCGGTCGGCCCTCTGTGCGGACGGGATCCATTGAACCGCGTGCAACAGGGAGGTGATGCTCATCGCACTGCCGTTGTCGACGGGCGACGGCAAGACTGCCCCCGATGGGGGCGGGTGATCCTGACCGGCGGCTACGTGCACCAGCTGCGCGCGGAGCCTGCACGGCGCGCAAGGCGAGGTCCGTGTCTCGCTCACGCAGGTCGAGCAAGCGCTGCGCGGCTTCGCCGGCAACGCGGACGGGGTTTTATTGACCTCAACAGCCCCGAATACCTGATCTGGGACATCGCGCGCAGGAGCCGCGTGGACGACCTTCAAAGCACCACCGTGGCCTCGAAGGACAGCCGCGCCATCCTGTTGAACCAGATGGCCCAGGTGCGTTGCGCAGCCGCCATGAAGCGCGACGACGCCGGCGACCACGGTACGCCTGCGATGATCGTGAGCGTGCGACGGCGGGCCGCGGCGGACACCGTGCAGCGTGCGCGAGGGCGCGAACATGGGGGCCATCGTGCTGTTCGCATCCCTGCGATCGGCGCGCACCAGGGGCATTTCGCGGGTTGCGATTCCGCTGTCACGGGCGGTCACCACGCTGGCATTCAAGGTGCTCGTGCAACCGATCAACGCGATGACGCTCGGCGGCTTGACCATTGCCGTCGGGGAGCTGGTCAGCGATGCCGTGGTCGACGTCGAGAAGCTCGTGCGAAAGCTTCAAGCCGAAGCATGCGGCGCGGGCCGTCCCTTGTTCACGATGAAAGGGATGCGCCAAGCCAGTAGAGCCACGCGTGAGCGCGGGATCGAAGAGGTGCTCATTGAACGGGGTCCAGCCCTGCCTGCGTGCACATGCGAGGCTTGAATTCGAGCATTCATGGCAGGCCCCTCACCGCAGTTGGGGAAGCAACACCGTGACCGCCAACCCGATGGTCGCGCAGGTACCGAGCAGCGTCATCACGCCGACCTTGAAGCGGAACAGCGCCACCGCGGCCGCCACGGCAATCACCGCTGAGACCGTGTCAAAGTGGCCGCCGAAGCCCTGCGGCCAGAGCACGTGGTACGCGAAGAAGAGTGCCAGGTTCAGGATCACGCCCACCACCGCCGCAGTGATCGCCGACAGCGGGGCCGTGAAGCCGAGCTTGCCATGCGTGGCCTCGATAGCGGGCCCGCCCGCGAGGATGAAGATGAACGATGGCAGGAAGGTGAAGAAGGTCACGACGGTTGCGGCCAGCGCGCCCGCCAGGAACAACGAATCCGGCCCCAGCACCTGTCGAACCCATCCACCGACAAAGCCGACGAAAGCCACGACCATGATGAGCGGACCTGGCGTCGTCTCGCCCAGCGCAAGGCCATCGATCATCTGCGCGCCGGAGAGCCATTGATGGTGTTCGACGGCCCCCTGGTAGACGTAGGGCAGAACGGCGTAGGCACCACCGAAGGTCAGCAACGCCGCCTTGGTGAAGAACCAGCCCATCTGCGTGAGCGTGCCCTGCAGTCCCTGCGTGACGATCAGCACGCCCATGGTGAGCAGCCAAAGGCCCACGCCGATCGCGAGGATACTGATCAGGCTTAAACGCGAGAAGCGCGCGTGCGGTGGTGTCGGCGTGTCGTCGTCGATCAGCGCCGGGCCGTAGCTTTGCGCGGAGCCCCCATGCCCGCCGCCGAGCGCGAAAACACCAGGGGCCCAGCGCGCTCCAAAATGGCCGATCAGGGCGGCTGCCAGCACGATCGCCGGAAACGGCGTGTCGAACGCGAAGATCACCACGAACGCAGCGGCAGCGATGCCCCACATCCACCGATTCTTCAGCGCGCGGCTGCCGATGCGATGCGCCGCGTGCAGCACCAGCGCAGTGACGGCAGGCTTGATGCCGTAAAAGATGCCGGCTACCACCAGCACGTTGCCAAAGCGCAAGTAAATCCAGGATAACGCGATCAGGATGAGCAGCGACGGCAGCACGAACAGTGCGCCCGCAACGATGCCGCCGCGCGTGCGGTGCATGAGCCAGCCGATGTACGTGGCCAGTTGCTGCGCCTCGGGACCCGGCAGCAGCATGCAGAAATTCAGTGCGTGAAGAAAGCGCTTCTCGCTGATCCAGCGCCGCCGCTCGACGAGCTCGGTGTGCATGATCGCGATCTGCCCGGCGGGACCGCCGAAGCTGATGAAGCCGAGCTTGAGCCAGAAGCGAAGTGCTTCTGTGAAAGAAACGGGCTGAGGGCGCGCAGAAGACGCGGGGGATGCGGAATCTGCGTCAGGCGAGGCGGTGTCCACGGTAGCTCCGTTATGAGTAACCAGCGCTTGGACGGGACACCGTCTACTTTGCAGACCGGGAGGCTGTATTCCCGATGCTTTTATCGTAGCACTGCTGGACCTATCGCCCTAAGGACTAACAGATCGGCGCTGGCGCGTGAATCAAGAAAGCAAGCGTTTGAATGAAAGACCTCTTTCCGCGGCTTAGGGGTCGTCCGATGTGCCCCGAAGGCCACGGGTGGAGCGCGGGAACATTCGGCGCGGCGCGCGCTGGCACATGCGCGGGCATCCGGGCGACGGGCAACCTCACCCTTGCAGGAAAACTTGCCGATCACGACGTTTGGAGACCGGTTCCCTCGCCTTACCTCAAGCAGCAAGGCGGTGAGCGTGGAATGGGCTGCGACGAGGAAGCCGCTGGTTCTTGGTGGCGTGAGCATACTGAATAGCGGCCGGGAAAGTGCTTCGCATTGCAGCGGAGCTTCCGCGAGATTGGAGGGAACGGCTGCTTTAGCGGAATCTGGATGGCGGCTTTGGGCGGATTCTGTTGAAAGCTCGCTCGCGGCATTCATTGCCGTGCCGTGGCAAAAATTGACCTCTCAGGTTGACCCAGGATCGACGATCCAGCGTCAGTGGGACATCGAGTCTTCTGGATGAGACACGTGGCACCCGAACCGCCCCTCTTCGTCGCGCGGCCGTGCCTTCGGACCACGGAAGAGTGCGACCGGCGCCGGCCAGAAGCCGAAGGTCGTTTGCCGGTTTCAACCATGCTGCGCCGTCGTGTCTGCAAGGTTAGGCTTTTTCAATCCGAAGTAGCTGAGGATGCCTCCCGCAGACAAGAGAACGACGGCCAAGGCAAGCGACACATGCATGCCGTGCAGAAAGATGCCTGGTTCGGTGTCGCGCACGAAGAACCCGCACACGGCCACCCCCAGCATTCCTCCAATCTGACGGGCCGAGTTGAGGACACCGGACGCGATGCCGGCATGCGCGGCGTCGACTGCTGACAAAGTCGCATTGGTCATGGTTGGAACCACCACCGCGATGCCGCTTGCTGCAAGCAGCATCGGTAGCACCAGTGTCAGATAGGCGCGGTCGGCGTCGACCTGAAGCAGCAGCAGCAGATAGCCAAACGAGGCGAGCGCCAGTCCGGCGACCATCAGGGCTCGCGCACCTAAGCGGGTAACCAACCTTCCGGCGACGATGTTCATGACCATCAGGATGGCCGTCATAGGCAAGAAGGCCAACCCGGTCTGTTGCGGAGAGAGCTGCTGGACCGCTTGAAAGAACAGGCTGAAGACGAACACCAGCCCGTAGTAGGCAAAATTCACCACCACGCCCACCGCAGTCGCTATCGAGAAGGTCGTGCTGCGGAACAACGAGAGCGGAAGCATGGGTTCCTTGCTGTGCCGCTCCAGCCAGTAGAACGCGGTTGCGCTGATGAGTGATATTGCTACTCCCCCACAGACCAGGGGATGGAACCACCCCAGCTGACTCGCTTCTGTCAAAGCGGCGGTCAAGGAAGCGAGTGCAAGCATGGCCGCAAGCTGACCTGGCAGGTCAAGTCCACGGCTTGGCTTCGCAGCTGCGGTGGGTGCGTAGCACAGCGTTAGCGCCAATCCGAGCGCGCCAATCGGCAGGTTGATGAGAAAGATGCCACGCCATCCCACATGCGCAATGAGCAGTCCGCCCAGCACCGGTCCGGCTGCCAGGGCGATACCTCCGGCAGCTCCCCACCAACCTACCGCACGGCTGCGTTGAGCAGGATTGGGAAATGCCTGCTGCAGCAGCATCAGGGAGCTGGGAACCAGGAGAGCCGCCCCCATGCCCTGGACGACGCGCGAAACCACCAGCAACGCCAAGCCCGGCGCGAGACCGCAAGCGAGAGAGGCCAGTGTAAAAACGGCGAAGCCCGCCGTGAAGACCCGCTTGGCCCCCATCCGGTCACCAAGCGCTCCGGAGGTCAAGAGCAATGCCGCGAAGACCAGCGTGTAGGCATTGACCACCCACTGCAGGCCGGCGACATCGGTGTCGAAGCTGACACGCAGGGTCTCGAGTGCGACGTTGACGACGCTGACATCCAGCAGCACCACGACGAATCCAAGGCCTGCTGCAACCAGGGTTGCGCGCTGGCGGTGACTCAGGGAAATGGTTTCCATCAGACTGTCCCGTGAAAAGAGAACTCGAATGCTATGGAGGGGAGTTCTGTGCGTAAACTCCATAAAGCTGCAATCCATCCTGGAGAAAATGCACAGATGTTCGACTGGGAAGACCTGAGGCATTTCGTCGCTGTCGGCCGCATGGGCACCCTGTCGGGCGCGGCCCGCGAGTTGAAGGTTGACCATGCAACCATCAGCCGTCGATTGACCTCCCTGGAACGCGATCTGCAGGTGCGCCTCGTGGAGCGGCTGCCGCGAGCCTGTCGTCTGACCGATATAGGGTCGCACGTGTTCACGCTGGCGCTGGCCTTGGAAGACGACGCGTTCGCCATCGAGCGGGCCGTCCGTGCCAGCCAATCGCCACTCACCGGTAAAGTTTCTCTTAGCGTGCCGCCGGTCTTGGTTGCAAGCTTCCTGGCGCAGCATCTGCCGGAGTTCCGCAAAAGGTTTCCTGGCATCCAGTTGTCCGTGTCCGGCCAAGCTCAGCACGTGTCGCTGGGTCGGCGCGAGGCGGACATTGCGGTGCGACTGGTGCGTCCAACGGAGCCGGGCAGCGTCGTGCGGAAGTTGGGAACAATGCCCTTCGCCCTGTACGCGAGCCGGAGCTACGAGGCGCTTGCGCACCCGGAGCTTTGGGAATTCATTGCCTACGATGCGCGATTCGAAGATATGCCGCAGCAAAAATGGCTTCGTAGCGTTGCGGGCAAGCGCCCCATCGCCTGCGAGCTCAGCGAGATAAATGGCCACCACGCGGCAGTTCGCGCGGGCGCAGGTGTGGGCGGGCTCCCCTGCTTCTTGGGCGAAGCCGACGAGACATTGCTTCGCGTAGCCAACAACGAGCCATCTTTTTCGCGAGACATCTGGCTGGTGGTCCACGGTGACTTGAAAAACGCAGGCCCAGTCCGGGCTGCCATGGACTTTCTCGTTGAGGTGATGGAGCGAAGCTCCGCGTTCAACGCAGCCTTAACGCACGGCTGAGCGGGACGTCCGCTATCGACAGATGCGCCAAGGCTCATTGGGGCTCCGCCACAGCGGCGCGGGCAGACCGCAGGCCTCGACCCGCCCTACCCCCTTCCACTCCGCCCGGTTCAACCTAGGCAAAGGGTGCCGGCATGGAGTGAAGGAAGATGCCGGCTTGGTGTCCAGCCGTCTGATCGCGGCCCAGAAAGAAATACCGTGCGGAATCCTCGCGGGGGCCCGAACGGTGTGGCGCAACCTCTGGCTTTCGCAGGCGCAAGCGGCCCAGCCGCCGATGCAATTCGCGGGCGTGGAGACGCACTGCAAACACTTTCGCCGACCTGCGACTGAGGGCGGGACAACTGCCATCTCAGCTGTCATCTCGCAAGAATAATCATCTATGCAATAAATGGGTGCCAAACAGCCCATTTTGGTCGCATCCATTGGTCACTCAATAGCTGCAATGCGTTGGACCCAGCAAACATGTCCAATAACTCGATAGTGAGCGCAAACAAACAACAAAACGAGCTCGTAGCGCGCCTGGTGCACGCCGACCGAGGCTTGGCGCGCTACTCCGACTTGACCCCCAGAAAACCGTCCAGGAGCTTGATCAAGCGCCGTAGTTGCCCCTCCTCAAGGCGGTCAACAGAAACGGTCACCCTCCCCTTTCGATCCGTGCTCATGGTGGCGACCTGATGGCCTTCACCATTGAGCCAAGTCGCCGAACCCAGTGGCCGCGCCTTGCCGGTCGACCTTTGGATCAGCGTCTTCAACGCCTCGGTGGACGACGGCCGCGGCGTTTGCGCAGCGACGATCCTGGCTCGCTCAAGCACCCCTTCAGGGTCTCGTTGCAGGGCCTCGGTGAGCAGCTTGCCCCAGCGGAACTGGAGGTCGAGCGGTGAGGCGAATGCATCGACCACCTCCCGCGGTAGCGCGCTGAGCGTCCTTGCTTTCGAGACGGTGCCCATGTCGACGCCCAGCGCCGCCGCAAGCTGTTTGGCAGAAGGGAACAAGCCCTCCTCCAGGGCGCGCGTGTACATCACGCCCTGCTCCCAAGGTGACAAATCCTCGCGCTCGCGATTCTCACGGTCCATCTCGACAAAAAGCTGGGCATCTTTCATGCCCTCCTCAACAAGCGCGAGAACCGGAATGCCGAGTTCAAGGCATGCTTGGTGCCGACGGTGCCCATACACAATCTCGAACTGTGGCGCTCCCTGGGCCGGACTGGCAATGGTGCGTACTTTGATGGGTTGAATGTTTCCGCCAGCGCTGTCGATTTCAGCCTTGAGTCTCGCAAACGCTTCTGTCGCGAAGTGCGCGCGATCCCGGTTCGCCCACTGGGAGACTGACACCAGCGCAGGATCAAGACGTCTCACCACGTCAGCGCCATCGAAAGCATTAAGTCGCTGACGCAGTTCCACAACTTCCTTGTGCACTTCGGACTGCTCCGCCATGAACGCGAGCATGGAACCCGGGCTCGTACGCGGCCCCGCGCTCAGTCGTTGGGCATGAGGGGTCTCCGCAGGCGCGGCGACCGATTCGAGGAGCCGCATCGGTCGTTCCTCGGGCGCGGGCGCGTCTGGCGGGGGCACCGTTTGGCGGGCAATCGGCTCAGGCATTGCCGATCCAGTAGGGAGCGGCCCTTCAGCACGTTGCGAAGGGAGGTTGGCGGTGACGCTGAACGCACGCTTGATAAGGTTCTTGTTTGCCATCGATCAATCCTTTAAAAGCCCTGGCCTGTTTGCTGGTCCAGCGAGGCAGCCAGAAGGTCGGTTTGATGCGTGCTCGCCAATTCTGGCGTCGAGCAACGCATGCCGCTGTGCGCTGCGGATGGCCGACATGTCACGGCATCCACGAGATACGTGCTAGTCCATCCCCAGGGTTTGAACCGTTCAAACCCCCTGCCTCCTGAATACAAGAGGCCGCTGCTCACTGCACCTCGGCCTGCCACTTCATGTTCAAACCGCAACCCTTCGTTGCTTAGAATTTTGGCGGGTGCTAGTTCTGTAAGCGCCAAAATTTGCGTCTTAGACGAGCACGAACCACCAACGGCCGTCCAGGGTTTGAACCGTTCAAACCCCCTGCCATCTGCGCACCACATGCCTCTGCTTGTAGCGCCCTGAGTCGCATTTTTGCCATCGAACTGCAGCCTTTCATAGCTCCCAATTTTGGCGGGTGCGGGCTCAGTGGGTGCCAGGGATCGCGTGTCATCCAAAAACCAGCGATGAACCGCCGCCCAGGGTTTGAACCGTTCAAACCCCCCTCTTCCTGCGTATAAAACGTCGCCGGTTGCTGCGCCCCGAACCGCATTTTTATCCCCACCCTGAACCCATTCGCCGGTCCAAAGTTTGGCGGGTGCTGGCCGGGACGGTGAAGATTGCGCGTCGCACGAGAACGAGCCGTGAACTAGCGTACAAGGTTTGAACCGTTCAAACCCCCTGCCTTCCGCGTACAAACTGCCGATACCTGCAGCGCCTCGAGTCCCGACCTTACCCTCCCACCGCTTCTGTTCATAGCTCCCAATTTTGGCGAGCGCCGGCCCAGTGGGCGCTAAAAATTGCGCCCCACACGCAAACGAGCAGTGAACTGGCGTCCAAGGTTTGAACCGTTCAAACCCCCAGCGCCGGTGCTTCGTGAATGGACTGAACCGCCCGCGTACTGAAGTGGGAACGACGTGTTTGCGATGGCCAAACGCGGGTGGCCGCATCAATGAAGCGGTCATCGATGCGCCTTGTCGGGAACCACCAACACCATGATCAGACGACGTCAAACTGCCAACTCCTGGGGGTTTGAACGGTTCAAACCTGCCGAGACATCATCGGCCAGCAACTGCCGGTTCCATGCATTCCTCACTGACACCTCGACATGCTGCACAAAAAGGTCGTACGCATCCCGAGCCCGCTTGTACGTCTTGTCCTTCGCGTCACTCGCTTCGCTGTCGTAGACCGTGCCGAACCCGGACGATTTCTGAGACGCAATGGAGGTGCGCGGAATCTCCAGCGGAAGGACCTTTTCTTTATAGGTGGCTGAGATCCATTCGCGCACTGCGTCAGCGGTTGTAGACGCCCCTCTACCTGCTTTCGGCGGCACGCGGGAAAGTAGAACGTTGATGAAATCAAAACTTTTGGTTTGCCCTCTCGACTCCAGCATGCTTTCGGTCAAATCCGAGAACAGGGACCAGAACTGGGTCGACGATGCGAAGTCAAGCGTCTCAGGCGGAAGCGGCATGATGATGCCGTTCGCAGCCATCAATGCATTGATGGTGAGGTAGGACAGGGCAGGGGGGCTGTCGATGATGATCACATCGTAGTCGGCGCGGACGTCATCGATTCCGAGGTCGAGAACTTTATAGAACTCAAAACCAGAAAGACCTTCCTTGCCCTGGCGCGAAGGCAGCATGAACTCCGCATCGAACAGCGAAGAAGCAGCTGGCACCAGGTCCAGGCCGTCCCAGTACGTGCTTCGGATCAGCGGGCGCACGGTCGTGAGTGATCCATCTGCCAGTGACATGATGGTGTCCTTGGCATCGATCTCCACATCAGGAAGGATCCCGAACAGGGTGGTAAGCGATGCTTGCGGGTCAGTGTCGATCACCAGGACCTTGTGCCCCATCAGGCTCAGTCCCTGTGCCAAGGTCATTGCCGTTGTCGTCTTTGTGGTGCCACCCTTGAAGTTCGCGATCGAGATCGTGACGGCTTCCGCACCTTCCGGTCGGAGCATGTCCTTGCGATACTCACGCACCCACTGGCGAGCCTCCGCCAATTCGAAGATCCGTTTGCGTCCATTGGAAACGAGGGTCCCCGCGGGCATGTCCTTGCGGCTGCCCAATTTGTGCGCGAACGAGCCGCGCGAGGATGCTTCGCACATCGTGGCCACCTGGTCAGCGCTGAAGGTGGGTGAGGCCTTGCGAACCATGGGCGCCAACATCGCCGAGCGAATGCTGGCCAACATCTCGGCAGCGTCCTCCGCCTGTTGATGAACCCCTGCTAGCGTGATTTGCGGTCGTATTTCCATTGTTAAGCCGTTTCTTGTTTGATGGCGAGATTGTGCGGGTTGGACGTGTTTTGCGCAAACCAACCAAATCTCGTCCAACGTTGAGTGCATCTTTCCTGAAAAAGCTCCAGAGACCCAGCGCGCGGGTATTTCTAAGTCATATCCCTTCAAATCCTTTATCTCTTTAAACAGAAAAAGTTGTTATTTATCAACAACTTACATGATCTACCGGAGCTTTTACAGTGAGCATCGGAGCCAATCCAGTAAGGAGCGGAGTGGATACGGCTTCAACTGGAGCCTGCACAGGGAGATCTAGCGGTGGATACGGTGAACGCCAAGAACCGCCAAAAAACGCGCCCAGCGGCGCTGCAAGTGACCGTAAGAGCGCTGCCACGGAGCTTTTACAGTTGATATCGCTTGGCAAATTGCCCCTGAGGCGGGGTCGAAGTGGAGCTTTTTCAGTAGACAGGGGCGGGCTCGTCATCCAACGACACGTGAATCGCCGATTCACGTGTCGTGCAGGGTGCGGTAAAGTTCCCGGCAATGAATCAAGGCGCGCGCGAACTCACATCGGTGGCCCGGGTGGCAGGACCCCTGCGCAAACCGGTGTTCTCGCTCGCGTTGGTGCCTCAGAACAGCAAGATCACCGCTCTGGGGCGCCGAACATGGAACGTGCTCCTTCACCTGGCGCAGAACCAGGGCCTCGAGCAGGAAACCTTTCGCGCCGCGTTGACCGATATCGTCCGCGGGCTGGACTACAACTCAGGGGACATGAAGATCATCAAGACGCATTTGCGCGCGATGGTTTCGACCTTGGTCGAGTGGCAGTCGCCGACCAGTGGAGAGTGGCAGACATGGGACGTGTGCGGGATGTTGTCGCACGCCCGTCTGAGCAAGGAACGCGGTCAGGTCTTCGTGGAATGGTCGTACGCGGTGAACATGCGCCACGAGCTGCTGGACCCGGAGATATTCGCCAAGCTCTCGCTGGATGTCATCTCACAGCTGGGGTCGCATCCGGCCGTGGCTTTGTATGAGATCTGCTCACGCTATATCGGCGTCGGCCAGACAGCCCGCAAGGCTTGGGGCTGGTGGCGGCCGGTGTTGCTAGGACGCCCCGATGACGAGCGGCTGCAGAAACTTGAGTACCGCATTTTCAAGCGTGACACCCTGCGCCCTGCAGTGGCCGAGATCAACGCCGTGGCGGACATCGAGATCGAGATGCTCGAATTCAAGTCCGGTCGCTTCGTGTCGGACTTGCAGTTCACGGTGCGAAAGAAACCGCAAAAGGCGCTGGCGTTGCAGCAAAGGAGCGCAACGGAACCGGTCAATGTCAGCGTCCTGGCCAGCGCCCAACGCCTCGGGATTGACCACGCCCGCGTCGAGCGCCTCATCGACGAATTCGGCGAGGCAGCGGTCACCACCGGGCTTGAGGCCGTTGAGAAGCGCGCGGCCAGCGCATTTCCGGAACCGCTGCGCGATCCGCTGCGCTATTTGAAGAGCGTCTTGCCCGGGCACGCGGCCGAGCAGCTGCAGGTCCAGGAGGCGCAGGCCGAGGTCCACGCTTCCGTACCAACGGCCTTGCCGCCCAGCGAGAGGCTGGCGCAATGGGAGAAGCGGTGGCTCGCCGAGCGCATCGAGCAGATCGTGCGGGAAATCGGCGCGTTGGCGCCCGCGCGCCAGTCCGAACTTGTCGAAGGCCTGCGAGAGGCGCTGGTGCACCGCAATGCGCATCCCGCTGTGATCCAGCGGCTCGCTGCCAAGGGATGGACGCACGGCATGGTGCGCCATGAGATGGTGAGCTTCTACGCGACGGCCGCGTATGGCGAGAACTGGGACAAGCCCACGGACCGCGACCTGTTGATGATCGCCACAGCGTAGGGGAGGGCGTCTGCAGGGCCCACATCACGGGCATGCATCGCCAAAACACGGTCCTCCAAAGGTTCCCAAATCTGCTCACAACTGGCGGGCACCGCGCCTGCTGCGCGCCCTGGTAGGGCGCGCCGCCAGGGCTCGCGTATCGCATGGACTGAAAGGCGTTGCGCCGCCCAGCTGGTCAATGCCGTCACGACTACGTGCTGATCGGTCCAGGTCACCAGCAAGCTGCCCGCTAACCGGCAGGTGGTGGACCGGCTCTCAAGCGCGAGATCAGCCTCGTCCCGGCTCGGTGGTGCTGCATGAACAGACCTTCGACAACCTTGGCGGCAGCGGCCAGGCTGGCGCGACCGAGCGGCAGGTAGTCGCAGACGTGTCAGGCAGCTTCGATGTCTGAGAGACGGAGCTCCGCCGTATCGCCGCAAACCAGCAGACGCGGCAGCTCGAGGACTACTGAAATCACGGACCATGTGCACTGGGCAGCACCGTGATGTTGATTGCCACGGAAAGTTGCCGTGTATATCTATCGATCAGTCGCACGCCAGCGATAAAGCGTTGATCATGCGCATGAAAGCGATCGCCCAGACACGCGTGCACTACGACGACAGTGCGTGTGCACGTGAGGCTGCGGCGCGAGGGCTTCAATGACCACAGGAGGATTTGTCGCCCTTACAGGGAGCAAGGGCTGGCGCTGCGCCACATGCGGCCCAAGCGCAACAGGGCCGCAAGGCTGAGGGCAACCTCCACCAGACAGTGCAGCCAGATTTTTCCCAGCTACTGCTCCTTTTCACCGCCAAGCAGTTGTACGCCGATTGTTTGAGGGGTGGCAGGGTCGGAAAGGATCGCGTCCACCCGGTGTCTTGCCATCAAATGCTGTGCCTGCTCGGCATTGGTGGCCTCGAGCACCTGCCAGCCGTCGGTGAGCAGATGCCGACGCAGCGCTGCGGCGTTGCTTTCATCGTTGCAAACCAACAGCAGGGTGCGCTGCTCGGGGTTGGAGCGCTGTCCGAGCAGCGTCGCATCAACCCGACGTCCCTCGCGCAGCATGGTCTCCACCTCGGAGGCCGTCACCGCGGCGCTGAACCAATATCCCTGCATCTGGTCGCATCGGTTGGCGGCCAGCAGGATCGCCTGGCCTTCACTCTCGACACCTTCGGCAACCACCTTCATCTGCAGCCGGTGCGCCATGGTGATGATGGCCCGCGTGATCGACACATCTTCAGCCGGCGCAGCGACGTCCGGCACCAGAGAGCGGTCAATCTTCACCACGTCGACCGGCAGACGGCGTAGATAGCCCAGGCTTGAATAGCCCGTGCCGAAGTCGTCGAGCGAGACCTCGACGCCCAGCGCGCGCAGTGCCTGCAGGTGTTGCACCGCTCGATTGAAGTTGACGATCAGCGTGCTCTCGGTGACCTCGACACCGAAGAGTCGCGGGTTCAACCCGGCCGCGGCGAGCAGGTCTTCGATTCGCTGTGCCAGGTCATGCTGCAGCAACTGGCGCGCAGACAGGTTCACCGCCATGCGCAGGGGCGGCAGCCCGGCACGTTGCCAGGCCGCGGCCTGTTCTATCGCGCAACGCAATACCCAATCGCCGATGGCGACAATCAGACCGGACTCTTCTGCGATGGGGATGAAACGATCCGGGGCGATGGTGCCCAACGTGGGGTGATGCCAGCGTAGCAGGGCCTCGACGCCTACGATGCTTCCGTGTTTCAAGTCGATTTGCGGCTGGTAGTGCAGTTCTAACTGCTCGTCGCGCAGCGCATAGCGCAGCGCAGTCTCCAGCGTCAACCGTTCGGGATCGTCATCCGGTGCCGCGTCGGCATAGACGCAGAACTGATTGCGGCCCAGGCGCTGGGCCTGTTGCAGCGCGGCACTCGCGCGGCGCATCAATGGATCGACGCCGTCGCTGTCTTCTGGCGCCGTTGCGACGCCGATGCTGCAAGTCAGGTGGATCTCGTGGCCTTCGATCATCAAGGGCTGGGCGATGGCCTCAAGTAGCGCCTGGGCCGTACCAAATACCGAATCCGAAGGAGCGGGCATCACGATCACGAATTCATCGCTGCCCCTGCGCGCGACCAGGTCGACGTTGCGCACGGTCGAAACGATTCGCTGTGCCAATTCACGCAACGCCGCGTCGCCGATTTGGAGGCCGAGGCCATCGTTGACGCGCTTGAAGCGGTCGATTTCCAAGATCAGGACCGCCGTTTGGGCGCTGGTCTGCAAAGTGGCGACCAGGCTTTCATAGAGGCCCTGGCGGTTCGGAAGACCGGTCAGCTCGTCAAAGCGCAGCAGTTGCCGGATGCGGCGTTCGGCCGTACGGCGCTCCCGCAAGTCGTCCATGCAGACATGAGCGAATGTCTCGCCGTCACTCGTCACAAGGCTGACGGAGACAGAGACAGGTATCTCATGCCCCTCGTTGTGGCGAATGCTGGTCTCGAACCGCAGCGCACCCTGTTCGCACAACTGGCGCCAGCACTGAGGCCATGTCGTCCCCTCCATTTGGGTGTCGACGTCCGCCACGCGCAATCGCAGCACCTGTCGGCGATCAAGGCCCAGCAGTCGACAGGCGGCTGCGTTGGCATCGTGAAATGCACTGTCGGGCCCCACCAGGAACAGCGCATCGTTGGCCTGTTCAACGGCATGGCGGGTCAGCAGCAATTGCCGCTGGGCATGCTCCCGTTCGCTGACGTCGAATGCGGAAGGGATCAGCCACACCACGCGTCCGTCAGGACCATACAGAGGCAGTAATGAGAAATCCATGACGAGTGTGTGAGCACCGTTCGTGACGACGCGCGCATCGAAGCGCGAGGCCTCTCCGCGCAGGGCGCTTGCCAATGCCCCCTGCAGACGTCGCCGGGACAGTTCGCACCCTTGCCACCATGGCGTGGTGTCGAAGCGCTGGCCGATCACCTGCTCAGACGTGCAGCCGACGGCGCGCAGCGCCGCATGGTTGGCATACCGCAGAACACCCTCGCTGTCGAGGAGGCCCGCGAACACCGATGGCCCAAGCCGATCCAGCACGTCGTGGAGCGCGCGCTCGGCAGCGGGTGGGACGCGGCTGGCCGCAGACAGGGGCACTGCGTCGTCGCTGCCAAACATTTGCTGATCCGGGGCATGTTCCATTCGGGAAGTCTGCCCGGCAAACTGCATCGCCTGTGTGATCAGTTGTGGGCCTGAAGGACCAGATCAGATCGAGGGTTGCCGCCGGAATCAGCTCGCATGTCGGCGTTGACCCACCGTGGCAATGTGCGCTTGGCGCAATGGCGCCGCGTCCAACGCTGAAAGCGAGTCAGCATTCCGCAAGCGAGGCGCAACGCGATGGCGCGCCCTGGTGGGTTGCTTAGCCGAGTAGCGTTGCAGCCAGCACGTCGACACTCTGAATGGACGGCGGCTCGGAGAACAATTCACTCGCCTGTGCCATCAAAGCCGCCGCCGCAACCTTGCCGGACAGATCGGCTTGGCGGCCTGCTTCATTCGTAAACGCATCAAAGATTCCGAAGTTGAGGGCCCGAGGCGAATGCCAAACCAAGCGGTAGTGGCAGGCTCTTTCATCATGTGGACGGGCGTCAAAGACAACCACACGCCGCGTGCGTTGCTGCAGCGGCTCATCGAGTCTGGCAGCGAAGACGCGCTCATCAAGCGCGCCCCCCAGCGGCAAGCCGTCCCGCAGGGCGCACAGCGACTGAGGATGCCTGACACGTACCTCGTGCGCCGACACCGCTGCGCGTGCTGCTGCACAGGCGCTGACCGGCGACATGTCGCCTCGGCCCACGCGTTCGACGACGCACGGCTGATCTAGGCGCTTCGGGGCAGGCCCCATCGCCTGGGCGGCGGCGCGCATCAGCGCCAGTCCAACCAGCGTTTTTCCGCCCACGTGATGACCGACGACAACGTGAGGCCGAGCCCGCACAGGAGAACCACGCCCGCGAGCAGTCGATCGACCTGGTACAGGTTGCCCGCCGCCAGGATGAAGGCGCCGATGCCTTCGTTCGAGCCGATCATCTCGGCCGTCACGAGCAGGATGATGCCGATCGAGACCGACACGCGGAACCCCGACAGGATCCCAGGCAATGCCGCCGGCAGCACCACCTTGCGAACGATGCCCGCGCTGCTCACCTCGAAACTCTGCGCCATTCGGATCAGGCTTTTGGAGACGTTGTCCACCGCCCCGTAGGTGCTGATGATGGTGGGGAAGCACACCCCGAACGAGATGATCATGATCTTCGATCCCTCGCCGATGCCGAACCACACAATGAACAGCGGCAGCAGCGCGACCTTCGGAATCGTGATGAGCGCCGAAACCAATGGCACCCCGATCGAACGCGCTGTGGAGTAGAGCCCGAGCGCCACACCCACCAGCACGCCGGTGACGGTCCCGGCGGTCCAACCCACTGCCAAGCGTGTGAGGGAGACGGCCATATGGTTCCACAGCGCGCCACTCGCCAGCAGGTTCCAGAGCACCTGCAGGATCGCCCACGGGCTTGGAAGGAACACGGCGTCCACCCATCCCAGGCTGCTCAAGGCCTGCCAGGCGAGCACGAGCAGGCAGAGTGCTGCGATCGAGACGGCGGGCAGGCGCCGCGGCGCGAACCCCCCGCCTCGGAACGTGACGGGGCGGCGGGCGGATTCCAGGGGCAAGGTCATGTCAGACAAGTTCACGCTCCGCTTCGAGTGCGTCTTCACGCAACAGATTCCAGATCAGTCGGGACTGCGCCTGCAGTCCTGGATCGTCCGCCTCGCGTTCCAGCAGCGGCGTGTCGATCGTGAGGAGGGCCTTCACCGCGCCGGGGCGTCGTGAGAGCACGAGCACCGAATGGCCCAGGCGGATAGCCTCGGCGAGGTTGTGCGTAACGTACACACCGGTGAAGCCTTCTCGCGCCGACAGGTGGGCAATGTCGTTCAACAGCAGCTCTCGGGTCTGCGCGTCCAGCGCAGACAGCGGCTCGTCCATGATCAGGACGGCGGGGCGCACCACCATGGCCCTTGCGATCCCGACGCGTTGGCGCATGCCGCCCGACAGTTGCCTGGGCAGCGCCGCCGCAAACGCCGAGAGGTTGGTGCGGTGCAGCGCGTCGTCGACGAGCCGGTCGCGCTCTGTGCGCGACAGGTTCCGCTGCTCCAGAGGGAACTCGACGTTGCCCCGCACCGTGCGCCACGGCAGCAGCGCGAAGTCCTGGAACACGAAGGTCAGGAGATTGATGCACCCCGGCGGCTTTGCGCCGGTCAGCTGGACCTGTCCCGTGTCGGGCGCCTCAAGGCCGCCGATGATGCGCAGCAGCGTGGACTTGCCGGACCCCGAGGGACCGACGATGGCCAGGATCTTGCCGGACGGCACGCTGACCGAGATGTTCGACAGCACGGGGAGGGCGCCGTAGCTGTGGGAAATGTTGTCGATGTCGAGACGCATCGGGTGTCTTTCAGGAAACGGGCCGGGTGCCATTGCGCAAGCGCAGAAAGGGAAGGCCCGATGGGAGGGGGCTGGCAGCCACGGTGTTCATCGAGCGAACGTCAAGTCCATGATCTCTTTCGCGCTGACGGTCGCATCGATGAAACCCTGCGACCTGTACCAGTCCACCTGGCGCTGCACGTCGGCGGCGTCGAGCGGGACATCGGGTGCGACGTAGTAGGCGCCCTCGGTGACCCGTTGCGCGACACGGTCGCTCGGCGCGTCGGTGGGCATGATGTGCGCTGCGATCATCAGCGCCACCTCCTTGCGACGCGCACCCGAACCGAAGAACGCCTCGTTGTAGAGGGCCGCGCCACGCCGATAGGCCCTAACGAAGCGCGCCACGGCATCGCGTCTCGCATCCAGCACCTTGCTGGCGGCGAACAGTGCCCCGAAGCGGTAGCTGCCGGCATCCGCGACCTGCGCGATCAGCTTGGCTTCGCCTGCGCCGGCGAGCTCCGCCGCCGCCTGGGGCGAGACGATCGCGCCGTCGACCTGGCCCGTCTTGAGCGCGGCCATCATGTTCGACACGCTCTGCAGCGGCCGCAATGTCACGCGCTGAATATCGAAGTTTTCTGCGGCGGCGATGAGACCGAGTTCGTAGTGAAACGAAGAGCCGGTCTGCGTGATCGCCAGGGACCGGCCGGGCAGATCCGCCGCCCTGCGCAGGCCTTGAGCGTACGCAGCGTTGGAGGCCATCAGCACGTCGCCGGGACGGCCTTTCACGATGGCAGCCTGTCCGGCGATCACCTTCAGCGCACCCTTGCCGGCGATGTTGAAGAATCCCGCTGTCATGGCCGTCACCCCCAGGTCGACGTCGCCCGCGGTCACTGCGAGCGCAATGGGCTGCGCAGCATCGAAGTAGCGGATTTCCACCGCGAGCCCTTCGTCCTGGAAGAACCGCTCGTGCTGCGCGATGAACAGCGGGCCGGCCGATGCAAGCCGCAAGGCGCCCACCTTGAGCAAGGCAGGCTCTGCAGCACCGGCCCACTGCGACGCGGTGCCCAGCACCGCGAGCAAGAGAGCAAGCACGCGACCTCGACCGTTTTGGCGAGAACCCCACGGACGCCCCGGCCAGTTCGTGGCAGGGGCAGCAGGAGGGCAGGGCGTGCGCGCAACGCCCGCAATGTGAAGAAATGGCATGGGGTCCTTAATGAACTTCGGGATTTGCACACGGTGCAGTGCAGCAATGTGCTCAAGGTCCGCGCGCCGAGGACGCCACCGGGGAAGACGTCGCCGACTGCGGACTGCGCAGAATCTAGGATTCGAGTCTGCAAGGGTCAACCGTTGCACGCTGTGCAATCGATCGAAGCGCCGCCCAAGATTGGCTGCTGCTGAAACCACTTCTCCACGTGCTTCGATAGATGCTCCGGCTCGCGCAGGCCGCTTTGCATCGCAGTCAAAAGGCTGCCGGAGGACTGCCCGGATCCGGCGCTGCAGCCAGCGATGCGAGCCTTCGCAAGCTGCAGACGCGTAGCTGTTCTGTCCCGGGATGCGCTGCCCGCTTGGAGCTCAGACCCGACCGTAGAACTGCCGGCGGTACTGCGAGGGTGGCATCTCGAGCAGGCGTACGAAGGTTCTTCGCATCAGTTCTTGTGACGAGAAGCCGCTGCGGTGGGCGATGTCCTTGAGTGTCATCATCGTCGTCTCCAGGACGTGACACGCGTGCTCGACGCGGATCTGCTCGACCGCGCGTGCGGGAGTGAATCCGGTGGCGCGCTGGTAGAAGCGAAGGAACGTGCGCGGGGTCATCGAAAGACGCTGCGCGAGCAGGTCGTTGGTCAGATGTTGACGCAGGTGAGAGGCAATCCACCTGTTCAGGGTGAGGACGCGTTCGTCGCCGTTTGCGTTGGCGCCCAGGCGACTGCGAAATCGAAAAGGCGCACCGATGCGCTCCGGCGTGGGAACAAAGCGCTGCGCGACCTGCATGGCGGTGCGGTGACCGACGTCGTGCGTGATCATCTGCAGCGCGAGCTCGATGCCGGAGGTGCTTGCGGCTGCTGCCGCTTGATCGCTCGGTGCAGGCGGGCGCGTGTCGCCAATCGCTGCATGAACGAGCACGAAAGCCGCCTCGCCGATTGCCGCGAGGCGGCCGATCCTCGCACTCTCGCGGGCAAGCCAGGTGATGAACTCGCGCTGCGTTGCTGTCGGATGCCGCAGCACCTGGGTGGCATCGCTGCCGGCAACCAGGATCATGTGATCCACACGACGGGCCAATTTGTCCGGCAGTGCCTGTGCGATGAGCGCTACCTCGCAATCGCTGCGCACAGGCCCTGCCTGTTGAGCAAAGAACCCGGCGCTGTACATCGCCGAGTGCCTCGTCGTTCGCAACGCTCGGTTGGCCAGTTCAAAGGCCTGCTTTGCTGCGATCGCTTCGAAAAGATCGAACCCGTCCAAGAGAACGATCCGCACCTCTGACATCGTTTCCCCTTGCACCGTCATGCCCCGACCGCCATGGTTGAGGGCTGGCGGGGGCATTGTGATGCTTTCGTTTGGGCCACCGGTGCGCGCCGACGCCGATGGCGAAAAGGATGGAAGATTTGTCGCTGTGCGACACGCCCCGGCTCCTTAGACTTTCAGTCGCGGCCAGGGTCCGCGCCTGCATCTTATGCCGACAAGGTAAGGCGCCATCGCGTTCGCGATCGAAGCCGCGCGAAAGGTGCCTGATGAACGCTGGTGATAATTTCCCTCAAGGAAGACGGCGTCGCGACGAACAAGGCGCGACGCATCGGCGCTTTGCCATGCACCCGTGTGACAGTGCAAAGGAAGAGAACTTTCGCGATGCGCTGGCCCGGGCCGGGGATGCGCAGGCGGCGTTCGACGTCGTCGCCGAGATGGGCCGCAGGCTCGGGTTCGAATGGTGCGCCTATGGCGTGCGCCTTCGCATCCCCGTCACCCGCAAGCGGACCTTCCTGATCAGCAACTATGACGTCCGGTGGCAGCAGCGTTACCGTGATGCGGGCTATCTGGAGATCGACCCGACCGTCGCGCACGGCATTCGGTCGACCGCGCCCTTGGTCTGGAACCGGGGTGTGTTCCGACACAGTGCGCAGATGTGGGCGGAGGCGCGCGCATTCGACCTCTGCGTGGGGTGGGCCCAGTCGGCTTGCGATGCCAGCGGCTCCGTCGGAATGCTGACGCTGGCTCGATCCCATGAGCCACTCTCATGCACTGAGATCCGCACGCGCGGGCCTGAATATTCCTGGCTCGCCCAACTCGCCCATGTGGCGCTTTCGGCGGCGCTGCGCAGGGAGAACTGCGCAACGCTGCCCGAACTGTCGACGCGTGAGATCGAGGTGCTGGGATGGATGGCCGATGGCAAGACATCCGATGAGATCGCGCTGCTGCTGCGCATCTCCGTTCACACGGTCAATTTTCATGTGCGCAACGTCAAGGCGAAGCTGCAGGCGGCAAACAAGACGGCTGCCGTGGCAAGCGCGATGGGCCTTGGCCTTCTGGGCTGAGCACGGGCCGCGTTGAGATGCTGCCTGCGCGCTTGCGGCGGTGGAGGGCGAGCGCGGGTGCGAGGTCGATACGGCAGGCAAACATGCGCTGGCCGTCCACTTCCACAGGGGCCGCGAGCCGGCAGGCGGCGATCCCCGCGATGCCAAGGATGCGCTCGATGCCGATCGGCGACGCAGTGACGAGCGTGCGTGCGCCGGCGAGCACCGCAGCGCGCATTGCCTCATCAAGCAGACAGAGCGCGTCGTCGGACGCGCCGAAGCGTGTGGCTCCATGCGCAGCCGCATCGGGGTCGAGGGCCGCGAAACGTGACAGCTCCCACACGTCCGGGCTGCGTGGGGGCGTGCGGCCCCCCAGGAGTTGCGGGAAAACGTCTGCAAGCAGGTAGGGCCGGCTGGTGGGCAGCAGACGCGCGACGCCTCGCAGCGTGCCCTTGTCGTTGCGCGCGATCACGTACAGCGTGTCGCGGCGGTCGAACTCGTCCAGTTCGATCCGGCCGGTGTGCGCCAGCTTCCATCCCAATCTTTCGATGAAGACGCGATAGCGGTAGTGCGCCATGTCGAAGAGCAGTCCAGCAGGCAGTGTCTCCGCGGTGCCAGTCACGATGTCCATGGGTTCTCCCTTGTGTCGTGTGACTCTCCATTAGAGACAAAGGGGAGGTGGCGCGAAACTGCCGGTATTGGCAGTTGTGCCCGTGAGGGCAGGGCACATCCATAGGATCCGGCCCGACGCTTTCTTGCATGCCATGCACGTCGCGAACGCAAACAGCTGAGGTAAGGGTGTGCCCAGCGCTCGTGGCCTCCTGTGCGTCCGATGCAAGCCTTGTGCGTGCTCGGTCAAGGCGCAACGATGGCGCATCGACCACTCATGCCCCAAGTTGCTATTCATGGACATTTCAGACATTGCGAGCGCTGCCAGCGGCGCCTCTTCCCCGAGCGTCAACCCCGAGGCCCTTGCGGTGCTGCAGGCGCTGCGTGACGAGCTCGACGGCATCGACTGGCGGCTGATGGAAACGCTGCGTCAGCGGCTCGATTGCTGCTGTCGCATCGGGCTGCACAAGCGCGACCATGCGATCCCCATGATGCAGCCGCAACGCATCGGCCTGGTGCAGCAACGCGCCGCGGAATTCGCGGTGAACCACGGGATCCGCTCCGATTTCCTTCGGTCCCTGTATGCGCTCATCATCGAGGAGACGTGTCGCCTCGAGCTCGAGGTGATCAACGCGCCCGCCGGGGCGTCCAGAGGTTGACCATGGCTTACGGTCGCAACGCCGGAAATGGCCTCGGGTCCTCGCTGCAAGCGGATGCCCTGCGGGCGCTCGCGGACGCCAGCCACATGGCGCGCCTGTCCGTTGTCGAGTCCTGGCAATGAGCCGCGCGCGCGTCGCCTCTCCCTTTCCGACAGCGACTGTCGTTCGGCTGCCGGCCCGCTTGAACAAGCCACTGCCCGTCGCTGCCCCCCCTCGCAACGAGCGTGCACACGCACTTGGCCTGCAGATCAGGACCTTGCGCGCGGCGACCGGAACGTCGGGTGGCGTCCTTGCCGCACGTGCCGGCGTGTCACGCTCCATGCTGTCCCGGGTCGAACGCGGACTCGCCTCGCCATCCGTCGAGACACTCGAGCGCATCGCCGGCGCGATGGGTGCGGCGGTCTCCCAATTCTTTGTCGATCGCTCCGCGCGTTTCGACTTCCTTCACGTTCCCGCCGGGAGAGGCATGGTCGTGGACAGCCTCGTCGCCGCGACAGGAGCGCGTTACGAATTGCTTGGCCGCCTTATGTCGGGCGGTTTGACCGTCGCGCCGAGTCTGGTGCAAATGGACGGACTGCAGCCCGAGTCCGCCGCCTTGACGCAGGAGGGTCTCAAGTTCATCTACATGCTCTCCGGGAAGGCGCACTATCGCTACGCATCGCGGGGCGTCTGCGTGGGGGCGGGTGACGCGTTGCTCTTCGACGCATCCGCTCCGCATGGCGTGGAGCGTGTCGAAGACGCGCCTGTTCGCTATCTGTGCGCGACCTTCAGCCTGCGCCCATGACGACTGCACGCAAACGAACTCGCAGAGAACTTCGACCTTCGCGCACATTCTGTTGATCAAGGCGCAGAGCTTGGCTGCAGCGCGTCAGCAGGCGGCACATGCTATCGACGGGCTGCTGCGCGCAGCGTGACCACACCGGCTGTCGCGATGATGGCGATGCCAGCCAGGTTCAAAGCATCCGGTACGTCCCCCCACACCATGAATCCGACGAGAGACGCCCACACGATCAAGCTGTACCGAAATGGCGTCACTACCGAGAGGTCCGCGTCGCGGCAGGCCGCGACGAGCGCGTAGTTTCCAACGGCAGCGCACCCCGCCGCCGCCGAGACCGCGATCGCCTCGGGTCGCGCCGGCGAGACCCAGGATTCCCCCATCGCCCAGCTGAAAACCGGTGCCACCGCGCAAACGGAGCAGGTCGTCAGCGCAGCCACGAGCGAGGAGGGCATCGACGAGGGCAGCCGACGAGTGACCATGTCTCTCGCGGCGAGCGACACCGCGCACAGACCCGCCAGCGTGAGACCCGCGCTCGAGGACTGCGGTGTCGGGCGAAGCACGAGCAACGCGCCGGCCAGCCCCAAAGCCACGCCGCCGAGCAGGCGCGGATGCGGACGCTCCCATCCCAACGTCATGCTGGCTGCGGCGATCAGCAGGGGTGCGGTCATCATGATGGCGCTGACCAGCGCCAAAGAGGCTTGGGAAAGCGCCAGCACCGAGGTGATCGCGGTGGTCACTTCAAGCAGACACCGCAATGCCAACAAAGGATGCCACAGCGCCGATGTGTCGCCCGCGGCGCTTGGCCCTCCCGCGTGCCTCCAGGAAATCGCCATGAGCAACGTGCTTGCCAAGAGGCCGCGCATCAACAGCACCTGCCCTGCGGGGAACGCGTGCAGCGTCAGCTTGACCAGGGCGTCGTTCAGCGCATAGCACGCCATGGCTGTCACCATGAGGACGACGCCTCGCCGGTTCGTCGAAAAGATCATTGTCCGTCGTCGGCTGCTTGCCGCAAGGGCGCGACATCGGGTCCTTCCGACTTCGCTCCCGCTGTAGCGCCGCCGCACTGCTGGAGCACCTCAGCGGGGGCTCGTGCCTTGAGAATGATCTCGTCCACCTCGTCGTCGGGATCTGAGAGCGCGACGATCGCGCCGCCCGTTCCGATTGACACGCGCCCGGCTGCGCTGACGATGGTCCGGATCACGATGTTCAGCTGTGCCGTGCCGTTCAGGGAGAGATAGCCGATGCTGCCTGCGTAGACCCCGCGCGCAGCGTCTTCGAGACCGTCGAGAATTCGCATCGTCCGCTCTTTCGGCGCGCCGGTCATCGATCCGCCCGGGAACGTCGCTCCCACACAGTCGATCGGTCCGAGCCCGGCGCGCAGATGCCCGCGTATCGTGCTGACCATTTGGTGCACCGTCGCGTAGGTCTCGATGTCGAACAGTCCCGGAACATGGACTGTGTCGACGTCGCAGACGCGATTGAGGTCGTTGCGTAGGAGGTCCACGATCATCAGGTTTTCCGCGCGGGTCTTCTCATCGGCCGAGAGCCTGTCCTTGATGCGCTGATCGTCTGCGGCGTCCTCGCCGCGGCGAGCCGTGCCCTTGATGGGCCGCGACTCCACGTCGCCGTCGACGCCGATGCGAAGGAACAGCTCCGGCGAGGCACACAGCACGGACAGTTCGGGCGTCTTCAGGAAGGCCGCATAGGGCGCAGGACTGCGTGCACGCAGGGCGCGGTAAACCTGCCACGGCTCGATCTCCCCGTCGCCTCTGAACTGATTGGTCAGGCAGACCTCGTAGGTTTCGCCTTGGAGGATTTCCTGCTGCGCACGCTCGATGCGCTGCCTGTAGTCGTCGAGGTCGACCAGCCAGTGCATCGCACTGAGGCCCGCCGCTGCCTTGGCAGGCACCTCCTGCAATGCGGGGAAGCCGTCCAGTAGTCGCTGGCCCAACGCGTCGAGCCACTGGACGTTGGATGCGCACAGAGACTCGCCATCGAGGCACAAGATCCAGATCTGCTGCTCTGCGTGATCGAACGCGACGAGACGGTCGGCAAAGATCCACAACGCGTCGGGCGTCTCCGCGCGGTGCGCAGGGGCGCCGCCGAGCTCGCGTTTGAGCTCGTAGCCGAAATACCCGACATAGCCACCGGCAAAGTCGAATGGCAGGTGAACGGCGGGAGGGCGTGGCGAGGGAAGCTGCCCGCGCAGGTAGTCGAAGATGCTCTGAGCGCGGATGTCGACCGCATCGTGCGCGTGGATGTGAAGATCCTTGCCCTCCGCGTGGTAAACCACTCGCTTGCCATGAGGTCCGCTGCCGTCGCCCATGAAGGAGAAGCGTGCGCGCTTCGTATCCGCAAGGCTGCTGTCGAGCCAAAAGGAAGTGGGCGCGTTTGCGAAGAGCGCATCGAACACGTGCTCTGGCTCGCGCATGAAGTCCAGGCAGCGGGCATGCACGCGCAGCGAAGCACCGGTGCCAACCTTGAATTCCGGCAGGAAGCTGCCCATCGTGCTGGCAAGGCGACCTCGATGGCGCCAAGCAAGCGTAAGTTCGCGGAAGTTGTTCAAAAGTCTTGCGCCGTATTCGGTGCAGATCGACTCGGGATGGAACTGGACGCCCCACCAGGGGCGTGTGGCGTGGCGCAGTGCCATCAAGGTTCCGTCACCAGCCCATGCCAGCGGCTCGAGATCCGCTGGCAGATCGGTGACGGCCAGCGAGTGGTAACGCACCGCTTCAAAATGATTGGGAATTCCGCGGAAAAGATCGGCCGCACCGTGTTCGATCCGATCGATGCGCCCATGCATCGGCCGCACGGCGAGGTCAACAGTGGCACCGCAATGGTGGGCGATCGCCTGATGCCCAAGACACACGCCGAGCACCGGCACCCGAGACTGGCGCAGTGCGTCGGCCGAGACGCCGAGATCAGCAGGTCGCTGCGGTCGCCCGGGGCCGGGCGATATCACGATGTTGTCGAATGACAGCTTCTCGATTTCTCGCCACGGGCGCTCGTCGTTCTTGACAACGATCGGTGCCTCGCCGTTGCTTGCGGCAAGGTACTGGTAAAGGTTGTAGGTGAAGGAATCGTGGTTGTCGATCAAGAGGGTGCGCATGAGGGGCTCCGTGGTGATGGGCTGGAGGTTCATGCTTGGCGCATCTGCGCGATGGCGCAACTGCCAGATCCGGCAGGGTCTGCAAGATCCTGAGATCAAGCGCCGGCACTTTGATTCGACCGTGTTCTTGTGCCCTGTTTCTTGCCCAAGTCGCGCACGAGCAAGCCTGTCGGCGAGCTGAGACAAGGCGCTTCGCCACAACGCGCTGACAGCAGCGTGTCGGGATGGCAGCGTTTCGCCGCGGCAAAGATCCGGCGCGTCAATGGCGGCGCGCGCATATGGAGTCTGCGTCCTCGACGCTTTGGCCGTGCGCCGCGCTGGCTCGCTCCATCCGCTGCTGGAGCAGTGACGGGGCCTGCGCCTGAATGCAACTGTCAGCGGTGGGCTGCTTCAGCCTGCGCAGCGCCCCCATTGCGCCGTCGACGCGAGTGCACGCACCGCCGGCGCCGCGCTGCTCGCCTGGATACCGAACAAACCCATGTCCCGCAGGGCGCCAAACAATGCATTGATTTCGTCATCCGATTCCAACGCCGCCATTGACCACTGCGGAAATGCGCGCACTGCGATGAGACGGTACTCCAGCACCACAAGCTGGCAATGTCTGGGATCGCGCCCGATGCGACCGAGCAGATGCTCCAGCGATGCCTCCTCCCCCTCGAGGTACTGCATGAATGCGCCGCGGAGATGGCAGAGCGCGCCGGTGATCCCGAGCGAGGCGTTGTTCCTTCTGGAAGTGCAAAGAATGGCCGCGATGTCGTGGGCCGAAGGACTTTTCGAGATGCTGCGGTAGATGACGCGTGCCAACATGTGGGAATTATCTGCGGGGCGAATGGTCGATACAAGATTCGACCTTGTCGGTGTCTTCGCCATCTCACCGCGCCTGCATCGCTCGATGAGGAAGGGGTCGCTGTCCTGCGAGCCCAGACTGCGATCCATCTCGTTGATGAAATGGGAAATCGGCAATCATTGCGCGATCACGGTGCGGGTGGGCGAGAAGCGCAGTGAGCTTTTGCAGGTCTCGCACGTGCCGTTCTCGAACAAACACGGCTTCCGCAATGGGTACAGCTGGACAGCTTCATGGAGGTCGTCCGGATGGCCTGTGATGTTGGCCGCTCACTGGAATGCGCGCTCGCTCGGTGACTTCAGCGTGCGGCGGGCCTGCTTGGAAAGCTGCCGAGCACTTTGGAGAATGCCTGGCTTTCGATCAGGCCAATCCCCGCTTCGCGCTCGCGCTGCACCGCCAGATGAAGCAAGCCAAGCATTGCAATCAGAAGCAGGACGAAAGCCAGCAGCCACAGCTCGCTGCGAGGCGGTCGCTGGCGGTTTCTTGGATCTTGCCTGTGCATGGAGTCCTCCTGACGAAGATTTGAAATTTTCCAGTGCCGCACAGTGGCTGCTGTCGGCCAGATTTGCGACGCGATGTACAGCGCTGTCCGACTTGCTTCAGCCTCATGGGGTTGGTTGCATGGGCGACAGTTTCCAGCACAGCGGGGTCGCCCGCCGCTGCGCACGCGGCTGAGTGAGCAGCGCTGCGCGCCACGGCCGCGGACGACCGAGGGCACTTCCCTCGCAGTGCCTCGGTCGCACGCTGCTGATTCGTCTCGAGGACGATGGAAAAAATTCAAATGGCTGAGGTGAAAGCCGGGACAGGGGATGTGGCAGCGCCGCAGCGCCCTCGGGTTCGCGCTCCCGGAGACCTTGAAACTGGCGACTGCCATCCGTAAATTAGCCGGCGCGGGACGTGCATCAATGTCCCGATTGAAGAAAGGAGTGACCATGTCTTCTGGATCGGGCTCTTCCTTGCCCGCGAATGACCAATCGTCTTCCAAAGCCCCGCACCGGCGCGGCCCGGTCGTCTTGGGAGAAAGGCAGATCGAAGCGTATCTCGTGGCGCGCGAAGCGCTGCGGCGGGTGAGAGCGGCTGCGGCATCCATGCCGCTGGCGTCCTGTCAGCGCCCAGCCGGCCGCATGGCCTCAGGTGGGGGATAGCTCGGAGGCGACGGGTTGCCAGGTCGTCGACGCGGCGGCCAGAGATTCGATCGCGGCCTCCACGCCGCGAGCAGCACCGAGGCTGCACGTCGTTCGTACATCAGTTCGGGCGCAACGGCTTGGACTGGTTGAAAGGCGTGCTTCGGTGTGCGAGACCGCAGTCGGTCCCAATCCGGCGCACGAGGGTTCATGAGCGGCGCTGGGCCCCGGTCCTTGAAGAGCGGGGCAGTGAGTGGCACTGCTGGAAGTCACTGTGTCCCGGAACGGCGACCGGGTGCTGGTGCTCGCACCTCAGCCCGGCAGGCGAACTCACTGCGTCACTCCAGCACACGATGCTGCACTGCAGCTCTTCCTTGCGGATTTCAAAGTTGCCGATGTCCAGGATATGTTGGGAGTTCACCGACCAGCCAGAGGTACAACTCGACGCGCTCTGCATGGGTCAGGCTGGATCTGCCAAAGCCCTTTTCTTCGAACAACGCCAGCACCTCCCCGACAGTAGGCTGCACCTTCTTCCAGAGCTCCATCGAAGGGCCGGACCATTTGGTCCCTTCCCCGGTCGAGAGCCATCTCGCATCGACTCGAAAATAATCGGCGATCGCGAACAGGTAAGTGGACTCGACGCCTTTGTTGCGGCCCGACAGCCAGTGCGTGATTGCCGGGCGGGTCACGCCGCAGTGACGGGCCAGGTAGGCTTGGCAACCACGGCCCTTTTCGGCAATGAGTTCCTGCAAGCGCTCGGAAAGCGTGCCGCTCATCGGATTGGACTTCCTGTCGCTTTCGACATCACTTGTGTTGGTGCTTTTCTGCCATGGAGCGAGCGGCGGCACGCTCCTCCTGTACGGCATGTTGAGAAAGCAGCTGGGCCTTGCCGCAAAAAGCGCAGCGATAGAGGCGTCGCGCAGGCAACAGGCGCATCCATGCCGTCCTCGGCACCCGCACGAGCAGCCCTATGTCGCAACGGCAAGCGGAAAATAGATGAGCCATGACAACGATCGATTGGCGCAGGTGGTTCGGTAGATTGCCGGGTGCTACCAGGCGAAGCCCACTTGCACGCGGGTGGCGAGCCGAGTGGTTCCGCCGCCCACTGCTCCAGACACGCCCACACCGACGTTGAGCGCTTCGTTGATCTGATAGCCCCAGGAAACGCCCAATGCGTTTTCGCCTGCGTAGTTGCCTGCGGCGGCACCTGTCCACTGCTTGCCCGGCGCCAACGCCGGCGTCTGCGGCATGGCCAGGGCAGCGGCCACTCCCCGGGCGGCGAACTGGCGTGCCGCGGTGGATGCGGCATCGACGGCCTGCTGCAGCTGAGATACGTTCGCGGCGTCGGTGGCCTGTGTGCCCGGCGCGACGTTGGTGACCTGACGAATGAGGCCCGTCGTGGAATCGCCCACTGACACCGTGTTGTCGCGTGTCGAGACCGACCCTTGCCCCAGTGCCACGGAATTTGTGCCGCTTGCCAACGTATTTGCACCCACGGCCACCGAGTTGTTGCCCGCCGCCACCGCATTGCTTCCGATGGCTGTGGTTGGATCGGCCAATGCACGTGCACCCGCACCAATCGCGACAGAGCCCTCGAAGCGCGCCTCTGCACCGGTACCCACGGCGGTCGTGCGGTCACCGACAGCCTGGGCTCCGTTGCCGATCGCCGTGGCGCCGTTGCCCTGAACGATGCTGCTCGTGCCGCAGCTCACGCTGCCGTTGCTGAAACTGCAAAGCCCGTTCTGGAAGGCCTGGTTCATGACCGCCTGGAGCGCTCGAACCTGCTGGTTTGAAAAGCTGTTGGCGCTGCTCAAGGTGGCCTGATCGGCCTGCTGCATCTGTGCCACGTTCACCGCGTCCGTGGAGGCCTGCCCGGCGCGGACGTTGCTGACCGTGGTGCCGGCACCGCCATTGCCGTTGAGCGCCAGCGACTTGCCGTCCGAGGTGTACTGCGCAGCGTTCTGCGCCAGACCCAGCGCTGTCGTCGCAGTTCCTTGCGCGCCGTCGGCAGTATGTTGCGCAGCGGCGGCCGCAGACACCGCGACGTTGGCGGTGCTCTGCGCGGCGCCTGCGGCAACGTGGGCCGAGTTCGCGCTGGTCTGGGCCGTGCCCGCAGCCGAAAGCGCCGAATCCGCCGTGCTTTGCGCCGCCCCGGCAGCGTGGTTCGCGGAATTGGCCGCGCCCAGAGCGGTGCCTGCCAGACTATGGGCAGCGTTGGCGGACTGCTGGGCCGCGTTGGCTCCGCTGTAGGCGGCCGACGCAAGCCCCATCGCGCCGTCGGCGGTGCTTTGGGCCGCGCCCGCGGAACTGGCTGCGGTGTTGGCCGTGCTCAGTGCCGTGTTGGCTGTCCCCTGTGCGGCGCCGGCGGCCGACTGGGCGGAGTCCGCGGTGTTTTGTGCAGCGCCTGCGGCAAGGTTGACTGTGTACGCATAGCTCATCGCAGCGTTGGCACTGGCCTGCGCATTGTCCGCGGACCTTTGTGCGCGGGTCGCGCTGGTGTAAGCCGCCGAGGCCAAGCCCATGGCGCCATCGGCCGTGCTTTGCGACGTGCCGGCTGCGCTCAATGCCGAGTTCGCCGTGTTCTGTGCGCTGTCGGCGGAGCTCTGTGCAGCGCCCGCGCTCGACAGCGCCGCGTTGGCCGTGGTCTGTGCCGCGCCAGCAGCGAGGTTGACCGTGTACGCATAGTTCATTGCGTTGTTCGCACTGACCTGGGCGTTGTCCGCGGCCATCTGTGCGCGAATGCCGCCGGTATAGGCCGCAGAGGCCAAGCCCATGGCTCCGTCGGCTGTGCTCAGGGCAGTCTGCGCCGTCGTCTGGATCTGATAGGCCTGCGCACCGTTGATCGCATCCGTGCTGCCCTCGGCAATGTTCCCGGGGGCGACGTTGGTGACGGGTTGCGTGCCGTTGCCGGCGTATGCGGGTCCACTGAGCACGAGCAGGGGCATCGCGGACATCACGCCGGCAAGCTTCAGCAAAGCGAGCAGGCAGGCGGGCGGGCGTCGGTTTGGAGCCCTCGAGCTTGGCAGGAAAGTCACAGGCTTGTCTCCATTTGTAAAACAAAAGGAAACTTTATCTTTTGATGCATCTTTCACTAACGCTCAATGCATCTACCTGTGATTCCCGTCACATCATGCGCTTTTCGACGTATAAATTATGCGGAGGGGTCTCCGTCCGACGACGCGAGTCGGCTTCGGGAAGCCTGCCGTGCGCTGCCGCGCGACATGGCCGTTCGCGCGCCGAGAGCGTCACACGCGTTGAAGCAGGCGAGCCCCGGTCAGCCGCTGCGGCGCTGCGACGTGTTCCTGTCAGCCGTTTGTCGGCTCTCCAACCGGGCGCGGCGGCTTTGAGGTGCCGATCGCGACGACTGGAGCGGATGCGCCATCCTGGAGCGAGTGAGGGATGATGAAATCACCGTGGGCTGACGTGGCAGCCACCAATTTGTAGCCACGGCCGTAGACCGGCAGCAGCTCAAATCCATTCTCTTTGCGCAACGCGAGACGTGTTCGCACCCGCGCGACGCAGACATCCAGAGCCCGGGACCGGCTGCTGTGCGTGGAGCCTTTCCACAATGAGCGCATGAGCAGATCACGCGAAACCACATGCCCCACATTGCCGAAGAGGGTGATGGCCAGATCGAACTGGAGCGGTTGGAGCTGGATTTCCAGACCCCTGTGAATCACGACGTGGCGGCCATCCATGACGAAGCGGTAGTCGCCCCAGGTCACCTCTCGCTCGGCGTCGCCGCGCTTTGCATGAAACCCCGATTGGTGCAGGAGTGCCTCGATCCTCCATTCAAGTTCGTCATCGCTCAGCGCTGTGAAGCCAATCACGGTGGCACCGAAAAAATCGTCGCTGCGCGGCAGCGATCTCCATTGCAGCGCCTCCAGGCAGAGAAGGACGGGGACATCCTTTGCACGGCAGATGGCGGACACGCCCAACCACTCGGCATGACGGGTGACAGCCATGATCAGGACATCGCACGGATGATTGCGGGCCAACTGCTCAAGAAATTCGTTGGTGTCCCGGAACTCGCGCACCGATGGCCCGATCCGTCGAAGACGCGAGCTCAGTTCATGTCTGCGACTTTCGCTGTGGTCGACAAGTGCGGCCCTGATTGTCTTCAAGAGTCATCTCCCGTGTGCGTGAAAGACAGTTGCCCCGTTGCTGTCGGATCATCTTTGGATTGCGCAGCGGGTTCCCTCTTGTGCGTGGCACTGCAGGCATCGTGGGGCGGGCGGCGTGGGATCAGACGAACGCCGGCGCGGCGGTGTGGAGGGTGTTCGGCGATCGGCGAGGATGGCTCGCTGCCACGCTCCGTGGAGCCTGCAACGCGTGGATCAGCTCCGCCGGCGGCAGCGGTCGACCATAGAACCAGCCTTGCATCAGGTGCACGCCGCGATCTCGAAAGTATTTGACCTGCTCGTGGTTTTCGACACCTTCCACGATGATCTCCACACCCAGTTCCCTGGCCAATTCGATGACGGAGGGGACGATTCTCTCCCTCAACGTGCCCGTCCCTACGGTGTCGGTGAACTTCTTGTCCAGCTTGATCTTGTCGACCTTCAAGTCGCTGAGGTAAGACAGGTTGGCGTACCCCGTGCCGAAGTCATCGATGCAGATCTCGTGGCCACGGCCGCCCAACTCCACCATCACGGTCACTGCAGATTCAAGCTTTGCAGACGTGCGTTCCGTGAGTTCAAAAGCCAGTTGCGTGGGGGCAATGCCCTGCGCTTCGAAATGTAGCTGCAGCGACCGATGGAAGTTGTCGTCCACCATGTCTGCGGGAACGACGTTCACGCTGATCTTGAAGTTTGGGTGGCTGCGAAGAAAGGCGCCGAAGTCTTCAGAGACACGTTGAAGCGCCAGACGGGTTAACTCGCCAATCAGGTCGTTCGCCTCGGCGATCGGAATGAAGACCACTGGCGAGATGCTTTCCCCGCTGGGCAGCGTCCAGCGCATCAGCGCTTCGGCCGACACCATCTCGCCGGTCCGGTTGTCGACGATGGGCTGGTAATGCATGAACAGCTCCTGATTGCGAACGGCTTCGCGCAGCAGCGCATCAATGGTGTGCGTCTTGAATTGACGGGCGGACCATGAGGCAGAGCCGAGCGCCGTGCCGACGCCGGCGAGGAGTGCGGTGAAGACGAGCAGCATCAGGTTGCTCATCAGCACGGAAGCTCCATGTGCCTTCAGCACGTAGCACGTGATCTGCCCGGGCAAACAAGCGACCGACACCAGGTCGCCCCGAAGCCAACGTGTCGCACCGGAGACAAGCAGTGGTTGATCGATTCCCGGATCCGATCCGCGTACCACAAGCATGCTGCTGTTGGCTCTGTTCAGAAGAACCACACTCAGGGCGTAGTAACCGTGCTCCGCCGTCGCAGGCTGACTCTCCGGCGCAATCAGGAGTTCATAACCTCGTTCCTGGACCAGCGTGGATTTGACGCCGGGCGAGAGCGGCAGATCGACGTTGCGCCATATCTGGCGGCCGGTCTCCGAGGTGAAGTCGGGGCTTTTCGAAGGCAGCGCGGAAGCGGCGGCGCCCAGATTCCCACTGCACCGTTGACCAGGGTGTTCTCCCTGGAAGATCACGTCACGAATGATTGCAGACCGAAAGGCGATCGACCGCAACGCAGCAAGATGCATCGGTGAGCATGCTGGAACGTCCAGCGCATGCAGCTCCTGGAACGCCGCATTCACCTCTGCGACCCGCTCGAGCGGTTTTGCAATCACCGTGGCTGCTGCACTGCGGATCTTGTTTTGCTCATGTGCAATCAGGAACCCGCCGACGGCAGCGAGCGCCACCAGCATGCCGAGGATCGACCAAAGGCTCGTCCTGTGCCGCCTGGACATCAGCTGCCCCATCACCGTCGCCTCGGGATGACTGTCGCGCCGCGAGATGGGCGATCCGTCTGGATGAAAGTCCGCAAACCGCATCACGCCACTTTCATTCGGAAAAGAGCATGAACGATATTGCATTCATGTCTGCTCGGGTGCGTGTCAGAGGAAGCAAGGGGAAATATTCCTCCGGGCGTGGCTTTTATCCGGCTTCAGGTGTGATCTGCATCACAACTGCGATCAGGAACATTCGCTGGGCGGCAGCGGGCGGTCAGAATCTGTGGGCGAATTTTTCGCGGCCGACAAATTGAGCACGGCGTCCGGCCAAGAAGCAATACGTCAGCGTTCAACGGTCGCACAAAAACGGGGCAGGTGTGAAACGACCTGCTCGTGGCGCGCCGCCCGATCACGGTGCGTCTGGCCAGGCAGGGACAAGTGCACCCTCACCTACCTTTCCAACTGCGGCATTGACGCAAGGCATGAGCTTGTTTGCTGTAAGTGCTGATCGAGAGGGACGTGAATTCAGTTCCATTGCCGGACATGCTCGATGTGAGACCGACAACACTTTGCTGGTGTCTCCCCGGTGCATCGACTTCAGGATTTCCGACCTCCTGAGCGCTGGAGCGTCTGGGCAGTCTCTGCGGCAGCCAGCGTGCAGCATGCTGCCGCATCGGACCGGGAATGTGTTGCTTTGGTCGTCAGAATCCTGGCCTCGAGACCCGCCACCTCCCGTGTGTTGCTGAGGGGTGTCCTCGGGGCAAGGAATGACGTCTGCGGCGGCGCATCGAGTTGCCACCCAACGTGGATGCAAGATCCTGTCGTATGTTCGCCGGCTTGCTCGCCATCCGGTCCGTTTGCTTTGCGGCGCCCGTCAGGAGTCGACCTCTGATGTCGCATGGATCGGCGCTCCGCGCCGGGCCAAGCGGCCCAATCACTCGACGGGCAAGGGTCATCTGGTTAGCATGCTTTTGCCTGAGGCGCCGAAGCGACGTAACAGGGGCGTTGGCTGACGCGTCGTGCTGAGTTTGCCGACAGCATGTGGGGTTGCAACATCGCAAAGTATGCGCTGTCCGTTTGTAAGCCATTGGCGCAACCGACAGCGAGGGGCACGTCAGGGGGCGAGCTCCGCTCTTCTTGACGGAATGGGACCGATCAAATGCCTGAATCGACTTCGGACTGGGCGCTGCATGCTGCAGGGGCAAGGCTGCAACCTGCCCGCCAGCCGCTATCAACCGTTCCAGCAGTGGGGCGGCCAGCCGCTCGGGAAGATGTGCTCGCTTGGGTGGCGAGCGCCTGGACGGCGAGGCGACACACTGCCGATCCTTCCTTGGACCAGTTGGCAGACGCGGCAGTGCATGGTATGCGCAACTCGCTCTCCGCCGTCCTGCTGGGCACCGAGCTGCTGGGGCGGCGCGACCCAACCCAAGGTGTGCGCGAGATGCCCGGCGTGCTCGAACATATTGCAAATGCGGCCGCGCGCGCTGAAGAGCAAGCCGAGGAACTCGCCGATCTGGGTCGTCTGGCGGCAGGTCGCTCGATCGGTGCCGCGATGCGGCCATTTCCATTGCATTCGACTGTGGCGCAAGTGCTCGCGGACGCGCTGGGAGGCCGGTGCGTCGGTGCCATCGAGCACGACCGTCTGGGCCAAGGCGACGCTCACGGCGATGTGGCGCGCATTGCGCAGTTTATTCGGCTCGCGCTCGAGGAGGTGGGTTCGATGCAAGCCGCGGCTTTGGGCCGCATTGTTGTCAGCGAAGTTGCGGGCATGCGCTTTCGTATCGCGGTGTATAGCGTCGCCTCGGTTTCCGGAGCATCGTCTGTGGAAGCATTACCGCAGTTGGCAAGCGCCAGCCGGCGTGCGCGGATACGGGGCATCGCGCAGGCGCACCGCGGCAGCGTCAGGTTTGGCCTGGCCTTGGCTGGCGCGGCGCCCTTTGTCGAGGGCTGGTTCCACGGACCGACCGTCTGAGTGCGGGCTCAACGCGCACAGGTCATCGCAGTGGCGACGATTTCGTGGGGACGCGTGCAACCATGGAAGCACCCGCGGGTGTAGCGCGGCACGGAGCATGTTACGAGCGGTGAAACGTCGTTCCGTTTTGTACGAGCACTGTCTTCTTTTCGTTTCCCCCTGCGCGATTTCACGATAGATTGAACCGCGTGCCTTCAGAAGGACGATGAGTGCCTCTTCATCGCCATTGACGCGCCGCGTTCCCTGAAGTTTGCGGCTTGGGAGCTTCGCGCCGCCCTTGCGAGAGCAAGTCATAGCCGAGCCCGAGGACGTACTTCGACTGGAGCGGGCGGTGGCTTGATCGATTTGCGTGCTCGTTCAGATTGCTGGCCAATCCCTGTCAGGGGTGCTCACTCAAGCAGGCCCCGTCGCCGAATCCACTCTCAGCAAGCACCTTCATCGTGGGCGCGCTTGCATTTGGGGGGGCGCCTGCACCAGCACCGTATGCAGGGATGACAAAGGGTGCTTCAGACGAGGTCTGCGCACGCTGCCTCATGGCAAGGAAGTCGAAGAGACGGGGAACGCTGCGCATGCGAACTGTGTTTGCGCGTGCTGATAACTACAACGTGTAGCTAAGAGCTCGATCTCGCATGCGCCGTGTTGTCCCGCTGTCGGCGCGGGAACATTCTGCAATCGCATTTGACGTATTCACCCTCGACGTCGCGCGTCCCTGGACAAGCCGCTCGAGGTCGACGAGGGCGGGTGCAGCTCAGAGCGAAATAACGCACTGAAGCGGAGCGCGTCCAGCGAGATGTGTGACAAGGAACACAGTTAGGCAGAGAAAGGCGCGCGCTTGCTACGGCAATCCGTAGTATTCAAATGTCTGAGATGTCGCTGCATCAACAGCGCGACCACTTCGTTCAGCACGATCTATGGACTGTTGCGGAGGGACCCGACGCCTCATTCGAGCGCACGAAACGGTCCGCCACTCCCCGGGAGTTCAAACAACGAGTTTCATGGAAGAAGGATCCGATGCTCACCCTCTCAAAGACCGAGGCGCCGTGTGCGCCGACGGCGGTAGTGTCTGCATGCCGCGACGTCCGGGCGTACGCCGGGCAAGACGTGCGCGGCGCGGCGCGCGTTGCGTTTGAGCGCTGGCCTGAACTGCGTGCTGCGGCACCCCGGGCCTGTGCCTATGTGTTCATCTCGAACCTGCCGCACCTCGCCGAGGCCTACGGGCAGGACTTCGCATCGGCTGCCAGCCTCGAGGTGCAGCGCCGGCTGTGCGCCCACTTCATCACGTCGGCGGCCCATGACATGGCCCGCTTGCGCGACGACTGCTTCCTGCTGTGGGCAAACGATGCCTTCGTGTGCGGCGCGAGCAACATCCGCGAGCTGCCGCAGGCCGTGCGCAGCGCCAGCCAGCCCATCGAGACGCTGCTCGCCGTGCTCGGCGCCGAGCCGGTGCGTGCGATGGGCATCTTGGCGCTGGTGCAGTTGCACGCCGACTGGATCGAGATGCGCGCGCCCGGGCAGATCGGCACGTCGGAGATCGAGCTTGCGCTGTGGACCGCGCAACCGTTCCCTGACTCGCGCGAGAGCCGGGCCGATGGCTGGTGCCAGCGCTACCGCGCCGACATGGACGTCGCCCTGCGCGTGAGCGAAGCCCTGCGCACCGAGGCGCTCTCCTTCGCATGGCAACCGGTGGTGCACGCGGGCAGCAACCCGGGCACGCTGTACCACGCGGGGCGCGTGCGTCTTCCGGCAAGCCGCAGCGAGCCGGCCCTGTTGGCGCAGGAGGTGTTCCTGCCCTGCCTGCAACGCCTGGGGCTGGCCCGCGCGTTCGATCGCATCGCGGTGCGCCAGGCGCTGGCGGCGCTGCGGCGGCAACACGCCATGCACATCGGCGTGGGGATCTGCGCGCAAAGCGTCAGGCTCGATCACTGGTGGGCGTCATTGTGCGCGGCGCTCGACGAGGAGCCCTCGCTGGCTTCGCGGCTGGTGATCGAGATCGTCGGCAGCGCCACGCTGGCCGAGCACGAGGCCGCGCGCGACTTCTGCGTGCAGATGCAACTGCGCGGTTGCCGCATCGGCTTGCGCGACATCGGCGGAGGCAACGATAACCTTGCTGCGTTGCAGTCCTGCGGGCCCGACATCGTGAAGCTCGACGCCTCGCTGCTGCGCCGCGCGCGCGGCGGCGCCTTTGGCGTCGAGTGCCTGCGCGGCATGATCTCCCTGTGCACGCACGTCGCGGCCCAAGTGGCGGTGGACGGCATCGAGCGTGAAGAAGACATGCACATCGCTTCACGCGTGGGCGCGCAGTGGCTGCAAGGCTACGGCGTGCGGGCCACCGAAGCAGCAGGGGCAAGGGCCACCGCCGACGCCGACGCACACGACGGCAGCTCCGGTGCCACTTCCGGTGCCGCTTGCGTGGATCCCCTGGCGGGGTGCCTGTGAAACTTTCGCCCGATTTCGAACTGCGACTGCCCCGCCTTAGCAAGGACCTGAACCCATTGCAACGCTCGGTCCAGGAACTGCTCGCCACCTTCGAGCAGCCGCGGGTAGACAGGCGCGCGCGCAACCCCGTCGAAGCCGCGCAGTACGCGATGCTTGAAGCGGCACTGCGCACACCGGAAGCCAAGCTGGTCGCGCTGCTCGATAGGGTGAGTGATGGCAGCTCGTGCTGCCCACAGCCAGTGGACTCCGTGCGCGCGGCCTGTAGAGCGCGGGCCGTGCCCCCGACGAGCCTCTCGCCCATCGCGTGAGTCGGCGTTGACCTTATCGATGGCACCGCGTGTCCTTCAGCCATGTACCTGAATCCTATTTTCGCGAGCGTTCCTCAGGAAGAGCGCGAGGCCCTGGTGCGCAGCAGCGAACTGCGCTCCTACCGACGCAACGAAGTGGTGCTCGCTGCACGAAGTTCGACGGACTGCATCTACTGCGTTTCCAGCGGGCTCCTGCGCGTGGTGGGCCACGGTGGCGGCCGTGCGCAACCCATTGATGTCACGACAGACTTCATCCGCCAGGACGAGTTCTTCATCGGACCGTCGCTGGCTGAAGACACTGTCCAGTCTCGGCAGACGCTGGTGGCGGCCTTGCCTTCGTCCGTGCACTTGATCCCCATTGCGGCGTTTCGCAGGCTCTGCGAGCTGTACCCTGATGTGGCCACCGGCCTGCTGGACCTCGCCATCAAGCGCATGGCCCTCATGCGCAACCAGTTGCGGCGCATGTCGGCGCTGTCCACCGGAGACGTGGTGAGTCGCGTCCTGCATCAGCTTACCGTGCTGGCGCCGGCGAGCACGGGGGCCTTCGACAAGCGCATCTCCCAATCGGTGATCGCCTCGTATGCGGGGCTCTCGCGCGAGGTCGTCAACAAGACCATGCGAGACATGGAGCAGCGTGGCCTCGTGCGGCGCGACGAGCAAGGCGTGCACGTGCCCGCGGAATTCGCTTCCACCGACTTCGGGAGTCTGCTTCCCGTCGAACGCAGCCTGGCACAGGTCGCGCCGAACCAGCTCGATCCTGTCTACCTCCGTCGCGCTCTGCCGCCGGCGGCGAACTCACGTGGACGCAAGCTCTAGCGCGCATCTGACAGAGTGCCGGCAACTCTCATTTCCAGCTACGCAAGGCATCGATGTCCATCTCCAAGCGCGACCCGATCCATGCACTGTCCATGCGCGGCATCACAACGCCTCTTAGCGCAGCACGCGGCGAGATGGCCGGGCGCTGGCGTCCCGACGACGAGTTCCCGGTCGATGGGATGGCGAGCGCGACCGCGCACGGCCCGCCCCGCACGACGGCGCTCACGCCGGCGCTGCAGTTCATCGAAGCCGCACAGCAGGATCTGGCGCGCTTGATGCGGCTGATCGCCGAGGGCAACTCGGCCGCGGCGACGCGTGTCGCATGGTGCATTGTGGAGAAGGGCCGCGCGGTTCTCGAGTTCGGCGCACAGTCATCCCCGCGCGCCGAGTCTTTACCGAACGGAGCGGATGGAGCGGAACAAGGAGCGGGAGAAGCGGCCCCGAGGCTGTCGCGTCGCGAACTCGATGTGCTGCGCATGATCTCGCAGGGCCTGAGCAACCGGCAGATTGCCGAGTCGAGTCATCGCTCGCTGCACACGGTGGATGCGCATGTGAAGAACATCTATCGCAAGCTGGCAGTGAAGTCGAGGGCACGGGCGGTGCGCGATGCGATGCAAAAGGGCTTGATCGATCTGAGTGCGCGGGAATAGCCGCTGGCATGGCGGAACCGCCGCATGCGACAGCCAAAACCCCCTGTTTCAGTGATTGCCGCTAGCGGCGCTGTCTTCCATCATCGCGTTGTGAACCTGCATCCCTCGCTTGCCCGTCTGCCGTCGCTGGAACGCCTGGCGTTCCGGGAGCTTTGCGAATTGCGCTCCTACGCGCGCAACGAAACCATCCTGGCGCCGAACGAATGGACGTGTGCGTTCTATTGTGTGGAAAGCGGCTTGGTGCGGGTGGTGGTCGAGGGGCGCGAGGGTGCTCAGGAGGAGGCCGGCGTCACCACCGATTTCATTCGTCGTCATGACTTCTACCTGGGGGGCTCGCTCAGTGAGCCGCAGTATCGCGCAGCTCACAGGTTGGTCGCCGTGCTTCCCTCCACCCTTTATCTTGTGCCGGTATCAGCGATGCGAACGTTGTGCGCGCGGCATCACAACATAGCGTTGGAACTGGTCGAGGGGGTGTCCGCACGGATGAATGTGCTGCGTCGGCAGCTCCAGCGCGTCTCCTCGTTGTCGTCCGAAGAGATGGTGGGGCGCGTGCTTTACAAGATGACGCAGATCGCGCCCGCAGGCCACGAGGTCTACGACAAGCGTGTCACGCAGGGCGTCATCGCGTCGTACGCGGGTCTGTCTCGCGAGGTTGTCAATCGCACGATGCGAGAGATGGAACGGCGCGGCGTACTGCTGCGTGATGCGCAGGGGGTGCATGTTTCTCAGGACTTTGCGGGAACCGACTTCGGCGCGCTGCCTCCCGAAGTTTGACAGCGCCGGCTGCGATGCCCGGCCAACACATGTGTTGCCGAATCGTCGTAGCTTCAGCGCGACAAGCTGTGCAGCAGGTTGGACTGTGGCCCCTGCGTTTTGAATCAACGGCTTGGGCGCTGCAGCCATGCGTCAGGACGACCGCTCGTCAACCGGTCGTCGTAGACCTGTGCCGGGGGGCTGGCGCAAGGGCCACGAACTGCACCTTGTGCGCTGGATCTTGGACGATCCAACGGGAGCCGACGCGGCCGCGCAGTCGGGGCGGTGGTCTGCCGGCTTCAGGTAAGGGCGGTTCGACCGCCCTTGGTGCGATTGGCAGGAGACACAAAGGGGCGGTGCAAGGCCGGTGGACCGGCGGGCGTGCCTGGCCAGCGCCGGCACGTCTCCGCTGCGCGAGCGTTTGATCTCGCCGGCAGCGGCAGCGCGCGGGGACGAAAATGCCCCACCTATGGAACTCCGGTCGCTTCGCTATTTCATCGCCGTGCTGGAAGCAGGCAGTCTTTCGCGCGCCGCAGGTGCGTTGTATGTGGCGCAACCCGCGCTGACTGCGCAGATCAAGAAGCTCGAAGGAGAGCTTGGCACGCCGCTGTTCGAGCGTTCGCACGTCGGTGTCACGCCCACGGCGGCGGGGCTGCAGTTTTACCAGGACGCACGCAAGCTGCTGTCGGATGCCAGCGCGATGCGCGAGCGGTTGCAGCGCGGGCCAGGCGGGCTCGAAGGCTCCGTCACCGTGGCGGTGCCGTTCCTTTTGGCATCACTGCTGCTGGGGCCCGTGCTGGCGCGGCTGAAGCAGTCGCATCCGCGCATCCGCGTGTTCGTCATCGATGACCTGAGCCTGATGGTGCGCAAGGCCATGGTCGAGCGTCGCGCGGACATCGGCATCCTGGTGGACAGCGAGGACGTGAATGGGCTCGACGTGAAGGCGTTCGTGCGAGAAGCGATGTTCGTGTGCGGCCACGACGGCGGAGGCGAGGTCGCGGCCATGACTGCGCAGCCTGTCGCCGGCGCGTCGAAGCGGAGCAAGGCGCGCAACGCGCACAGGGCTGCCCCTGTGGCGCGGCCGGAGATTCCCTTCGCCCGTGCGGCGGGCTTGCCGCTGGTGCTCCAATCGCGCCGCTTCAGCATCCGTGCGCAGGTGGAGCGCGCCGCGATGGATCTGGGCTTGGAACTCAACATCGCACACGAGCACGACTCCGCACGCGTGATCCGTTCGCTGTACCTCGCGGGCGCAGGGTTCACTTTTTCACCCGCATGTGCCATCGGCGACGCGCCGCCAAGAGGCAAGCAATGGCTCGTAGCGCGCGTGGTGCAGCCCGAGCTGGCACGCACTTATTTCCTTGCGACCGCGTCCGCGCGCAAGCTGGACGACGCGACGCGGGCAGTGATGGACGTCCTGGTGGACGAAACGCGCCGCCTGATCGCGTCCGGTCGATGGGAGGCGGAATTGCTCTTGCGGGATGAAGCGCTGCCCAAAACGAGCGGCAGGCCATAGGGCAGGGGACCGGGGCTCGCGCAGGCTATCAATTGTTTTGATGCCCGTGCATCAGCAATCCGTATTTGTTGTTGTGCGTCCTGCGCTGCCAAAGTCGTCTCCATCCCGTGCCATGGCGCCGGACATCAGGAGACAACTTGCAAACCACATCCCCCGCGATCGCCAACGTCGGCGAGCTCGCATCGCGTGCCGCGCGCATCCACGCGAAGCGCTTGGCCGTCACGAGCGCGTCGCGCTCGGTCACCTACGAAGAACTCGAGCAGCGCTCCAACCGCCTGGCCAACGCGCTGTGCGGCCTGGGCCTGCAGCGCGGCGACCGTGTGGGCGTGTACCTGCCCAACTGCGTCGAGATCGTCGAGCTGGAGCTGGCCTGCTACAAGGCCGCGCTGGTGAAGGCGCCCATCAACGCGCGGCTCGCGCCGCTTGAGGTGGCCGAGGTCGTCGCCAACAGCGAGGCGGCGCTGATCGTCACCACCGCCGAACGCGCGGAGCGCTTTCTGTCGCACCTCAAGGCTGCGCCGCGCCTGCTGCTGCTCGACGCCGTTGAAGACTCGCCCACGTCGTACGAAGGCGCGCTTGCGCACGCCAGCGACCGTTTTCTGCCGGCGCGGGTACAAGCGGATGACCTTGCAGTGCTGCACTACACCTCAGGATCCAGCGGCGTGCTCAAGGCTGCGATGCAGACCTTCGGCAACCGCCTTGCGCAACTGCGCAAGTTCCTGATGCGCGCCGACAACCTGCAGCCTGGCGATCTCCTGGGCCTGGTGGGCCCGATCACGCACGCCTCGGGCATGCAGTTGGTGCCGGCGCTGTGCAGTGGCGCCACGATCCGACTTTTCAGTGGCTTCGATCCAGGCCGGTTCATTGCCGAGATGAAGCGCGAGCGCGTGACGCACACCTTCATGGTGCCCACGATGATCAACATGCTGCTGGCTGAGGTGCAGGGCCGCTACCGCCCGCTGCCCGACTTGCGGCGCCTGGGTTATGGCGCCGCGCCGATGGCGCCTGCGCGCATCATGCAGGCAATGGACGTGTTCGGCCCGGTGCTCTCGCAGGGCTACGGCGCAGGCGAAACGACCTCGGGCGTGTGCGGCCTCAGCGTGGAAGACCACCTGTTCGCACGCGCCGCGATGCCCGAGCGGCTGGCCTCCTGTGGCAGGCCGTTTCTGGAGTCGGTGGTGGAGATCGTGGACGACGAAGGACTCCCGGTGGCCGGGGGCGCGATCGGCGAGATCGTGGTCGGCGGACCCGACATCTTCGCGGGCTACTGGCGCGCACCCGAGCTCACGGCTGAGGTGCTGAAGAATGGCCGTTACCACACGGGCGACCTCGCGCGCGCTGACGACGAGGGCTACATCTACATCGTCGACCGAAAGAAGGACATGGTCATCAGCGGCGGCTTCAACGTGTACCCCTCGGAGGTGGAGGCGGTGCTGTACCAGCACTCTGCCGTCGACGAGGCCTGCGTGTTCAGCGTACCTGACGACAAGTGGGGCGAGGCTGTGGCCGCGCACATCGTCTTGAAGCCCGGCGTTGTCGCGGACGCGGCCGCGCTCGACGCCTTCTGCGCGCAGCGGCTTGCGGGCTTCAAGCGGCCGCGCCGCATCGAGTTCGTCGAGTCGCTGCAGAAGAACGCCAACGGAAAGATCGCGCGCAAGCTCATCCAGTCGCCGTATTGGGCAGGCCACGATCGCCGCGTGAACTGAGGAGACGTACCGCCATGACCACGCAAGCCATTGTCTCCAAATTCTCGGACGACACCACTGCCAGCGCCACCACGGCTTCCAGCGTGCGCGCGCCGCTGTTCGACGGGCCGTTCGAAGGCTCGGAACGCGCAGCCGAGCTGATAGCGCGCATCGCTGACTTCCTGCACGGCGAGTTGGCCGCGCTTGTGCGAGAGGAAGGGATTGACCACGAGCACAGTCCCGACAAGCCAACGCTTCAGCGCGTGTGGCGCCGCTCGCACGAACTGGGCTTCTACGGCATGACGTTGCCCACAGCCATGGGCGGCCTCGGGCTCTCGCTGCTCGATCATGTGTTGATCAAGGAATCGATCTACGCGAGCGGGTCGCCCCTCGCGCCGCACGTGTTCGGCGAACTCAGCGGCCCACCGCGGGTGGGCGCGCTGGCGCGCCACGCCACGCCGATGCAGCTTGCCAAATTCATCGTGCCGGTGGCGCAGGCCGAAAAGGCCATCTGCTTCGCCCTCACCGAGGCCGAGGCCGGCTCCGACCCCGGCGCGCTGCAGACGCAAGCGCGCCTGGACGGCGACACCTACATTCTCAACGGGCGCAAGCGCTTCATCTCGGGCTCGCCCTTTGCGGACTACGCGGTGTTGATGGCGTCTACCTCCGACAGGCCCGATCGCCGCCAGATCTCGGCCTTCTTCGTGGACCTGCGCCAAAGCGGCGTCGAGGTGGTCTCGGGCTACAAGACCATGGCAGGCCAGTCCACCACGGGCGACATCTTGTTGAACGACTGTCGTGTGCCCGCGGCCAACCTCATCGGCGAGCCAGGCCGAGGGCTGGCGCTGGCGCTGGGGCGCATCACTGTCAACCGCCTGCTGCATTGCCCCGCCATGGTGGGCTTGGCCACCGTGGCGTTGAAGGATGCCCGCGACTACGCGCGCAAGCGGCGCCAGTTCGGCCAGCCGATTGCGGGGTTCCAGGCCATCCAGCATTCGCTCGCCGACATGGCCACGCAGCTCGCGGCGGCGCGCGCGTTGATGATCTCGACCGCGCGCCAGCTGGATGCGGGCGGCGACGCGCGCGCGGACGCGTCGATGGCCAAGCTGTTCTGTTCGGAGTCGGCGTTCCGCATCGCCGATGCGGCGGTGCAGATCCACGGCGGCGAGGGCATCGTGCAGGGTCGCCGCGTGGAGTTCCTGTTTCGCATGCTGCGGATGTACCGCGTGCTCACCGGCACCAGCGAGATCCAGAAGAACATCATCGCACGCGAGTTGCTTGGCGAAACGCCTCAAGCGGGTGCCTGAGAAACAGAGCTACATAAGAGATCCGGAGACAAGTGAAATGAACAACGACTTCGACGCGTCGCGTCGCGTGCTGTGCCGCGCCTTGGCTGCGGCGCCACTGCTGTCATTCGCGCGCGCTGCGCGTGCAGCCGACCCTTGGCCGAACCGCCCCATCAAATGGGTCGTACCTTACCTGGCCGGCACCGGGCCCGACACCGGGGCACGCATCCTCGCCGAGGCCGCCGGCCGCCTGCTCGGTCAGGCGATCATCATCGAGAACAAGGGCGGCGCTGCCGGCAACATTGGCGCACGGCAGGTGGCCCGAGCCGCGCCGGATGGGTACACCTGGATCTACTCCGCGGCGCCCATGGCCGCGAACGTGCTGATGTACCGCAGCCCCGGGTACGACGTGATGAAGGACTTCCGCCATGTGATGCGGCTCACGACGTCAGACGTGCTGCTCGTGGTCAACCCCGCATCGGGTATCGAGACGCTGCAGGAGCTCGTCGAAAAAGCGCGCGCCAACCCCGGCAAGCTCGACTACGCGTCGGGCGGGGTGGGCACACCTTCACACCTCGGCGTCGAGCTGTTCCTCCATGCTGCTGGCATCAGCGCCACGCATGTGCCGTACAAAGGAGCGTCGGAACTGGTGAACGCCGTGCTCGGCGGGCAGGTGAGCTTCGGCATGCCGATTTTCGCAGTGGCGTACCCCCACGTGAAGGCCGGCAAGCTCAAGGCCTTGGGCGTGGCGGCCACCCGACGCAATGCCAACTTGCCGGACGTGCCCACGCTGGCCGAGCAGGGATTGCAGGGGGTGGAGTTGACTTCATGGGGCGGGCTCTCCCTGCCCGCAGGCACGCCCGATCCTATCGCCGCGCGCATCTATGAGGTGTTCAGCCAGATGGTGAAAGATCCGCAGGTGATCGCGGCCATGACTGAGCTTGGCAGCCAGGTCACGCCTTCGACCCCGGAGGGCTACCTGCAGGTGATACGGCACGAGATCGAACTGACCCGGCAGATGATGAAGAGCGCCAGGATCACTCCGCTCTGAAGAGTGCCCTGAAGGCGCCCTGCCGTCTGGCGATCCGCACCGGAATTCGGCTCTGGAGCCAATTTGCGTTGTCCTTGGGTCTCTGCGTTCCTGGGTTGATCGCCCCGAGCGCGGAATGAGAGATTGCCCGCGGATCGCTCCTGGCAGTGGAGTCCATCGGCGTCAGGCCGTGAGCGTGATCGCGGCATCGTTGGACGGGCAACGGTACGCGGCCATGAGCGGGACCTGTTTGGCGACCGTGCAACGAATTGGCTGCAATGACTTGTGATTGAGTGTCGCGCTGCGAGCTGCTGCATCGTTGCGGACGGGGACGCCGCCAGGCTTGACTCTGGCGCGAGCACGGTGTTCAAGCCGCGAGGCGCAACGCCTTGATCAGTCCGGCGACGTTGCCCACCTGCAGTTTGTCGTAGATGGCCTGAATGTGGTTGCGCACGGTGGCCGGCGAGCGGCTCAGGATGGCGGCGATGTCCTTGTGCGTGTCGCCGCGCGCCAGCAGTTCGGCCACGGTGCGCTCGCGCGGCGTGAGGCCGTCGGCGGCGCAGCGCTTGCGTACGCCCAGGAACAAAAGACGCTGCTCCAGCCGCGACGACACCGCGACATGCCGCCCTAAATAGGCGCACTGCACCGTCATGAAGTGCTCCAGCAGCGAGGTCGGCAGCTTCTGACGCGGCCAGCCCTCGAACTCTTCCTGCATCAGCGCCACGAAGCTCACGTCGCAGTGGTAAATGGCGCCTTCAGGTCCGCAATGGCCGAGCCCCGCGGCTGCAGGGCAGCGGCGGGCGATTGCGTCCGGTCCAGATGCATCACGCGGTTGAGCGCAAGCGCTTGCATCATGTGCGGCGACAGGCTCGCCAGCAGGCTCACTTCCTCTGGCTTGCAGTGCGCGTCGGGGTCGGCGCGAAACAGCGAGAACCAGTGCATGAAGTTCGACTGCGGGTTGCTGTCCATCGTGATGAAGATGTTGTTCTGGTCGTAGCGCCGCACATAGTCCAAGAACGGCGCATACCGGGGCCCGCTCCACCAGCTTGCCGAGTTGAAGCCCTGGGTGCCCTGTCCCTTGCCGAAAAAGCTCGCGGCCGCGGAGTCGAGGTGCTTGAAGTCGTCGTACTCCCGCATCATGTCGGGCGTCTTGCGGTAGAGGTGCAGCGTGTGAACGTCGATGCCCTCTTCGGCTGTTGTGGCCGTGCCCCACATCGAGGCGTCGAATGGCAGTACCGGCTTGACGAGTTCGAGCGCGGCGTCCTGAAACGCCTGCATCGGCAGTTCGTGCGAGAGCCGGTACAGCTGCAGCAGGAGCGTGCCGATGTCGTGCGGCGCTGGTGGGGTCATGGGCCGAGTCTTGCCGCGCCCGCGGGATAACGCATCCCCTGTTTCCGTGATTCGCAAGGGCCGACTTTGTGCTCCTCCCTCGAAAACCCTGGCACCCACCGACCCGTTTCAAGAATGGTGCATTTGCATCATTTCTTTTCCGGAAGTGACCGCTAAGGTTCACAAAACGCCGGGAGGTCCGGAGTTTTTCAACCTTTGGACGAGCCCAACATGCCCTCATCGACCTTGAAGATTCCCCATGTCCTGTCCATCGTGACGCTGGCGTTGCTGGCCGCCTGTGGAGGTGGAGGCGGAGGCGGCGGCGGGGCTTCCTACTTTCCGGTCGGCGCCGCGCCCGCGCCCTCGCCAACCCCGGCACCGGCGCCAGAGCCCGGCCCTGCCGCAGCCGTCACGTCGATCGACGGCACGGTCGCCACGGGCGCCGCGCTCGCCGGCGCCGAGGTGCGCATTCTCGACAGGAACGGCGCCGACCGCTGCACCGTGACCCCTCTGGTGGCCGACGACAAGGGTGCCTTCACGTGCGAGCTGAAGAGCACCGCGGCCGTGCCGCTCGTGCTGGTGGCCACCGACCCCTCGGGCCTGCGCAACCCCATGGTCAGCCTGGTGACCACACTGCCGGCGGCGGGCAGCAACGCCACGGCCAACATCAGCCCGCTGACCACCGCCATCGCCGCGCAGTTGGCACCCAACAAGGACCCGCTGGCCCTGGTGAACGACCCGGCCGCGCTGGCGGCGGTGGACGCCGGCGCCCTGCAGGCGGTGCGCGTCAACGTCGCCAAGCAACTCGCCGACGTGCTCACCAGCGTCGGGCTCGACCCGGCCACCTTCGACCCCATCTCCACCCCCTTTGTCGGCGGCTCCAACACGGGCGCCGACAGGATGCTCGACCAGGTGCGCGTGACCTTCGAGAACGGCTCGCCGGTGCTGTCGAACACACTCAACCCCGATGCGCCGTCGGTGCCGCTGGCCGATGCCACCACCACCGCGCCCGCGACCGTGGCGGCCTCGACCGCCGGCGATTTCTCGGTGACCGAGCTCGACTTTCTGCAGACCGGCTTCACGGCCTGCTTTGCCGTGGCCTCGGCACCGCGCAGTTCGTCGCCCGCATGCGACGGCCTGGTGGTCGACGATGCCCCGGCCCAGCAGACCGGCAGCGCAAGCTACCTGCACAGCGGCCTCGATGCCGCCGCCTCCTTCGGCGGCCTGATCGCTTCGCCCGACATGGACGGCGCGCGCTTCAACCGCCCCGAGCTGCTGCGCTACACCAAGCAGCAGGACAGCCGCGACGAAGCCGTCGTGAACCTGCGCTTCACCGACAAGAACGGCGTGCCGGACAACCGCATCCTGGTGGTGAAGAAGTTCGCCAACACCGCCACCACCGCGCGCAACACGAACTGGTGGCTGTACGGAAACCACCGCACGGTGAACGCCTATGTGCGCGCCTCCATACGGCGCCAGGAGCAACTTCTGCCCGCGGCCTTCCAGGAGCAGTACGCCACGGGACCGTCGCGCTTCCAGAGCGGACTGGAAATCTACGTCGCCCGCCCCGGCTACGGACCGAGCCTGCCCAACCTGCGGTATGCGCGCGTGAAGGGCCCGGGCCTGCCCGATGCGGGCCTGGTGCTGGCCGACCCCGGGGAACTGCCGCAAAGCTGGCTGTCGATCCTCAATACTTCGGGAACGATCCCGGCCGGCCCGCAGCAGTTCGTCGCCAACTCCATCAACCTCTTCAACCTGCAGCGCAGCCGCGACATCACGGGCCCCGACGCCTTCGCGCTGCGGCCGAAGCCGTCGATCGCGCAAGCCACGCCCGCTTACACCAACTGGGCGCACCCGGCCATGTATGGCGAGCTGCCCAGCGCCAACTGGAAGTTCGACCTGAGCAAGGTGCCGGGCTGGTCGCGCTACGAGTTCGAGCTGTTCACTGCTTTAGACGCCGACCCGGCCACGCCGACCACACTGACCCCCGCGCTGAGCTTCTCGCTGCGCATGGTGACCCCCGTGGTGCCCGCCGCCCATGCGGCCACGCAGCAATGGCACACCATTCCCCAGAGCACCCAGGCGCTGGCGAGCAACGGTGCGCCGGAGGCCACCACCTTGACGCTCGAATGGCTCGTGAACCCGTATGCGGAGCGCATCGAATCGGTCAACGTGTACAGCAACGACGGCACGCGCGCCGTCAACTCTGCCTCGACCTCGGTGCCCAAGGGCGCGAGCAGCCGGTCGGTGGTGGCGGTAGGCGGCAGCTTTGCGGCACTGACCACGTCGCAGTACGTGTCGCGCACGCTGCAGTGGCGCTACAAGATGCTCGACGGCTCGTACAAGGACCAGACGGAAGGCTTCAACTGACAGGGCTGTCACGGGCGCAGCGGGAGCGTGCGGTTCACGCGCCCGCGCGTGGTGTGGTCGCCTGTGTTTGACAGCAAGAGCAATCGTCTGGCTCAGCGACGCGCAACCAGTCCTTCAAGCTGCATGTCGTGCGTTCGACGGGGTGCGGTGGAAGCAGTCAGCGGGGCGGTGAGCGAGACGGGCGGTGGTCGACGGCGCCGCGTGGGACTGGCCGCATCCCATGGGGGCACCTGGTATTGACGGACCAGCCTCGGGCTCTGGGCTCTGGGCTCTAAGGCGCTGATGCGGCGCTGAACAGTTGGCACCCTTGCGCCCGCGCCGTGCCTCACGTGCGCAGAGCTGCCCTTCCCTGAAAGAGCGAGCGCTTGCCCTGCCGGGGCGAACCCCCCTCGCTGCAGCGCCAACCAGGGTCGGCATTTTCATGAAGATCTTTGGGTTCGTGCGATGTACGGTCAGCGCGAAGGCAGGGCCGACGTGTGCAACGCACGCATGCGCAGCGCAAGCAACCGTGTCCCGCGGTCATTGGCCGGGTTGCAGTTCCTCGTACCAGCGCTTGTAGGACGTATGGGTCACCATGTGCCTGTTGAGGTCCGGGGCTCCGTCGGTCCACCATACCGGGCCGCGCTCGCCCAGCGCGCGCTTGGCGGCGTCGACCGTCGCACGTGCCGCTTTCAGCGCCACAATGTCACCCGATTTCAACGCAAGTCCCACCTGGCGCCGAGCGGCCATCAACTTGGCAGTCCAGGCTTCTCGGGCGTGTTCGCTGAGATTCGGATCGCTCGTCCGCCACAGCCGGCCATTCACGACGAAATACCGCCCGTCGGGGGTAACGGGATGGTTTTTTGCTCTTGTCACGCGAGGCGAAGGACGGTCAAGGCGAAGACGCGCGGCCCATGACCGCTTCGATCGCGCGAAGCAACGCGTCAGGCTGCACCGGCTTGACGAGATGCGCGTCAAACCCCGCAGCACGTGTGCGCTCCTGGTCCCGGCCCGCGCCCCAACCCGTCAGCGCCATGATGGCCATTCGCTCAGGCGGATGGCGCGCTCGCAGAGCCTGTGCCACCGCATACCCGTCCATGCCCGGAAGGCCGAGATCCAGCAGCACGATCTCCGGCCGGTGCTGCTCAGCGAGCTTCAGGGCCTGCAAGCCTTCGCTGGCCGCCTCCACCTCGACGCCCACGCCTTGCAGGAATGCGACCAGCCCCTCACGACCGTCTTCGTTGTCCTCCACGACCAGAACTCGTGCGCCTTGCAGCGGTGCCCTACGGCCTCCGGGCCGAGCCCGATCGGCACTGCCGCCTGCGCCGTTCATGTCGTCCGTGCTGTCCGTGGTGTCCGTGGTGTCCGTGGTGTCCGTGACCCTCGCCAGTTCAGGCGCAGTCCTTTCTACTGATAGCGGCGAAGGATCTGCCAGGGGCAGCTCCAACCTGAAAGTGCTTCCCTGGTCCACACCCGGACTGCTCACCTGGGCGGTGCCGCCATGCAGTTCCATCAGCTTGCGCACCAACGACAGCCCGAGCCCAAGACCACCTTGTGCATGCGCTTTGGTGTGCGGCAACTGCGTGAACATGTCGAACACCCTGCTCGCGTCGCTCAACGACATCCCATAGCCTGAATCGGTCACCGAGATGACAGCCTGATGCCCCCTTGTGTACGCCTCGACGACGATGCTGCCGCCTACAGGGGTGTACTTCGCGGCATTGGTGAGGAGATTGCCGATCACCTGGACCATTCTGGCCGGATCCGCGTAGACGTCCATGCCAGGCGCCACGCGCATTTCGACCCGATGGCCCTGCCGCTCCAGCAGCACCTGCGCGGCTTCGAGCGCATTCGCCACCAGCATGTCCAGCGGGACGATCTGGCGTCGCAGTTCGATCACGCCTCGGCTGATCCGCGAGATGTCCAGCAGATCGTCGATGAGTCGGGCCATGAGGCTCGCCTGGCGATCGATCACCGCGAGCTTCGATGCGACCACGTCGTCGTTTGCGCGACGACTCGCGATGGCTACGGCGTACTTGATCGGGGCAAGGGGGTTGCGCAGTTCATGGGCCAAGGTCGCGATGAACTCGTCCTTCCTTGCGTCCTGGTCCCTGAGGAGGGCGGCGTCTCGCGTACGTTCGATGTGGGCCCAGCACCTGTCGACGACTTCGGACACGACGAGGACTTCGGCGTCGGTCCATCGACGCGTGGTGGCCTGATGGACGGCCATCATCGCCACCAGCCGGTTCTCTTTCACCAGTCCGGCGCAGATGATGGCCTTGATGCCGATGGCGTTGAACATGCGCGCGCCACCTTCGTCCCCAAGTTCTGCGTCCACATCGTTCACGATGAGATGAAGGCCTTGGCGGAGGTTGGACGTGGCTTGCGGGCCGAACAGCTCCAACGAGTAGACGCCGGCACTGCTTGGCACACCCTCGACTGCCCAATCGCTTCGAATGGTGAACCGGTTGCTGTCACTGTCCACGTCTGCATAGGCACATCGGGTCGCGCCAAGCGCTTTGCCCAGGACACAGGCGGTCGACGCCATGATGTCGTCCGCGCTCTGGAGATGACGCGTCGCCTGACCGATCTCGTCGAGCACACGAAGGCGATCCTCGCTCGCCTGGCGCGCAGCTTGCGCGCGGATGCCCTCGCTTGTGTCGACGACGAAGCCAACCCACTGCTTAAGGGTCCCTGCGTCGTGTACCGGTGCGCCCTGAGCCACAACCTCGCGGTACTCGCCATTCGCGCGCAGGAGCCGATAATTCACGGTGAACGCTTGACCGGCCTCCAGCGCTTCGGCCCACCGTTGGCGCACCGTCGCCCTGTCGTCGGCATGAATGGCTTGAAGCCAGCCCCAGCCTTTGTAGTCTTCGAAGCGCTGCCCGGTGAACTCTTGCCACAGCGGGTTGGCGACATTGACGCAACCATCAGCGCCCGCGTACCACACCAATGTGTGAGGGGACCCGGCCATCTTCGAATTCATGAATGCTCGCTTGAAATTAAGTGGGATGGAACTGCCAGCTCGATGCTAGACGCAGGCTCGTGCGCGCGCGTGAGGTGCGGGCGCGGTCACTCGTAGGCCGCGTCAACCACTGCCAAGGCAGCCTGGGGCGGCCCGACAGGCGGCTGTCTGCAGGGCCTGCAATGATGCTGCCGATCGGTCCAAGCTATTTCGCGGGCGGATCGCCCCAACCAGAACCGAGCCAGCGGATTCGCCACGACGATGTGCGCGGCGTAACTGCTGGTCAGGTGCGTGAGGCGGCAACCTCTGCGTCAAAGGCCGGTTGATTTTCGCCGGTATCTAGCCGCCAAAACGGCACGGTGCGCGCCTCATCGAGGGGCGCCTGCCCGTCTTGCAGGCGGGCACGTGGGCACCGATCTGCTGGCGAGCCAGGTTGGGGTGGCTGCAGCAAAGGTGGGACAGCGTGACGCTTACGCCCGCCTCGTTTGGGCGTAGAAAACGAGGTTCCGGGAGCGGCTGTCGATTCGAGCGGGCAACATGGAGAGGGATTGGAGCGCCGTGCGGATGGGCTGGGGGCTGCACGAGACTGCGTGAGCGTCGATGGATGTCAGCGCCAGCCAGAGCACCGATCAAAAGCTGGTCAGTGCATGAACATGGTTCCCGGCTGCGCATCGCGCGTGGGCAAACGACCTGCCATCGCGTAGGAAAGCACGAGCTGCAGTGCCGTGGGCCACTTCGCGAATGGCGCGGGCCTGACCAGGCACGGGTAGAGCGCGGCATGCGATTTCGCAAGGATGAGACTATCCGAGCGCCGATTGTGTCGGCAGGTCTATCGCGCGGGCACCTCGCGGGCTACACGTTTGAGCGCGCCGGCGCTGCGACGCTGCAAGGCACTGGTGCCGGCCCCTGGCAGAGCTGTAAAAAGCCACGCCCGCGATACCGACACCGCGTCGATGCGCGCGACTCGGTCCGGCTCGGCGCACCTCAGGTGCGGCGTGCAACTCGGGGAATAGATCGCTGTTGCCTGGTGCAACTCGAAGCGCAAGTCGCGCGAGAGGTATTGAATCTTCAATGGCCCGCATCGAGCATTCGCTGACGATGAAGTCTTCCACGCGCCGCGCTCCGACGAGCGTGCCGCGGGTTTCTGTTCCACACGCTCATCGTCTTGCAGTCGTACACCTGAAGCCGGAAATTGTTTTCGCGGCCGATGCGAGGCGGTACGAGGGAGGGCACCGCCGACGGGCACATAGGCCATCGCAATACTGCGCCCGTTGAGCTTCAGCTGCTTCAGCTGCTTCAGCACCTCTTGCGGCAGTGTTTAGAACTTTGGATCTGCCTTCCAAAGACCGCGTTTGATTTGTCTCTCGAGGTGTGATGCGTGACACCAACAGAGGCGCGTAAAAGTGATGTCGCGGCAAACATTGCCTCAAATAATCCGCGCTCCAAGGACCGAGAGGAGGCCTGATGAACCGCATTCACCGTGTGGTGTTCAATCGCAACCTGGGACAAGCCCAGGTCGTTTCCGAAGCTGCGCGTGCGAGCCGCGGCAGCGGTACGAGCTCGTCCGGCTCGCGGCGGCGTAAGCCAGCCACCGCTGCTTCGTTGATTGGACTGGCCGCGCTCGTGACGCTCCAGTTGCACAGCGGCGATGCGGACGCGGCCTGCTCGCCCGCGGCGCCTGCCGATGGCGACGCGGTGAGCTGCACCGGCGTGCCGATCCTCCTGCCGCCGAACCCGAACAGCTTTCTCAGCAATGCCAACAACCTGGGCGTGACGGTACAGGCAGGCGCCATCATGAGCACACTGCCAGGCGGCACAGCGATGACCTTGGGCGGCATCGGCGTCACGCTCACCAACAAGGGCAGCATTGACGCGAACGCTGCGGGCTCTCTCGTGCTCGCGCGCGCGCTCACCATCGGCAACCTCGTTGCGCCCACGAGCGGCAACATCGTGGTCAACAACCAGGGCGCGATTGAAGGCACGTTCGACGGCACCTTCGGGCTGCAGGGCGCGGCGGTGGTCATCGCCAACAGCGGGGCCATGTCGTTCAACAACAGCGGCACCATCGGCATGGCCGCGCTGGGCTTGTTCGATCCGTTCAACTCGATTGCCGTGGCCGTCTACGGTGGGGGCAACGTCAACTTCACGAACACCGGAACGATCACCGGCCGCGTGGCTTTCGAGAGCCCCACCGCCGGTGGCAATACCTTCACCAACGCGGGCACGGTCAACGGCAGCGTCACGCTGGGCACCGGCACCAGCAGCGACACTTTCACGGCGGTGACCGGCTCGTCGATCAACGGCGGGGCGACGCCGCTGCCTGGCAACACCATTCCCACGCCCACGCTGCCGCCGGGCTCCCTGACTTTCGCGGCGGGGGGCACGGTCGATGCGGGCGTTGGCGGCACCGACACGCTGGTGCTGCAGAACACCGTCAACCCGCCCGGTTCGGGCAACAGCGGCACCGGGAGCATCTCTGCCCTGAAGTACCTCAATTTCGAGAACCTCATCGTCAACAGCGGCGCCTGGACGCTCACCGGCGCGGTGGTGAGCGGCAGCACCTTCCTGAACGGCGGCACCGCGATCTTTGACAACGCGCTGTCTTTCGGCACCGGCACGATGACCGGGAACGGCGGCGCCATCGAGGCCTCGGTCAGCGGCATCACGCTTGCACAGAACATCAACGTGACCACTGGCCTGACTGTGCAAGGCGCCAACGACCTGACGCTGGGCGGCACAATCAGCGGCGGCGGCGGCGTGGTCAAGCAGGGCGCCGGCACCCTCACCCTGTCGGGGAACAACGATTTCAGCGGGGGGCTCGCGCTCAATGCGGGCGGCCTCACGCTCGGCTCGGCCGCCTCGCTGGGCACGGGCCTGTTCATCGTAGGCGGCCCATCGTCGCTCAACACCGCCTTCACCGGCACGGTCACCAACCTGGTGCAGTTGAACGGCGCGCTCACGCTCAACGGCGCGGGCAGCCTGACGCTGGGCGGCAACATCGCCGGCGCGGGCAGCCTCACGCTCGCCAGCGGCAACCTGTCGCTGGCCGGCAGCAACAACTATGGCGGCGGCACCACCTTGCAGGCCGGCGCGATCGATGTGGGCAGCAGCGGCGCGCTCGGCACGGGCGACCTGACCGTCGACGGCGCCGGATCGCTGACCGGGGCGGCCGGCGTTGCGCTGGGCAACAACATCGTGCTCAACAGCACGCTGAACTTCGGCGCGGGGGGCAGCGGTGGCGCGCTCGCGATCAACGGCAAGGTCAGCGGCGCGGGCGGCATCAGCCTGGCCGGCGCGCCGGGGCTCACGCTCAACGGCGCAAACACCTTCACCGGTGGCATGAACCTGGGCGGCGGCGCGCTCACCGTCGGCAATGACACCGCGCTCGGCCAGGGGGCGGTCACGGTCAGCGGCGCCAGTTCGCTCTCGGCGAACACGCCGGTGAGCGTGGGCAACAAATTCAGTCTCAACGCCCAGCTGACTGTCGGAGGCAGCAGCGACCTGGCAATGAACGGCGCGATGAGCGGCCTCGGCGGCATCGTGAAGACCGGCAGCTCGCGGCTCACGCTGGGCAATGCGAACAACTCCTCGGGCGGCGTGAACCTGCAAGCCGGCAGCGTGCGCCTGGGCACCGACACGTCGCTGGGCGTTGGCGCGCTCACGGTCAACGGCAATGCGGCGCTGGACAGCAGCGCCAACGTGGCCGTGGGCAACGCGGTGGTGCTCAATGCGGGCTTGGCCATCGGCGGCGCCAGCAACATCGCGCTCGGCGGGACCGTGTCGGGCACCGGCGCGCTCGGCTACGACGGCACGGCCACGCTGGCCCTGAACGGCCCCAACACGTTCAAGGGCGGCGTCAACCTGGGCAGCGGCACGCTCAGCGTGGGCAACAACGGCGCGCTGGGCACGGGCGGGCTCGCCGTCGGTGCCAATGCGACGCTGACCGCAGGCGTGCCGGGCATCGCGCTCGGCAACAGCGTCGGGCTGGGCGCGAGCGCCACGCTGAGCCTGGCGGGCCCGAACGCGCTCGCGCTGAACGGCGGCACCGGCGGCGCGGGCAAGCTCGCGATCAGCGGCGCGGACGTCACCCTGGGCAGCGCCAACAACTTCGGCGGCGGTGTGACGCTGGCGGGCGGCAAGCTGTCGCTGGGCACGAGCACATCGCTGGGCACCGGCACGCTTGGCGTGACCGGCAATGCCACGCTCGCGAGCACCGGCGGTGCGCTCACGCTGGCGAACGCCGTCTCGCTGGGCGCCACGCTCACGGTGGGCGGCGCACCGGACATCGCGTTCGACGGCGCGGTGACCGGCGCAGGCTCGCTCGTCAAGAACGGCACCGGCACGCTGGCGCTGAACAACGCCAACAACTTCGGCGGCGGCATCGACCTGCAGGCCGGCACGCTCAGCGTCGGCAACAACGCGGCGCTGGGCACCGGCGCGCTGACGGTGGGCAGCACCTCGACGCTCGCCGCCAGCACCGACGTGACGCTCGCGAACGACGTCGTGCTCAACGCCAACCTGGGCATTGCAGGCGCCAGGAACATCACCTTGGGCGGCACGATCAACGGCACCGGCGGGATCTCGATGGGCAGCACCGGCACCCTCGCGCTGAACGGCGCCAGCAACTACACGGGGCCGACGGTGGTCAGCAGCGGCACGCTTCAGGTGGGCAACGTGGCTGGCAGCGCGACCGGGAATGGCGCGGTCACGATACAGAACGGCGGCACCCTGTCGGGCAACGGCCGCATCGGCGGCGACGTCACGCTCAACGCCACGGCCGTGCTGGCGCCGGGCATCGGCGCCGGCGCGCTGGGCACGCTCACCATTGGCGGCAAGCTGTCGCTGGCCAACGGCAGCGTGTTCGACTACCAGTTCGGCGCGCCCGGCCCCGACTTCGCCACGCCCGGCCAGAGCGGCAGCGTGAGCGTGGGCGGCGACCTGCTTATCGCGGGCAGCACCACCCTGAACGTGACGAATGCCGGCGGCTTCGGCCCCGGCGTGTACCGGCTCGTGGACTATGGCGGCGCGCTCACCGGCGGCGGCACGCTGGCGCTGGGCGGCGTGCCGGCCGGCAGCGCCCTTTCTCTGCAGAACCTGGCCGCCGACAAGCGCTTCACGCTCGTCAACAGCACCGGCATGACGCTGAACTTCTGGAACGCGAACGGCCTGGCGAGCCCGACGCAATCGGGCGGCGGCACCGGCACCTGGTCGAGCACCGCGCCGGTGTGGACCGACACCGTGGGCACCGTGAGTGCGCCGATGCTGCCGCAGCCGGGCTTCGCGATCTTCACCGGCGCGCCGGGCACGGTGACGGTGGACAACACCGGCAGCGCGGTACAGGCCACCGGCATGCAGTTCGCGAGCAGCGGCTACACGCTGGCCGGCGATACCCTCACGCTGACCGGCGCGGGCGGCGGCGCCCGTGCCGAGATTCGCGTGGGCGACGGCGGCGCGGGTTCGGCCGGCTACACCGCCACGGTGAACAACCCCATCGCCGGCGCCGCAGGCATCGCGAAGACCGGCGACGGCACGCTGGTGCTGGGCGGGGCCAACACTTATACAGGCGGCACCGCGGTGCAGGCGGGCGTGCTCTCCGTGTCCGCGGACAGCAACCTCGGCGCGGCCGCCGGCAACGTCGTGCTGGAAAGCGGCGGGCGCCTGCAGGTCTCGGGCACCGGATTCACCGGCACCGCGCGCAACCTGGACATCGGCGCGGGCGGCGGCAGCGTCGAGATCGCCGACGCGGGCCTGGACCTTGTCGCCAGCGGCGCCCTCAGCGGCAGCGGCAACCTGGTCAAGTCGGGCGCGGGCACGCTCACGCTCGCAGGCACGAGCACCCGCACCGGCGCCACCGTCATCGCCGAGGGCACGCTGCGCCTGGGCGCGCCGGGCCTGCTGAACGCGGCGGCATCGATCGCACTGGCCGACAGGGCCGGCGCCACGCTCTACCTGGACGGCTTCGACCAGCGGATCGGTTCGCTCGCGGGTGGTGGCAGCGCGGGCGGCGAGGTCAAGCTCGGCAGCGCCACGCTCACGACCGGCGGCGACAACACCAACACCTCCTTCGCGGGCGCCGTGACGGGTGCCGGCGGCGTGGTCAAGCAGGGCACGGGAAATTTCAAGCTGACGGGCGCCAACACCTATGCGGGCGCCACCCAGGTGAACGCCGGCACGCTGAGCGCGGGCGGGACCAACGCACTGAGCGCGACCTCGGCGCACAGCGTGGCGGCCGGCGCCACGCTCGACCTGGGCGGCTTCAACCAGACCGTAGCCTCGCTTTCGAACAGCGGCACCGTCTCGCTGGCAGGCGCCGCACCGGGCACCACGCTCACCGTCAACGGGCCGTACAGCGGCCAGAACGGCGTTGTGCGGCTGGGCACGGTGCTCAATGCTGCAGGCCCCTCCGACCGGCTGGTGCTCGACGGCGCCGGCGCCGCGGCGAGCGGCCGCACCACGGTGCAGATCGTCAACCTGGGCGGCCTGGGCGCGCTCACGAGCGGCAACGGCATCGAGGTGATCAGCGCGCTCAACGGCGCGACCTCCACCGCGCAGACCACCAAGGACGCCTTCACGCTCGCCGGCGGGCACGTCGATGCAGGCGCGTACGAATACCGGCTGCACGCTGCAGACGCCAGCGGTGCCGGCGAGAACTGGTATTTGCGCTCCACGACCGCCAGCGGCGGCACACCGGGCGGCCCCGGCGACCCCGGTGGCCCGGGCGTTCCGGGCGGCCTGCCCACCTACCGCATCGAAGTGCCGATGTACGCTGCCCTCGCGCAGCAACTGCGCCAGGGCAACCTCGCGATGCTGGGGAACCTGCACCTGCGCGGCGCAGAGGATGCGCGAACCGTTGCGAGTGACGCCGCCGATCGCTCCGAAGGTACTGCCCCTCGCGGCCGCCGCGCCTGGGGCCGCGTGATCAGCACCGACATCGACGTGAGCCAGCGCGGCACTGCGAACGCGCGCAGCGATGGGCGCCTGAACGGCTTCCATGCCGGCACCGACCTGTGGGCCGATGCGGACTGGCGCGCCGGCGTCTACGTCGGCCAGCTCCAGGGCAACATCCGCGTGAGCGGTTTTGCGCGTGGCATCCAGGGGCTGGACGCGGGCACCAACGACCTGCGCAGCCGCTACATCGGCGCATACGCCACATGGAGCGGTGACAGTGGCTGGCACGCTGATGGCGTGCTGCAGGCTGGCGAGCACCGCTACAGCGTGCAGCCGATCGCGAGCTTCGGCAGTTCGGGCAAGGGCAGGAGCCTGCTGGCCTCGCTGGAGGTGGGCAAGGCCTTCGGCGTCGGCGGCGGCTGGACCGTGGAGCCGCAGCTGCAGCTCGTCCACCAGAGCCTGCGCATGGACGATGCGGGCATCGCGGGTGCGCTGGTCACACAGGACTCGAACGACGGCCTCATCGTGCGCGCGGGCGTGCGCGTGAAGGGCGAGATCGCCACCGGCGCCGGCACGCTGCAGCCCTACGGCCGCATCAACGTGCTGCACGCGTCGGGCGGGGCAGACGTGGCGCAGTTCCTGAGCCTGGGCGGCAGCACGGCCATCCGTAGCGAGACCGGATCGACCAGCACCGAAGTGGCCGGCGGCTTAACGCTCGCGCTCGGCGAGCGCACCGCGATCTACGGCGAGCTTGGCAAGCTGTGGGCCTCGGGCGGTGCGGCGCGCGTCAAGAGCTCGGTCAACGCGTCGGTGGGCGTGCGGGTGCGCTGGTAGGGGTGGGGGGAGGTGAGTGTCGCAAGCAGGACACGGCGCCAAGATCGATCAGGTCCAAGACTCGACGACGAACCGCTGAAGGCGAGCGTCTGTACAGCGTTGTTCGAATTCGTTCCGTTCGAGCCTGAGATCGTCGCGAACTATTCGATAGTCATCTCTCAGAGCGCATTTCATCGACGATCGTTATCAAGCCCTTCATCGACCAGGCTCGTCGGAAAATCCGCAAGATGCTGCCCCCGGCACTTGGTGGCTTAGTGCCAATAGTCGGTTCTTTAACATCGCGCGCGTCTGCTCTGATTTTTCTGAGTCAACAAGGATGGCACTTTGGCCGAGGTCGAACGAACCTCTTATCATGAGTTTTCATTCATGAAATTCTCTCTGAATCTTTCAAAGAAACAACCCCATGAGAGATTTGCCTCCTACTGCCACTTTGCGAGCCTTTGAGGTTGCGACGCGGCACGCCACATTCACCTCTGCTTCGGAAGAATTGCACGTCACTCAAAGTGCCGTCAGTCACCAGTTGAGAAATCTCGAAGAGATCTGGGGGTTGCAGCTGTTCCAGCGAGGGAAGTCGTTGAGACTGACACCCGAAGGTGCGGCGCTCGCGCCGATCGTGCGTGAATTCTTCACGAGCCTGAATACAACGCTCGCTGATCTAAGAGGGGAAAAAGGCAGGGTCCGGCTCCGAGTCAGTACGACCTACTCATTCGCCTTGAAATGGCTGCTCCCGAGATTGCCGAGCCTGTCGCGCCAGCATCCGGAAATCCTGTTGACGCTGGAAACGACCGACAAGGCCATCCATTTTTCAAGCGCGGAGTCGGACGTTGCAATCCGTCTGGGCAATGGCAACTATGCAGCTTTGTACTCAGAACTTCTGTTCAGGGAACAGATTTTTCCGGTCGCCAGCCCCGATTTCCTCGAGCGCTTCGGGGCGCCGGGCGAGCCGGCAGAATTGTTGCGCTATCCATTGCTGACACGCGACGGCGCGGATCTGGTGCCGAAGTGGGAACTGTGGTTCCAACAAGTCGGCGTAGGTCTCTCCACGCTCAGGGAAAATGTCAGGTTCGCTGACACCAACATGACCATCGAAGCGGCATTGCTGGGCCAGGGCATTGCGCTGGCCCGTAGCGGCCATGTCGAATCCGAGATCAACGACGGCCGTCTGGTGAGGCTGTTTGACTTGCCGTTTCCGTCCCCGGTTGCCTACTACTTTGTCTGCCCCAAGGGCATCGAGTCGCAGTCCCATGTCATCTGCTTTCGCAATTGGCTGCTTGCGGAGTCGAACAGGGCACAGCAGGACTATCGATAATCCATGAGGATTTGCTCATTGTGCAATGAGGACGTTTCGCTTTGATCGAGGCGCTGCGTCGTTAGCATGACGCATGTCCGCTCCCATTGTCTTGCTAGTGCTTCTAGCCGCGTTGTTGCATGCGGGCTGGAATGCGCTGCTGCGCAGCGGACACGACAGACTGTGGTCGATGACGATCATGTGCATAGCTGTGGCACTGGCCAGCGCCGCAGTGGCCTTGTTCCTGGCGCCTCCGGCCAGCTCGAGCTGGGTCTATGCAGGCCTTTCGGCGGGGCTGCACGTTGGCTACAACCTGTTTCTCGTCCGCAGCTATCGCGTCGGCGATCTCGGGCAGACCTACCCGATTGCACGCGGCACTTCTCCCCTGCTGGTCACGATGGCGGCCTCCGTTTTCGCCGGAGAGCGGGTGGGAACAGGCGCGCTGCTTGGGATTGCCCTGGTATCCGGCGGGATCGTGTTTCTGGCCTTCAAGGGACGCAGGCTTGCCGTTCCGAGCCTGCCGTACGCGCTGGGAACCGGCTGTTTCATTGCTGCCTACAGCGTGGTAGACGGGATCGGTGTGCGCCTGTCGGGGGCCCCGATGGCTTACACGGCGTGGATGTGTGCCTTGTGGGGCATCCTGATGCCTTTCGTGTTCTGTGCACTGCGCGGCGTGGGCAGTCTATTCACGATGCGCCCAGGAATCAGCACGGCTCTCATTGGCGGGCTGGTCTCGCTTGTGGCCTATGGACTCGTCGTCTATGCCATGTCCAAGGCGCCCATGGGCGCGGTATCTGCATTGCGTGAGACCAGCGTGGTGTTTGCGACGCTGATCGGCTATTTCTTCCTCGGCGAGACACTGACGGCCCGCAAGCTGCTGGCCTGCTCGGTCATCGCCATCGGCACGATCGCCATCGGCTGACGGTGACGGGACCATCGGTAGCCAATGACAACCATCGAAAACCCTCATGACGACGATTCCTGAAAACCACCATCCGTCCGTTGCCCTTGTGGGTCCAGGAGCGATCGGCACCACCGTGGCAGCGGCGCTTCATGAGGTCGGGAGAACGCCCGTGATTTGCGGTCGTTCCGCGCTTGAGCGCCTGGAACTGCGTTTCGATGGCGGCCACATCGTCGTTCCCGGACCCGTGCGGATCGATCCGGCCCAGATCCCGAGCCCGTTCGACCTCGTGTTTGTCGCGGTCAAGGCAACGCAGATCGAGGCCGCGGCGCCGTGGCTTTCAGTGTTGTGCAGCGCGAAGACGGTGGTCTGCATACTGCAAAACGGTGTCGAGCAGAAAGCGCTTTTCGCACCGTACCTGGCCGGCGAGTCGGTCCTGCCGTCGGTGGTGTGGTTCCCCGTTCAACGCGAGCCGGACGCCTCGGTGTGGCTGCGCCGCAAGGCGCGCCTCACCTTGCCCGACGTCCCCGCGTCCAAGGTGGTCATGGCGGCTTTGAGTGATACGCGCTGTTCGGTTGACATGACGGCCGACTTCGCGTCCGTGGCGAGGCGAAAGCTGATGCAAAACGCGGTTGCCGGGCTGCAGGTTCTGTCAGGCCGTTGTGTTGGCATGTTCTCCCGGAACGACGTCGCCAGTCTCTCATTGGCCTATCTGCGCGAATGCCTCGAAGTGGCCCGTGCGGAAGGCGCGGTACTGGGCGACCAGGTGCCCCAAGAGATCGTCGACCAACTTCACGCCTCCCCGAGCGACATGGGGACTTCCATTCTTGCGGACCGCCAAGCGGGCCGACCCCTCGAATGGGACGTCCGCAACGGGGTGGTGCAGCGTCGGGGTCGCGTTCACGGCATCCCAACGCCGATCAGCGATCTGGTGGTGCCCCTTTTGGCGGCAGCCAGCGAAGGGCCGGGCTGATATCTCCACAGAATATCCGACGGCTTGCCCTGTTTGGATGCTGGACCGGCGTGGTGCGCAACTTCCGCGGATTCGGGCCGCAAAGGAAGCGGGATCTGGAGCGGGTAGGGAGGGCGGCCCTCGGCCTGCCACGGGACAGTCTGATCAGAACTTCCTGTGCGGTCCCAGGAGAGCAGGGTGAACGACGGGAACTTCACCCGCTCGATGTCTCGCAAGGCATGCTTGCCCGCTAACGCAGCTTGCGAGGGCTTCTTCGGTCGGCTGAAGAACGAGCGGTTCTATCCTCGGGATTGGAAGAGCGCCACCATTGAGCAATTCATCGCGGCGGTCGACTCGTACATCCGCCGGCGCACGAGAAGCGGATCAAGAAATCAACACACTCCCGTAAGAGGCAATTTCGGTGGCGTCGAAGCATCTAGAAACTGCAAAGGACGCAGGACTGCCCAGTCGGAATGCGCCTCTGTGCGGGCATAAGTCGCGGGGGACGTGAACTGAAGGAGAGGTCGTCTTATGCCCCGCTGCGCGGGCTCAAAAGCAATCTTTTGTGGTTGAGTTGCATTTGCCGCACGCATGAGTCGCGGCGGACGGCGCCGCAACCCACAATGTCCGGATGACCCCGATCACAGAGCTGGACATCGTTGCCCTCGCCACTCGCGCGGCTGCGTTCCGACGACGCGCCGCGCGCGGCGACAACACGGTGCGGCTCGCTGCGCGCGTGCTGGAGATTGAGTTGCAACGCAGGTTGGGGGCGCCGGTGCCGAGTCAGCTCGACTGGCAGATCGAGCCAATCCAGGCTCCGACCAGGCGCACACCGTGAAGGCTGACCTCCGGCCAGCCCGTTCAGCTCACTTCCTAGTGGCCAGTCGCTGGGCGTGCTGCAGTCCGCCTGTACCACGGGCAGCATCTTGCCGGCGTGCGCCTTGAAGTCGGCAGCCTTGACCTGCGACCTGTGTCCTCCTCAGCAGCTTCTCTGTGGCTTTGTACTCGGCCTCGTCTCCTGCTTGACGTAGCGGCTGTCAAGGGTGCCGCGTTCGAGCGAATTCAGTCCAGCGCACCGCCTGGGTGCTTCACGTTGGGGCTGTCCAGCCGCATCACACCCTTTGTGGACGCCAGGGCCTGGGTGTCGCTCAAGCCCTTGGAGCGGTCGTCGATCTTATCTGCATGAAGCTCTTGATGTCGGCGTTCTGAGGATTTGTCGGGCGCAACCTTGCGTGCTACAAGACGCACCGGCGCCGCGGCGTGCTCTCTTAAGTTGGCGACAACGCGGCGTCCAGATAGACGGTCGAAGCAGATCGTAGAACGGACAGCTTCGCCTGCAGTTCGGCCGAGGGCGCTTCGCACAGACACTCGTCGCATTCCGCGTCGGTGCTCTGCGGCCCCAGACGGCGGCCATCCGCCCCGAGCATCGACATCAACCCGCGCACCTTGACCGCGCGATAGGCGGTGTCTTCGCAAAGGAAGGGCCGCTGGTGGCGAAGGGCGAATACGCAGCCATGGAAGAAGTTGGTCGCCACGGCCGTTGCCTGCGACATGAAGCGGGCGAAATCGAGCGGCCCCGCAGCGATCCACTGCACATCGCACCAATCATTGCGGTAGCCGATGCTCACCAGGCGAACGCGCCGCCGATCGGCCCAAGCGCGCACCCGCGAGGCGAAGCGCGCCGAGAAATCATGGCCGTACACGGCAACATAGCGCGTCGCGCGGACAGGCAGCGGCGTATGCCCGTGCCCGACCTCGCTGGGGAACTGCAGGCACGGGTCCAGCACCAGCGCCGGCCGGGTGCCGGTTGCGCCGTGCACCAGCGCGCTGGAGTTCTCGTCGCGCACTGACAGGTTGCGAAAGTTGCCCAGCATCGCCGCCCATGTCTGCGGCAGGCCGCGCTCGGCGGCATAGTTGCCGAAGCTGGCGGCGTATGAAACCAAACGGGGCGCCCGCAGCCCTTGGCCGAAGAACAGCGGCTGGTAACCATACCAGGGATGCGCAAAGTTCCATACCTCGTCACTGCCGACAACCACCACGTCGAAGTCCTCGATGTCGCGCGGGTCTTCCAGCAAGAACCTGCGTGAGCTGGGCAAGGCGGCGGCGGCCGAGAGAAACTTTCGCGTCTTCTGCGCATACAGCGGCAAGTCGTCGCGGGCCGCGGCACTCGACAGGACCGGTTGCAGCGCGCAACGCCATTCGATGCGCTGGATTCGCGGCGAATGATGGTCGAGCAGTACCACGCGGTGGCCGCGTGAGCGCAAGCCTTCCACCAAGCACCGGCTCTGCCAGTACGAGCCGTAGTTGATGCAACTGTGGAATGTCAGGACGCCGATGTTCAGCGCCTGCACGTCATCAATCACGGGGGATGCCATAGTGAGCATGCGCGCGAAACTAGCGAGCGCAACCGGCGCTGCACGTCGGACGGCGCCGCATCTGCAGGTCCGCTGCGCGGGCCGTGCATGCCTTTCTCGTCAGGGCGATGCATCGAGCGGCCAGGGAACGTTGATGACCACACGCGTCCTTCGCCGTAGCGCAGCAGTTTGGTGCGCAGGCGGCGCGCGCGGTGCGTGTGCAGCAGGAACCGCCACCACCTGCGCTCGACGAGTTCAGGAATGAGAAAGGCGACCGCCATTTCGCCTCGTCGACTCGGAGGCCACGCACCAGGTCGAGCAGGGCGGCCGGCCTGCGGCGTTTTCAGCAACGCCTGCGCGGGTGCTTGCAAGAACTTGGTTGAGCACCAGTGGCACCTCCTCGCGCACCTACATGCTCAACCCGCTGTAGTAGCGGGCGGCCGACAGCGGCAGCAATGGTCTTGCAAGACCTCCGTGCCCAGCAGCGCCATGAAAGCTCGCGACGAAGACAGACGTCGGCACCGCGAGCAGCCGACCCGGATCGAGCGTGCCGCGCAGGTTCATGAGGTGACGAGCGCCAGGATGCCAAGCCACAGCCACAGCCACAGCCACAGCCACAGCCACAGCCACAGCCACAGCCACAGCCACAGCCACAGCGTGTACGCGTGCAGCGACGTCGTGCCGAGACCAGCGCGGCCACGCCTGCAGAGATGCCCACGACCACGTTCAACACGTAGTCGTTCATCAGCGTGACCGCGGCGACCACGCTCACGTTGCGTCCCTGGTTACCCTTGGCCACGGTGTAGGCGCCTCCAGTGGTCGGACAGGCGCGGTTGGTCTGGCGGTTGGAAACATAGAGGATAGCGAGCAGCGCGACGATGGCGGTGTGATCGACCCTAGGAAGCCCAGGCCCGGCGTGCCTGCCGGGATGAGCGCGGCCAGTGACCCCCCGGTGCCGTAGGCGGACGAGCCCAGTCCGTCAAGGCCATGGCGGAAACGGACTCGGCCACGCCAACCTTGCGATCCGTTGGTGCCTGATGCGGCAGGGGCCGACCGAATACCGAACGCTGGAAGTCCATGACGAAGCGCTCGGATCCGTGCCGCTGCCCAGCGCGCGTTCCCGCTGCGCCCTCAGGCGAGCGGCAGGTCGCTGTCGGGACTGGCGGCGTCGGCCTCGCAGGTTCTCAATGTGTTTCGGATCGGCATGAAGGCTCTGGTGGAGGGTGAGCAAACGAGGAACGTGAAACGAAGGAAGCTGCCCGCTCCCGTATGGTGTGTAGGAGCTTGCCGCAAGCAGATGTATCAGCGTTGCTTCTCGGGCCGCAAGGATGGCGCCACTTTTCCTTCTGCTCGCCTCGCGCGACGCCTAACCGCCCATTAAGGGCGGCCGCGTCGAACGGCGTTCATCGCCGTTGAGCATCGCCGCTCTCACATTTGCCAAGCGAATGTGTGTGGCCGTGACCGACGGTAGCTGGTGGCACGTGGTTCTACCAGGCGGCCCTAGTCTTACTGGGTCATAAATGCAGCAATGCGATTCTCTGGTCTTCGCACCGGAGGATTGATGAATGCAGTCGAGCGCTTCGATAGCTACCTGGAGCACCTGAGCGCAGGCTTGGGTCACGCGGATCGGCACGCAGGCCTTCGTGGGTACTGCACGGGCCTGATGCTTCCCTTGTCGCACAAGAGCGTAGAGCCCATGGCCGCGCGGGTGGATCCGACGCATGCCAGCGCGCGGCACCAGTCACTGCACCACTTCGTGGCCAAGGCCGAGTGGTCTGACACGCAGATGCTGCGGCGGGTGTGCCAGTGGGTGATGCCCAAGATGGACTTCAATCAGGGTGGCTGGTGGATCATCGACGACGCCGGGTTCCCGAAGAAGGGTCGCCACTCGGTCGGGGTCACTCGTCAGTACTGCGGGATGCTGGGCAAACAGGACAACTGCCAAGTGGCCGTGAGCATCTCGCTTGCAAGCAAGCAGGGCAGCCTGCCCGTGGCTTGGCAGCTGTACCTTCCCGAGGACTGGGCGGCAGATGCTGAACGCCGCGCCAAGGCTGGCGTTCCTGATGAAGTGCGCTTCGCCACGAAGACGCAGATCGCGCTGCAGCAGCTGCGCACGCTGCAGGATGAAGGCGCACCGCGCTATTGCGTGCTGGCCGATGCGGGCTACGGGGTGGACAACGCCTTTCGCCAAGAGCTCAGCGACATGGGCTTGCTCTACGCGGTAGGTGTCACATCTGCCGTGGTGGTCTGGCCGCCTGGCGTTCAGCCGCTGCCACCCAAACCTTACAGCGGCATGGGCCGCCCGCCAGTGGTGCCCCGGCGCACGGCGGCTCTACAGGCCGTGAGCGTCAAGGCATTGGCGCAGTCCCTGCCAAGCCTAGCGTTCCAGAACATCAACTGGCGAGAGGGCACCAACGACACACTGAACGGCCGCTTCGCGGCCGCGCGAGTGCGCCACGCTGGAGGCAATACGGGCAAGGCGCGTCTGCGTCCCGAGCAGTGGCTCATCGAGTGGCCGGCAGGCGACGCTGAGCCAAGCAAGTACTTCCTGTCCACCCTGCCAGAAGACACGCCGATCGACGAGTTGGTCGACGTTGCCCATCACCGCTGACGCATCGAACGCGACTACCAGGATCTGAAGCAGGACTTCGGCCTCGGCCATTGCGAGGGCAGAGGGTGGCGGGGGTTGCATCACCATGCCGCCTTGAGCATCGCGGCCTACGGGTTCCTGATGGCTGAACGCCTCGTCGCTGACAAGTCTGTCGGCGGTAAAAAAACTTCATCGAACGCCAAGTGCCTGCCCTTCCCGAGGACTACATCCCCCGCGGTAGTCCTGCGCGCGCAGCGCCACGTGCCGACGTCGATCGCGACGCTGCGCCATCGACTGAGCTATCAGCTGATCGCTCGTCTCGGCCAGTGCCCCTGCTGCGGAAGGGCAAGCGCAAAGCTCCTCTTGTGACACAGTAAGACTAGTGTTCCGCCCGAGTCAGCACCTTGAACTTCTGCGTTCTGCGCGGCAACCAGCGGCCGACAAGCGACACCCAGCGTAGCACGTGAAAAACGATGAAGCTGCTCAGCGCGGGCCAGCGCGTCCACCGAGGCAGTGCCTCAGGTTCAATGCGCCGGCATTGCTCCTGGAGCAGTTGCAGCCGAGCCGCCAGTTGCGCGTTGAAGCGATCGCTGTCGATCACCACGTTGGCTTCCAAGTTGAGTGCCAGGCTCAACGGATCGAGGTTGCTGGAGCCGACCGTGCTCCAGCTGTCGTCCACGATCGCAATCTTGCCGTGCAAGGGCCGTGCGCAGTACTCGTGGACCTCCACACCGGCGCGCAGGAGGTGGCCGTACAGCAACGTGGCCGCGAAGCGCACCGACTTCATGTCTGGCATGCCCTGCAAGACCAGCGTGACCGCCACCCCGCGCCGGGCCGCCTTGCAGAGGTCGCGAAACAGCCGGTAGCCTGGAAAGAAATAGGCATTGGCGATGCATACCCGCGTGCGAGCACCGCAGATGGCGCGCCGATAGATCTGCTCGATGCCGTCCGGCGAAATCTTGTCGTCGCGCGGCGCGAACAGCACCGCGTCCGCACCGGCGCACTGGCTGGGCATCGGCGCGCGAGGTTCGGGAATGTCGCGGGCCTCGGCGCCAGCGGCGCTTCGCATGAAGGCGCGGATGCGCGAGACCACCGGGCCGGACAGCGCCACCGCATAGTCCTGCTTGGCCATGTTGCCGAAGTCCATCAGGTGGTCTGCCGAAAAGTTGATGCCGCCCACGAAGGCGACCGAGTCGTCCACCACGATGAGCTTGCGATGCATTCGCCGAAGCAGGTTCAATTGCTGACCGAGCACCGCTGCGCCGGGGTCGAAGATGCGCACGCGCACGCCCGCGGAAGTGAGTCGGCACAGAAAGGCGTCGGACAGCGCGGGCGAGCCGAAGCCATCAATCGTGAGGACCGTTTTCACGCCCCGCGCGGCGCAGGCGCACAGCGCCTCGGCCAGCGCGATGCCCACCTTGTCTTCGAGCAGGATGAAGGTCTCTAGCAACACGACTTCCCGGGCGTTTGCAATGGCGTCGGCGACGCGCGGAAAAAACTGCTCTCCGTTCTCCAGCAGTTGCACTGTGTTCCCATGCGTCCATTCCAGATGGGCCAAGGGAGGACATGGTCTGGGGGTTGAACTCAAGGGCTACCGTCTCCATAGGGATTGGACCAATATGGTGTGGACGTCGAAAGGGGGCGGTAGCGTCGGAAGCGCACCGCTGGCGCTGTAGGTTGGGTTCTCTCCCAGTCTCTTCAGCTTTCTCAGCTGTTCGGCGCGCTTTGAGACAGCCGGCTGAGCCGCTGTCCGACATGACGCTCGGCGACGCGTCCTACGTTGGGGCATCGCAAAGAAGGAATGCCCCATGAACCTATCGCCATTCGCCAGGACCCGCGCCAAAGTACCCGTCGAGGAGCCAGCCGAAGTACAAGATCGCTGGCGAGGTCCCATGTTAGGCACGGTTGCGGTGGCATTGGCGTTCATGGGCGCGCTGCTGTATTTTGTTGCCATCGGCCCATAAGACAAACCGCTGGTGAGGTCAGCGCTGACGCAAACTTTCGCGCTTTTCACATACGCGCAATGGCCGTCTTAGTTCCTCGATCAATGCGGGCTTCGGCAGGTGAGCGTTGAATCCAGCCTGGAGCGCATGACGCGCGTGGGCGCGCTGGCCCAAGCCCAACATCGCGATGGCGCGCAGCTGACACGAGGCGGAATGCGAACGCACCTCGGCGGCGACGAAGGCGCAGCCATCCATCTCCGGCATTCCCAGGTCAGACCAGCAGGTCGCGTGACTGCATCTAGCAACGCCAGGGCCGCGGGGCGGCTGTGGCAATGTCGATCAGGGCGCCCCCCATCCTCCGCGAACGGACGAGCGCGTCGACATAGTTGTCCACCACCAGCACCTGCCTTCTGCGCGTCCGCCGTGCGCCAGCGCAAGTTTCCGCACCAGCGCCAGCCCGATGTTGCCTGACCCTGTGTCTGGCGGCGAGGTGCTTGCGTCGGCTTGATTGAACATCCCAAAGGCGTGCGGCAGGCAGCTCTCGATGCCACAGTCTGTAGCGCTCACCTTCAGCCTGGCGACCTCGCGCTCGGCTTCCACCCGCACCGTGATGCGCCGCCATCGGACGTGAACTTTACCGCGTCGCTCAGCAGGTTCCAGGGTATCTGTCCAAGCGCACGCGCCTGCGGTAGCCGAGGCAGGTCACGCGGCTCTCGCAGTGGTCTCCAGCACCAGCTTGTTCCGAGGCGCATCCGCGACAGCCGCCGCGCCACGGCGAGCGCAAGCTCGCGAAAGCGCCACGCGCGCCAGCCGCAGCTTGCCGGGGCGCATGGGCGATAGGCCCAGCAGTGGTTGATGATCCACGTCCGTTTCGCAACCGCCCGCTTGATGGTCGCCGCCACGCGCTGCACTACGGCGTTTCCGAGGCGAGGAGCCGGTATATCAGCAGCGCGGCGTTCATCTAGCGCTTTGGCTCGGCTGTGTGGTCGCGGGCCTGTGCTGGCCCGGTGTAGGCCCCCGCTTTCCGTGCTTCCTCTGCCGCTTCCTCGGTTTCCTGATCCTGCGCCGTTGCAGTCGATTCGATGTCTTCGGTGCGGATTTCTGCTTCGACGGGCAGTGAGTCGAGCGGCGAGCGGCTTGCGGGAGTGTTCGGGGCAGCGATGGTCATGTCGTTTCCTTTTGTTGGTTGCAATTGGTACAAGGTGCGCGGCGGCTGCGGGGCCGGGCGCGGTCTTTGTTGGCTTGCGCCGGCGCGATTCGCAGGCGAGATGCTGTGGATAGAGACCATGCACTCTCGCAACGCTTTATGGGCGCCAGTGGACGGCGGCGGTGCCTGGTGACGCCGCGCCGCGACGAAACCGCGGCCTTCAGGTTGATGTGCGCGGAGCCTGCCGCACGGGCATGGTCAGGCCGTACAGCCCGGCCAGCCCCACGAGCACGTACACCACCCGGCTCACCATGCTCATGTCGCCGAACAGGGTCGCTACCGGGTCGACGTGAAAGGCGCCGACCAGCCCCCAGTTGATGACGCCGACGACCATCAGAACGAGGGCGATCCAGTCCACCACGCTGAGGGTGGGACGGTGGACCGCGGCGTTACTGCGCAAAGTGGTGCTCATGCAAGTGCTCCTGAAAGAAATTGGGCGAAGAGGCGTACCAGTGATGCGTGGCGCGAGGGGCACGGCGGCATTGCATTCCGCCGCACGGCGCCATCGCCTCCATGCACGACGCACGGTGGGCGCCGCCGCGTGGCGTCGCGTAGGTGGATATGCCGTCTGCTTGGCGGCGCCGGCTACATCGGCCCGCGACCTACGCCAGGTCACTGGACGGTCCGACGAAGGAGGGCCGCAGCACAGCCACGGTGTGGCCCGTTGACGGTGCTCCGCTGCGATCAGCTGTTCAACCTTTCACCGTCCGATTCTTGCCCGCTTCGCCATGCAAAACGACCCCTGTCCTTCACCGCATCGCCGCCCCCGTGCGATGCCTCGCGTCATCCCGCGAGGGGTGCCGTTCGCCGTCGCCGTAGGCGCCGGTGCATTGCTTGCAGGCGCGTGCTTGTCGGGGCTGCTTCAGTGGGGTCGACTGCGGCACGCGGCACGGGCGGTCGAGAGGGGCCCGGCGGTGTACGCACCACTTGCCGCATCACATTCGCCGCATGCGGCACCCAAAGCGTGCGGCCCGGCGCAGGCAGCCGAGCCGCTGCGGATCCTCGTGGTGGGCGATAGTGTTGCGCTCGGCATCGGCGCCGCCGACCCCGCCGACACGCTGGCCGGCCTCTTGCGGGCCGACCGACCCGACGCCCAGGTGACGGTGCTCGCGCGCAGCGGCGCGCTGCTCGCTGATGTGCCCGTCCAGCTGGCGGCCGCTTGCGGCCGCTTCGATGCAGCGGTGCTGGTGGCCGGCGGCAACGACATCCTGCTGGGCCGCGGCTTGGAGCAGCTCGCGCGCGACGCCGAGGCCGCTGCCGCGGCGCTGGCGGCCAGGGCGCGGATCGGCGTGTGGATGGGCATCGCCAACATCGGCTTGGCGCCGCTGTTCATCCCCCCGTGGTCCTGGTGGATGGCGGCCCGCGCGCGCCGGGCGCGCCAAGCCCTGGGCGCGGCGGCGGCACACCATGGCCTGCGCTACCTCGACTTCTTTCGCGAGGCGCGCGAGGACCCGTTCTCCGCGGACCCCGCCCGCTACTTCGCGGCGGACGGTATCCACCCGAGCAGCAGCAGTTACCGCTACTGCTACGCGGTACTGCGCACGCACCTCGCACCAAGTGTGGAGGCCGGGGCGCATGCGTCTGCAGGCATGCGGCTTGCCACTGACCTTGCAGTCATTGACGGCGAGGAGAGAACCGATGCACATGTCCTTCATGGCGCAATTGACGCGCGAAGTGTTTCCGGCGACTTTCCGCCGACCGGAACAAGTCGCCATGGTGCGATCGCTCGCCCGAACGGGTCACGTGAGGGCTCGCATTGAAGACCAAGGCGGCCGTGCCACGGCCACTGTCACGGAGGTCACGCCCCTGGGCGCGAAGGTGGCAAGCTGCTATTCGCACGGCGCGGTGTCCCGTCTCGCGACCACCTTCTGGGCGTTTCGGGTGCGCGAGGCCGAACCAAGGCCCGCCCGGCCGGCGCGCTGACCTCGACGGCATACCGCGCCATCGCGGCACAACTTGCCGCAACGCCGCGTGAAGTTCTTGCCGCCCCTGCCGTCATGCCGTGGCGCCGATGTGCCGCTTGCTCACCGTTCTGACCGGACCGACATGGATCACTTGTCGGCATCGGTGTCCAGCCAGCGACGCAGCGGCGCGTCGTAAGTGCTTTGGGCATGCGCGCGCAACCGTGCGCCCTGCGCACTGTCGGTGGCGTCGCGCACCGCGAAGCTGAAGTGCCCGAGCTGGAAGGCCAGGTAGGCCGGCCGGTAGAACGCGAGCAACGCGGGATCGATCTGGCAGCCGATCCGGCCAAGCGCTTCCACGAGGGCGGTCTCGCTGCGGGCGTCGAGGCCGAACTCGGCCACCGCGCCCGCGACGTCCCAGGCCGGGTCCTGGCATCCCACAAGGTCATGCCCCGCATGATGGTCGATGGCGTCTGTCTTGATCAGCGTGTGCCCCTGCACCAGCCACTCCCAGGGGTGCATGCGGTTATCGGTCCGCACCCGCCGCACGCGCGCCTGAAGGCCGCGCGCGCGCGCCACAAGCGCCTGCCACGCGTGCGCGGCATGCGGGCCGCAGGCCTCCTCGGTGTTGCACTGGCCCATGCGCCCGAGCACCTCCAGCGAAGCGCCGGGCTCCTGCGACGCGCCGAGGTTCAGCGCGCGAAAGGCTATGTATGCGGCCAGCCGTACCAGCAGCCGCTCGCGCAGCGCCGGCCTTGCGCACGCGTCGCGCGTCAGCGGCGTCATCTCGCCGTGCCAGCGCTCCACCAGAAAGCCATGGCAGGTGCCCGCAAGGCGCGGTGAGAAGCCCGCGTCGCCCAGTACCTGCGCACAGGCCAATCGCTTGCTCGCCTGGTGACCCAGCCCCGCGAACTTGACCAGCCAGGTGCCGGTCGCGCTGTGCGCGAGAAACTTGCGCCGCTCTTGCCATGGATGCACCGGCGTTGCATTGTGCCCATGCCGCAGTGCCGACCGGCGCAGCCCCGAGATGTCTTCGAGCGGGCCAAGCAGCGGCCCGACGATCTGCTCCACCCAACTGCGAAGTCGGTGTATCGGCGTCTTGGCGTGCAGGATCAGGTCATCGAAGCTGACCACGCGGGTGTCCGAAGCCCGCCAGAGTGCGCGCGTTCGCGGCGTTGCTGCGGCGCCGGGCCCGTTCGGGTGCCCCGGGAACAGGTGGATGTGCTCGGGCGCGGTACCCTGCTCGCGAAGCTGGCCGATGACCGCCGCCATCGAGGAGCCCGACAGGCCGGGGCCTTCGTCCACGACGGCTTGGCACACGCCCTCGACCGCTGGCCACGCGCCCGACATCGACAGCCTTCGCTCGAAGGGCGGCCCGGTCGGGCGCACCGTGCGCGGCGCTGGGTCGCCCACGGCGACGGCGACCATGGCGCACAGGCTGGTGCCGATGCTGCGCAGCCCGGTCACGCGGCAGGTGCCGATGTGTTTGTCGGCCACGAGCGTCGCCGCGGCCATGAAGTAGGCCTCGGGGTAGAGCGCATAGAACGCGTAACCCTCGGGCTGCCGTACGTCGACATGCTCGCCCGCGAGCTGCGCTTCGCATTCGGCGAGCAGCCCCATGGGTTGGAGCGGGCTGCGCTCGAATCCGCTGAGCCATGAAGCCGCGCAGCGCTGCGCGAGCGCCAGCGTGAGCGCTGCCGTGGCCGCCACGGGCGGCGAGGGCGGCCGGTCTTGCCCGCCGGCCGCGTGGAACCGGGCGTCGGCCACGCCCTGCCACAGCTCGCCCGCCTCGATCAGCGCCTCGACCAGAAAGGCATGGCGCACGATACCGGGCGGCAGTGCACTCAGCGCGTCGAGCATGCCGCGCAGTCGCTGCAGCTTGCGCAGGGCCGGCTCCCGCCGCGTTGCGTCGCCGAAGACCTGCATCACGCGGCGTGCAGGTGGCGGTAGGCGATGGCCTGGAAGGCCTCGAAGTCCGGCAGCTGCCAGGCCACCGTACGCCGCGCCGCGCGGTGCCGTTCGAGCCACGCTACCCAACACGCGAACTGCTCGGGCGACGGCGACACCATTGCACGCCGGCCCTTCATCTGCTCGAGCGCTTCCAGCGGTGCCTGGCCGCGATCGACCATGATGCACAAAGCCAGCGTGGCCGAGCGGCCAATGCCGTGTTCGCAATGCACCAGCAGACGCTCGCCGCGTTCGATCCAGCCGGTGGCGAAGGCCACGCCGTCATCAAGCAGGCGCGCATTGACCCCGCACATGTCCTTGGTAGGCAAGTGCAACAGCGCCATGCCATGGCGTCGCAGCAGGGCCTCGTCGTCCATGGCTTCGGCGCGCAGGTCGATCACGGCACGAACGCGGTGCTCGGCCGCGAGCCGCTCGGCTTCCTCGCCGGCAAAGCTGCCGCCTACAGCGAGATGGGGCGTGATCCAGTGGAGGTTGGGAGTCCAGGTGTTCATGGTGGGCGTATGGCGATGCGCGCGCAGGCGCTCGCTGGTCGAGGTTGCCCGTCAACACGGGCAATCGGCGTGCCGGGGGCGCGGGAGTGTTGCGTTTGCGCCGCTCATCAATGTGGTCAACGCACGGCAGAGGTGTCGTCCTGCGTCAGACCGAAAAACATCTGCTAGTTTTTTCTCGGAAAACCTGCACAACGTCACACGCCCTGGAACGCACCTGCCCATGAAAATATCTGTTCTCGGTACCGGCTATGTCGGCCTTGTCACGGGCAGCTGCCTGGCCGAACTTGGCAACGACGTGGTGTGCTTCGATGTCGACCGCGCCAAGGTCGAACTGCTTTGCGCAGGAGGCGTGCCGATCCACGAGGAAGGCCTGCCGCAGCTCATTGAGCGCAATGTGCGCACGGGCCGTCTGGGTTTCACGGCCGACGCGGCGCGCGCGGTGCACCACGGCGACGTGATCTTCATCGCCGTGGGCACGCCCCCGGGCGAGGACGGTAGCGCCGACCTGCAGTACGTGCTCGCCGCCGGGCGCTCCATCGGGCGGCACATGCAGGGCTTCAAGGTGGTGGTCGAGAAATCGACCGTGCCCGTGGGCACGGCCGAGCGGCTGCGCGCGGCCATCGAGGAAGAGCTTTCGGCGCGGCGAAGCGAAGGCGACCATGCGGCCGGCAGCGGCCTGCGTGAGTTGCCACTGGCGCTGGTGTCGAACCCCGAGTTCCTGAAGGAGGGCGCGGCGGTGGACGATTTCATGCGACCCGACCGCATTGTCATCGGCACCGAGAAAGGCGTCCCCGGCCAACTTGCGCGGGACATCATGAACCGGCTCTACGCGCCCTTCAACCGGCAGCGTGAAAAGACGATCCACATGGAGGTGAAGGCGGCCGAGTTCACCAAGTACGCCGCCAACGCCATGCTCGCCACCCGCATCAGCTTCATGAACGAGCTGGCCAACCTGGCCGAGAAGGTGGGGGTTGACATCGAGCAGGTGCGTCGCGGCGTGGGCTCCGACCCGCGCATCGGCTACAGCTTTCTCTATGCAGGCCTCGGTTACGGCGGCAGTTGCTTTCCGAAGGACGTGCAAGCGCTGGTGCATACCGCGGCCACGCACGGACAGCACTTACGGGTGCTCGAGGCGGTGAGCGCGGTGAACGAAGCGCAGAAGCAGGTGCTGGTGGAAAAGATCGTGCGGCGCTTCGGCGAAGACCTCGCCGGGCGCCGCTTCGCGGTGTGGGGGCTCGCGTTCAAGCCCGACACCGACGACATGCGCGAGGCACCGAGCCGCATCGTGATCCGCGCCCTGCTGTCGCGCGGCGCCGAGGTGGTGGCGTACGACCCGGTGGCCATGAACGAGGCCCGCCGCGTGCTCGCCACCGACCTGCACGACCGCTGCGACCTGCTGGCGAGGCTGCACTACGCGCAAGCGCCCATGCAGGCCGTCGAGGACGCGGACGCGCTCGTGATCCTCACCGACTGGAAGGCCTTCAAGAGCCCGAGCTTCAGCGCGTTGAAGAACGCGCTGCGCCAGCCGCTCATCTTCGACGGGCGCAATCTCTACGAGCCCGACATCCGCAACCAGGGGTTCGACTACGTGGCCGTCGGCCGCTGAACAACAAGGAGCACATCGCCATGCGCGACTACAACACCCAGAAACGCGTTCTCGTGACCGGCGGAGCAGGCTTCGTCGGCAGCCACTTGTGCGACCGCCTGCTGGCGCAAGGCCACGAGGTGCTGTGCGTCGACAACTTCTTCACCGGCGCGCGCCGCAACGTGGAACATCTGCTGGACGAACCCCGCTTCGAACTCCTGCGCCACGATGTCACCTTTCCGCTGTACGTGGAGGTCGACCAGGTCTACAACTTGGCGTGCCCGGCGTCGCCGGTGCACTACCAGCACGATCCGGTGCAGACTACCAAGACCAGCGTGAACGGCGCCATCAACATGCTGGGGCTGGCCAAACGGCTGCGCGCTCGCATCCTGCAGGCCTCGACCAGTGAAGTCTATGGCGACCCCGCCGTGCACCCGCAGGCCGAAGCCTACTGGGGCCATGTAAACCCGGTGGGCGTGCGCAGCTGCTACGACGAGGGCAAGCGCTGCGCGGAGACGCTGTTCTTCGACTACCACCGCCAGCACCGCGTGGACATCCGCGTGGCGCGCATCTTCAACACCTATGGCCCTCGCATGCATCCGAAGGATGGGCGCGTGGTGTCCAACTTCATCGTGCAGGCGCTGCGCGGTGACCCCATCACCGTGTACGGCGAGGGCCTGCAAACGCGCAGCTTCTGCTTCGTCGACGACCTGGTAGAGGGGCTGCAGCGCTTCATGGATGCGGAGCCGGGCCTGCCGGGGCCGGTGAACATCGGTAACCCGATGGAGTTCACGGTGCGCGAGCTGGCGACGACGGTGATCCGGCTCACCGGCTCATCGTCCAGGCTCTGCTTCGCGCCGCTGCCCTCGGACGATCCGATGCAGCGTAAGCCCGACATCTCGCTGGCGAACCGGGTGCTCGGGTGGCAGCCGCGCGTGCAACTCGAAGAAGGACTGCGACGCACCATTGCCTACTTCGACGCGCTGCTGTCGGGCGAGCAGGCCGGCCCGCAAGGCCCTCGCGATGCGCGCGGCCCGCGCACGTCGCGAGGCCCGCGAAACGGCCAGTCGCCGCGCCCTCAGACCGCCGGCGCAAGCCCCGGGCTGAGCGAGGCGGTGTCCACCGGCGGCATTGTGTTGCCTTCGCGGCTGGACGCGTAGCGCCGGACCATTGCCGCGCAGAACTCCGCGAACTCGCCGGGTTCCTGCGGCGGGCTGGTGTGATGGGCGGCGATGCCGCGGTGCTCCGGCGTGAAGCAGAAAGTCAGAGTCACGTCGAAGGGCTCCAGCGCGTGCATCTGCCGGTCGAACCAGCGCCAAGCATCGGGGCGGAAGCTGTCGGCCCAGCTGAGGCCGGTGCGAACCCGCCGCACGCCCAGGCGCTGCAGCCAGCGCACCGCGTCGTCGAGCCGGTGGTCCTCGAAATGGAACCACTGGCAGATGCCCATCTCGGGCGCGTAGTCGGCAAACTGCGCGCAAGCGCGCTTGGGCGTTCCGTCTTCGCGCAGCAGGCCCATGTGGAAGTGCCGGTAGTAGCTCGAGCCCTCGGCCTCGCGATGGCGCGTGGTCGCGGGCCAGGCCTGCGGCAGGTCGTACAGCGAATACCAGAACACACGCGGCACGCGGCCCAACAGCAGCTGGGCGGTGCGGCGCAACCCGAACTCCTGTACCTCCTCAGCGCCGAAGGTGGAAACGCCGACCTCCGTGACCCACACGGGCAGCGGCGTGACCGCCTCGATCTCGGCGATGCGGTGCGGCCACTCGTCGATTTGCCAGTGGTTCCAGTCGAGCGGAAAACCGTGCACGGCCACCGCATCGAGCCCGGCGAGCACGCCGCGGTCGCGCAGGTTCGCCATGAAGCGCGCGTCGATGGGCGAGATGCCGCCGAGCACCTGGGTCAGCGATGGCGTTTCCGCCCGAACGGCGTCGCTCGCCATGCGGACCATGCGCGCGTACGCGGACCAGTTGGGGTCGAGCTCGAGGTCCCAGTGCGATTTGTTGTTGGGCTCGTTCCAGAACTTGACGGCCTCGATCATGCGACCTTCCTCCCGGATGCGGGACGCGAGGCGAGCGCGGCCGCGGCGCGCACCGTTCGTGCCGCGCGCGTGCCGGGCGGGCGGCTCGCGGCGGGTGGCAGGCCTTCGGCGTCACCGCGAATGAAGGCTTCCACCAGCTCGTACGCCTCGTCGTCGGTGAACTGCTGCGGCGGCGACTTCATGAAGTAGCTCGAAGGCGCGAGCACCGCACCACCCACGCCGCGGTCCAGCGCGAGCTTGGCGCAGCGGATGGCATCGATCACCACGCCGGCGGAGTTGGGCGAGTCCCACACCTCCATCTTCAGCTCGCAGTTCAGCGGCACGTTGCCGAAGGTGGTGCCTTCCATGCGGATGTAGCACCACTTGCGGTCCGCCAGCCACGGCACATGGTCGCTCGGGCCCACGTGCACGTCCGAGGCCTTCATGGGGTTGCCGAGCTGGCTGGTGACGGCCTGCGTCTTGGAGATCTTCTTGGACTGCAGCCGCTCGCGTTCCAGCATGTTCAGGAAGTCGGTGTTGCCGCCGAAGTTCAGCTGGTAGGTGCGGTCCAGCCGGACGCCGCGCTTTCGAAAGAGATCGGTGAGCACGCGGTGCACGATGGTTGCGCCGACCTGCGACTTGATGTCGTCCCCGATGATCGGTAGCCCGCGCTCGGCGAACCGCCGCTCCCATTCGGGGTTTGAGGCGATGAACACCGGCACGCAGTTGACGAAGGCACAGCCCGCCTCCAGCACCTGCTCCACGTACCAGCGCGTGGCCTTCTCGGAGCCCACCGGCAGGTAGGAGACGACCACATCGGTGCCGGTGTCCCTGAGGATCTTCGCCACGTCCTTTGGCCGCCCCGGTGCCGGCGGTATCACGTCTGCAAGGTAGCTGCCGATGCCGTCGTGCGTGGCGCCGCGCTGCACGGTGACGCCCAGCGGCGCAACGTCCGCGAAGCGGATCGTGTTGTTCGGCTCCGCGTAAATCGCATGCGCCAGGTCTTGCCCGACCTTGCCGGCATGCACGTCGAACGCGGCGCTGAACTCGATGTCCGAAGGCCGATAGCCGCCGAGATCGGGATGCATGAGGCCGGGCACGAAGTCGGGGCCGCCCGCGCTGTCGTAGAAGCTGACGCCCTGCACCAATGACGAGGCGCAGTTGCCCACACCGACGATTGCGACACGAATTTTTCCCATGTTGTAGACCCCTGAGTTGTTGGCCGCGGCGCGGCGCGGGAGCGATGCAGGCGATGCCCGACACCGCCTGTTCCATTGCAATCTACGCGTGTTTCAACCCCCGCGCGCAGGTGTGGAACCCGCGATGCAAATACCCAACTCAGCCATGGCGTAACAGGGCAGCGCACCTACACCGAGGTAAGTACCTTCGTACATCGCCAAGGCAGCGCACGCGTGGAACGTCGAAGCTCGCCCGAACCTTTCGAAGCGCCGAAGCCGCCGACCCGCGGCGACGAAAAAGCGTTGTTCACATTGCCAACAGCCCGGGCGGATGCACAAAGGGAATTCATGTCGCAGCACATCCTCATCACCGGCGGCGCCGGCTTCATCGGCTCGCATGTCGCGGACGAACTGCTTTCGCACGGTTATCGCGTGCGTGTCCTGGACAACCTCGCGCCGCAGGTCCATGGCGACAGTGGGCGACGGCCCGACTACCTCGAGGCCGACGTCGAACTGGTGGTCGGCGACGTGTGCGACCCGGCCGCGGTACGCCAAGCGCTGAAGGGCATCGACGCCGTGTACCACTTCGCGTCGGCCGTGGGTGTGGGCCAGAGCATGTACGAGGTGTCGCACTACACGCGGGTGAACAACCTGGGCACCGCCGTGCTGATGGAAGCGTTGATCGCGCAGCCGGTGAAGCGCCTGGTGGTCGCCTCCAGCATGAGCCTGTACGGCGAGGGCCTGTACCGCGGCGCGGGCGGCGAGTTGCGCACGGTGCAGGAGCGTCCGCTCGATCAGCTGCGCCGAGGCGACTGGGAATTTCGCGATGACGACGGCGTGGCGCTGCTGCCTGCGGCCACGCCGGAAGACAAGGCGCCGGCGTTGGCTTCCGTGTATGCGCTGTCCAAGTTCGATCAGGAGCGCATGTGCCTGATGATCGGGCGTGCCTACAGCATCCCGGTGGTGGCGCTGCGCTTCTTCAATGCTTATGGACCGCGCCAGGCGCTGTCGAACCCGTACACCGGCGTGCTGGCGATCTTTGCCGCGCGCCTGCTGAACGACAGTCCGCCGAAGATCTTCGAGGACGGCTTCCAGCAGCGCGATTTCGTGAGCGTGTACGACTTGGCGCGCGCATGCCGGCTTTCGCTCGAGATGCCCGATGCCGCAGGCGAGGTGTTCAACATCGGCAGCGGAGAGCCTCGCACCGTGCGCGACATCGCGGAACGCGTTGCACAGGCGGTGGGCAAGGACAGGCTCGCGCCGGAAATCACCGGCAAGTACCGGGTCGGCGACATCAGGCATTGCTTTGCGGACATCGGCAAGGCACGCCGCGTGCTCGGCTACTCGCCGCGAGTGGCGCTGGACGACGGGCTGGCCGAACTCGCGGCGTGGCTTGAAGGTCAAGCCGCGGTCGACCGAGTGGCGCAGGCCAGTGCCGAACTGGCGGCGCGGGGGCTCGCGATATGAGCGGCACGATCGGAAAGAGTCCGGTGCCGCACGCCCGGAGCGGCTGGGTGCAGAGCGCTGGAGCCGAGCAACCGGTGCTCATCACCGGCGGTGCCGGCTTCGTCGGGGCCAACCTGGCGCATCGGCTGCTGGGCGACGGGCGCCGCGTGCGCGTGCTTGACAACCTGTCGCGCCCCGGCGTCGAGCGCAACCTTGCCTGGCTGCAGCACGCGCACCGCGAGCGGCTGGAGGTGTGCGTGGCCGACGTGCGCGATGCAGCGGCCGTCGGTCGTGCCATGGCGGGCGTCGCCTCGGTGTTCCACTTTGCGGCGCAGGTGGCGGTGACCACCAGCCTCGCCGATCCACGCGACGACTTCTCGGTCAACGCCGTGGGCACGCTCAACGTGCTGGAGGCCGCGCGTGCGCAGGCCGTTGCGCCGTCGGTGCTCATGACCTCCACCAACAAGGTGTACGGCGGGCTCGACGACATCGGCTTGCGGCTCGAAGGGCAGCGCTACGCGCCCATGGACGTGGCCTTTGCCGCGCACGGCGTCCCGGAGTCGCGTCCGCTGGACTTCCATAGCCCCTATGGGTGCTCCAAGGGCGCGGCCGACCAGTACGTGCATGACTACGCGCGCAGTTTCGGGTTGAAGACCGTGGTGTTCCGCATGAGCTGCATCTACGGGCAGCGCCAGTTCGGCACGGAAGACCAGGGGTGGGTGGCGCACTTCCTGTTGCGTGCGCTGCAGGGTGCGCCCATCACTTTGTTCGGCGACGGCATGCAGGTGAGGGACATTCTGTACGTGGACGACCTGGTGGAGGCCTTCCTGGCTGCAGACGCCCAAATGGAGGCACTGGCGGGCCAAGTCTTCAACATCGGCGGTGGACCGCGCAACGTGATCAGCCTGCTCGACCTGCTCGACCGGATCGAAGCGTTGGAAGGCAAACGGCCCGCGACGCTGCAGCAAGGCTGGCGCACGGGCGACCAGCGCTACTACGTGTCGGACACGCGCCGCTTCGAGGCCGCCACTGGATGGCGGGCTCGCGTGGGCGCCCACGAGGGCATCGAGCGGCTGAGTCGCTGGCTGCACGCGTCGCGCGCGCAGGCCGAACCGGGCGCCGTGCAAGCTGCCGAAGCCGCGGACCTTGAAGGCACCCGGCGCGGCGCGCTCGCGGTGACGGGGGAATGAGCATGTACGCCAGCGTCATCTCGTCGCCGCGCACCGCGGTACTGCAGCGCGTCGAGCGTCCGGAGCCGGCCGCAGGCCAGGTATTGCTGCAACTGGAGGGCTCGGGCGTGTGTGCATCGAGCCTGCCGCTTTGGGAGGGCCGCGAGTGGTTCACGTACCCGCAGCCTGCGGGCGCGCCCGGGCACGAGGGCTGGGGCCGGGTGGCCGCGGTGGGCGATGGCGTGGAGAGCCTGCGCGTGGGCGACCGGGTCGCCGCGCTCACCTATCGCGCGCATGCCGAATATGACATTGCCGATTCCACCGCTGTGGTGCCGCTGCCGCCAGCGCTGGACGGCGTCGCAATGCCCGGCGAGCCGCTGGGTTGCGCGGTGAACATCTTCCGTCGCTGCGACATCGGCCCAGGGCAGACCGTGGCCATCGTGGGCATCGGCTTTCTGGGTGCGGTGCTCACGCGGTTGGCCTCGCAGGCCGGCGCGCGCGTCATCGCGATTTCGCGCCGGCCCTTTGCGCTCGAGGTGGCGCGCGCATCCGGCGCCGCGCATACGCTGGCCATGGAGGACCACTGGCGCATCCTGGAGGAGGTGAAGCGCCTGACCGGCGGCGCCATGTGCGAGCGCGTGATCGAGGCAGTGGGCCTGCAGTGGCCGCTCGACCTGGCCGGCGAGCTCACGGGCGAGCGCGGCCGGTTGGTGGTCGCGGGCTACCACCAGGACGGCACCCGCCAAGTCAACATGCAGATGTGGAACTGGCGCGGCATCGACGTGGTGAACGCGCACGAGCGCGACCCGCGCATGTACGTGCAGGGCATTCGCGACGCGATCTCGCTCATGGCGCAAGGCACGCTGGACGCCGCGCCGCTGTTCACGCACCGTTTTCCACTTGACCGGCTGGGCGAGGCGCTGGAAATGACGCGCACCCGGCCCGACGGGTTCCTCAAGGCGGTGGTCACGCCATGAGCGCCGCGCTATTCGCCGCGCTGGCGCCGGCGCTGCAAGCGCCGGACCCGTTGGGCTCGGCACCGGGCGAAGGCTCACCGTTCGGCAGCGCAGCGCGCCCGCCGCGGCTGGGTTTTCTCGGCGTCGGCTGGATCGGCCGCCACCGAATGGAGGCGATCTGCCGCAGCGGCGTCGCCGACATCGTCGCCATTGCCGATGCCGCGCCTGACATGCGCGACGCAGCGGGCGTGCTGGTGCCCGAAGCTGCGCGGCTCGACTCGCTCGAGTCGGTGCTCGATGCCGGGCTGGACGGGCTCGTCATCGCGACTCCTAGCGCCATGCATTCGCAGCAGGCCGAGGCGGCGCTGGCGCGGGGCATCGCCGTGTTCTGTCAGAAGCCGCTCGCGCGCAGCGTCGCCGAAACACGCGCCGTGGTGAATGCAGCACGCCGCGCCGACCGGCTGCTGGGCCTGGACCTGTCGTACCGACACACCGCCGGCATGCGGCACATTCGTGAGCAGGTCGCCTCGGGCGCGATTGGTGAGGTGTTCGCCGTCGACCTGGTTTTTCACAACGCCTACGGGCCCGACAAGCCATGGTTTCGCGACCCGCTGCTGTCCGGCGGCGGCTGCGTGATCGACCTGGGCATCCACCTCGTTGACCTGGCCCTGTGGAGCCTCGGCTTTCCGAAAGTCACCCAGGTGTCGAGCCGGCTGCACGCTGGCGGCAAGCGGCTGGTGCTCCCGTCGTCGCAAGTGGAAGACCATGCGGTGGCCCAGTTCGACCTGGCCAACGGTTGCGTCGTTCGGCTGGCGTGTTCGTGGAACCTGTCGGCAGGGCGCGACGCAGTCATCGAGGCAACCTTCCATGGCACACAGGGCGGTGCCGCCCTGCGCAATGTCGACGGCTCGTTCTACGACTTCGTCGCCGAGCGTTTCGACGGCACGCGCAGTACCCAGCTGTCGGCGCCGCCCGACGACTGGGGCGGCCGCGCCGCTGTGGCGTGGGCCTGCGCGCTCGCGCAGGGTCGCGGCGGCTTCGACGCCGAAGCCGAACGCTTCATCGACGTGGCCGAGGTGCTGGATGCAATCTACGCAAGTTAGGCACCCGCGCCATGTGCTGATGACGGTGGACACTGTCGGCGGCGTGTGGAACCATGCGCTCGAACTCTCGCTCGGCCTCGTCGGGCGGGGGATGCGCGTGTCGCTCGCCACCATGGGCGCGCCGCTGTCGAGCGGCCAGCGCGCGCAGGTTGCCGACCTGCCCCGCGGCCTGACGCTGCATGAGAGCGCCTGGCGGCTCGAGTGGATGGAAGATCCGTGGCACGACGTGCAGCGCGCGGGCGAATGGCTGCTCAGCCTGGCGCACGCGCTGCGTCCGGACCTCGTGCACCTGAACCAGTTCGCCTTCGGTGCGCTGGCGTTTCCCGCGCCCACGTTGCTGGTGGCGCATTCATGCGTGATGTCCTGGTGGCGTGCCGTGCACGGCGAAGCGGCGCCTGCCTCTTGGAATTGCTACCGCGACGCGGTGAGGCGCGGGTTGGGCGGCGCCGGTCTGGTGGCGGCGCCGACGCATGCCATGCGCGAGGCTCTCGCTTTCGAGCATGGCGCATGGCTGGCCAAGCGCGCCCTGGTGTTGCCGAACGGGCGCAGTGCAGTGTGCTTCGCACCGGGAAATAAGGAACCTGCGATTTTGTCTGCCGGACGGCTGTGGGACAAGGCCAAGAACCTGGCGGCGCTCGCCGCCGTGGCCTCGCGGCTGCCCTGGCCCGTGTGCGTGGCCGGCGCAACAGAAAAGCCGGGGTCGCCCGGCCTTGTGGACACCGGCGCGCTCGCCCACGGCGTGCGGTCGCTTGGGGAACTCACGCAGCAGGAACTGGCGGCGCGCCTCGCCAAGGCCACCGTCTACGCGCTGCCCGCGCGCTACGAGCCCTTCGGCCAATCGGTGCTGGAAGCGGCGCTGTCGGGTTGCGCGCTGGTGCTGGGCGACTTGGCGAGCCTGCGCGAACTGTGGGGCGACGCCGCGCTCTATGTGGCCCCCGACGACCACGCGGCACTGCATGCGGCGCTGGTGCGCCTGATCGACGATGCGCCTTTGCGCCAGTGCCTGGGCGCACGCGCCCTGGCGCGCGCTCGCTTCTTCACGCCCGACCGCATGGTGGATGCCTACCTGGGCGCTTACGCGCGACTGGCGGGAACGTGCAGCCTCGGCGCCACGCCTTCAGACAACGACTCCAAGGAGAAAGAATGCGCTTCGTGATGTTCTGCCACTCGCTCGTATCCGACTGGAACCACGGCAACGCGCACTTCTTGCGCGGCGTGTGCAGCGACCTGGTCGCACGTGGCCATGAGGTGGCCGTGTTCGAACCGCGCCGCGGCTGGAGCCGTGCCAACTTGGAAGCCGAGCACGGGCGCGCGCCGCTCGTTGGGTTCGCGCGCGCCTATCCCGAGCTGTCGAGCACCGCCTACGACCGGGCGAGCCTCGACCTTGACGTGGCGCTCGACGGCGCCGACGTGGTGCTCGTGCATGAATGGAACGAGCACTCGCTGGTGCGGCGTATCGGCCTGCACCGGCGCAACGGCGGGCGCTACCGGCTGCTGTTCCACGACACTCACCACCGCGCGGTGACCGACGAGGGCGCAATGGCCGCCTACGACCTGTCCAACTACGACGGCGTGCTGGCCTTCGGCGGCGTGATTCGCGACCTCTACCGCGAGCGCGGCTGGGCACAGCACGCCTGGACCTGGCACGAGGCGGCCGATGTGCGCCGCTTTTACCCGATGCCCGACGAGCCACGCGCCGGCGAACTCGTGTGGATCGGCAACTGGGGCGACAACGAGCGCGCTGCGGAGATCAACCAGTTCCTGCTCGATCCCGTGCGACGCCTGCGGCTGAAGGCCCGCGTGCACGGCGTGCGCTATCCCGAAAGTGCCCTCGACCGCCTGCTGGCGGCCGGCGTGGAGTTCAGCGGCTGGCTTCCCAACTACCAGGTGCCAGAGGTGTTCGCCCGGTATCAGGCAACCGTGCACGTGCCGCGCAGGCCGTATGTGCAGGCCTTGCCCGGCATTCCCACCATTCGCGTGTTCGAGGCACTCGCATGCGGCATTCCACTGGTCAGCGCCCCTTGGAGCGATGCCGAAGGCCTGTTCACGCCCGGGCGCGACTTTCTGGTGGCACACGACAGCGAGGCGATGCAGCGGCATCTGCGCGATGTGCTGCAGGACCCCGCGTTCGCCCGCTCGCTCGCGCAGGAAGGCCTCGCCACGGTGCGCGCGCGCCATACCTGCTCGCACCGAGTGGACGAACTCTTCGCCATCCTCGACGAGCTCGGGCCGCAGCACAGTCCCCGGTCCGAAGCCGAACCCGAACCCGAACCCGAACCCGAACCCGAACCCGAACCCGAACCTGGATCCGCATCCGCATCCGCATCCGCATCCGCATCCGCATCCGCATCCGATGCCGCGCCTTGTGCGGGACCCGCCTTGCCATTGAGGAGCTATGTCGCATGAAGAACCGGATGAACATCGCTTTCTTCGGCTCCAGTCTGGTGTCGGCCTATTGGAACGGCGCGGCCACCTATTACCGAGGCATGGTGCGCGCGCTGCACGAGCGGGGCCACCGCATTCGCTTCTACGAGCCCGACGCCTTTGGCCGTCAGCAGCACCGCGACATGGCAGACCCGGAGTGGGCCGAAGTCATCGTCTACCCGGGTGAAGGCGAGGTGAACGCGCTGCGCATGGTCGAGCATGCGCGCGGCGCGGACCTGGTGGTGAAGGCCAGCGGCGTGGGCGTGTTCGACGCACTGCTCGAGGAGGCCGTGCTCGGCCTGCAAGGCCCCGCCACCCGCATCGCGTTCTGGGACGTCGACGCGCCGGCCACGCTCGACCGCATGGCCGGCGACGCGCACGACCCGTTCCGCGCGCTCGTGCCGCGCTACGACCTGGTGCTGACCTATGGCGGCGGCGCACCCGTGGCCGATGCATACCGCGGCTTCGGTGCGAGCGAGTGCGTGCCGATCTACAACGCGCTTGATCCAACCACCCATCACCCTGTGGCGCCTGACCCGCGCTTCGAGGCCGAGCTCGCCTTCCTGGGAAACCGCCTGCCCGACCGGGAAGCTCGCGTCGACGCGTTCTTTCTCGAGGCGGCCGCACGCATGCCTCACAAGCGCCTGCTGCTCGGCGGCAGCGGGTGGGGCGACAAGCCGCTGCCGCCGAACGTGCGCCACCTGGGCCACGTCTACACCGCGGACCACAACGCACTGAACCGCACGCCGCTCGCTGTTCTCAATGTCAGCCGCGATAGCATGGCGCGCTACGGCTTCTCGCCGGCCACGCGCGTGTTCGAGGCGGCCGGCGCGGCCGGCTGCCTGATCACAGACCCCTGGGAAGGCATCGGGCTGTTCCTGGAGCCGGGCCGGGAGGTGCTGGTGGCGGCCGACGGCGAGCAGGTGGCCGGCCACGTGCAGGCGCTGGACGCCGCCACCGCGCGGCGTATCGGAGAAGCCGCGCGGCGGCGCGTGCTGGCCGAGCACACCTACGCGCATCGGGCCGCGCAGCTGGAGGCTTTGCTCGAAGGGCGCAGCGCGGCGCGGGTGCTGGAGGTAACGCCATGAGCGCGCTGCCGCTGAAGGATCAAGGCCCGGCGCGCCAGCGCGGCGATGCGCCGCTGAACATCGTCGTGCTGGGGCTGTCGATCACTTCGTCATGGGGCAACGGCCACGCAACCACCTACCGCGCGCTGGTTCGCGAACTGGCCCGGCGCGGCCATCAGGTGTTGTTCCTGGAGCGCGACGTGCCCTGGTATGCCGATCACCGCGACATGCCGGAACCTCCGTTCGGGCGCACCGCGCTCTATGCGGACCTTGACGAGCTGCAGCGCGAGCACGGCCTCGCGGTGGCAACAGCCGACCTGGTGGTCGTCGGCTCGTTCGTACCCGACGGCGTGGCCGTCGGCGACTGGGTGCAGGCGCAGGCATCCGGCCATTGCGCGTTCTACGACATCGACACGCCCGTGACGCTGGCTGGCTTGGCGCGTGGCGGCACGCCCTATTTGGAGGCGCGCCAGATCGCCGGTTACGACTTGTACTTGTCGTTCACGGGCGGTCCGACGCTCGCCCGGCTGGAGCGCGAGTTCGGCTCGCCGGCTGCGCGGGTGCTCTACTGTTCCGTGGACCCGAGCCTGTACTACCCGGACCAGGCCGCTGTGGCGCAGGCCGAGCGGGTGGATCTCGGCTACATGGGCACCTACAGTGTCGATCGCCAGCCCACGCTCGACGCGCTGCTGTTGAGGCCGGCGCAGGCTTGGCCCGAAGGTCGTTTCGAAGTGGCCGGGGCCCAGTACCCGCAGGACATGGTCTGGCCAGACAATGTGCGCTACACGGCGCACCTGCCGCCGGTACGGCACCGCGCCTTCTACAACCGGCAGCGCTTCGCGCTCAACGTGACGCGCGCCGACATGATCCAGGCTGGGTGGTCTCCCAGCGTGCGCCTCTTCGAGGCCGCCGCGTGCGGCACGCCGATCATCAGCGACAGCTGGAGCGGCATCGGGTCGTTGCTGACGCCGGGGGTGGAGATTTTCTTGGCCAAGACCCACGCCGAGGTGCTGCACCTGCTGCGCGGCATGTCGGAGGAAGACTGCCGCGCGGTCGGCGAGCGGGCGCGCCTGCGCATCCTGGCGAACCACACGGCGGCGCACCGCGCCTGCGAGCTGGAAGGCTACGCGCGGGAACTGCTTCGCTCGCGTGAGCAAGAGGGGCAAGGGGCGCGCGCATGAACGACGCGAACGCTGTCAATGCCGACCCCGAGGGCCCGCTGCAGCAGCAGATCGATGCGCTCGGGCCCTGGTTTCACAACCTGCACCTGCCTGGCGGGGCCCAGACGCTGCCCCGGCATTTCCTCGGTGGCGACTTTCCCAACTTCAAGTGGCAGGAGATGAGTCCGTTCGTGCCCGAAGACCTGAGCGGATGGCGGGTGCTCGACGTGGGCTGCAACGCCGGCTTCTACAGCTTCGAGCTGGCGCGCCGCGGCGCCCGCGTGGTCGGCATCGATGTCGACGAGCACTACCTCGCGCAGGCGCGATGGGCCGCGCGGCAGTTCGGCCTGCACGAGCAGGTGGAGTTCCGCCACATGCAGGTCTACGACCTGGCGCGCTGCGACGAGTGCTTCGACCTGGTATGGTTCATGGGCGTCTTTTATCACCTGCGCTATCCGCTGCTGGCGCTTGACCTGCTGTCCGCACGCACCCGGCGCTTCATGATGTTCCAGACCCTCACCATGCCGGGCGATTCGGTCTATGCGACGCCGCCCGATTGCAGCATCGACGACCGCACCCCGCTGCTGGAAAGCGGCTGGCCGCGCATGGCCTTCATCGAGCACCGGCTGGCCGGCGACCCCACCAACTGGTGGGCGCCCAACCATGCCGGTGTGGAAGCGATGCTTCGCACCAGCGGCCTTCGCGTGGAGGCGCGGCCGGGCCACGAGATATATCTGTGTGTGCCCGACGCCAAGGCGCATGGCGCGCGCGACGTGTACGAGCCGCAGTTCAAGTCCGTCTTCGGGGTGCGAGCAGGCCCCCAGAGCGGCGGTTGACGTCGACGGCTGACGGGCGACGGGCACGGCGGTTGCTACGCAGCACGTGTTCTCCACTTGCGAAGCCTTCGCCCATGAAGAAGAAAACTGTTCCACGTGCCAACCGGGCCGTCGAGTGCTACGAGTTGCTGCAGTTGCTGTCGCGCCGCCAGATGCCGGTGGTGTGCTCGGCGCCGGAGGACATCCACCTGATTCTGGCGTTGCGCAGCGCTTCGCTGCTCGTGGCGCTGACCGACCCGAGCGTGGTGTCGCAGACGGGCGAGCGGCGCATACCGCGCGCCATCGTTACGGGGCTCACTGCGCAGGGGCGCGCGGCGTGCATGGGAGACGGAACGAGTCCAGTCGGCGGCGGGCGTCCGGCCGGCTAGCCCAGGCGGTCGGCGCGACAGCTCGGCAGTGCTTGCAGCAAAACTTGCCGCAGGGCTGGGGCAGACCGGCGGGGGCCTTACTTCACACTCTCGGTATGAAAACAAAAACAGGCAAGGCAGGCGCAGGAGGCGCGCCCGAACGTGGGGGCGCGGCGGCGGCGCCGATCTATGTGGGACTGGGCGCGTGCGCCGCGCTGGCGGGACTCTTCTTGTGGGCGCGGCGAGGCGCACCCGGGCCCTTGGAAGCGGCCGTCTCGGGACCCGCCTATGCGGGCATGTCCGCCCCCGCGTTGGCCGTGGCGGTGCACCGCGCCGAGTTGATAGACGACGCACTGATGGCGCGGCAGGCGATCAAGGCGCGTTTTGCGCGGGAGGCCCATGCCATCGATCACGATCTGCGTGGCCCCATCGGGGCCATGGCGATTTCGCTCGAATTGCTGCGCACCGCCGAGGACAACGCAACTCGCGACGAGGTCGCCGATGTGCTGCAGCGGCAGGTCGCGCGTATGACTACGCTGACACAGCGTGTGCATGATCTCGCACGACAGTTGGCCGACTGAGCCGTCCGCCGCCGCGTGAAATCGCGAAATCATTCGAGACTCAGGAGAGGCACAGGCAGCGCTCACGTTGGAATGGGGCAGCCGCCGCCTGTCTCCAAGCAACGGAAAGAAAATGTGGCCTATGCCCTGGTTGTTGAAGACGACGAAGTGTCAGCCCGCCCGATTGCCGCCCTGGTAGAGCGCGCTGGCCACAGTGTCATCTGCGCGTCTTCGCTCGCCGCGGCGCGGCGCTGGGTGGACATGCAGCCGGCGGAGGTGGTGCTGCTGGATTTGCACCTGCCCGACGGCAGCGGCCTCGACCTGATGGGCGAGAGCGGCTTTGCCGATGACGCCGTCCTGATTCTTATGGCCGGCCAAGCCAGCCTGGAACCGTTTATTCGCGCGCTGCGAATGGGTGCGGCCGACTACCTCGTCGAGCCGATCAACCCGCAGCACCGGAAGGGCCTGCTCTCGCGGCTCATTGCACCTTCGCAGCTGCGCGCGGAAATCGACGAGGCTCAGGAGCTCTGGCGCGAGACCGACCGCTTTGGTCATCTCATCGGCCGCTCGCCGGTCATGCAGAGGGGATACCGGCAGGTGTCGCGCGTGGCGGGCACCGCCGTGACAGTGTTCATCCACGGCGAAAGCGGCACCGGCAAGGAGCTGGTTGCACGCGCCGTGCACGACCTGAGCCGGCGGCGCGAGCAACCCTTCTTGGCGGTGAACTGTGGCGCGCTTTCCCCGCATCTCATCGAGAGCGAGATCTTCGGCCACGAGCGCGGCAGCTGCACCGGCGCCGAGCGCCAGCACCAGGGCTTCGTCGAGCGTGCCCACGGCGGCACTCTGTTCTTGGACGAGGTCACGGAAATGCCGCTCGGACTTCAAGTGAAGCTGCTGCGCGTGCTCGAAAGCGGCACTTTCACGCGGGTGGTTTCGGCGCAGGTGCAACAGACCGACGTGCGTATCATTGTGGCCACCCATCGCGATGCGCATGCGGCCGCGGCGCGCGGACAGCTGCGCGAAGACCTGCTGGATCGCCTGAACGTGTTTCCCATTGGCCTGCCGCCGCTGCGCGAACGGGGCGAGGACGTCAGCCTGATCGCCCAGAGCTTCATGCAAGTCCTTTTGCGCCAAGAAGGGCGGGCCAAGCGCTTCACCGCCGGGACGCGCGCGCGCTTGGCGGTGCCCCCGTGGCCAGGAAACGTCCGCGAATTGCGCAATGCGGTTCAGCGCGCCTGGGTCATGGCCGCCGGCGACGTGATCGACGAGCAATGGCTGCCGGCAGTGGTGCGGACGGCACCGGCGATGGCGGAGGCAATGCCGCGGGTGCCGGCCTCGGAGGCCGCCTTGGTCGCCGCTTGGACCGCGCCCGCGTCTCAGGCGCTGGCGCCGTTACAGATTGCAGGCACGGACGGCAAGAGCCACATCGCCGTGCAGGTGGGAAGCCAGCTCGCAGAGGTCGAGCGGCAGCTGATCCTGGCAACCTACGAGAGCTGCGGCCGCCACAAGGCGCACGGCTGCGCTGCTCGGCATCAGCATGAAGACACCGTACAACCGGCCGAAGGAGTCCCAGCGATGAAGTTGCACCGCCTGCAAGCCGAGCGCCGCCGTGAGGGTCGGCGGCGCTTGGGCAATTCGCCGCAATATCCAGCCCTCGGCAGCAAGACGGGAGCAATTGCTTGGACGACTTGACACCCGACCACTTCGAGGAGGCGCTCGCCGACCAGATCGACGACGCGGTTCCCTCGCGGGGTTACAGCATGTTGCCGGTGGTGGGCCTTGGCGGGTCCACCGGCGGCATGGAGGCGCTGCGAACGTTGCTGGAGACGACGCCGCCGGACACCGGCGTGGCCTTCGTCGTGGTGCTGCACATGTCCGCCGCTCACGAGGCCGCGCTGGCGCAGGAACTGCAGCGCGCCACGTCGATGCGGGTGGTGCCGGTCTCTGTGCGCGAGCGCATCACGCCCAACACGGTGTACGTCGCGGCGCCGGGCAAGGCGCTTCGCACGCGCGGCAAATTCCTGGAGGTGGCCGATATCCCCCCGGGCCACGGTCGCCACGTGGCCGTCGACTATTTCTTTCGTGCGCTGGCCGACACCCACGGGCCGCATGCCGTCGCGGTGGTGATGTCGGGCGTGGACGGGGACGGCGCCATCGGCGTCAAGCGCATCAAGGAGCGCGGCGGCTTGACCGTGGCGCAGGAGCCGGAGGAGGCCTCGCACAACGGCATGGTCCAGTCGGCCATCGCCACCGGAATGATCGACTGGGTGCTGCCGGTGCGCGAGATCGGCGCGCGCATCCGCGGCTACCTGCGCATGGAGACCCGGCTGAGGCTGCCGCCGGAGATCTTGCCGCCGGACAGCGCCGACGACCCCGGTGGCATGGGCAGGGACGCTGTGCAGGCGGCCGCGCGCGGGGCCAGGGGCGCGGGCGGCCCGGCGGTCTCCGTCGAGCCGGCCGACGAGGCGGCGTTCCGCGAGGTGTTGGGTTTCGTGCGCAGCCGCACGGGGCGAGACTTTGTCGACTACAAGCGTGCAACCGTCCTGCGGCGCATTGGGAGGCGCATGCAGGTCAACAGCGTGGACAACCTCGCAGCCTACCTCGACTGCCTGCGCACCCGTCCAGGCGAGGCCGGCGCGCTGCTGCAGGACATGCTGATCAGCGTGACTAACTTCTTTCGCGACAGCGAGTGCTTCCATGCGCTCGAAGGCATCGTGCACGACCTGTTTCGCAACAAGTCTGCCTCCGACACCGTGCGCGTGTGGGTGGTGGCTTGCGCCACCGGCGAGGAGGCCTACTCGCTGGCGATGCTGCTGAGCGAGCATGCACGCACAATGGAAAGCCCGCCCTCGATCCAGATCTTCGCGACCGACATCGACGAGGACGCCATCCGCATCGCGCGCGACGGGCTGTACCCGTCGGCAGTCGAGGCAGACGTGTCGCAGGAGCGCCTGCGCCGCTTCTTTGTCCGGGAGCCGCGCGGCTATCGGGTGCGCCGCGACCTGCGAGAGATGGTGCTGTTCGCGGTGCACGATGTGCTGACGGACTCGCCGTTTTCCCGCGTCGACCTGGCAACCTGCCGCAACCTGCTGATCTACCTGAACCGAGACGCCCAGGCGCGCGTGTTCGACACCCTGCATTTTTCCCTGGTGAACGGCGGGCGGCTCTTCCTGGGTGCCTCGGAGACGGTGGAAGAAAACAGCCCGCTGTTTGCGCTGATTGACAGGAAGCACCGCCTCTACGCACAGCGCCACGTGGCGCGCGCGGTGCTGCCAATTCCCGCAGGGCGCAGCAGCGCGGCCATTGCGCTGGACCTCAAGCGCTCGGGCCCGGTGATTCCAACGCTCGCGGTGGCGCACGCGCTGCGCCAGAGCGGGCAGCCGCCTCAAAGCGACGGACGGCCCATGACATGGACCGAGGTGCACCTGAAGCTGCTCGACCGGCTCGCGCCGCCCACCATCCTGGTGGACGCGGAGCACGAGATGCTGCATATCTCGCCCGGTGCCACGCAGTTCCTGCATTTTTCGGGCGGCGAACCCTCGCGCAACGTGCTGCGCGCGATCGTGCCAGACCTGCGCGCTGAGCTGCAGACGGCGCTCTACCACGTAGGCGACAAGCGCATGCCCGTCGAGGTGGCGCCAGTGCCGGTGCGCCTGGGCGACGAGCAGGCCGAGGTGTCGCTGAAGGTGCAGCCGGTGGACGACTTCGGCGGCGGCCTGTTGGTGACGCTTCAGCGCGAGGCGCAGCCGCGCAAGCAGCCGAAGTTGCTGGTGGCGCGGGTGGACGCCGAGCCCATCTCCCAACACTTGGAGCGCGAGGTGGCACGCCTGAAGGCACAACTGCGCGAAACCGTGGAGCAGTACGAGACCTCCACCGAAGAACTCAAGGCAAGCAACGAAGAGCTGCACGCCATGAACGAGGAGCTGCATTCCGCTACCGAAGAACTTGAGACCAGCCGCGAGGAGCTGCAGTCGATCAACGAGGAACTCACCACGGTCAACCACGAGCTCAAGAGCAAGGTCGAGGACCTTGGCCATGCCAACAGCGACATGCAGAACCTGATGGACGCCACTGCCATCGCCACCGTCTTTCTCGACCGCGAGTTCCGTGTGACGCGCTTCACGCCCAGCGCGGTGGCGGTGTTCAAGCTCATCGCCACCGACGTAGGACGCCCGCTGTCGGACCTGACCACGCCGCTGGACTACTCGCAGCTCACCAGCGATTTGCGCAGCGTGCTTCTCACGCTGCAGCCCTCGGAGCGTGAAGTGGGCGACGATGCAGGGCGCTGGTACCTGGCGCGGGTGCGCCCCTACCGCACCATCGAGGACCATATTGCCGGCGTGGTGCTGACCTTCGTGGACATCACCGAGCGCAAGGAGGCGCAGGAGTCGCTGCGGCAGTCGCAGGAGCGCTTCAGCGCTATCGTCAACCAAGCCTCCGTCGGGGTAGCCCAGGCGCGCCTGGACGGCACGCTCACCTTCACCAACACCTGCTATTGCCGGTTGATGGGATACGACGAGCGCGAGCTCGCCGGCACGGACGCGCTGGAGTTGGTGCATGGAGCCGACCGGCAGGCCGCCCGGCTGCTGTTCGAGCGCCTGGCCGAGCATGGCGAAGCGTTCCAGACCGAGTGCCGCAACCTGCGCAGGGACGGCTCGTTCATCTGGCTGCACAAGAGCGTCACGGTGCTCACCGATGCCGAGGGCCGGCCCGGTTCGGCGCTCATCGTGTGCAGCGACATCAGCGAGCGCAAGTTCGCCGAGGACGCCCTGCGCGAGAGCGAAGAGCGGTTTCGCCTGGTGCTTGAAAACGCCGTGGACTACGCGATTTTCTCGATGGACCTCGAGCGCCGAGTGAAGAGCTGGAACACCGGCGCCGAACGGCTGCTCGGCTACAGCGAGGCCGAGATCCTCGGGCGTTTGGGGGACATCATCTTCACGGACGAGGACCGCGCGGCCGGCGCGCCGCAGGAGGAGGCGGCCATTGCACTGGCCCAGGGGCGCGCCGCCGACGACCGCCTGCACCAGTGCAAGGACGGCTCGCGCTTCTGGGCGAGCGGCGCGCTCATGCCGATGCACAACGGCGAGGGTGCGGTCATCGGCATGGTCAAGGTGCTGCGCGACCAGAGCGAGCAGCGAGCCGCCGAAGAAGAGGTGGAGCAAAGCCGCGCCGAGCTGCTGGACGCGTTGCGCGCCAACGAATCCGCACGCAAGGCGCTGGTAGCCGCGGACGCCGCCAAGGACCGTTTTCTGGCGGTGCTTTCGCACGAGTTGCGCAACCCGCTCGCCTCCATCAGCGGCGCGGCGGAGTTGCTTGCGCCCGAGTCGCTGCCCGCGCAGGACCAGGCGCGCGCGGCCCGGGTGATCCGCCGCCAGTCCACCGCCATGAAAGTGCTGCTGGGCGACCTGCTGGATGTGTCCAGCCTGCGGCGCGGGCGGCTGGTGCTGCGCCGCGACCGGGTGAGCGCGCAGAACATTGCCGATGCGGCCGTGGAGGCGACGCGACCGCTCATCGAGCGGGCCGGGCACGTGCTGCGCGTGCATGTCGCGCCGCAGCAGGACATATGGCTGGACGCCGACCCGATCCGCTTGGCCCAGGTGGTGTCCAACCTGTTGTCGAATGCCGCCAAGTACACGCCCGATGGCGGCCATTTGACATTGGAGGTGAGCAGCGACAAGGGCGAGGCCGTGTTCGAGGTGACCGACGACGGCATCGGCATGGACCCCCATACGGTGGAAGCCATGTTCGAGATGTTCACGCAGAGCGAGCACGCGCACGCGCGGGCCGCCGGCGGCCTCGGGATCGGGTTGGCGCTGGTGCGCAGCATCGTCGAACTGCACGGCGGCACCGTGCGCGGACAAAGCGACGGGCAGGGGCGCGGCAGCCGCTTCACCGTGCGCATTCCGCAGCCGGGGCCGCGCGCGAGCGCCGGGCCGGCGCTGGCACCGGCAGCGGCAGCGGCACCGGAATCGGCACCGGAACCCGCAGCCGTATCAGCGCCAACGCCCGCGCCGGCGCTGCCGATCGCCGCAGATGCGACGGGCGCTGACGGTGCGCGTCGGGTCCTGCTGGCGGACGACAACGTGGACGCTGTGTGGGGCATGGCCCGCATGCTCGCGCTCGCGGGCTTCACGGTGGAGACGGCGCACAACGGCACCGATGCGCTCGCGATCGCCGAGCGCTTCCGCCCTGAGGCGGTGGTGCTGGACATCGGCATGCCCGACATCGACGGCCACGAGGTGGCGCGGCGCATCCGAGCGCAGCCCTGGGGCGGCGGCATGTACCTGGTGGCGGCCACCGGTTGGGGTCAGCCCGACGACAAGCGCGCGGCCCTGGAGGCCGGCTTCGACGAGCACCTGGTGAAGCCGGTGGCCGCCGCAGACGTTCAGCGCCTGCTTCGCACGAGAGGCCGCACCGACGGGGAGCCCTCGGCGGCACCATAGACCAGGCCGTCCGCGGGCACGCGGATTGCCGCAGGGAGACCACAGATGCCTGAAATTCGAACGCGAGAGATGTCCATTCAGCCACAGCCCGGGCGCACGCCTTTCATATTCATCGGGGCGTCTTCGGGCGGCGTGTACGCAATGCTCGACCTCGTGGCGGCACTGCCGGCCGGGTTTCCGTCGCCCATCTTCTTCGTGCAGCACATCGGCGCACGCCGGAGCGAACTGGCGGAACTGCTGAACCGTCGCGGCGCCAACCGCGCGGTGCAGGCCCGCGAGGGCGACGTGCCGGAGGCGGGCACCATCTACGTGGCGCCGCCCGATCACCACATGCTGCTCGAGGGCGGCGTCGTCCGGTTGAATCGCGGACCGAAGGAACACCATGCCCGCCCTGCCATTGACCCGCTCTTTCGTTCCGCTGCGTTGTCCTGCGGACCGGCCGCCGTCGGCGTGGTGCTCACGGGCGGGCTGGACGACGGCAGCGCCGGGCTGCGCGCCATCAAGGACTGCGGAGGCACCGTCGTCGTTCAGGACCCGGAAGATGCGCACGAGCCGAGCATGCCCCGCGCGGCACTGGATGCCGTGGAGCCCGACCACGTGGTTGTGCTGGCCGAACTGCCCGCGCTGCTGCTGCGGCTTGCCGTGCCAATGCCCGACGATCGTCACTTCGACGCGCCTGACGAGCTGCGCCGGGAGTACGCGGTGGCTCTGGGGGACCAAGCCGTGGAGAATCTGAAAGCCATTGCCCAACCTTCCCTTTTCAGCTGCCCGGACTGCGGCGGTGTTCTGTTCGAGCTGGACGACAAGCGCCTGGTTCGCTACCGCTGCCACACCGGCCACGCGTTCAGCCTGCGCACTCTGGCCGCCACGCAGGAGCAGGTGGCCGACGCGGCACTTTGGACCGGCCTGCGGGCGCTGCAGGAAAAGGAGAGCATCCTGCGCCGGCTCGCGCGAACGCAAGAGAGCTCGGTGCCCGGCTCCGGGGCCGCCTGCCTGCGGGAGGCCGACCAGCTGTCGGGGCTGGCGTCCGCGTTGCGCAAACTCACGATGAAGGCGCCCGAGGCGGCCGACTTCGACGCGCCCGCGCGACCGCACCCATGAGCGAACCCGGCGCCGATGCCACGCGCGCTCGCGCCGCGCGCGCCGACGTTGCCGTGGTCGGCGGCGGCCCCGCGGGGTTGATGGGCGCCATCTATCTGGCGCGCTTTCGGCGCTCGGTGGTGCTGGTTGATGCGGGCCACAGCCGGGTGGCCCGCATACCGCGCACGCACAACTATCCGGGCTTTGCGCGGGGAGTTGCGGGCGCGGAGGTGCGCGACGCGCTGCGGACGCAGCTGCGGGAGTACCCCGTGCAGGTGCTCGACCGCTTTGTGCAATTCGTACAGCGAGAGCCCGAGGGCTTTCGGCTGCACATGGGCGGCAGCTCGGTGGCGGCGCGGTTTGTGCTGCTGGCCACGGGCGTCACCGACGTTCCGCCGGTCATGACGCACCTGCGTGCGGCGCTGGACGAGGGCCTGCTGCGCTTTTGCCCGGTGTGCGACGCCTACGAAGTGGCGGGGCGCTCGATCGGGGTCTATGCGGACGGCCCGGCCGGCGTGGCCGAGGCCTTGTACCTGCGGCATTTCAGCGCCGACATCACCTTGTTCATGGCACGCGGGGGCGCTGACATCGGCGAGCGCGAGCGCGGCGAACTGGCGCGGGCCGGCATCCGGTGGAACGACATGCCGGTGGAGGCGATCCGCCGCGTCGGAGAGCGCGTGGTGTTGTTCCAGGGAGGCGTTCGCGCGTACTGCGACACCCTGTACTGCGCGCTGGGCGTCACGGTGCATTCCGAACTCGCGGGCAACCTGGGCGCTTCGCTAGACGGCGCCGGGTACGTGCAGGCCGACGCCCACCATGCCACCCGTGTGCCCGGCCTTTATGTGGCGGGAGATGTGTCGGTAGGCCTGAACCAGATCGCTGTTGCCATGGGCGGGGCGGCCATTGCCGCGTCTGCCATGCACCGCGCGCTGCCGGACTCGTGGGCCCCGCATCCGGCGGAGTGAACGTACACGGATCGGGCGTGCCTTGGTTAGTTGAGCCAGAGCGCGCCGCGCAGCGCCGACGGATCGAAATTGCGGGTCAGCACGGCATCGAAACCGGCCAGTCCGTCTTCGACCTGATGGTGCCTCGACAACTGCGAACCCCACACCGCCACAATCCGCCCGTTGAACCCCGAACGGCGAGCGCGCTGGGCCAAACCCAGGCCGTTGCCGCGTGAGGTTCGCACGTCAACCACCCCGATCCTGTGCTGGCCCTGCTGCATCGCGCTCAGCCCTTCCTCGACGTTGGCGCAGAAATCGACCATGCAGTCGCTGGATGCCAGCACGCGGCCGGCCCTGACCAACAGGCGGGCGTCGTCCGAGACCACGAGCACGCGGCAGGGCTCGGCAGCGGGCTGCAGCATGCCCAGGATTTCAGCGATGCGCGCGGAGAGCTGATGCGCCTGTCTCTGCACCACCACGCCGGCTTCTCGGACAAGTTCGTGCGGTGGCTCCGCGCGGCTCAGAACCTCTCCGGCCGAGGAGATTGCGGCCAGCGCATTGCGCGCCTCGTGCACGCACCGTCGCACCGGGTCGGTGGCCGCCAGATCGGGAGAAAGCGGATTGGCCATTTTGCTTGGAACTGAAAAGAAAGGGATTGCGATTCGATCGGCACGCGGCGTGCCCGGCAAGGTCGCGCTGCAGCTGCATCGCACAGCACAGCACAGCACAGCACAGCACAGCACAGCACAGCACAGCACAGCACAGCACAGCACAGCACAGCGCCCACGGCAATTCTTGCGGCAACTTTTCCTTCCGTCGGCGCGGGCGCGACTCAGGTCTTGGTGTCCGGCGCTCGCCGCGCGAGCCAGGCGCCCAGCCACCCGCTGGAGTACGCCAGCGCGCCGTACAGCGCGCGCATGCAGCGCGCCCACAGCACATACAGCCTCAACGCCCCGGCCGCGCGGGCGAGTGGAAAGAGCCGCGCGCTCCATTCGCTGATGGCGGCGCGCGTGCGGTAGATGAGCTTGCGCCGCAGCGGCAGACCCGCGCTCGGCGCCACCCGCTTGCGCGGGCGCTGCGCCGCCGGCCGCCTGGCGAGCCTGTAGGCCAGGCCTTCGCGCCGCTGGCGCAGACCCGCAGCCTGGGTTTGCGCCACGAAGTTCGCATCGACAGGCGCGAGCACGAGCCGGCCGGACGCCACGCCGGCCGCCAGCAGGTGCGCCAGCCGAGGGGAGCGCGCAATGACCACGTTGGTGCCCCTGCCGTCTGATGCATACGGTTCCACCCAGGCATCGCCGAATGAAATATCCGCCGTCTCTGCCACCACGTCGTCGCAGAAGTTGCATGCCGCGTTCTGGAAAAAGCCCGAGCCCCAGTCGCCTTCCGCGAGATGAAACCAGTCGCGCTGCACGGCACGGCCGTCACGCACCTCGAAGCGCGCGGTGTACCAGCTGGCCGGCCTGCGGGCGTCCTTCAGCCGGAAGTCGAAGCTGCGCACGTCGGCCAGCGCTACGTTCATCTGGTAGGCGAAGCTGTCGACCAGACGGGCGCTCTTCATGTGCCCGCAGAACAGGCCCAGCGTGAAGGCGATGCGCTCGCGCATCAACGCGTCCTCGCGACGCAGCAGCTGCACCGCCTTGATGAAGCAGGGCACCCCGACCACGGCGTAGCGCCCTGGCGCGCGCCGGATTTCGCGCAGCACCTGCGAGAGTTCTATGGGGAAGTAGCGCGATTTGGCGCCTCCAGCGAGCTCGTCCGCGCTGCGCGAGATGCGATAGCCGAAGAGCCGGCCGCCGCCGCCCGGTGCTACATGGACCACCGCATCGACCAGTCCCGCGCGCAGCAGCTCCGCGGCCGTCCAGCTGACCATGCCGCCGGAGCTGCCCCGCTCGCGAAAGCCGCCGTCTGCCGCATGCCCGACGTAGGCGGCCTCGAAGCGGCCGACCCGCTCGTCGCCGTGGCGCGCGTCCCCGAAGAGCGCCAGGGCCAGCGAGGTCTCGTCGGAAGCCTCGGCCCCGAAGGGGCAGGTGCGGGAGAAGCCGGGCGACCCCTGGGCCAGCCATCGCGCCGCACCGGCGGGCTTGAGCTCGCCGCGGCTGTCCATCACCATCTGCGCGCCGTTGTCGCAGTGCAGCGCATGGGCCGCCGCCACGCAGTTTCCACATCCGATGCACAGCCCCGCGCTCACGACGTCGGCCGGCGCGAAAGAGGCAAGAGATGCCGTGGAAGGGTGACTGCCTTGCATGTGCCGCAGGCTAGGAGCCCCGTTTGCGCGATGCCGTCGGACGACGCGCCGCGGGCGGGTCCGCGCGTTGCCGCATCGCGCGGGCATGGCAATTGCCATGCGTTCGACCACTCTTGGAGTTCGCATGTTTCCGAACCTTTTTCACTCACGTTTCGCACGCCGCCGTTCCGCGGCAGGCAATGCGCGATGAGTTCGCGCTACTTCCTCCCCATCGAGCTGGAAAGAGGATGGGACTGCCGCGTGGAAATCAAGCGCAACGACGACGGCAGCATCGACGCGAGGGCGGAGCTGCGGTGCCACGGGGTCCATCGTTGCCTTCTCGTAAGTCTGAACCAGCCCACGGAGGAACTTGCGGAGGACAAGCTCGCCGAAAGAGCGCGTGCCTACGTGAAGCGGCACAGCACCGGCGAGTCTGCGTCGCCGTGACTGCGCGCACCCGGCCGCGGTACCTCAGCGACAGCTGCCGACCGGCGCCTGCCCATGGCCGCGCCGTGTGCCGGTCGGGTCAGGTAACTGCACCGCGCGCCCCTTCTGAGATGCGTCCGGCGGTGGCTGGATGCCCTGGCGGTCGATTCTGCATTGCGCGCTGTCGGTGTCCAGGCGCTGATCACGCGTGGCCACCATGGCGGCATCGCCCTGCCCGTCGACGGTGAAGCTCATCATCACCCGGCGCACGCCGGTGGGCAGTTGTTTCTGCAGGCCGGTGTGCCAGCTGTGCCAGGTGTGGAAGGTCTTGCCGTAGCTGCCCGCGACCTTCTTCATGAGCGCGGGCTCCGCCGCATGCGGAATACCCGGGTCACCAGCTGGACCGACTTCACCGCGTGCGCTTGGCTGTGCCAAAGCACCTGCTCCGGCGGTGACAGCGTCTTGAACCACCGCGCGCTCACGATGGAATTCGACGCCGGTGAGGCGGGCGTCCTGCACGTCGCCGTCGACTGGTACGTCCAGCTTGCCAAGGTGCGCGATGGCCGTGGTCACCAGCCTGTTGTGGTGTTGCTCGCTGCAGATGCCGCCGGGGCACGGCCATCCATTTGCGTCAGTCCTCGCCGCAGTCGGACCTCGGTCGATCCGGCATTCGAGGCCGGGTGCTGCTCTGCCGGGGTGGAGACAGCTGGCTGGAGTACGCCTTGGCTGGACGAGGTCATCGGATGGGTACTTGTGCGAGCGGAAAGCGGGTCAACTGCTTGACTGTTTCTCCTCGCAGTGAGACCTGCTGCAGGGGCATTCGGCGTCTTGGCCTCAGGTCTGCTTTCATCTCAAGGCGCCCCACCCTTGCGTGCGAACTTGTCCTACAAACGGCGCTGTGCCGCGCCATACCGTTCACCGTGCGCGCGGCTGGCGCCGCTCGCAGTTTCTCATTCATTTCACAGGAGATTCGACATGACCAAGGGTGCTCAATCCAACGATCAACAGGGCGGGACACGCGGCGGCTCGCACGAGCAGCACGTCAAGGCGGGCCAGCAGAGCCACAAGAACACGGGCTCTTCCGGTGGCGGAGGCAAGTCCGGCAGTGGAGGCCAACAGAAACAGCAGGAGCAATCCGGCTCGCGCGGTGGCAGTTCGCAGCAGCATGCCGACGATGGCCGGCACGGTCAGAAAAACCAGTAGACCAATAAGCGCTGGCACGGCGGACCCACGGGTCCGCTTTATTTGCCGTGCAGCCTGCGTCTCTTCAGTTTTGCGTAGGCCAAGCGCGCCGCCGCCGTGTAGAGGAGGACGGAGATCGAGACAAGGCCGAACCCTAGAGAAAGCAATGCGATCAAGCGAGGGGCCGCCGTGTTGTGCTTTCCAGAGGAAGAGGAATACGGTGTTTGTTCAGGCACGTTGGCGTGAACGAATCGTCCGATGCGCCCAGACGACGCTAGGAGGCAGAGCTGCCCCGGGCGACTCGCAGCGCAGACCTCCAGGACGCTCCTCGACTGGATCCCGGGGCTAGCTTTCTGCATGCCATCGCCGCGCCCTTTGGAAGTCCTGCGCGGAGATACGCGCTTCGATTCGTTCATTTCTGAACATCGACGTCTCTCATCAGGGTCTCGCATGTTTTGCTTGCCAAGAGTGCCCAGCCGGATGGGGCGACGACGTCAACAAGTGCGCGATGGGCGTAAGTTGTTCGCCAGCTGGAGCGTGGCTGTGATGAGCAGCACCACGCCGGGTTGGCGCTCGTCCGCAAGCCTTGAGCGAGCTGATCAGATGTAGTTCAAACGGGCATACGTTGCCCGCAAACTTCCATGGATGTTTGCGCCGGGACGATGGACGGCGTGGGCCATTCGTCGCGAATGTGCACCTGCACAACCTGGCGTTCCAAGCGGCTCCTGCAGGTCCGCGACAGCGTTTCAGATGCCGGAATTGCCGTGCGGACGCGTCTTTTCCTGCGCAACGGCCAGTCTTCCCTTCTCGGTGATGACCTTCACCAGAATGGCCTGCTTCGCAGCGCCGGACTTTGTGAACCGCGTCTGGTGCGAAGCTTCGATCAGTCCCTTATTGAGGAGCTCCTCTGCGGCGGCAAGGTCGGCCCGCGAGGTCAAAACTCGCGGTGGCGTCATGCGGTCGAGACGCATTAACAGTTGAATGTCCATTGGTGTTCTCCAAAGCAACCCCTGCCGCCACCCGACAGTCACCAAACTGTCTCAGCTGTAAGACGGTTTCTAAACTCTCGCCGAGTGTCAAGCGCTTCGCTGCGTACTGGAAAGCGGCGTAGTAGGCGGCGCACCAAGCTGCTGCGCCGTTGATCTTCACGCGCGTGAGATCCAAGATGCCAAAACTCGATTTCTCGCTCCCACGCGCGGAACCATCTAGAAACCGCGTCCGCATCGCCTCACCGCTCTTCCAAGCTCTTGATGTAGGCGATGCTCACGCGCCGCGACACCTACGGTGTAGGCTCTGATCCTCCAAAAACGTAGTACGGCTTTCCAGTGAAAAACTATCGTCGACGGCATGTGTCAATGTTGCTTCGGATGGCTGCGAGCTTGCTTCGCTTTTCTTCATGGATTTCCCGCAGCGCTTCGCCCTCAGCAACCAGGTGGGCAGCCCTCCTGTGTGGCCCTGATAGCCCGGCGTTAGTCCTGTCTCGGCACGGGCGACGATGCCGACCAGTCCAGCTGGGTGAGCTTGAGCGAGATGAACATCATGTGCCCATGTAGTCGGGCGTCTCGGATCTCTGTGCAACTGGTGCCCCACGCTTCCTCCACCACCATCTTGGCGCGGTAAGCCACATCGAACCCACCGGCCGCGCACGGCCTGCCTGTTCCCAACAAGCGGGCGGTCTCAAAATTTTCGCTAGCGCCGCGCACGTCTTCGCGGGTACCCGGAGCCGGCTTGCCGCAGACCCTTCGCGTAGCGCTAGCATTTGACGATGCTGAAGCGACTCATCTACGGCAGCCAAGCCATCGAAGCGAACTCGACGAACCTGCGCGAAATCCTCACGGTTTCACGCACCAGGAATCCTGAGGCCGGTATCACGGGGGCGCTGTGCCTGCTCGACGCGGTCTATCTCCAATACCTCGAGGGCGACGAACTCGCCGTCGAAGCTTTGTACGCAAGAATAGAAGCCGACGCACGACATCGCGCTCCCGTCGTGCTAGACAGGACCTTCATTGCAGTGCGGCAGTTTCCGGAGTGGTCCATGGCGCTGGTGAAGCGAGACGAGCGCATCAGGGCACTCATGGGCTTCCATGGTCTGCAATTGCCGAGCATCACGGACGGCGACATTGCGCACCGCCATGCCGCCGCATTCTTCCGTGCGCTGGCGACCACACCGAACTGGGTGCCGCTCTGACGACGAATGCTTTGCTCCCGGCACGTGCCGTATGGCGCGGAGCTGCCCGGTCACGTGGCCTCGAGCCGGGCGCCGGCACCTTTGCCCTCGACCCGTTCCCCGCGACTATCTCTCAAGCTTCGCGCCGGACGGCACTGCGAGCAAGGGCAGGAATGCGCTTGATCTTGTGTGTGTCCATGGAACGCCGCTGTGTGGTCTCGACACTCCGTCAGCATGTGCGACGGATGTGCACTGCCAGACGAAAACGAAGTTTTCCTACGCAGGCCGCAAGCGTGCTATTTCACCTTTCGGCCTTCCCAATCAAGTGACCAACTGGAGTTGCACGATGCCCACATGCCGACGCGCGGAGGCCGACGCCTGCATCCTCCTGGACACCCATCACTGCGGTGTCAAGAAGCTGTTCCAGGCGTGCGAGCAACTGACCCATTCACGGGCGTCATTCGTCGCGCAAGAGAAGCGTCGGTTGACCAACAAGATTGGTACCGAACTGACCGTCCATGCACCGATCGAGGAAGAAATATTTCATGCGGCCTTGGACCGCGCCATCAAGAAAGCCGACCTGTTCGACGCGGCCGAGGTCGAGCATGCGAGCGCCATGGACCGGATTGTGCAGATCCAGGAAGCGGCGGAACGCGAGAGCGAGTTCGTCGTGAAGGCGCGTGCAGCCAGCGGCTCGGGCCTGGTCGCCATGCGCGAGCAAGTGGCTGCGCGCAAGGTCTAACTGATGGAAAAACTCGTCACCTTGGTCTGATTTCCCCGTCTTCAATTGCCTGGAGTCTTCGCATGACAAGCATTTTTTCACGCCTCCTGCCAAGCGCGACGAACATGATCCGGCTGGATCACACGCACGTGCTTTCCACTTTCCACCAGTACAAGTCGGGGGCACCGGTGCGTGTCAAGAAGGGGCTGGTCAACACCATGTGCACAGCGCTCGAAGTGCACGCTCAGCTGGAGGAGGAAATCTTCTACCCGGCGGTGCGCAACGTCATGCAGGGCGAACTGATCGCCGAATCTCTGCAAGAGCACCAGGAGATGAGACGGCTGATCAACTTGCTGCGGCAGATGGAGCCGGAGGCGCGCGACTACGATGCAACCGTCATGGCGCTGATGCGCGACGTGATGCATCACGTGGCGGATGAAGAAACGCTGGTGCTGCCGGAGGCCGAGCGGCTGTTGTCTGACGAGTTGGGCGAACTGGGCATGCAGATGACCAAGCGCCGTGTGCAACTGATCGGCCCGCGCAGCGGAGAGATTGCGCTCAACATGGGTCGCGCCGCGTCGGGCAACACCGTGGCGCTCAGCGTCGTCGCATTGACAGCCGTGGCGCTGCTGGTAGGGCACCGCACGGGACATCTGGCCCGCTGGAACCGAAGCCTAAGGAGGCCTTGAGCGACGGCCCATGCCGGCTCGGCATGGCCGCGGCGGCTGTTTCTTGATCAATCGTCGAAAGGATTCACCGTGCGCTCAAACCCCTTAGGCCAGTTCCCTGTGAGTGCGGGCGTCCTGTTCGGTCTCGGCCTAGGCGGTTTCTTCGACGGCATCGTCTTGCATCAGTTGCTGCAGTGGCACCACATGGTGAGCAATTGGTATCCCCCGACAACCGTGGAAAATTTGCGCCTCAACACGTTGTGGGACGGCATCTTTCACAGTGTGACGTACGTCTTCGTTGTGCTCGCTTTGCACCGGTTGTGGCGCGCTGCGCATCGGGGACACGTGTATTGGTCTGGAAAACTGATCTGGGGCGCAGCACTGGTTGGCTGGGGTGTCTTCAATCTGGTCGAAGGGGTCATCAATCACCACCTGCTTGGAATTCATCATGTCAACGAGGTGGTCTCCCTCGTCCATCGCCCCTATTGGGACACGGGGTTCTTGATATGGGGCGCGGTGATGGTGAGCGCGGGAGGCTGGCTGTGGGCGAGCGGAAGTCGTAGACACCGGGAAGAAGCCGCGGGCGCTCGTGTGGTGTCGGCGCCGATCGGAGGCGACTGACATGCTGTTCCTGAAAAGAAATGCCGAAGCAGTGATCCTCGTTCTCGGTCTGCTGATCGCGTTGACGCCGGTCTGGCGCTGGGCGACCCTCCCCGCATCCCCCACGGCCGAGGAAATCAGCCGCCTGATCTGCGCCGCGCCCCGCGACATACCCGCCAGGCAGCGCCCAGATACCATCCCGCGAGCCGCGCCCCAACTCGTTGAGCAGAGGACTCAGGTGCCATAGGCGGGATGCGCGCAGTCGCCCAGGTCGCCGTCATGTTGGCGACGCCTTGGTGTGCTTTCCGTGGGTGCGTCCTGAATTGCCTGCGCGGTACAGCGCGCCCTCGGGATCGCGCTCCCGGTCGCCCTTTTGCTGGCGCTCGACCTGCTTGGCCGACATGCGGTCCGCCACGGAGGGCAGCACCTTCGCGAGCACGGTGTTCATCACCGCCATGCCGCCCACCTTGATGTCGCGCCCCCCACTGACGGCGGCCTTCAGGATGGCCTCGGCGACCTGCAGCGGATCGATCATGGGCGTAGGGAGCTTGGGCTCCTGGTCCATGTAGTTGCGGGCATGTTCGGGATAGGGCGTGTCGACGGCGGTCGGCTGTATGAGGGTCACGGTCACGCCGCTCCTGTCGACGTCCTCCAGCTCCACGCGCAGTGCGTCGGTGAAGCCCTTCACCGCATGCTTGGACGCCGAGTACATGCCCTGAAGCGGTATCACCGCGTCCGACACTTCGCTGCCTACGTTCACGAGCTTGCCCTGTACCAGCTTCAGGTAGGGGAGCGCGGCGAGCGAGCCGTTCACCACGCCCCAGAAGTTCGTGTCGAAAAGACGTCTGCTGTCGGCTTCGCTCACCTTGTCGAGCCGGCCGTAGATCGAGATGCCCGCGTCGTTCACCCAGGTGTCGATGCGTCCGAAGTGGCTGATGGCGAGCAGTGCGACGCGGTCGATCTGCGTGCGATCGGCCACATCTGCTTGCGCGGATACCGCATGCCCACCTTGTTCATTGATGTCCTGCGCGAGACGCTGCAGCACTTCGCCGCTGCGCGCGACGAGCACCAGCCTGGCGCCCTGCTGCGCGGCAAGTTGCGCCGTGCACAGTCCGATGCCGCTGGAAGCGCCGGTGATGACGATGACTTGCTGGTCGAGGGGCTTGTCAATTATGGACATGGGGCGTTTCCTTTCGGTGAATGTGAGTCCGACCTGCAAGCGGTGTGCCCGGCGGCGCGGCCCGGCGGGCATTCACGCTCGGGCATGGGGCTTGCCATGCACTGCATCTGCTTTCGACCCACAAGGAAAACTCATCATGCTTGCAATGAACTATCGCGGTCCGTACCGCGTGCGCGCGGCCCGCAAGGCCGAGCCGGAAATCGAGCATCCGGGCGATGCCATCGTGCGCGTCACGCGCTCGTGCATCTGCGGCTCCGATCTGCACCTCTATCACGGCCTGGTGCCGGACACGCGCGTGGGCACGACCTTCGGCCACGAGTTCACCGGGGTGGTCGAGGCGGTCGGCTCGGCCGTGCAGCATCTGAAACCTGGCGACCACGTGCTGGTTCCGTTCAACATCTTTTGCGGCAATTGCTACTTCTGCCGAAAAGAGCTGTACAGCAACTGCCACGACACCAACCCGGAGGCCACTGCCGTGGGCGGCATCTACGGCTATTCGCACACCACGGGTGGGTACGACGGCGGCCAGGCAGAGTACGTGCGCGTGCCGATGGCCGACGTCGGCCCCACGGTGATCCCGCCCGACATGGACGTGGATGACGCCGTGCTGCTCACCGATGCGCTGCCCACTGGCTACCAGGCCGCGGAAATGGGCGACATCAAAGAGGGGGACACGGTGGTCATTTTCGGAGCCGGCCCCGTCGGTATCTTCGCGGCCAAGTCGGCGTGGCTCCTTGGCGCTGGTCGCGTGATCGTGGTGGACCACGTTGAGTATCGGCTGGAGTTCGTGCGTCAGTACGCGCAGTGTGAGGTGATCGATTTCAAGCAGGTGGGCGACATGGCGATCCACATCAAGAAGATGACCGAGGGCCTGGGCGCCGATGTGTGCATCGACTGCGTGGGCTGCGAAGCCGCGGGCAGCTTCGCCCACACCTTGCTGGGCGTGAAGCTCAAGTTGCAGGGGGGCGCGGCGACCGTGCTGCACTGGTGCATCAACTCGGTCCGCAAGGGTGGACGGGTGTCGATCGTGGGCGTGTACGGACCGACCTTCAATGCGGTACCCATCGGCAATGCGCTGAACAAGGGCCTCACGCTGCGCATGAACCAGGCCAGCGTGAAGCGGCATCTGCCGCGCCTGATCGAACATATCCAGGCCGGGCGCATCGATCCCAAGCGCGTGATCACGCATCGCATCGGCCTTTGCGACGTGGCCGATGCCTACCACCTGTTCTCCAGCAAGCTGGACAACTGCATCAAGACGGTGCTGGTGCCGCCGGCGTCGCTGGCCGCGTAGCAAGACCGATGGCCATTTTCCTCAACGGAGCGAACCGCAATGATCATCACGGACACGCAAGAACAGAGCCCCGCGCGCCACGTCGGCCGCCATGCGCACATTGTCGGATGGGGCGCCGACCTCGATCACGCCAACCGACCCGCCTATCCTATGGAACGTACGCCGCCGCGTCTGCCGAACCCGGTGGGTGCACCCGAGCAGCAGCACTCGCATGTGGAGGTGCTGTGCTCGACCGAGCGCCCCGGCATCACGCGCATCTTCGGCACGACGCTGCCGCCTTCGGGCCTGAGCGGCTGGCTGCGCCGCCATGCGTTCCGGCACTCCGAGAACGATCTGCGGCGCTGGATGCTGTTGCTGCTGGCCGACCGAGTGAATGTGGGCGAGGGCCTGATCGAAGATCTGTCGCGCGGCCATGTGCCTAACCTGTACGCCGAAATGGGCGGCCGCGCGGAGTTCAGGCACAACCCCATGGGCGCTGCGCGCAAGGCCGCAGTCGGCGTTGCCGTGCTGGCGCTGGTCGCGGTGACGATGAAGCACCGACGCCGCCGGCCGCGCTAGCTAGCGCCTGCGCCGAGGAACGATGCGGCTGGGTGGCCGCTGGCGGGAGAGGCGGGCCGCCCCATGGCAGATTTGAACGCGCGGCCGGCGGGAAGCGCGCCGTCACGCCCGTCGGCCAGATCGCCACCAGCCAGCTGATGCGCCGCGGCCACTTGCGCAGCTTTGCCCGGCTCGCCCTCTGCGCCGTCAGTGGTGGCCGTCGCCATGCCGCACCTTGCGGGAAAGACCCGGTAGCTCCAGCCCGGCTCGGAACCGCGCGCGCCCGAAGAGCGTCACGTCAAGAAGGAAGAGTGCGGTCAGCACCTGCGCAGTGCAGCAGCGGCCCGGCCACGCCGCCGGCAAAGTGCGAGATGTAAGTCCAGTTGGTGTCGAATTGATAGGCCATGACGCGACCCGATACGGTCCGACATCGCATGCCATTCGACAACCCTTGCTTTGAACGACCCGACCGTCGCCTGGACGGTGGCACTGTCATTGGCGTGATGAGGTCGCCCGAGCCAAATGGCCTGTCGAGCAGAACAAGATGGCACTTCGATTCCCGTGTTTCTCAGCGGCTCGACCAGACCGATGACTTGTTGCATCGGTCGATGTTTACGCGAGCCACTTCGGGTGCTCTCGCAATCTAGCCACCGTCAGTTGAGGAAAGCGCGTCGCTCGTCCAGAAGCGCGGGGTAACCATCCGGTCCTTCAACGCATTCATCTCTGCATCGAGCGCGTGACGCTGCTTCGTGTCGTTTCCTACAGGTCGGCACACAGTCCTCCTGGGCAACCGTAGATTCCTAATGCAGGCGCACGGACCAGGCTTGGACGAGGGCGGTGCAGTGCTTTAGGCACGCCATTTGCCGGTACCAGATCGACCGACACGGGAGACGCAGCTCGCTGTTCTTTTTCATCCAGCCCCAATCTGCCGCGGGGCTTGTTTTGGTGAAAAGCTTGGCAACCTGATTTCGGAACGCAAGCCGTTAGGAGGGCGCTTGAAAGAACAGTCTGAATGCGACAAGTTTGACGCTCCATCAAAGACGGGCCAGGCTGAGCCGACCTTGAGTGGTTCAGTCATCGACCGCAATATCGCGGCGCTGATAAAACGTCGACAGGTAAAGCGTACAGAAACCAGTACGCAAGACAGGGTCGCAGATGCAGTCACCGGCTTGGCGGGCAGCATGAATTTTGTCTACCTGCACGTCGTGATTTACGGTGCTTGGATTGTCATCAATTTAGGTTGGATCGGCCCTGTTCCGAAATTTGATCCGACGTTTGTCGTTTTGGCAATGGTCGCCTCAGTCGAGGCCATCTTTATTTCCACTTTCGTGATGATTAGTCAGAACAGGCTGGTCAAGGTGGCAGATGAGCGTGCTGACTTGGACCTTCAAGTAAGTCTTCTGGCAGAACACGAAATTACCAGGCTATTGAGCCTTGTGACTGAAATTGCAAAAAGCTTGGACCTGCCGGGGGCGCGCAATCCTGAGTTCGAGGAACTGCTGAAGGACATAGCGCCGGAACAAGTGATAGATCGGATCAAGGAGACGGAGAGCCGAATGGGAGAGTAGGACTCCGAGGCTCGCGCCCGTGCGGATTGAGACCGGTTTCACGTTTGCGCGCCACGACGCCTATTTCCAACAAGCACCACGACGGAACAACAATGCGGGAGCGGTTTGGTTTTCACGCGCGTCCTCGGGCGAAGGCAATGGCGTTGCTTGGATCACTCTTGGCTTCTTCTTGGTTTCGGTGATCGAGCACTGGACCTTCGGATGGTTTGCATATGTGACAGGTGGCCTGTGACAGAAGCTTTCTTGACGCACATGCCAAAAAGCGACGCGGTTGGAAGCCAAACGCAAACCCCGGTCTTGCCAGGGTCGCCGCTTCGCCACTTCGCGGCTTCAGCCGGTTCGATCTTCCTGGCCTCTGCCATCGCCCCCAAGCGCTTGCCAAAGGAGGGGCCGCTCCTCGCACCAAGCTTCGTGGCCATCAAGTGGAGCGAGGTCTAGCTGGCAATCTCGTAGTGCTCCGCCTATGGTCAGAGCCGATCAAGGCGGCATCGAGTACCGGCCTTTGACTTGATGTGCCACGGACATGATGTCCTCGACAAGGCCAACCCGCGTCGTCAAGACGACTTCTTCAGCTGATCGTTCAGCTGGTCGAGCACCGCGTCCTCGGACATGCCCAGCTCCGCCCCGGTCTGCGGATCGCTCAGCGGATCGGACGCTGTTCGGCTCGCCAGGGCCGCGACCGCGGTTTCCTCTTCGGGCGTGAGCTGCACGCTCGCCTGGCCGTCCTCTCCATCTACGGCTACCTGTTGTTCCGGCTCGTCCACGAACTCCCACTGCGGTCCCTGGTTCCAGGGTCCGCGCACCTCGCCGCCCTTGGACATGTCGAAATAGACGTTGGTGAAGCGCGGATCGCCCGGCAGCTTGCCCGGCGGAAAGTTGGGCGTGATCGCGTACAGCGCCTTCTCGAACGACTTCTGATGCGCGATCTCACGCGTCATGAGGAAGCCTAA